>JBFLVL010000016.1:0-73610 GCA_040758495.1 Chloroflexota bacterium
CGGCTTCGCCGCCCTTGACTGGTCTCCGGCCTCCGGGAAGGTGCTCTGCTTATGAATCGGTTCAGCCAAAATCCGTCCGGCCGACTTTCCCTAAAACTTAACCCTTGACATTGCAACTCATCGGTAGTCCGACAATCCGATGGTATATACCCACAACGATACCACTGACCAGGATGAGGTTGATCCCCTGCCGTTCTATCCCGTATTCCCCTATCAGGTGCGCAAGCCACACAGCGAATAAGGAGCCAGTGGTCATGGTGATGAGGGTGGTCAAGGTAAAAAGCAGGTTGCCCTCTCTGAAGCCAAATTGGGGCAGGATGGTCAACTCGGCTTCACAATATATCGGCGATAATAGGCGGATCTGTCCAAACGCATTGAGCAACGCAAGTGGGATCGTTAAGAGAATAGCCCAACGAGCGAGCATCTTTCTACCCAGAGAGGGGATGTCCTCAACCCGCTCTTTGAGTGCAGGAAACAATGGGAGGAAGACCTGTACCAATGCCATGGCGGCCAGGTACGGTTGAATCCCTAAAGCCAGCACGGAAAACTTGGCAAATGTACCTCCCGAAAGCAGATCCAACAATTCAATGAGCATGCCAGGGGAGGTGTTCGTCTTGACTGCTTGAGCCAATACCTGCTTATCAACTCCTGGAACCGGCACGTTGGCAGCCAAGCGGTAAACAACAAGTAAAAAGAGGGTTACCAAGATACGCTTGCGTAACTCCTCTTTTTGCCAAAGCTGGCTCCATTTAACTTTTCTTCTCATTGTAGCACTCTGTGATATCTGATGGTCTTATGGTTGAAGAGCGCAACATACCTCTGATAGGAATTGGTCATATTATTTCATGAACCAATGATATCGTAGCATTTATCCACCAATTCGACAAGTTTCCTTTTTCATCAGTATCCGGACATGGTGTAACCAAGGGTGGGCAGGCAGCCAGGGAAAAGACACTGCCAATGGTCACTACCCAAGCAAAAAACAGGTGGGAGGGTGGGATAAAGACAGGAATGTTTCAACCTGTAGCAGAAGGACATCCGTCACCATAAAAAGGGTGACATCTCTCACTTTTATTTTTCCCCGAATCCGCTTAATGCTATAATGTAACCCGTCCTTGTCTTATCTATCCGCAACCGATACCCAAATATCAGCAGCTCCATCTAAGAGGAAAAATCCTATGAAAATATCCGAAACTATCACCCACGATGTCATCATCGTCGGGGCCGGTTTGGCTGGCAGTTGGGCAGCAATGACCGCCGCAAAGCGAGGCGTAAAGGATATCGGTGTGCTATCCAAATTACACCCCCTGCGCTCTCACAGCGGTGCTGCTCAGGGAGGCATTGCTGCTGCCCTGAACAACGTACGCCCGGTTGCAGGTACTGGACCTCGCGGTCCATTGGAGCCCATCCCTCCCGGCGAAGAACCAGTTGACAGCTTAGAGCTTCACATGTTCGATACGATCAAGGGTTCCGACTGGTTGGGAGATCAAGACGCGATTGAAATCCTGGTAAAGGATGCCCCCGAGATCATCTTTGAGTACGAGCACATGGGCTGTGTGTTCAGCAGATTACCTGACGGCCGCATCGCCCAACGCCGTTTTGGTGGACATAGCGTGCCGCGAGCTGTTTATGCCGCCGATTACACTGGTCACGTGTTGTTGCATACCATCCATGAACAGGCACTTCGTGAGGGGGTTAAATTTTACAGCGAGTGGTACTGCATGGATCTCATCATCGAAGACAACATCTGCCGTGGCGTTACAGCTATTAATGTACGCACTGGCGAAATTCACACCATGCGCGCCAAAGCCGTGATGTTCGGCACCGGTGGTTACGGGAGAGCCTACAGAATCACCTCTAACGCCTATGCTAACACTGGGGACGGCATTGCCATCGCTTACAATGCCGGAGTACCGCTCATGGACATGGAATTCGTACAATTCCACCCTACGGGCATATACAAGCATGGCATCTTGTTAAGTGAAGCCGCGCGGGGCGAGGGTGGCTACCTGCTCAATAAGGATGGCGAACGCTTCATGAAGCGATACGCCTCGGACAAAATGGAACTTGCCCCGCGTGACCTGGTAAGCCGTTCTGAGCAGACGGAAATTGACGAAGGACGCGGCAGCGGGATAGACGGTGAAGCTATCCTGCTCGACCTGCGTCACCTAGGGGCAGAGAAAATCATGGAACGTCTGCCACAGATCAGAGAACTGGCCATTGATTTCACTGGGGTAGACCCAATTGAAGCCCCTGTACCCATCCAGCCTACCGCTCACTACAGCATGGGAGGCATCCCTACCACTGCCGATGGGCAGGTGCTGGCAGATGCTTCAGGCACGCCCGTTGAAGGCTTCTACGCGGCCGGTGAATGCTCCTGCATTAGTGTGCATGGCGCAAATCGGCTGGGCACCAACAGCCTGCTAGACGCCTCGGTCTTCGGCCGACGCTCCGGTAACGCCATCGCTGATTTCGTCCAGAATGGGGCCAAATTACATCCCGTGACAGGCGACCCCGGTGCTCAAAACCAAAAGCGCATACAACGCATGCTGGATAACCCGGGCACCGAAAGGGTTGAAGTCATCGTCCAAGAATTAAAACACACCATGACAGAGAACTGCGGCGTTTTCCGCGACGAAGCAAAACTTAGGAAAGCCCTCGAAAAAGTGCGCTCTTTGCAAAATCGCTTTCCAAATGCCCGGGTGATGGATAAAAGTTCCCGCTTCAACACGGATGTACTGGCGACATTGGAAGCCCACCACCTGCTCACATTTAGTGAGGTTATCATTGCTGGCGCCCTCTCCCGCACAGAGAGCCGGGGCGCTCATTACCGCACAGATTATCCCCAACGAGACGACGACAACTGGCTAAAACACACACTGGCTTACAAAGGAGCCGATGGAAGACCCGTCCTCTCGTACAAAGACGTGTACATTGATTGGGATCGGTATCCACCCAAAGAGCGGAAATATTAATCATCGTCTGGGTCCCATGTCAACTGCTATGAATGACTTCCACCGAGTGGGTTACAGGCAAGTCCCAGTCTTCAGAAAAAACATGAACCATGCTAACCGACATCCAAGGAGATTGCTCTATGGCGAAGGAAAACCGAACCGCCACTCTGCGCATCCAACGCTTTAACCCTGATGTTGACGATGCACCCTATTTCGATACGTTCGAAGTGACTTATGGATCTGAAACCACGGTGTTAGACGCCCTGCACCAGATCAAAACCGAACAGGATGGCAGCCTCACATTCCGGCGTTCCTGCCGTCACGGCATTTGCGGTAGTTGCGCCGCCAACGTCAATGGTCGGAACATCCTGGTGTGTAAAACCCCCCTCAAAGAAACGCTGGACGCAGAACGTAAAGTGATCATCCGACCGTTATCCTACCTGCCCATCATCAAGGATCTGGTAGTAGACCGGGAAGCATTCTGGGATCAATACCTGAACGTGAAACCTTGGCTGATCCCTCCCAAGGAGCTGCCAGAGAAAGAATTTCTTGTTCCCCCCGACGAGATATCCACGTATAACCACGCAGAAATGTGTATCATGTGTGGTATCTGCTATTCAGCCTGCCCGGTGGTCAACGTAGAAAAGGATTTTATCGGCCCACACGCCATGTTGAAGGCCTTTTTACGCGTGTCCGACTCCCGCGATCGTGGAAAGGACGAACACATGGCAAACATGCCCACATTATGGGACTGCACAACGTGTTACATGTGCAACGCCCTCTGCCCCAAGGAACTGAAACCTGGAGCCACATCACCTTCATTGCGCAGCATTTGGGTCGAGGAGGGCAAAGTTCCACGCACCCTCGGCGTCTCACTCACCAGTACCTACCGTAACAACAACCCCTTCGAGTACCCACGCGAAGACCGGCAGCTATGGGCCGAGGGGCTTGGCCTGAGAAATGCCATCGAGGAAGCCGTTGACACACTCTATTTCGTGTGCTGTCTCTCATGCTACGACCCACGGGCACAAAAAGCTCCCCAAGCCATGGTGAAAACCATGCGCAAACTTGGGATCCAATTGGGAACGCTGGGCGACGAAGAAGCCTGCTGCGGCAGTGAAACCCGCCGTATCGGCGAGGCAGGCCTGTTCGAAATGATAGCCGAAGAACGTAGTGAGCTTCTCGCTTCTGCCCAGGCCAAGCGCATGGTCACAATCTCACCCCACTGCTTTGACGTGTATAAAAATTACTACCCTGGCCTCGAACTGCCCGTCGAACACTACACCCAATTCATCGCCCGGTTGATTGCTGAAGGTAAATTGACCTTCAAAGGTAGCCTCCGAAAGAGGGTCACTTACCACGACCCCTGTTACCTGGGCATTCAAAACAAGGTCTTCAACGAGCCGCGCACCATCCTGCAGAGCATCCCTGGTGTTGAGCTCATCGAGATGGAGCAAAACCGAGAAAACAGTATGTGTTGTGGTGGTGGCGGAGGCAGGATGTGGTTTGAAGGGCATGGTGAAAACGGACACGCCTCACACGCCCGCGCTCGCCAGGCTCTCAGCACGGGCGCAGACATCATCGCCACGGCTTGCCCCTTCTGTCTGAACATGCTGGAAGACGCCGTGAAGACATTGGGTTTGAGCGATAAAATCGAAGTCAAGGACATCATGGAACTGGTCCAAGAAGCGTTATAAGCAACGTTCATAAGAATGTGGCCGGGCAAAACCCGGCCACATTCACATTAAGGAGCACTTCTCCCTGACTTTGTACTCCTTTATGGATAACGAAACACAAACGGACTTACGCCTGTTTGCCCACCCTCACCTTTTTCCCACTTTTCACACCAATCCCAACGTACTCAACTTTCCAATCTGTTCCTATCTAACACGCGTGACAGCCTCGATCACCTCCACGAACACCTCCACCATCTTCTCTATGTTAACCTCCTCACATACAAAGCAATAGGATGCAGCCCCCATCCTACGCAGGCGAGTGGGGTCACTTAGCGCCTCGCGCAAGGTAATGGTTAAAGTCTCTACATCATCTGGTGGCACCAGCCAACCACTATCTGGCCGTACCAGGTCTTCTTGCGTACCATCCCCGCGAGCGACGATGGTGGGTAAACCGTATGCCATAGCCTGTTGCACCGCCAGCCCCCCCGTGCCGGGCAAGACAAACACATCAGCAGCCGTAAAATAAGCCTCCAGCTCAAGCCCGTGCTTCACTCCGGCAAACTCCGTTTGAGGGTAGATGTCCTTTGCCAACCTCTGCAATTCTTCCAGGGCAGGGCCATCACCCACGACCACCATACGGGGTTGTAAGTTCATGGGAAGAGCGGCACAGGCACGCAACAGATTGTCCACCCGTTTGCGAACCTGTAACCGTCCAACAAAAAGTACGGTAGGGGGTCCGATAAAGGTCGAGGGACGCTCAGGAGGAGCCACAACCGGCCGGGGGGCCACTGCGTTGGGGGCAACATACACACGTTCATCTGGCACACCAAGAGCACGGTACTCCTCAGCACCGCGGGCGCTGTAAGCAATTACCGCATCCAACAAAAGCAAAAACCCCCATCGAGAAGCTTTCAACAACACTCCCCACACCCCCTTCCCGCTGGGTGCACCCAACCCCCAGCCAATCACCGGTCGCTCGCGAGCATGCATCCATTTCACTGCGCGCCGCGTGCTCAGATAGCGGTGGTTGGCTTCTACAATTAGGGCATCCGGATTCCAGTCCCTGAGCCAGGCAAGTAAGCCACTCTGCCAGCAGAAGTAAAGAGAGGAAGAAGGATCGCTAAAGTGACGGTTACGTGCCAAGACAAATCGAGCTATCTGTAAACCTTCAACCAAGCTAATACCTTCCTGGGGAAGTGGCAGCCCGGCAAAAATGCTTAGCCCACCTTCGCAAGCTCCAGCCAGGGCATCGAAGAATGCTGCCCGATAAACAGGCAGCACGCGCTGTTGTAACGCCATACGACCAGGAAAGGTCTTTTTTACGCTGGTCATCTTCCTTTCGGGCCTTCTCCTCGGAAAAAGTTGGTAAGGTAAATCTGGTTGAGCCACTTTGAAGTTTATCAGAAAGGTCAAAGCTTTGTAAATGCAGGCGCTTGACAATTTCAACCGGTATACACGAAAATATCCCTTGATTTCACATCGGGAGATTGTAATGGAAAATCACAACACCTTCGACATCCTGTTCTTCATCGCCCGCCCAGCTGCAGGTAAAAGCGAAATCATCCATTACTTGAAACAAACACCCCTGGCCAGCCGAATAGAGCGCTTTCATATCGGAGAATTCCAGGTCATTGACGATTTCCCCATGATATGGACTTGGTTCGAAGAAGATGACATCCTCTCAAAGATGGGTTACCCGCGTCTGCATACCGACAAGGAGAAATATTTCATAGGTGACCACCTTTGGAATCTGCTCGTCCGTCGAATCTGTTTGGAATATAACAAAAAACTCCACGATAACCCCAAGCTGCACTCCACACAATCCATCATACTGGAATTCTCACGGGGGAAAGAGCATGGAGGCTATACAAAAGCTTTCGAGCATCTGAGTGACGAAGTGGTGAAGCGATTAGCCATCCTGTATGTCAACGTACCTTGGGAAGAGTCATTGCGTAAAAACAGGTCACGCTATAATCCCCAGCGACCAGACAGCATCCTGGAGCACGGCTTGCCTGATGATAAGATGTTCAGATTATATAGGGACTGCGACTGGGCCACAATCAGCGCACCCGATCCAGAGTTCGTCACGGTACAAGGGACAAACGTGCCTTACGCAGTATTCGAGAATGAAGATGATGTGACCACCAAAGCAGGAGAAGCGCTTGGCCAACGGTTGGAAAGTGTTTTAGGACATTTGTGGCAGCTTTACCATGCGAGTAAAAGACCTTGAGACCACCTACAAAGAACTACCCACCTAGCAAACCAGGAGGACCCAAACCATGAACATCGACCCCCAGGCAGCAAGCCTGATACTCGACCACATGCTCAAGCCCTGGCACCAGGCAGTTGCAGACCCACAAAAAGCCCAAGAGGAGGTACTTCATAACCTGCTCAAGGGGTACGCCCAAACAACATACGGCCATCAACAGGGTGCAGCCCATATCGAATCCATCGAAGACTACAGACGTGCTTTTCCCATCACTACATATGAAGGATATAAACCCTACATCCAGCGGGTAATGGAGGGCGACGTAAAATTGCTGCTCTACGAGGAGCCAATCGGCTGGGCAATCACCCGAGGAACAACCGGGGACGAATCAAAGTTTATCCCCATGACACCCACAGACTTAGCTATGCGTGTCAGCGCTGGTCGAGCAGTTATGAATTACATCGCCAGCACAAAACGGTCCGACGTGTTTGCAGGTGTTAACCTAAATCTGAACTTCCCCTCGGTAGTGGGAACAGTGAAGGTGGGTGAACGTGAACTGGAATACGGATATAGTTCAGGCATCTACACCCGGCACGTCTCCCAGTCCACACCCATCCGCTCGATTCCAGCCCAGGAGGAGATCGATGCCCTGGGAGGCGGAAAATCTATACAGGACTGGGAGCGACGTTTCGAGCTGGCCTATGAGAAGTGCAAGGATGAGAACGTCACCCTGGTAGGGGGAGTGTGCCCCACTGCCCTCCGCTTTGGCCGCTATCTACGCAAGACACACAAACTTTACCCCAAGGATATATGGCACACCCAGGTTATGACATTGGGCAGCACCCCAGGCATCAACACCCAACACCAACCTGCGTTAAACGCCCTCTATGGTCCAGCCACAATCCGAGAAATCTACGGCGCAACAGAGGGGATGTTCGGACAGCAACAAGATGAGAAACGGGCCTGGGTGCCAAACTACGATCTCTTCTTCTTTGAGGTCAAAACACGCTCCGGGATTAAGATGCTTCACCAGATGCACCCCGGCGAGATGGGCAGCCTGATCGTCTCTACGCCTATCCTGCCACGCTACCGCATTGGTGACATCATCCTGGCTTTTATCTCACCTTACTTCCGCTGCATTGGCCGAGAGTATTGGTGGACGCCTCTGCGCTACTACTGGAATGAGTGGATGACCTTCAACCTGGGACGCCTATAGATTAGATTGGTGATTTAGAGACCAGGAAAACAGATCACTTTTTCCGGAAAAAACCGCGGAGCAGGATGGAAAGACCCAAAATAATGAGTATAGAGGGTCCGATCAACTTCCATCCCAGCGTTCCTCCTAATCCTATCCCAATCAATACAACCCCAATGACCAGGCTGCCGATTACCGGTTTGCGATATTCGGGCATCAATAAACGCACAAGCACTTCGATGAGGATGAGCACTCCTGCTCCCCCAAGAACCCAAGACCACACTCCCATGCCTGTCTCTGGCATATAAGCCATTAGGTTATCCAGCAAACCCAAATAATCGGCAAATAACACCAGCCCGGCCCAGATAAAAATGAGACCCCAGATCAACGTCCCTAGTGGATCACGGCGCCACTTTTCTTCCCAACTTTTTTCCTCGGGGGACTTTTCCTCTCTCTTCTCCGCCTCTTTTTCCTCCGCTTTTTCATCCGTCATGTCTGCCTCCTAATATAGTGTGTTGCTTCTTATTTGTCTTTCGACGCCACGCTCATTCCAGTGTCGTGATCCGGAAATAAATACGGGATAATTATACATATAAATTCCTTCTAACCGGTACAAAAAGAGTCTTTTAGAGCATCCTGTCCGGGACACGAGAAAAACAATGAACAGGATTTCAGCTTGCTCTGTGTATTTGGAATGGGATTCTCGTCCCAGACGTCTCTGTAAAACCCCTGACCAAAGATGAAACATTCTGCGCCCTCCCGGTTACCTCACATTCAGGTTCTGTTCTATGGCTCCCCACCTTTCAATCCATGGTTCCGGTTTCAACTTTAGCAATCGCCTCAATCGGGACATCCCTGGGGGGTGTTTCTTGTTTCTCTGGTACTTTAAACTTAAACCAGGTAGGGATAACCGTAACCAGGGCTACTGCTGCTGTTATGATAAACGGCAACCGTGGTGTGAAGCGCTCCCATATCTGAGCCCCCAACCACGGAGCCGGAAGAGAGATCAACCCAAGGCTGCTGCGGAACAGTCCCGTAAACACACCCAGCATATTCTGAGGTATCACCTTTGAGATCAGGGATTGATAAGCAGGGCTCAACAAACCCACACCGCTCCCAAAGACCACCCAGGTAACCGCAAATCCCAAAAAAGCATCTACGTTCAGGAAAATCATAAACGCTATGAACACCAGTAAAAAACCCATGGAGATAGGCACCCGTTCGCCATATTTATCTGAAATCTTCCCTGATAGGATAGGCGTAAACATCATTGCCATCGAAAAGATCGACCCAAGGATTCCGATCTGCTCTACAGAGATACCGGCGATTTGCTCCAGGTATAAGGGTTGCAGTTCACCCGATAATCTGAAGGCAATATCTCTAACCCCATCAGTGACAAATATCCAGGTAACTACCCCGCCTCCCAGAAGGATAGTGAACATGGTTCGCATACTGCTCTTCAGGGACAGCAGAGTGAGTTTTTTCGGTTCGGCCTCGCTTGGGGAGCGCATGGTCGTCGCCATCCAGATGCGCAGCAAGGCGGCAGTAGCATAGAGAATCCCAGCGACTAAAAGCATAAACTTAAACCCCAAACCACCTGCCAGGAATCCTCCCAACGGGGGACCCAACACACCCGTGATCTGAAAGATGGTATCCGTTATTCCGTAGACCTTACCCCGGTTTTCCTCAGTCGAATTCTCTGCAATGAAAGCCCCAAAACTGGGGCCTACCAAGGCATAGGGAATCTGGTTTACAGATATGGCCAGCAACATCCACTGCCAGGTAGGAGCCAGCAACATAGCCATAAACCCAAAAATTCCTCCTACGCTGCCAATGGCAATGGCACGCAAACGACCAATGGAATCCGAAAGCCAGCCTCCGAAAATTTGGAGTATCAAGATTACAATCGAGGATAAGGTAAAGACCAACCCTACCTGGCCGACACTGGCACCCAACTCGGTCAGGTAAATAGGAAGCAGCATGGGGAACATACCCCCAGCGATGTTGGCCAACACCATGGCGAACATGAACCAGCGCATGATCGGCGTGAGCAAGGGTTGTTGATGTGTTTTTTCCATAGGTTCTCGTCTCGAAGGAAGTCTGTTGATCAAATAACCACAAAGTGAGAATGGTGCCCTCAATCAAAATTTTGGCTTTGAGGTAACAAAACCAGGACGTGTAAATGTTAATACAAAGTCAATTTCTTGTCAATATCACTTTTGAATTTTTGAAATATTATACTCAATTTATAAATTTTTTATATGGCTTGTTTTATAATTAGCAACTTTATTTTAATTCCGTGCTCAAACCATTCCTGGATGCTTTTTCCCACACAGTCCACCGTTGGGCAATTAGGGGTGTGTTTCTAAACCGCACCATCATGGTAAACTATAGCCCGATTCCCACCAGGCAACCAAACTATCGCCTTCATCCAGGTGCGAAGACCGGTGGGAGTAAATACACCCATGAATAGAAACAACCGCGTTAGCACCCCTTTTATATTTGGCAAGTTTTTTGGGGTCAAAATAGCACCTGTACTTTTACTGGCTCTTTTGGTGGCTCCTTTGCAGAACGTCCAGGCACAAAATGAGGTTACCCTTGAGGTCCTTGAAGTTAACCTCTGGCCGGAATATGACCGTCCTGAGATGCTGGTGATCCTTCAAGTGACCTTGCCGGCTGATGCTGTTTTACCCTTCGAATTAACTTTACGTATTCCTGCAGCCGCGGGTGAGCCTTTCGCGGTAACTGTTAGGGAATCCGACGGCGAGCTATATGAAACAGAATATGAGCGTACTGTATCGGACGAGTGGGCATTCATCACCTTCACTGCCACTACACCCGAAGCGCATTTAGAGTATTACGACCCCTCTCTAACCATACTGGGAACAGAGAGACGCTATGTGTTCCAATGGTCAGGTGATTATGCTGTACAGGTGATGAACGTGCATGTTCAGGAACCGGTTGGAGCCAGGGACATGCATATCTCCCCCTCCTTGAGCACCGTCACAGAAGGGTTTAATAGCCTGATCTATTATTCTGGCATGATTGGCAGCCTCAATGCAGGCGATACATTTTTGCTTACGCTGGATTATCAAAAAGAAACAGAAACTCTCAGTATAGAACAACTGCCAACCGATACCTCCATTTCTCTTGGCACGCTTCTGGGTGAAAACACAAAAAAGATACTGTTGTGGGGTTTGGTTGTGCTGGGCGTGGTGTTCACGGCTGGAGGAGTTTGGTGGTTTCGGAAATCAACCAGGGTAAGCGCGCCGCAGAAAAAACGCCACCGAACTCAAAGGACCAAGACCGAGGAACGAATACAAATTGACAGCGGTCCTCCAAGAGAAGGAACCCTTTACTGCCACATGTGCGGCAAACAAGCCATCGCAGGAGATCGGTTCTGTCGCGCTTGCGGCACACAACTGCGTATCAACACTTAAGTTTGTATAAACAAGGTTTCGTTGAGGGGATCTACGAACCTAAACGCTCCGCCACCTTCATCGCATGGCTCCCAGGTAGCCCTCAACCATCATCTCCAGACTGAAGACGGCTTCCGCACGCGCCCGCGCTGCCCAGCAGAAATGCGTGCGTTGTTCAATCACTGCCATAGCAGCCCCGACCAGGGCGTCAATGTCCGGAGGATGCAACTGCCAGGGGTCGCCACCATAAGGCACCACGCGGCCAGCCTCAGCAGTCACCAACTCTGGAAGAGCCCCCGTATCAAAACCGATCACCGGCGTACCACATGCCATAGATTCGATCACTGCGTTGGGACAGGCTGCATTCAGGTCAGCAGAGAAGAACAGGTGAGCAGAGCGGTCCACTTCGGGTATGCGTTCATGGGGTACCAACCCGGCCCAGGTCAGGTTCACTGGCGTCCTCTCACTCCAGCGCATTTGCACCTGCGGTGTTACCCCTCCAACAACCACCAACTCCATATTTACACCATATTTATTCACCAACCCCTCTACCAGGGCAACCGCATGTTCGACCCCTAATTCATACCCACCCTGGAATCTGCCCTCCACTAACAGCATTCGGATACGATCTGAAGGCAATTGATGGTTCCCACAAGGGGTAAAGGTGTCCAGATCCACTCCGTTATAGACAACAACAGCCGGTCCTGGAGCACAACCTTGCTTCCGTTCCCACCAATCACGAGCAAACTGGCTTTGATAGATCACCCTGTCAGCCAGATGATTTCGGATAAAAGCTAACAACCAATTGCCATATTCCGCTCTCAGGTAATGCCGCAATCCGGTCCGCAAGCGACGGTGCAGCCAGTTCATGCCATCCAGACGTTGAACGATAGGTACACCCCGTTGTTTCGCGCGCCACAGACCTGCCAGGTGGCGTGTCCCGCCTATGACTAAGACAGAATCGTAATGTACACTATGTAAATCGAAGGTGACATCCACCCCGCGCGCCACCAGCCCGGCGACGAATTTATCCCTAAATGAAACCATACCCCCAACTCCAGAAACCCAGGGGACGAGACAAATACGTTCAAGCATGCTTTCTCATCAAATAGGTATATCCTGTTCAGGAGGCATAATAAATGCCTACGTGTATTTCAGGATGGCTTCTACAATGCGTCCGGCTGCCTGCCCATCACCATAAGGGTTAATCGCCCTCGCCATTTCCTCGTGTGCCACTTTATCATCCAGTAAGCGGCAGGCCTCAGCATAGATTTGCTCAGGATTTGTCCCCACCAGACGGACGGTACCTGCATCTACCCCTTCTGGGCGTTCGGTTTTTTCACGCATCACCAAGACCGGCACACCCAACGCAGGGGCCTCCTCTTGTAAACCGCCAGAATCCGTAAGCACCAGGGTTGCGCGTTTGATCAAATTTACCATGGGCAAATAGTCTAGCGGCGGGATCAAGGTGATGTTGGGCACATCATCTAACAGACGGTAGACAGGCTCTTGCACATTCGGGTTCAAGTGCACTGGGTACACTAGATGAACTTGTTCCCTATATTTGTTTGCTACCTTTCGCAAAGCCTGGCAGATATTTTCGAGAGGTTCGCCAAAATTTTCGCGCCGGTGAGCAGTAACCAAAATCAACCTCACTTTAGCATTTCCCAACTCCGGAATGTTCAAGGTCCTCATATCGAACGGTTGCTTTGCCACCCACTGTAAAGCATCAATCACCGGGTTGCCGGTAACGACAATATGACTCGAAGGAATATTCTCGGATAACAAGTTCTGGCGTGCCCATTCTGTAGGAGCAAAATGCAGATCAGCTACCACAGCCGTCACCATGCGGTTGACCTCCTCCGGGAATGGCTGCCACTTATCCCGCGTGCGCAATCCCGCTTCCACATGGCCGACCTTAACACCATGGTAATAAGCCAGCAGCGAGGACGCCATGACTGTGGTTGTGTCACCCTGTACCAGCACCCAATCTGGTTGTAAGTTCGCCAACACGGGGTCCAAATGGGTGAACACTTCTGCGGTAATCTCGGCGAGCGATTGACCTGGACGCATGAGGTCAAGGTCAACATCGGGACGGATGTCAAACAATGAAAGCACCTGATCCAACATCTCTCGATGTTGAGCAGTGACACACACCATAGACTCCATTCCGGGTTCGCGGTTCAACGCCCGGATTACGGGGGCCATCTTGATGGCTTCAGGACGGGTACCAAAAATGGATAGAACGCGCATGCGAAACCTGGATTAGTTGTTCAGTAAACCAGAGGGGCCGACACCCAAACGATAGAATTTGAATCCCGCCCTCTTCCATTTCTCAGCATCCCACAAATTGACAGTATCCACCACCAGGCGCGCGGTGGTCAGATTCGCTACTTTGTGGGGGTCCAAATCCTTGAAAGGTGCATGGGCAACGAGCAGAGCTAGTGCCTCAGCCTCCGACAGAGCTGCTTCCAGTGTGTCAGCGGTTTTTACACCTGGCAGGTCAATACCGGTTTTGTAAGGTTCAAAAACGATAACCTGAGCAGCCTCCCGCCCCAACGCCTGGGCGACAACGATTGCCGGACTTTCACGCAAGTCATCAACATCCGCTTTGTATGCCAAACCCAGCACGGAAATACGCCGACCTTTAAGCCCACCCAAAGCAGAGCGCAACATTTCCACGACGGTCTCAGGTTGGGCGTCGTTCACCTGACGCGCGGCCTGAATGAGCGGGGTAAGGTCAGGAGCTGCCTCCACAAGGAACCAGGGATCGACACTGATGCAGTGCCCTCCTACTCCGGGACCAGGGCGCAGGATTTTCACGCGTGGGTGGCGGTTAGCCAGCGCTATCGCCTCCCAAACATTCACCCCTAACCGCCCTGCCAGCCGGGAGAATTCATTGGCAATGGCAATATTCACGTCCCGGTAAGTGTTCTCCATGAGCTTTACCATCTCTGCAGTGGTAGCATCTGTAAGCACAATTTCTCCACGCACAAAGGTGGCATATAGCTCACGCCCGGCCTCCGCGGAAGCCCGATCCACGCCACCGATCACCCGGTCGTTTTCGATCAACTCGCGCAAGATGTGCCCTGGGAGAACACGCTCAGGGGAATATGCCAGGTAGAAATCCCGCCCGGACTGGAGGCCGGCAGTCTCTAAAATGGGGGCGACCACGGCTCTGGTAGTGCGCGGAGGGGAAGTGGACTCCAACATCACTAGGTTGCCTTTCCGCAGATAAGGGACTATCGACTGAGCAGCCGAAACCACGTAGCTTAAATCCGCGCGCTTGTCCTCTTTGACGGGTGTGGGAACGGCGATGATAAAGGCGTCGCTGGGTTCCGGTTGCTCACAGACTTTCATATTACCAGAACGTAACGCCGCAGCGACAAGCGTGCGCAGCCCAGGTTCATGGATGTGTACGTCGCCGTTGCGTAATGCTTCCACAACCTGATGATTGACGTCCACACCAATAACCTGTAACCCATGTGTGGCAAAAGTACTGGCGGTGGGCAGACCGATGTAGCCTAAACCTAAAACACAAACTTTTGGGTACTTCACAGATTGCACCTCCGGGGTAAAATCGGCCTTATTATCCCACAAATAGTACCGATGCACCTATCCAATCGGGATAATCTGGACAAATCCTATACTCTTCGGTAAAATGACCCCCCGCAAGTTACCAAGAGTAAGTCTGGAGGTATGATTTTGGCAAATACACGATCTGCAATAAAACGCATGCGTCAGAACCCCAAGCGCCGCCTGCGCAACCGATTTTTTCGTGGTCGAGCGCGTACATCTGTCAAGAATGCACGCTTAGCAATCGAGAGCGGCGACCCGGAAGCCGCGCAAGAGGCAATCAGGGCTGCTGCCAGCGATCTGGATAAAGCTGCTCAAAAAGGTGTTCTGCACAAAAAGAACGCTGCGCGGCGTAAGAGCCGTTTAATGAAGCGTCTTGCCGCGCAGGAGAAAGAACAAACCAAGTAAGCGGTTACTTTTTTCATAATCAGGTGGTAGCGGGAGCCAAGGCGCTCCCGCTATTCGCGTCTTGACAACCCGGGCTTCAGGCGGCCCACAGGCACAGCACTTTGTTTGGGAGTAGAAAATGAAAGGGGAGGGAGAGCAAGCAAAATTCGCGGCTGTTCACTGTCAGTCTATTAAGGGGGCATGATATAATCTGCGCGCCTTAATTTCCCTGCACGCAGACGGTACTTTCTTCCAAATAAAGAGGGAAACCACATGTTCGAGGTCGAACAGCAAGCAATCGAAGGGGAAATCCGCTCTTTTGCCAACCAGAAAGGATGGCAACTTCCCGAGGTCCTGAAATGGAGCTCTATCCCGTTCGCCGGGGAGTGGGGTATTTCGACGTCGTTTTTTCAGGTCGCAGCCAACGAAGCACGCACAGCTAAATCGGGGGATGTTCCCGAGCGCGCCCAAGAAATGGCCCAGCAAGTCGCGGCTTACCTGGGCGCTCCTTCGGGGATTTCTCGAGTGGAGGCAGTGAACGGGTACTTAAATTTATACTTCGAACCGGCCGAATTCAGCCGTCGAGTGATTTTGGCGGTACTACAACAAGGGAAGGATTTTGGTCGCGGTGCGCCTAAAGGCCAGCGCATCATGGTGGAATTTTCCCAACCCAACACACACAAAGCCTTTCACGTCGGACACCTGCGAAGCGCAATCTTGGGTGACGTTGTCTGCCGCATTTTAGAGTTTGCTGGTTATGAAGTCATCCGAGCGAACTATTATGGCGATATCGGCTTGCATGTCATCAGGTGGTTGTGGAACTACCAGAAACATCACGCCAACGAAAAGCCTAAAGAAGACATCACCCGCTGGATGGGTGACCTGTACGCTGAAGCCACTCGACGCATTGAAGAAAACCCGGAACTGGAAGCCGAAGTGCGGGAGCTGTACGCGCGCTGGGATCGCCGGGACCCTCAGGTCGTGGCTCTCTGGGAGGAAACCCGCCAGTGGTCGCTGGATGGCTTTAACGAAATGTATGAGATTCTCGATATCCGCTTCGACCGGTTATATGCCAACAGCGAGGTAGAACAACCAGGCAAAGAAATCGTAGAGGAGCTTATCCAACGAGGTATCGCGGAGGACGAACGTCCCGATGGACCCGTCATTGTGCGCATTGATGACCTGCTCGGCTTGAAAAAAGAAAAGTACCGCGTCATGGTCATCTTACGCTCCGATGACACAGCCCTCTATCAGACCTTGGATTTGGCGCTAGCGCTGCTTAAGTTCAAAGAATACAAACTGGGCCGCTCCATTTATGTTGTAGACGTGCGCCAGTCGCTTCACTTTCAACAAGTCTGGAAAATTCTGGAGATTGCTGGTTTCGAGGTGGCAAAACAGTGCCAACACCTGGCATACGAGTTGGTCAATTTGCCGGGGGATGTTACTATGGCCTCCCGTGAGGGCACAGTTGTACTGCTGGAGGATTTAATACGGGAAGCCACAAACCGAGCATTACAAGTCGTGCAGATGAAAAACCCCTCTTTGGATGAAACCCAAAAGCAAAAAGTGGCCTGGGCGGTTGGTTTGGGAGCCCTGAAATATCCTATCCTGGCGCGTGAAAATACGAAGATCGTCACATTCGACTGGGAAAGCGCCCTCGATTTCGAAGGACAGGCGGCCCCCTACATCCAATACGCCTACGTGCGAGCCAACAGCATCTTGAAACGGGCGAATATTGACCCCTCCACGTTGAAAGGTTACTCAGGTACCCCTGAACACCCCCTGGAAGCCGCCGAGGTGGAATTGATCGAACAGATTTCTCTGCTGCCTGTCACCGTGCAGCGTGCCGCAGAAGAACTCAAGCCACTGCACATCACTAACCTGGCTTACGAAATGGCGCGCGCTTTTAATAATTTTTACAACCTGTGTCCCGTACTCCAGGCTGAGGAACCTGTGCGGTCTGTGCGCTTACACCTCGTCGCTGCTTCCCGCCTGGCCATTGCAAACACCTTAGCCCTTCTGGGCATCCGCGCACCGGAGGTCATGTAACCAGCTAAAACTTCCCTGGCTACTCCTATGCCCGTTTACCTCACCACCCTTGCTAGTTGCACCTATGCAGTTCGCTAGCGCGAAGTCTCAAGTGCGTAAATCCTGACTATAACATTCACCTCACACGAAGGAGCAATACATTCCGATGTCCCCCATCCGTACCATCATCATGGGCGCCGCAGGGCGCGATTTCCACAATTTTAACGTCTTCTTCCGCAACAATCCCGATTATGAGGTCACCGCTTTCACCGCCACTCAAATCCCGAACATTGAAGGGCGCTTATACCCTCCCGAGTTGGCCGGATCACGTTACCCTAACGGTATTCCCATCTACCCTGAGAGTGACCTCAGCAAACTAATTGGTGAAAAACAGGTCAACCAGGTGGTCTTTGCATACAGTGATGTCCCCCACGAGTACGTGATGCACAAGGCTTCTGCCGTGTTGGCAGCCGGAGCCGATTTCCACATGATGGGACTGCACAACACCCAACTTAAATCCAAGAAACCGGTCGTTTCGGTCTGCGCAGTGCGTACCGGCAGCGGAAAGAGCCAGACCACCCGTCGCGTTTCCCAGATTCTGCGAAACTTGGGCTACAAAGTAGCGGTCATCCGCCACCCTATGCCCTATGGTGACCTGACCAAACAAGCTGTGCAGCGCTTTGCGGATTACAACGACCTGGATAAGCAAGAGTGCACCATCGAAGAGCGCGAAGAATACGAACCGCACATTGACAATGGTGTGGTTGTTTTTGCTGGTGTGGACTACGAAGCCATCCTCCGCCAGGCCGAAAAGGAAGTGGACATCGTGTTATGGGATGGTGGGAACAATGACCTGCCCTTCTATGTTCCCGACGTACACATCGTAGTAGCTGACCCACACCGACCCGGTCATGAACTTAAATACCACCCAGGTGAAGCCAACGCACGCTGCGCAGACATCCTGGTGATCAATAAGGTGGACACTGCTAACTATGAAAACGTGCTCAGCGTACGAGAAAACCTGCGCAACCTCAACCCTGAGGCCCTCATCATCGAGGCAGCTTCTCCGCTCTTTGTGGATGATCCCGAAGCTATCCGTGGGAAACGCGTCCTGGTGATTGAAGACGGCCCCACATTGACCCATGGAGAAATGGCTTACGGGGCTGGTTGGGTGGCGGCTCGTCGTTTCGGGGCCGCTAAAATCGTTGACCCGCGACCGTTCGCGGTAGGTTCAATCAGAGAAACCTTCGCCAAGTACCCAACCACGGGAGACGTACTCCCGGCTATGGGCTATGGTGATGAACAAATACGTGAGTTGGAAGCCACCATCAACAACGCGGATGTAGATTTGGTCATTGTAGGAACACCAATTAACCTCCAGCGTGTGCTTAAGATAAACAAGCCCTCTCAACGCGTATTCTACGAGCTGCAAGAGATTGGGCAACTAACGCTGGAGGACTTGCTTAAGGAAAAGTTCGGAGAATAACGACCAACGTCCAGGGATCGTCCATCTTGATCTCTGACACTTAGAATCCCGATACCTTACCCCTGAATCCATGCCTCAATTAATCTGGCCCTCTAAAACACCGCCCTCACCTATCCCGGCTTGCCTGCACACCGATAGTATCATCTACCCGGAGGGACAAGGCTACCCCCATGCTGAACCTGAAAATCATCTCATCCTGGGGGACAACCTGGCAGTTATGTCGGCGTTACTGGAGGAATACGAGGAAAGCATCCACTTGATCTACGCTGACCCTCCCTTCTTTACTAACCGACGCTATCCTGCCCGCGTTGGGCGCGACGAAGACTCACGTCGCCCCGAAGAATGGGAGCTGGTCGAAGGTTATACAGATAGCTGGCCGAACATCGAGGCTTACATTGATATGCTATACCCTCGACTGGCTCTCATGTACCGCTTGTTAGCTCCCACAGGTACACTCTATGTACACCTGGACTGGCACGCCAACGCCTACGCCCGTTTATTACTGGATGAAATTTTCGGCCCCGACCGCCTGCTGAACGAAATCGTCTGGGTCTATCACGGTCCTTCTCCCATCCGCAGCGCCTTCAACCGCAAACACGATACCATCCTGGCCTACACCAAAACCAAAGATTACACCTTCAACGTGAACGAAGTGCGCCAATCCTACAATCCCTCCACGGTGAAAACCTTCGCATCTTCCCCCAAAGCCGGCTTTGGCAAAGTACCCGACCTGAAACGTGGAAAAGTCCCCGAAGACTGGTGGTACTTCCCCGTCATCGCTCGCCTGCACAGCGAACGCACCGGCTATCCCACCCAAAAACCTGAAGCCCTACTTGAGCGAATTATTCTGGCCTCTTCAGATCCGGGGGATGTGGTGGCCGATTTTTTCTGCGGATCCGGAACGACCGCCGTAGCCGCCGCTCGTTTAGGACGCAGGTATATAGCCAACGATGTGAAATGGCGTGCGGTGCACACGACCCGCTCAAGACTGGTAACCATCCCCGGAGGACCTCTCATCTTCCAGAGGGAACATCGGGCGGAAATTCCGGCTGGGGAGGAAACCCCTCAGGAGGTACTCATCCCAGGAATAAGCTTCCCAAACTTCGTCCTTGGCGAATCCCAAACCCTTCGATTGCACAGTGAAAAAATTGAAGAGATTGATTATTGGGAAGTTGACCCCGCCTGGGATGGCCATCCTTTTCGCAGCGCAGCCCAGGCTGCGCGCCCCTTTCTAAAAGGGAGTATCACTCCAGAGCTGCATTTACCCACTATGGGCAACACACTTGGCGTTCGAATCGTACACAACCGGGGGGAACAAATCCAGGTGCTCATACATCCCGCCGAGCCGTCCAGCTAATTCATCCAGAAACGAACCTGTGAAAGCAAATAAAAAATGGCGGAGATACCTCCGCCATATCTTTTGCGAACCTCAGAGTGTTCACACGTCTAAGCGATAGCCAACGCCACGCAAGGTCTTTATGAAGCGCGGTTTTTTAGGATCAGGCTCAATGGCTTTACGCAGCCAACTGATGTGAACATCCAGGGTACGCATGTCATCCGTATAATCCGTCTCCCATATTGTGGAAAACAAATGCTCACGTTCCAATACTTCACCCTGGTGATCAATGAACATTTGAAGCAGTTGAACCAGGTGGGGTGTCAGACGTTCACTCTTGTCCAAACAGCGAACACGCTTACGCTCCAGGTCCAGGCGAATCGGCCCCGCGGACAGCAGCTTACCTCCTCCGCTTGGTAACAGGGTTTCAATGCGGTTAGCCAACTTGCGGGTGGTAAAAGGGAGCAGCATAATTTCACTTGCCGGTATCTCTTTGGGCTTGTCTATCTCCTCATCCCAAATCAATACAATTGGCACCCCATCCATTCGAGAGCGCAAGGATTTACAAATCCGTACTCCGCTTGTGCGTAACGCCGCGGCGTTCACCACAATCAAATCTGGGCCTACTTCATCCATATACTCCAGGGCACCCTTGCCGTTGGATACTACATCCACCGTGTACCCTTTTCTGCGCAAATCAGACGAAAAAGTCGGGATGTCCTGACGTCTACATTCGATAACCAACAACGTTGCCTTCATGAAAAACCAAACCCCACAGAGTAAGCTACGGAGCCACTACCACTGCACTGCATCAACTCCCCCAATCAAAAATAAAATCTCCTACATGTTTAACAGTTTACGCAGCCTCGGAGGTGTCTAAAATTATACACGCGAACAGGATTATCGCCAATCCACAAGCAGTACTAATTTTATCAATTTGGACAAAACTTTTTTTCAAGGAAACGTTTGCTTGGAACATGATTCTCAAATATCAATCGCAGGATACATCACCTGTATCCCTGCGTATCTCTGAAACGCATTCCCCCTTCACGGTAATATCACCAATCGCTTCGCACAGGCTTCCTCAAGGGGAAACGCGTAACTTCTTTGACCAACAATCGCCGCCTCTAATGCCTCTTGCGTTATCTCCAGAGGGTAAAGCACTGTGCTGGGTGCGTGGATGTTCGTTTCCACAACACCAGACTGTCTCCTACTTGATATTCGGTCTGTTCGTAGCTCAGCCCGTACAGCTGCTTGACCGTCAACATGCGCATCATCACTTCCACAGGTGTTGATTTCCGGCCAGTCACTTCCGTCTTTGGGTAGCGCTTGGTAAAATCGTCGCGGATCAGTTGGTAAAGTTCTTCACCATCCGGCAGCGCATCGATTTGTGCTAAGACTGAAGCCATCTCGATGGTTTGTTTGGATATGTGCTCAAAAAATTTGCCAGTTTCGTATCTGTCTTGTAACATTGAGGCAAGCCTCCGTTGTTGTTGGGCGTGCACCTTTTACCACAACTTCGGTGGCCTTTCGTTTTGCACCAAGAACTAGCTATGCCCCCTTATCGTCTGGCATTACTCGGTTTTGGCAATGTCGGTCAGGCATTCGCCCGACTTCTGCTCCGAAAGAAAACCGAATTAAAGGACAAATACGCTCTCAACTGGAAGGTTACCGGCATTGCCACGGGGCACCATGGGATAGTCATTGACCAGGACGGCCTAGACCTCGAACACTACCTCCGTCTGGCTCAAACCAAACCTTGGCTTATTAATCCGCCGACTCTCAACCCACCCATCACCAGCTCACTCGACTTCATTCGCCATTGCCACGCGGACGTCCTGTTTGAAAACACACCGGTCAATTACGAGACCGGGCAACCAGCAGTTGACCATCTGAAAACAGCACTGGAATTGGGGATGCACACCATCACCGCCAATAAAGGGCCTGTGGTGCACGCTTATCACCAACTAAAAGAGTTGTCCACCATGCAGGGCAAGAAATTTCTTTTCGAATCTACCGTGATGGACGGTGCCCCTGTTTTCTCCCTGTTCCGCAGGGCGCTGCCTGGCGCACACCTGCAGGCTTTCAGCGGTATCCTGAACTCGACCACCAACCTTATCCTCACCTGCATGGAAGAAGGTCACACGTTTGAAGAAGCGGTCGCTTACGCCCAGTCCATCGGCATCGCAGAAAGCGACCCGGCGGGAGATATTGACGGTTGGGACGCAGCCGTCAAGGTTGCTGCGCTAGTTACCGTGCTGATGGATACCCCCTTCAAGCCACAAGATGTCGAACGGCAGGGCATCCGCTACCTTTCCCCTCAAGACGTCGAACAGGTCAGGAAACAGGGCAAACGCTGGAAGCTGGTCTGTAGCGCGCAGAAGGACGGCAACCAGGTCAAGGCCTCAGTCAGCACGCAGAAAGTCGGTCCGGATTCTCCCCTGTACCATGTGATGGGCACCAGTTCTATGCTTCAATTCCAGACCGACGTGCTGGGCGACCTGTCTATCATCGAAAATCATCCCAGCCCAGACACCACCGCTTACGGTCTGCTGGCAGATTTCATCTACGCGGTTTCCGTAAAATAGTTAACCTCAGGAGTTCCAAATGAACACAACCGATGTCTGGTCACTCACTCTGAAGACGGTACGGGCGTTGAGAGAACACTTCTTACCGGCCATGGACAAAGCCGTTGAGGAGCTCGGCATCCCGCCCAACAACACCATGGTTCTGCTGGCGGCACTGACGTTTGAACCTCGGACTACATCGAATGCCAAGCTGCAGGTAAGAATGCCTTACCAGGATTACTCCCAGATCTTGACCGAGGCGGTTCAACACCATCTGCTTTCCCGGGTGGGAGAGGAGGAATTCCGTCTGACAGATAAGGGGAAGAAGGCAGCCAATACCATCATCCAGGCCGCTTACCAGGGGATGGCCGGGCTCGAACCCTTGCCGCTATCCGATCTGGAAAAGGTGGCCAGTTTTCTCTTTCGAGTTGTTAATACCTGCCTGGCAGCACCAGTACCTCCAGGAAAATGGAGCATCAGCCACAGCCGACGGATTGACCCGAGTGCAGACGCACCGGTCATCATCCGCATTGAACAAATTATCACTGACCTGATTGCTTACCGCGACGACTCCCACCTGGCAGCATGGCAACCTCATGACTTCAGCGGTCCAGAATGGGAAACCCTCACGGTCATCTGGCTTTCGGAGGCAGATACACTTGACGCGCTGGTTGAGAAGCTCAGCCGTCGCGGCTTCGTCCAATCAACCTACGAAGGGGAAATTGCGCGCCTGAAAGCCCGAGGCCTTGTCCAGGAGCACCTAGGGAAACTCCAGGTAACCGCCGAGGGTAAAGAACTACGCCAAAAGGCGGAGGATCTCACCGATCAGTATTTCTATGCCCCCTGGGCATGTTTGAACGAGGAGGAGAAGCAGTCGTTAGGAGAGCTACTAACCCGCCTGTCTGAGAATCTATCCCTATAAAAAACCTCCCGCAGGAACGAAACCCACGGGAGGTTGAATGCCTGACTGACCCGATCTTATAGATGCACTTCTAACTTCCTCACGATGCGGTCCTTGGGTTGATATCCCGTCAGTCGTTCCTGGGGTTCACCATCTTTGAACAACATCAATGTTGGAACACCCATCACCTGATACTGCATGGCCAGATTGGGGCTGCGGTCCACATCTAGCTTAACGACCTTCACCTGCTCGGCCCAATCCTGGGCCAATTCCTTTACTACTGGTTCCAACATCTTGCAGGGGCCACACCACACTGCGCTGAAATCTACCAAAACGGGAAGTTCGGCTTGCAATACCTGTTCTTCAAAATCAGCCTCATTTACTTCTACGATTTCACTCATCAAAACCTCCATAAAAATGTTGATTTCGGGTATCTGCTCAGCCAAACCCATCAAGTTAGGACTTGGGCAGTTCTTGGTCTCGACACGACCCTTTCAGGATCACTCGACCAGCGAACTGCGTAACTCCTGCAAGTAAGAGCTCGAGCAGCGATACTGTAAAATACAGAACTAAATCCTACCCCAGCCTGTCCGAGCATGTCAATAGCCAGCCCCCTGAGGGACGGTGCTTAAAACCCTGTGCACTGGCTCTCAGCGATGTTGGTCACAAACCCCCGGCATCACGTGATAAAATCGCCTGAAGGCTATGCAAATTTCGCCACTTCTCCAAAGCCGTTTGGATACCTTGCCCTCTGACCCTGGCTGCTACCTGATGAAAGACAACCAGGGAGAGGTTATCTACGTAGGCAAGGCTATCAACTTACGCAACCGTGTGCGCTCTTACTTCCACGCCAGCGCACTGGAGAGCCTGAAAGCGCGTCGATTGGTACATCACACCGTGGATGTCCAATGGATCGTGGTCGATTCGGAACTAGAAGCGCTAATCCTAGAAATGACCCTGATCAAAGAACACCGACCGCGGTACAACATACGCTTAAAGGACGACAAACGTTACCCGTATATAAAAGTTCACTGGACTGAGGCCTTCCCTAAGGTGACCGTCACTCGACAGGTGGTGAATGATGGCTCACGCTATTTTGGCCCCTACACCAGTGCCTGGGCTGTGCATCAGACCCTGGACGCACTGAGACGCATCTTCTCATACCTGACATGCAATCGAACCATCACCGGCGAGGATAAACGCGCCTGCCTGTACTACGACATCAAATTGTGCACCGCCCCCTGCATTGGTAATATTCGCCAAACCGAATACCGTCAAATGATTGACGACCTGTGCCAGTTCCTGCAAGGACGCACGCAAACGATCACTTCCCGCCTGCAAGCCGAGATGCGACGGGCTTCCGAGGAAATGCGCTTTGAACATGCTGCGGCCATCCGTGATCAACTCCATGCCATCGAAAACATCATCGAACGCCAGAAAGTGGTCTCTACCGAGTATCTCGACTCAGATGTGATTGCTATGGCCCGGGACGAAAAAGAGGCCTGCGTGCAGGTGTTCTTCATCCGCGGTGGCAAACTCATCGGGCGTGACTACTTCCTCATGGAAGGCACGGAGGATACCCCCGATTCGGAGGTAATGGCAAACTTCTTGAAACACTTTTACGATCGCACCTTCAGCGTGCCAGAGCAGGTGCTGCTCCCTAACGAAATCGAAGAGCTGAACATCATCCGTCAATGGTTGAACACACGTCAGGAAGAGCACAAGGTCAAAATTACTGTCCCTTGTTCAGGGCAACAGCAGGAGCTCATCCAGATGGCGGCTAAAAACGCCTCGGAAACATTGACTATGTTGAAAGCCCAGTGGCAAGCCGAAAAACACAGGCAAACAGAAGCGCTCAGCGAACTGCAAGACATCTTCGGGCTTTCCCGACCACCAAACCGTATCGAGTGCTATGACATCTCGAACATCCAGGGCACCTCGGCGGTAGGTAGTATGGTGGTCTTTGAACAGGGTGTGCCTCAAAAGAACCTGTACCGTCGTTTCAACATCCGTACGGTAAGTGGCCCTGACGATTTCGCCAGCATAGAGGAGGTGCTTGTCCGTCGTTTTCGTCGGTGGAAAGCAGCACAGGACAACCCTCCGGCTCCGGGGCAGAAACCTGACCGAACCTTCGGCATACTGCCCGACCTGTTGATCGTGGACGGAGGGAAAGGCCAGTTAAATCGTGCCCTGGAGGTCCTCGAAAACTACCAGCTAAAGGAAAACGTGGCCGTAGCCGGATTAGCTAAACAGCAAGACGAGCTGTATCTACCTGACCAGAAAGAAGCAATACGATTACCCAGCGACTCACAGGGATTGTTCCTGCTCCAACGTATCCGCGATGAAGCCCACCGTTTTGCCATCACCTCTCACCGACAGAAAAGGAGACAAAAAGGCCTGCACTCGCTGCTCGAAGACATCCCTGGTATCGGTCCAGAGCGGCGTAAAGCCTTACTCAAACACTTTGGTTCATTGGAGAACATACGTCAGGCCTCGATAACCGAACTGAGCAGTCTCCCTGGCATTTCTCGGTCCCTGGCTCAAGTCATCAAGAACAACCTGGGGTAGTCCGAAAAGACCAGCTACCCATACAGGTGGACATCCAACACAGTTCATGGTGACTCAACTTTGAGGTCCCTCCACAAAGATAAAAACCGAGGCTGGATAATCGTACAACTTCGTCGTTTGAAAGGAAACCATCATGCCCAAATCAAGTAACAAAAAATCCACATCCTACGAACGCCATCGGCGGCGTAACCAGATCATCTTTGGCGTTATTGCTGCCATCATCATCATCTCATGGATCGTGGCCCTAGTAGTCAATGTGTAAATTACCCTAAGTGAGGGTAAGAGGCGAAAAAAGCACAACTGATAATCCTGATGCTGACAGGTTTTGATAGGCAGTTGATAGCTTTTTGGGGTACAGTATACCTAAACTGTCATGGTTGGATAACAAACCCTGCACATGGAGGCCAAAATTGTTCAAACATCCCCAACGACTCTGGCTAATCTCCCTAGTGACAGCCTGGCTGTTTGACTTCCTATTTTGGGAGAAATCTCCCGGTATCTCGTTCGCGCTGTACATCGCCATTGTGCTGGCAGGCGGTTTTATTTTAGCCAGACAAGAGGGTGTACGACCGGCCCGCGCATCTCTGTGGCTACTCTTACCACTTGGTTTGCTTTCGATACTGACATTCGTGCGCGCCGAGCCGTTCACCCGCTTTCTCGATCACCTTCTGGCACTCGCTTTCCTGGCGATGTTTGCGTACACCTTCCTGGGTGGTCGGTGGAGGGAATACAAACTCAGCGACTACATCGTCAACCTTTTCCGACTGGGCATCAACCTGCTTGTGTTGCCCATTAAACTGATCCGCATGGACCGCCAGCAGCCCCCCTCCGAAGAGCGCACAAACACACGTAAAAAAGCATACGGGCTTCTACGGGGAATTGTGCTGGCGATACCCATCCTGGCCCTCTTCGCCTCCTTATTGGCTGCTGCCGACCCTGTTTTCTCACGCGGACTTAATGATTTCCTTGAGATTTTTCACATCGAAAACCTGCCCGAATACCTCTTCCGCGGCACATACATCCTCATCCTCACCTACTTCCTGTCTGGAGCCCTCCTTCATGCCCTGACTGCCAGCCATGAGGAATGCTTGACCAGCCAGGATAAACCCTGGATACCACCATTCCTAGGCGCCCTGGAAACGACCGTCGTGTTGTGTAGTGTGGATGTGTTGTTTGCCATTTTTGTGGGGGTTCAGTTCCGCTACTTCTTTGGAGGCGAACGCAACATCTCGTTTGAAGGCTTTACCTACTCTGAGTATGCCCGTCGCGGTTTTGGCGAACTGGTCGCGGTTGCCTTTCTCAGCCTGCTGTTTTTATTAGCCTTTAGTGCCATCACTCACCGTGAGACCAGGACACAACGACGGACATTCTCTGGCCTGGCCATCGCCTTGGTGTCTTTGGTCTGCGTCATACTCGTCTCTGCTTTTCAACGTCTGTCTCTGTACGAAGAGGCCTATGGTTTCACCAGATTGCGTACTTACTCCCATGTCTTCATGATCTGGCTGGGGTTGTTGCTGATTACAGTGGTGGTTCTCGAACTGAGACAACGCATGCACGCCTTTGCCCTGGCAGCCTTGGTGGCCACGTTGGGGTTCAGCCTATCGCTCAACGTGTTGAACGTAGACGGATTCATTACTCACCAAAATATCTCCCGCACACAAAGGGGTGAGGAGCTGGATGTTACCTATCTCTTACAACTATCGGATGACGCCGTGCCCGTCCTGCTCAAATACTACACGGATTCGAGATTATCCCCAGATTTACATGAGCAGTTGAGCGTCGCTTTGGCTTGCTACGCTACCCCCCGGGATTCAGACACCCCAACACCCTGGCAGTCCTTCCACCTTTCACATGTCCGCGCTCAACGCCTGCTTCAACCTTACCAGGAAGACCTGGCTTCCCTTCTAACGCGCAAATACGGCTCATGGTGGGTAAAAACCCAAAGGGAAGAGATCTCTTGCGATGTTTTTGACTGACCTACACGCCGTCTTTCTGACTAACGGGTTCGTAGTAGGACACGATAGTGTCCGTTTCCCCCTGTAAGGGTGGGCTTGGGAGCCCCCCTTACGAGGTTACTTGATAGGTTCGTAGTAGGACATGATAGTGTCTTGGGTTCGTAGTAGGACACGATAGTGTCCTATCCTTCGTCACTACCATCAATCCCGCGAGAGCGCCCCCGACCAGGCCTCAAAACGGCGACCGCGCCGCTCGTCATCCTTGTAAAACACCAAATAGCTCATCACATGGTAGGGTACAAACTTCTGTTCTTCGGGTTTGTAGATGGTCAGATCATGGTAGGTGCGCCATGTGCCCGTGTTTGCATATATCTGATCCACCCAGGATGAGCCATCGAAAAAAGTGTCCAGGGGGATGATCTCGTGATTGTGAATGTGCCCATACACGATAAACCGAGCCGAGCGCTGTTTAAACACCTCCTCAGCCAGGGCATGACGGGAAAAAGAAATATCCCCACCCCATAATTTCTCCTGAATCCAGATGACCAGGTCATTAATCGTCTCAAAGGATGTACGCCGGGAAAATTTCAGCACCATCTCCAGCATGTCCACGCTATCGAAGGGGTTCCAGCGCTGGTCGTGGGCACGGACAAAGCCCAGATTAAGAAAACGCTCACCTAGCTCATCCCAGATTGCCTTGACCTCATCCTCTCTGGCGATATCCTGACGACTCTTCCTGAGTTGTGCACTCACCCATAAAGGGGTCGCTAAGGCCGGGCGCACATTGACCAACTCCCGCAGGTTGGTATAAAACTCCTCTGGCATCGAATCGCCCATCCGCTGCTGCACCTCAACTGGAAAACGGTTAAGCACCTCTATTGCCAGTGCATCCCCCAACGTCGAGGCATTGCGACCGAGTTCAGCATTGTAATTGAAGGCATCGAAGATATCACCGTGACGTGCATAGACGCCGTACTGTTTATACAGCTCCAGCAACTGTTCCGATTCGCTAGGGTCATGGGGAAACGGGGTAGCAAGGTTGGTCAAATTCATCCCCTGAACAATCTTCTTGCGAATGTTGTCGTATTCGTTTCCAGGCAGGTGATATAACCAATCGTGGTTCCCTACTACATAAAACGGACGGACCTTCACCTCAAACCTCTCCGTAGTGCCACGCGCAGGATTGCCACGATTATCTGCCGGTAAGATGCGCACACTATCACCCTGCACCATACGTTTCAAAACTGTCAGTCCCTCTGCGTTGTGCTCCAAAATGGCATCCGTTATCTCGTCGAGCTTCTGCGCGTATGCCGGGGATTCAGGGTCATGCCAGGGTTTCACAGCCTTTGAACCCTCCGGCCCCCCATCCAGCCAACAGGTAGAATGCAGCACCTCAAAAATATCCCCTAAGAACAGCAGGTCAATGGTCTCTATGGGACGATATTTCCCGTCTTTTCGCCAGGAAGCACTGTATGCCATCGTCCGCAAACGATCTCCAAAGATATTGAACGCGTCCGGCGATATGGACTGACCACAGGTGCCATCCCCCAGATGAAGGTCACTGACAATAACTAACACGGCCAACCTCCTCTAAGTCAACCTGCGTTCGGGGTGAGGGCACGCTCTTGTACTCATCCCGAACTGGCTTTTTTATTATATGTGGATACTTACCTCTACACCGATATTATACTTATTCTTCTCCCACCATGAGGTTGAAAACTTTTCGGGCACAGGATGGAACTTCCGCGTGCTAGCTGACCCCATGAGGTACCCTTCCCTCGCGTTGCCGCGCAATTCCGTTTGGGATATACTCACACCAACCAATGAACCATGCATATTGAATGACAACATCTCTTCAGACCCCTCACTCATGGAGCCATAAAATGTCCAAGGAAAAGCAAGCGGTCAAGGTACGTCCCGCGCAGATCGGGGACGCCACACGGATTGCCACGCTTTGTACAGACTTAGGATACCCTGCCATTCCTGAACAGATCAAGCATCGTCTTAAATCCATCCTCCCCGAGGATGATCATGCCATCTTCGTAGCCGAACTCCCAGAAAGGCAGGTTATCGGCTGGGTGCACGTTTGCCTCCGCAAACTTGTAGTAGCCGAACAACAAGCAGAGATAGAGGGTCTGGTGGTGGATAAAGCGCTTCGGTGCCAGGGGGTCGGTCGGTTGCTGATGGAGGAAGCTGAGCGATGGGGACGGAATAAAAAATGCACATGCGTATATTTGCGTTCTAACGTTAACCGGAACGAAGCTCACGCATTCTACGAATCCATCGGCTACAACCTGATCAAAACGCAACGGGCCTACAAAAAATCTTTATGACCCCTCAATGAAACTGCAGGGTCCAAGACATGTGTATAATGAGAAAGCAGGGATAGGCAGTTTTTTGCGTGGAAGATCAGGAGGCGAACATGAAACGAGCAGTGAGTGTAAGTTTAGGGAGTTCCAGCCGCGACAAAAAAGTCCTCATCGAACTTAAGGGGGAGACAATCAGCGTTGAGCGAATTGGCACCGACGGCGACGCAGAGAAAGCGCAGAGCCTCTTTGCTGAGTTAGACGGAAAGGTGGACGCATTCGGCGTTGGAGGCGTTGATCTGTACCTTCCACTGGGTGACCGCAAGTACCCTTTGTATGCTGCCCTCAAGCTGGTTCAAGATGTCCACCGGACACCCGTGGTAGATGGTAGTGGGTTGAAACATACTTTGGAGCGTCGCGTCTTCGAACTCGCCAAGCCAGAATTGGGTGACATCCCTCATTTCAAAAAAGCCTTTGTGCCCGTTGCCGTTGACCGCCCTGGTTTAGCCGAAGCCATTACAGAAGTAAGCGATGAAGTGATCTTCGGCGACCTGATGTTTGCCCTTGACATCCCCATCCCCGTCCGGGGGATAAAAAATTACCGTCGGCTGGCCCGTATCATGCTGCCTATCGTCAGCTACTTCCCCATGAGCATGCTCTTCTACGGCGGCTCAGGGTTCGAGCCCGAACCGAAATACCACCGTTTTTGGGATGCCGCCGAGGTAATCGCGGGTGACTTTCTCTTCATGAACAAGCACATGCCCGAAGACCTCAGCGGTAAGACGATCATCACTAACACAACCACCGCCGAAAACATCAAACAGCTCAAATCCAGGGGGGTGCGTCTGGTGGTCACCACCACTCCCCGATACGAAGGTCGCTCTTTTGGCACCAACATGATGGAAGCCGCCCTGACCGCCTTCGCAGGCAAGGGTCGCCCACTGACGAACGACGAGTTGAATGCCCTGATTGACGAGCTCGGTCTCCGTCCCAACGTTCAGTACCTGAACGCCTGATTTACCCCCCCAGGGTCTCTTTCTAAGGATGTCTCTCCCGAATACGGTGGACGAGTGGCAGGTCAATCAGTTTCTTCAGCCCAATGCTGACGAAGATGATCGCCACCCATACCAATTGCCAGTCGGGGCGTCCAAAGTGCCAGCCCCAGACCAGGATGCTCCCCATGCCAAGCGACCATGACAGATCCCAGTTGCGCAGGATCAACAGGCATAAAGCCACCGCGCCCAGGCCGAGCAGCAGCTCGTGGGGCTGCAAGACAAGCATGCCACCCAGAATGGCGGCCATGCCCTGCCCACCAGCGAAGCGGATAAAGATTGAGAAGTCGTGTCCGATTGCAGCCGCCAGCGCAGCTATGTAGGGGATGAGGGGGTCTTCCGTCAACGCACTTGCCAACCAGGTGGCAAAAGCGCCTTTACTAATGTCCAGTACGCCAACAAAGATAGCAGGGTTCCACCCTAAAACGCGGTACGTATTACGCGCCCCAAGGTTGCCGTCACCCAACTGACGCAGGTTGACGCCGTAATAGCGACCAGCGATGTGTGCGCTGGGCAGCGATCCGATCAGGTAAGCAACTACCAGTATCAAAATGGTAAAAAGCGTCATGGGGCCCTCCTTTCAACCTCCGGGTCAGGGAAAGAGTGAAAGCATCCTACTTTCATTATAATCTTTTAGCCGAAAAACGTCTCTGGGACAACAACCAGCTACTTTTTATCTATCAACACGCGTGAGGGCAACCATCCTAAAGACTATACTCAGGAAACGCTGCCTCAGCAATCCTCACCTGTAATAACCCATATCACCCACCCTCAGCGCGTTCGCTACCCACATGGGTCAAACAGCGACCGAACACAGCCAATACCTCAGGGTCAGGCAGACAGCTCGCATCACTGCTCTGGCCTGAATTTGTAAGCCATGAGAAAGCCGGTTGGCGTGCTGGCCACCGCGGGGTCACACAAAATCCCATTCTGGCCAGGTAAAAGATGAATGACACCAGCCTTAAGTAGATCGAAGTTTAGTCCATCCTGGCTTTCGTACAGCGAGATGCCCTCCTTACACACGTACATGCGCACCTTACCATCTGGTAAGATAATCGAACCAGGCACACTCCCCTCCTCAAGACGGTTGCCAGCGTCTTCCGTAAATGTCAAACCATCCTGGCTAGAAGCACTGGCAATTGCTCCTCCCCTGTTCAAGTACATACGGTACTTGCCATCGGGCAATCGCAACACATCGGGATCGTAGATATCCGACAGGGTAAAGCGAACTCCAGCCTCAAGCGTGAAGTTGATACCGTCGTTAGACAATGCACTGTAAATCGGGTGTTCCCCTTGCGCAACCGCGATGTCGTAAAAGTACATGCGCAACCTGCCATCTGGCAGCTCAATCACATCCGGATCAACGGGCACAATGCTTCCCAAGCCCGTGAATTGCACATTTCCGAGCATCTCCCAGGTAAGGCCATCTCTACTCCGAGCGACGCTAATCTTTTCTGTGTTGGCTCCGGTGAAAGAGGAGAAATCTACCCAATACGCCCATATCTCACCTTTTGAGGTGCGGATGACATCGGGCACGGATGCAGCTTCGGCTAATAATGTCCCTTCGGTCCAGTTCAACCCATCGGTAGAGGTGGCGAAATACACCTGATCACCTGTGGGGTCATGACCACCAGCCTGGCCGGGAGCAAAACCCAGGCAGTCGAACATGGCTGGCTCCTCATCTTTAGTGGGCGGACGTTGGAATGTGGTAATGGCCGTGAAAGCCTCCTCACCCCAGGCCTCTCGCAGGCAGGTTTCCTGTTCAGGTGTCATTTCCGCAAAGGGATTGATCTCTGGGCCGGCGTGTTGGGGAGGCACGCTCTGGATATTCACAGCAAATCCTGGGCTTCCAACACTGAACGTATCTCCCAAACCAATGCCCTGGCCAGTGATCACTTCTACGAAATCCATGTCATAAAGGTCGCGGGAAAAATCATTGTAAACCGCACGCCGGATAACGCTGCGGTTATTTTTCTCTACATGGGCATAGATCCAATACTGCTGGTTGTCCTTGTCATAATGTCCAGAAGCGACACCGCCCGTGTTCACTGTAAGCAATGCAGGCGGGAAGCTGGTCACCTGGACATACTCCCCGTGCAAATCATTCGAAACCCAAACAGAGGTGGATTGCCCGTGAGACAGGTACAGGATATATTGCTTCCCGTCAAAGAAAATATCGGGGTCGGAGGCGCTCCTAAAAGTGGCATTCGGGCCTAAGGTAACGGATATCCGATCCCCTTCATCTAAGTCGAAGATTGCCCCATCACTCCCCTCGACTTCGGTAGCAGAGCCGATCTTACGCACACAGCTCGTCTCCTCAGGAGCACAGGCTGCCGGATCAACACCTCTCTGCCCGTACAGGAAAAACAAGACCAGCCGACCCTGTTCGTCCACAAAGAGCGAGGGGTCAGTAAAACCTGCCGGTAGTTCTGCGTTGATGGTCACACCGGTGGGAGGTTCGATTGTGTTCGTGTCCAGGTGGTATCGCACCAGTTCGCTCTGACCTGGCCCGGCATAGTAAACATACAGCGTGTCCCCGCGCTGGATCACATCCGGCACTGAGCCAGGTCGCGGTTCCCAATCGGGTATCAGGCTCCAGTTCAGCCCATCATCGCTCTGCGCCAGATACACGGTGTGATTCCTCGGGTCATGACAATCTTTCCCCGCGGCAATATCGCAACCTAAAAAAGCCATCACGTAGGCGGCGATCGCAGAGGGGGTAGAAGGCTCATCCTGTTTTGGAGGCGGCAGGCCAGGAGTTGGGGAAGCGGCGGTCACAGGCTGGGGAGACAACCCAGCACCAGGTTGCCCCGTTTCGGCAACCTGGGTCATCACTTTAGCTGCGAGGGCTGTTTCAGTGATATGGAAGTCTCGCGGTTGACCACCTGTACAGGACGTCAATGCTACAAGGGATATCAACACAACGGTAAGGATAATCCGGCTCTTCATAGTTCCCTTCCTTTTCAATTGGTAATTGCCCAGGCTGAGAACCAAAGTTGGATGAAATCCGACTGAAAAATGCACTGAGCTGTCAGTCCGTTTGAACGGACTTTGCCTGCCCCCCGTATGGGGGGCCTGCCAGCCCTGGATTCTTGTCCTGAGCTACTCGAAGGATCAATCCGGGCGAGGGATGTCTGAGCAGCTACTTCAATTGAACAATTCGTTATAAACCTTGCTCCTGGACGTTAATCAATTCCAACTTTCTCGCTCCGTCGCTCCAGTAAAACCACATCCCGCCACACACTATTTAGCTTACCTATTCCCTCTCGTATTCCCACCTCGCGGAATCCGCACTTTTTATGCACCGCAAGGCTTGCCCGGTTCTCCGGGAAGATGCCTGCCTGTAACGTCCAGATACCATTTTGCTCAGATTCATCAATAAGCCTGATCAGCAGAGAGCGACCGATACCTCTGCCCCAAGCTGAAGCCGTAACGTACAGGCTTACCTCAGCAACACCGCTGTAGATGCAACGGTCAGACACGGGACTCAGCGCAGCCCATCCAATGACGGACTTCCCTTCACGAGCGACCAACCGGCAGAAAGGAAGGTGGGCAGAGTCCCAAGCATCCCAGTCAGGGGGATTGGTCTCGAAAGTTGCGTTACCAGTAGCAATGCCCTCAAGGTAAATCGAGCGAACCTCGTCCCAATCGCCTGGCTGCATGCGATCAATTACGGTTTCCACCATACAAGGCACCACGATGAATGTGAACCACCAAAGGAACGTGGTCAGGTACGGAAGTCGGCTCAATACCTGATGGTGAGTCAGCAGGCTGAAATCCGCCTGTCACCCCATATGCCAGAGAGGGCGCAAAAATCGGGGGACGAATGTTATCCACCTGTTACTCTCACAACACACAGGTCAGGATGAGGCTCAGGGTTTAATGCGCCTCCAGGCCATCAACCAGGAACCGTCAAGCAACTGGATTACCGAGGGGTCGGCACCTTCTTCATCCTGCCATTTCATGGCGAGTTCTTCACTCCAGGTCTGTCCACCGTCAGAAGAAACAAACGCCCGAAAGCCATCCAGCCCACCCGTGTAGAGGCGCAGGACCCCATCCGGCAAGAGGAACAGCTCTGGGACACCCGCTGAGGTGAGGGTTACATCCTGTGGGAGGAAAGTGTCCCCATCTGAACTGGAGGCGAAAAGAATCTGCCCAAGACTGGCAAGCGCCATCAGCCACCTGCCATCACCCGAAATAACCACACTGGGGTCGGTAATACCCTGTAAAATAATCCGTTCACCTGGTTCGGCTTCCCAATGTATACCGTCGCTAGAGATTGCGCTGTAGATCGGAGTCAAATCAGGTTGAAAGCCCAGTATGACGTGTTCGCCTACATAGAACATCCTTAAGCGATTGTCTGGAAGCCAGACAATATCGGGTGCATAGACCCTGGGGGCGGGGTCGTTACCCCATACCAGCTCTACAACTTCCCATCCGCCCTCCGCATTCTGACGAACCGCCCCTAATTCTTCCTTCTCCCCATCCACAAAGTAGACCATCACCGTCCCGTCCTCCCACTGGACAACCTCGGGGGCGGAAGCATGGTCGCGGACCACTTGGTCGTTAACCGTCCACACCAGCCCATCGGGGCTGGTGGCCAGTAGAACCTGATGTGAGGCAAGGATAAACCCTAATTCTATTTGCTGCTCAGGTGACAGGGTGGGCTCAACAGCTACCAGTTCAACGCAGGTGAACATCGCTGGAGCTTCGTCGGCTGTGGGTACGCGCTGCAGAGTGGTTATTTCCTCATAAGCCTGTTCGCCCCAGGTTTCTTTGAGACAGGCCTTCTCTTCGGACGTGAGGGCCGCAAACGCACCACGCTCAGGTATCACTGCGGTCGGTTGTTCTCCTACGGTTGGTGAACCGGGAGTAAGAGTTTGGTTTTCTGCAGGATGGGTGCCCGGAGGTGTAGTAGAGGCGGGCTGGGTTCCCGTTGTTGTGCAGGCTACCAGTATAAACACGAGTAAGACAAATTGCCAAATAACAGGATAGCGCATTATAAACTCCTTATTTCCAGGTTTTATTACCAGGTGGATTCCCCAGGAAAATCCCTGGCTCAAGCCAGAGATGTGAAAAACTGTTCCACTATAAAATGGGGGTTGGGGTATTGTACCGGAAGATTGAAAAGTGTACAAACGGACAAAGTTTTTTCTCTCAGCATCGTCTAAACCACCCTGCCATTCACACGTTTCATCCTCCTAATAAAATATAGGGAAGTACAAAATTTTGGGCGTGATATAATCTTTCAAATTTCCAGGCAGGGTTCTCCTCATTAGGGAGAGCCCTTGACTTAAAAATCAACATACCAATCACTCCCCCTTTACCAGAGGATGGTGCCCGGAAGGGAGCGCCTGGGGAAACTCGAACGTCTTCGCTTTTTTCTATGAACATAAAAACGAACAACAAACCACCCAAACCGACAACCGAAGATACCTGGCATGAATTACCCCGTGAGCAGGTCCTGAAAAGATTAGGAACCCCACCTCAAAGCGGTTTAACTACCGAAGAGGCCCTGCGACGATTAGAAAAACACGGTCCGAATAAGCTTACTGAGGCCCCGCGCACCACAATCTGGCACATGTTATTCGAACAATTCGATAATTTTGTGGTGGTTTTATTGATTGCTGCCGCGGTGATCTCAGCGCTATTAGGAGATTGGGTAGAAGCTATTGCCATTATGGCAATAGTGGCGTTGAACGCCGTGCTTGGCGTGGTACAGGAATACCGTGCCGAAGAAGCCCTTGCCAAGCTCCGCCAACTGGCCGCACCCGAAGCCCACGTGATCCGAGATAATCTCCACCAAACGATCCCTACCCAAGACCTGGTGCCTGGCGACCTGGTCATATTAGAGGCGGGAAATTACGTTCCTGCAGATGTCCGTTTGCTGGAGGCAGTCAACATGCGAGTTGACGAAGCCTCCCTCACAGGCGAATCCGTTCCCGTGCTAAAAGATGCTACCATCCACTTGGAAAAAGACTTGCCCATAGGTGACCGCACCAACACCGCTTTTATGGGCACATTGGTAACCTACGGACGGGGTCGGGGGGTAGTGGTGAGTACAGGGATGCTTACCCAATTGGGGTTAATCGCCACCATGTTGGAAACAGTTGAACAGGAACCCACGCCTCTACAGCATCGCTTGGGTCAGCTTGGTCGTACCCTGGGCTGGGCTTCATTGTTCGTATGTGGGTTGGTCTTTGTCCTTGGCTGGATTCGCGGCTATGACCTGTTAGATATGTTCCTGGTCGCGGTTAGCCTGGCCATTGCCGCAGTTCCGGAAGGCCTACCCGCGGTGGTCACCATCAGCCTGGCGCTCGGAATGCGGGAGATGATCAAACGCCATGCCCTGATTCGACGCCTGTCGTCTGTTGAGACCTTAGGGTCGGCAACGGTTATTTGCTCCGATAAGACCGGCACACTGACTCAAAATGAGATGACCGTCACCCGTCTGTGGGTAGACAACCGATTTATCGGGGTCACAGGCATCGGTTACTCCCCTTATGGAGATTTTCGTATTAACGGTAAAAAAGTGAAACTTACCAATTATCCCGCGGCCCTCACAACACTCTGGATTGGGATTCTGAACAACGATGCTGTATTAGAGGTATCGGGAGCCAGCGACATGAAGCAGACCTACCGTATCGTTGGCGACCCAACAGAAGGGGCGATCACCGTAGCGGCAGTAAAGGCAGGAGTCGATCGAGATCAGATCAATGAGGCTTATCCGCGCCTGCACGAAATCCCTTTCGATTCCAGCCGTAAACGCATGGTCACCGTTCACGCGGTCCACGATCCTCGCCCGGAAGATATCTCACCTTTTTATGACCACAAACAGCACAGGTGGCATGTCATTACAGTAAAAGGGGCACCCGACATGGTGCTTGATCTGTGCACGCATTACCAGGGCATGGACGATAATGCACTCCAATTGGACCAAATGACTCGCCAGAGCATTCTGGCTGCCAACGATAAACTAACCCACCAGGCTCTACGCGTCATTGCGGTTGCTTACCGCATAGTGCAATCGCTCCCCGCTGAAATCTCCCCAACCACAGTAGAGAAGGATTTGGTGTTCGTCGGGCTAATTGGCATGATGGATCCCCCCAGACCAGAGGTAACGCCTGCACTGGAAATCGCCCGTCGGGCGGGCATCCGTACGCTCATGATCACTGGCGACTATTCCAACACTGCAAGAGCCGTGGCTGATTCCATAAACCTGTTAAAACCTGGACACCGGGTGCTTACAGGCAATGATCTGGATATCATGGATAGTGTTGCCCTCCAAAACCACATAAATAACACGGATGTGTTCGCCCGCGTCTCACCAGAGCACAAAGTGCGCATCGTGGAAGCACTGCAAGCTAATGGAGAAATCGTAGCCATGACCGGTGACGGAGCGAACGACGCGCCTGCAGTAAAACGCGCGGATATCGGCGTGGCCATGGGCATCACCGGTACGGATGTGGCTAAGGAAACCGCGGACATGGTGCTCACCGATGACAACTACGCCAGCATCGTGGCTGCCGTTGAGCAGGGGCGGGTGATATACAGCAACATCCGCAAGTTCGTCTATTACCTGCTCTCCTGCAACCTGGCAGAGATCGCCGTGATCTTCCTGGCAACCTTGAAGGGATGGCCTCCGCCCCTAACCGCCATTCAGTTGTTGTGGTTAAACCTGATCTCCGATGGCGCACCAGCCTTGGCTCTCGGAGTAGAAGCCGGAGACCCGGACCTCATGGACCAGCCCCCTCGACCACCCAAAGAACCCATCATCAACCGCATGATGCGCTCGGGTATTATGGTACAGACCATAGCCATTACCACAGTGACGCTCCTGGCCTATTACCTTGGCTTACGGTGGCATCCTGAGTCTATTGGGGTGGCTGAAACCATGGCGTTTGCCACCCTGTCATTATCGGAGTTGTTGCGAGCTTTCACCGCCCGTTCAGAGCGCTATCCGATACTGAAAGTCGGGATATTCGGCAACCGTATCATGAACCTGGCAGTGTTATCTTCAATGGTACTATTTCTGGCTGTCGTGTACCTCCCCTTCCTGAATCCCATCTTTGACACCATACCTTTGGGGTGGGAGCAATGGAGGGTGGTGCTCCCCCTGCTCTTTGTACCAGCTATTGTGGCTGAATTTTCTAAATGGATAATTTATAAAAACTCTAAGAGAAAACCGTAAAACCTCTACAGAGGGGACATAAAATTCGAAGGATAAGGGACATCAAGGGTTTTTGACTCACACTACCCCATGCCTTATAATCCCTAGTAGCAATTGATAAAATAGGGTAACAGAAGATGATAGAGAGAATTGACTCCACCTACGACGGTGAAGTGTTCCACCTCCGCCTCACCGACACACTCGCCCGCGGCGACGAACTCATGCAAGGTGAGTACACCCGGAAGGCGGGAGAATATGGCGAGGGTCATGTGGCGGTTAAGATTGTGGGTGTGTTGGATGAGGAGCGATTTGGAGCGATTGAGGAGTAGAGGACTATGACGGATTCGACCTCAATCGCCGTATTGCCGTTGACCGAGGAATTGCTTACGGAGATCAGAAAACGCATTGTAGATACTTTTGCTCCAGAGCGAGTTATTCTGTTCGGCTCTTACGCTGAAGGACGAGTCACGTCTGATAGTGATCTAGACCTGCTGGTCGTCACCGAGCGACCCCTGGACCGTGAGGAACGATTAGCACGTACGCAGGGCCTGTTTCTTGACATGACCCTGCCTGTTCAGGTGATCACCATCTCGCGACAGGAGTTTGAAGAAACGCGGGATGTGATCGGTGGCATCGCCTATCCTGCCACAAAATACGGGAGGGTGATCTATGAGAAGTCGTGAAGAGGTTATCCTGCGCCATTTCACCAGCACGGGTCTAATTACTCTTCACGCAAAGATCACGTATCGCCGTAAGAATTTTTCCACCGCAGTGTAAAACTTCTCGATGGTTTCCGCTCTGCTGAAGCCATGCCCCTCACCTGGGTACAGATGGTATTCGTGGGGCACGCCCCGTCGCTCCAGCACAGCCACAATCTCATCAGACTGGTCACGGGGAACGACCCTATCATCCTCACCCTGGAAAATGGCAACCGGATCCTGGATGTTCTCAGCAAAGAAGATGGGAGACCGCTGCCGATACACGTCCGCGGCTTCAGGCAGGGGGCCCAGTAACGAATCGGAGTATCGCTCCTCGAATTTATGCGTGTCTGCCACTAAAGTGAACTGATTTGCCACCCCATACAGACAAACACCGGCTTTGAAGAATCCCGGATAATCTTCCAACGCCTTGAGCACAGTAAAACCACCCGCGCTTCCTCCCATGATAACCAGTTTGCTTCCGTCTACCAGCCCCTGCTCAACCAGGTCACGCGCTCCGCTGACAGCATCCTGTACATCGGTAATCCCCCAATTGCCCTTAAGCATGTCCCTGTAGGCCCGACCGTAACCCGTGCTACCCCGATAATTGACCTGCAACACAGCATACCCCCGGCTGGCAAAAAACTGGGCTTGCTCGTCGAAATGGGCCCCTCTCTGGCTGGTCGGACCGCCATGGATGAGCACCATTAATGGCGGCAAGCCGAGGCCTTCGAAGGTTTCGCTGGAAGGTCGGTAATACACTCCGTAAACGGTGCCTCCATCCATCCCCTTCCAGGTAAGGGACAGGGGAACAGAATAGGTCTGAGGGGGAAGGTCCTCAGCGCACGAACGCCTCCAAACACGCGTGCCTTTTGAGAGGTCATGGGTGATGACTCGATCTGGAGTGTGCGCACCAGAAGCGATCAAAGCCACACAATTGCTTTTCGGCGAAACCGCAATCTGGGTCAACCATGTGTACTCATCGCCCACCGAACGTTCCGTGGCATGTCCAGACCCGATGTCCACCTGCCAAAGAGAGCAAAAGCCATTGTGGTTGCGGATGAAGAAGATACTCTCTCCTCCAGGGCTGAAGCCATAGACGCGTCTGCCCTGCACCCAGGCGGGCACACCATGTTCTGCCTCTCCCTGCGTTAGCCTGCGAGTGTCACCCTTTTTCAGATCATAAAGATAGAGATGCCACCAGCCACTTTCATCTGAAATATAGGCCAGGTAGTGACCATCCGGGGAAAATGCAGGCTGGAGGATGGAGGTCTTTTCGTCGCCCGCGACTGTGGTTATGTTTCCCAGGGTGGGGAGATTCTCACCCGATGCAGGGGATAGGACCTCGGCCAGATGAAGCCGGGTGCCATCCCAGGGCATTTGGGGATGATTCCAGCTAATCCAAGCGATGAATTGACCTTCAGGATGCCAGCAGGGCTGCATATAGAAGTCGTCTCCCGAAACCAGCTTCTGGGGCCAGAACTTGCCCTCCGAGTCCACAATCCCGATACTGTCCTTCCGCTCATATGTGTGGACGAAGAGCAAATAGCGACCATCAGGAGAGATGGCAGGGGAAGCGGTGTAACCGAAAGCGGGGGTAACCGATTCTGCAACCCCAGCCTGAGTGGCCTGCCGGTACAGCCGTCCGGATTCGGCCTCAACGAAGTACACGTATCCGTGCCCAACAGTGAAGTCTCCCCCACCATAGCCCACCTTCGCCCTTACGGAGTAGTCACTGTTCAGGTCACGAAAAGCCTGCCCATCAGGTAGCTGAACGACCAGCACACTTCGCTCCAAGCGGTTTTCGCGCCACACCAGCGTCCCGTCCATATCCCAACCCACGTCACTGATGGTCAACAACCGGGACATGCTGAGAGGGGTGATGGGACTCTTCCAAAGCCCATATTGTTGGGGGATTTTTTTCCTCATAGGCTATCTCCAGTCTCTAGAGGGACTATATCGAATGACCTTGAGCATAACGGAGCAAAGGTTCTGCGATGTATGCGTGAAGCTCCGTACCGCTGGATGGCATCCCGGTGGGCAGCAGTACTGTAACCCTTATGTTGAGCAAAACCGTACTCCGGAAACTCAGCATCCAGTTCGCACATTAAGGTATCGCGGTTGGTCTTTGCCAACACAGAGGCCGCGGCAATGCTCAGAGAACGCAGATCCCCTTTGGGGATTGCGGTTTGAGGCAACGGACATTCCGATAAAAGCACAAAATCAATCAGTAGATATTCGGGGAAGGGCTTTAACCCCTCCACGGCTCGTTGCATGGCAAGGCGCGTGGCCTGGACAATCCCCCAAAGGTCTATCTCTTCTGATGAGGCTAATCCCACACCCCAGGATAAGGAAACTGTCTGGATGCGCGCAGCCCAGCGATCACGCTCAAGTGGCCTCATCTGTTTGGAATCACGCACCCCGCATAAAGTCCGTTTGATGCCCCTGTCAGGGGGCAGGATCACGGCCGCGGCAACAACCGGTCCAGCCAAAGCCCCTCGTCCGGCTTCGTCTATGCCAGCAACGTACCTGATCCCCCGGCTCCACAGGCTTCGTTCATGCCTTAAATCCGGCCATCCATCACTCGAGATCATACACTCCTCGCCTGGCGTTGCGCCGAACAGTGAGGATATCTAACCCCATCTGAAGAGCATCCCGAACCGGGCTGACTTTACTCTCGGAAGTGTAATACCAGGAGATGGGCACTTCGACGATGCAATAACCGCGCAGTCGGGCGATGAAAAGCAACTCGATATCGAAAGACCAGTTGACCAGGGTTTGATATCGAAAGAGGTCTTTAGCAATAGGAGCACGGAAACACTTGAATCCACATTGGGTATCGTGTAGACCAGGTAGAGCCAGCAGGCGGATCATCAGGTTGACCGCACGCCCTCCCAGATGGCGATAGTAGGGCTCGTGGTAGCGGATGGCTCCTGGGGCCTCACGCGAGGCAATCGCAATGTCAAAATCCGTCAGGGCAGGAGGCAGGAAACGTCCAATTTCACCCACAGGCATGGAGAGGTCGGCATCACACATGAAGAGGTATTGTCCCTTAGCGGTAAGCATACCTCTACGCACAGCCAAACCCTTGCCGCGTGCAGGATTCTGCATAACCGATAAATTAGGATAATTCGCGGCGAAAGCCTGGGCAACTTCATGGGTGCGATCGCGGCTGCCGTTTTCCACCACCAACACTTCCGCGGTGTAGGGCTGCTGTGCAAGAAAAGCAAACACCTTCTCTAACGTGTGCGGTAATCGGTGTTCTTCGTTATAGGCAGGAATTACTATGGAAAGAAAGGGGGAATTATCAGGCATGAAAACGGTGATGAAGCCTTTTTATGAGAGTACAACGATGGATTAACTGGAAAAAATCAGGAACATGAATACGAGCAGGATAAGCACCTCAAAAACGACGAAGGCGCCCAAGATGATCCACTGTCTGGGGGTAAACCGCACCCGACCTTTGCCAGGAAATGCCGTGCGCCGTTCTAGTTCACCACCTGCAGATTCCCTCGCCGAAACAGGGCTGGCTTCCTCCCAAAGCATCCCCTCTGACAAGCTTTCAGATTCGGGCACTGGTTTTAGTACTGCGGCAGGCTCAGGCGCAGTCGGGACTTTGACCTGAGGGGCGCCAGGAGGCAGAAAATCCGGTTCTTCTGAAACCGGTGGAGTTACTCGTTCTCTGGCTGGTCGGGGATACAGGACAGCCTCCATAAAGGCGCGCGCTTGAAGATGATCAAGCACTCTGCGACCCTGCACCAATTGAAAAGCGTAACGCTCCAGGGCATCTACTAATACAACGCGGACATCCGGTCGCGAAGTATCTATATGAACACCAGGATCAGTAAACACCAGCGTAGGTTCTACTTCAGGTACATGGTAACCTAAGCGGTCAAGGGTAACTTCCACTGCTTTGGAGAAAAGCAACGTGCGTTTGACCAGATTTGGGCGGACATCTTTAAACTGGCGCGTGGTGGTATCCATGCGTGCGAAATCTTTACCTTTTATTCGGAAGATACCCTTGAGAGGAGTGGCATAAAGGACATGAACACCCGAGGGGCCAATTAACATCAGTGGGATGAGCAGCTCCAAACCCGGCATAGAGGCATTGCGCAACATGACGAATTTGTTATCCAACACACGGTCTAACTGTTCGATGACCTCTTTCTGGGCCTGCATTTCTTCATACCAGCCGACACTAAATTTCAACATGCCAAACAAGCGCCCCCAAAAGCTCACTTCCCCGTCTTTGTTAACGTAAGGTGATTTATCAATTACTCTCATCCCAGGCTCCTTCTACCTGCTACACCGTTTTTGATCGGTTCTTCCGCTTAGGGCAATGAAAGAGTCACAGGTAATAGAACAAGAACATGAACCACATCTGGTGTTACCAAACACCAGATACCAATAACATTGGTATCTACATTATATGCTTGTTGCTCAATCTGACAAGACAAGAAAAAAAGCCGGATGTCTGTCCAGCGGTCAGAAAATGGGTACCTCTGCAAGCCAGTCCCGATCGGTGGCCCTGTCCCCCACCACAACCACTTCGCGACCGTTCTCTTTCAGCACACGTAGTGTATCCCCAGTTTCAAATGTGCTTGCCATGTACGCCAACCGACGACCAGTAACGTAGCGTTGCCCATCCTTTAGGCGTTCCATCAGGGTTTTACGATCCAGTAACAGGCTATCCGAGAAGGTTGGCCCGCGACGCTCGTAGGCGCGCACCCATTTGATCTCCCCATTTGGCGAATAACGAACAGCTTCAACAACTCCGTCAAATTTTTTTCGTCCCATAGCCCTCGAAGATAAAAAACCGTGCTCGTTGAGTAGCAGCCTAGGTACAGGATACCCAAGGATAATAAGTCAGTCGGGGTGGGCGGACTTGAACCGCCGACCTCCGCGTCCCAAACGCGGCGCGCTTCCATCTGCGCTACACCCCGTCCGGCGGAGAGTATAATGCGAAGGAATACAACCGTCAAGCACAGTCTGTGAAAGAGCGATCAACTCAGGTTGCCTCAAGTGATAGCCACACTTTTCCACGCTCACTACAGCCACTATACAGAAGACCTCCCTTTTTGGCATTCGCTGGCCGACGCCTGGGGCGGTCCACTATTGGAGTTGGGTTGTGGCACCGGGCGTGTGCTTTCGTCCTTAGCAACCGCCCGACATATCGTGTGGGGTATAGATCGCGATGCAAGCATGCTCTCCGAGCTAAGAAAACGTCTCACTCCGGCACTTTCTACTCATGTACGTTTATTGCAGGCTGACATGACGAATTTTGCCCTTGCTCAGCATTTTCCTCTCATCATCATGCCCTGCAATACTTTCAGCACGCTACAAGCCACAGACCGCGGCAACACTCTCAAACGTATCTGGCGCCACCTGACTGAAAGGGGATGCTTCGCGGCCAGTATGCCCAACCCCGAGAAGCTACAAAGGCTGCCTGCTCACGGAGAATCCGAAATTGAAGACTGGTTCACCCACCCCCTGGATGGACACCCTGTCCAGGTAAGCTCTGGTTGGAAGCGTACATCTAACGAAATTACTATCTGGTGGCACTATGACCACCTGCTTCCCGATGGGCGCATTGAACGGAAAACCATGCAAACAAATCACCAAATTTGTCCCGCCGAAGAGTACCTCTCTCATCTGGAAACAGAGGGGTTATGGGTTGCTGACCTCTACGGTGACTATAATCGCCAGCTCTTCACTCCACAATCTGACCATCTCATTTTCCTGGCTCACAAGAGAGACACAAACTTTTCCTAAAGCCTCCCAGGCGCCTCTTTTTCAGGGAATCAACAAATCAAAACCCTCACGACCTGCCTTACCCTGAGCAAGATACCACCGAGCGAAAAGCCACTTCCGTAAGAGACATGCTGGTCAAACATTTTTCTGTTGTTGCCAGCATACATACTCTGGGCTACAATGGGCACATGTCTTGGGACATCTGCGGACACGATTGGGCTGTCGAACTATTATGCGGTCATATAAACCAGCAGCGCGTGAGACATGCATACTTGTTCACCGGCCCTCCAGGAGTGGGACGACGTACCTTAGCCCTGCGTTTCTCTCAAGCCTTGAACTGCCCTGAAACCCAAGCTGCCGGCGACCCTTGCCGCACCTGCCGTACCTGCACCCAATTGGAACACATGCAGCACCCCGACCTCAGCGTGGTGCAAGCCGAGCAGGTAAGCGGAATACTTAGAGTAGAACAAGTCCGCGACCTGCAACGCAGCCTGGCACTCTCACCTTATCAGGCTTATTACCGTATCGCCCTGCTCCTCCGCTTTGAGGAGGCCAACCCAAGTGCCTCCAACGCATTGCTGAAAACGCTGGAGGAACCACCCCCCAAAGTTGTACTCTTGCTCACCTCCGAAAACCCAGACAGCCTGTTGCCCACTATTACTTCGCGCTGCGAAGTCCTCAGACTGCGACCTTTATCCCTGGACAAAACTGAACAATGCCTTCAGGCCAAATGGGGACTCCCTCCCGAGAAAGCCCATCTGCTTGCTCACCTCTCTGGTGGACGGATGGGCTATGCTTTGAAGTTACACCAACATCCCGAACAACTTGAACAGCGACAAACCTGGCTAGATGAATTGTACTCACTGCTGGGCGCCAGTAGAGTCCAACGCTTCGCGTACGTTGAACGACTGGCTAAAAACAAAACCGGTCTGCGCCAGGCCCTGCTGGTATGGCTTACCTATTGGCGTGATGTCTTGCTGCTGGCATCCCATGCAAATGCACCGCTGACCAACATAGAAAGAGAAGCTGAGATCAAAGAACTGGCTTCACTGTTAGACACGATCACCATCAAACGCATTGTCTCTCAGTTAAAGCAGACGATCATTTTGATAGAAAAGAACATCAACCCACGGTTGGCGGTCGAAGTAGTTATGCTTGACCTGCCCAGATTGACCGATTGAAGTAGAACGAACCAGTCTAAGGTGTCAAAAACATCCTCAAGGTACATTTTCGCTCACACACCTCAAATATGCTATACTGAATATGAGCAGGCAGATTTCCAGCTACCTTAGCCATCTTGAGTGTCCAGAATGTAAAAGGTCATGGAATGCCGAGGTCCTGCCACCCTGGCAGGTTTACAAGAACTTTGGCATCAAGGTTGGATACAACCGAACGAACGCATCGTATTGTTCAATACGGGCACTGGTCTGAAGTACGTTTGATAGGATAAAACTATGGACGCCAAACCACGAGCTCAAACTTCTCTGGAATTGCTCTACAATATCAGCCAAGAGCTGACTTCAGAGCTAGACCTACACGCACTTTTGCAACGCATCTTGCTGCTTTCCCTGGAGGCCGTCAATGGTATCAGTGGGAGCATCATCGTGCTGGATGCTCAAGGCAAACCTGTCGAGGCAGCCATGGCTTTTGGGGATCAGGTTTACGAACACACCACTGATCAACTACGCACCACACTGGAAAACGGCCTGGCTGGATGGGTTGTGAAAAATAAAAAGGCGGTCCTTATTCCGGATACTAGTAAAGACAAACGCTGGTTGCGATTAGCGGATGACTCGGAAAAACGCCGGGGAGCAAAATCCGCGGTTAGCTCCCCGCTGATATCCCAAGAACGATTGGTTGGAGTCATCACGTTAGTACACTCCAAGCCCAACACATTTAGCGAAGAACACCTTGCGCTGGCAAATTCCCTTTCTGACCTGGCAGCCGTGGCCGTAACGAACGCACGCCTGTTCGAAGAAAGCGAACACAAAGCCACAGTGATGACCACCCTGGCTGAAAGTGCCATGGCGATCAATGCTTCTTTACGATTGGAGGAAGTCATCCAGCATATCTTGGAACGAACGGCAACCGCCTTGCGAGTGGAAGCGGTCTCTCTTGCCCTGGTGGATTCCGAGACAAACAAATTGGTGTTTCAGGCTGCAACTGGCGCTGGAGCCCAAAATGTGCTGGGCTTACAGCTTGATGTAGGGCAAGGTATCGCAGGCTGGGTAGCCAAAGAAGGTCGCCCCTTGATTGTCCCTGAAGTTCAAGAGGACCCTCGCTTTTTCTCCGAATTCGACCGCAAAACAGGCTTCGTTTCCCGAGCCATTGCCTGCGCACCCATCATTACTCAGGGAAAGGTCACGGGCATACTCCAGGCCATTAATCCGATAAGTGGTGCTTTCGATTCGCATGCTATCCTCTTACTTTCAGGCATCGCCAGCCTGGCTGGCTCCGGGATACAACACGCCCAGTTATTTGAATTGGTACAATCAACCCGCAAGCGATATCAAGACCTGTTTGAAGACAGCATCGACTCCATCCTGATCACAGACTGGGAGGGACATATCCTGGAGGCCAACCGACAGGGAACGATAATCACCGGCACAGACATACGAACCTTGCAACAGATGCAGATACACCAAATCATTGAATTGGATCAAGAGAAGCTTGGGACACAATTCGAACACTTGCTAAACGACCGCACAATTTCCTACGAAACAGAGCTGCGCCCCTCGCAAGGTCACACTATACCCGTAGAAGTGTATGTGAGGCGAGTCATTGTGGAAGGCGCTGAACAACTGCAATGGATTCTGCGAGACATCTCAGTACGCAAAGAATTGGACACCCTCCGGCAAGAACTGATATCCATGGTCTATCACGACATGCGCTCACCGTTAACCAACGTCATCTCCAGCCTGGATGTGCTGGGTTCGATGACAGAGATAAAAAGTGACCCCTCTCTGGAGTCCGTTCTCAAGATTGCTATCCGGGCAACCGAACGAATTCAACGACTGACCAATTCACTCCTGGATATGAGCCGATTGGAGGCCAAACAACCGGTTGCCAACCAACAACCAGTCGCGCCGCTTGCTTTGATCAGCGAGACGATCGAAGCTGTCCTGCCATTGGCCGAAAACAAACATCAAGATGTTCGCCTGACGGCCTCGAAATCTCTTCCTCTGGTTTATATTGACCTCGACATGATGAGAAGGGTAATCATCAACTTGCTGGAGAACGCCATCAAGTTCACTCCAACGCATGGCAAGATATTCATCGGGGCCGAGGCCGACAAACAGTACGTAACCTTCTGGGTACAGGATACCGGCCCAGGCGTCCCCCTTGAAGAACAGGAAAGTATTTTTGATAAATACTCCCGATCTCGGGATGCGAAAGCATGCAAAATAAAAGGTTTGGGGTTGGGGCTGGCTTTCTGCCGGTTAGCCGTTGAGGGGCACGGAGGGCGAATCTGGGTGGAGAGCAAGGTCGGGGTTGGCTCACGATTTCTGTTCACCGTACCAATCGCAAATCCCGACCAGATACTCGTTTATGAGAGCGAAGAAGCTAAAAGGGCAGAGGAGTCAAAACGGGCTTTTCCCTTCAAAGAAACCATCGAACCACCACAAGAGTTGGGACCTTTTGTGCTTGAGGATACAAAACCATCGAAGAAAGACACGGTCTCGCCCTTCTCTACTGACTCACCTCTAGCAACCTCTTCTGAAACACCCAAGCCCTTTATCACAGATGACTCCTGAACCCTCCTCATAACTGTATCCATCACAAAAGATGCCATAGAACATGCGACAAATAGAAGACAACATCTACCTGGAAGACAGCTTCTTTGGTGTCACATTAGGTGCGCTGGTTTTTTCCCATGGCATTGTACTGATAGATACCCCACCCAAACCCGAGGATGCCCGTTCATGGCGCAACAACCTGCAGAATCTTGGCACCGGTATTGACCGGCTGCTTGTCTACCTGGACGCCCATCCCGATCGGACGCTGGGAGGTCACACGATAGGTTGCGCGGCTATCGCCCACGAGGACACATTGCGGATATTTGACCATCGCTCGACAGTTTTTCGAGGTCAACCCTCAGGTACCGGTGCCGTCTGGGAAACCTGCCAAAACATGCCCAATGTTCGCTGGCATCCTCCCCAAATTACCTTTTCCCTGAACGTCTACCTTCAGTGGGGAGGCTATCACGTCAAAATCGAACACCACCGTGGCCCCTCTCCAGGAGCTGCGTGGGCTGTGATCCCCGAAGCAAAGATCGTGTTTGTGGGGGATACCGTGGTGATCAACCAACCTCCTTTTTTACACGCAGCAAATATCCCTGCCTGGATTAACTCACTCTCACTGTTACTGAAATCATTCTCAGATTACACTGTCATCAGCGGGCGTGGGGGATTAGCAGCTCGGGAAGTAATTCTCTCGCAGCAACGCTTCCTGAAGGAGCTGCAACGACGTTTAGACCATTTAGGAAGACGCAAAGCACCACCTGAAGCCTTAGAAAAATTGATCCCCACCCTGCTTTCCAAATTCAACTTCCCTGGCAAATACCAGGATTTGTACACAAACCGCATCCACTCCGGCCTGACTCAATATTACCAACGTCGCTATTTGCCTTCCGCCAATCCATCCTATCTATAAAATATGCCGCTACCAACAACCATATACACTCCCTTTGTCCCCCTCTTTGAAATCATCCGCGGCTCAAACACAGAATCCATACACTACGGGGCTATAGCCGTTGTTGACGCTGAGAGCCGGTTGGTAGCCAGGGTCGGAGACCCACAGGTAGTTTCCTACCTGCGCTCAAGTTCCAAGCCGCTCCAGGCCTTACCACTCATCGAGCAGGGTGGTGTCGGCTTCTTTGACCTCACCCCCGCTGAAATCGCCATCATCTGCGGCTCCCACTCCGGCACACCTGAACATATCGCCACCATCCAAAAATTACAGGCCAAGATTGGAGTCACGGAAGATAACCTGCAATGTGGTGTACATCCACCTTTTCATAAACCCTCAGCCGAGGCGTTGCACCAACGGGGGGAGGAACCATCTCCCATATACCACAACTGTTCAGGCAAACACACTGGCATGCTTGCCCTCGCACGGCTGCACGATCTACCCATAGATAATTACTTAGATTTTGACCATCCCCTCCAACAAATGATACTGAAGACTTTAGCTGAAATGAGCAACCTGGAATCCGAACAGGTTGCCCTGGGAATCGATGGTTGCTCTGCCCCCAACTTCGCCATACCGATGTATAACGCTGCTCTGGCGTACGCCCACCTCTGTGACCCCAGCGGTCTACCTCCTTCGCGGGCCGAAGCCTGCCGTCAGATTGTATCCGCAATGACGAACCACCCCGACATGGTCGGGGGTCCCGAGCGTTTCGACACTGTGGCGATGCAGGCAGCTAGCGGGAAAGTGATAATAAATAATAAAAGGAGGCGCGGAAGGGTATCACTGCATCGGAGTGCTCCCCGGTGCTATCAAACCCGGCTCTCCGGCACTCGGTATCGCCGTAAAAATCGCGGATGGTGACCTTCGGGGTCGCGCCCGTCCCCCTGTAGTACTGGAAATATTGAGGCAATTGAATGTGCTAACCACTGTGGAGATGGAAACCCTCTCGAAGTTTGGACCCATCCTTCCCATAGATAATTGGCGTCATATCATTGTCGGCGAATCCCGACCGAGCTTCGAACTGGAATTCACGCCTGCTTCCTGATCCCAGGCATATCTCTGTCCCCATGTCAAAAGCACTCATGGTTCACCAACGCTTATTAGAGACCTTCGGTCACCCCCAATGGCGCAACCCCAAACCACCTCTGGATGAGCTTGTCTCCACCATCCTGTCACAAAACACCAACGACGCCAACCGCGATAAAGCCTTCAAAAATCTTCGCACACGTTTCCCCTCCTGGGAAAAGGTACGCGATGCCGATATTCACAGCCTCATCGATGCCATCCGACCCGCGGGACTCGCCAACCAAAAAGCCCCCCGTATCCAGGCCATCCTCAGGGAAATCAGCACACAACGCGGCCAACTCGATCTGGGCTTTTTACATGACCTCCCCCCCAAAGCAGTTTTCCAACGGTTGATACAATTCAAGGGCGTTGGTCCAAAGACCGCGGCAATTGTGATGTTGTTTGCCCTCGGCATACCCGCTTTTCCGGTAGATACCCACATTTACCGAGTCGCTGGACGATTAGGACTACGCCCGGATAAAGTAAACCGAGAAAAAGCTCAGGAGTATCTCGAAAAGCAATTCCCCCCAGAGGCGTACTGCGCCGCGCACCTGAACATTATCCGCCTGGGCCGAACTATTTGTCAGGCGCGCCGTCCTTTGTGCCCTCGATGCCCCTTACAAGACATTTGCGATTTCGCCGCAGAACATCCTGATTTGTCTCAAGGACAACCTGCATGACAACTGAGACCCCTCGCAGTGAATTGAACGACCTGCGTCAAACGCTGCAACAGACCCTCGAGCAGGGTTTACCACCCGAAGCGCGTACAACCATCCAGCGAGCTCTACAGCAGCTTAGGACTCTACCGTTAGAGTTGACCAGCGGGGAGGAGCAAACCCATCTCGCAGCTTTATTCCGTGTATCACGGGTACTGAGCACCTCTCTGGACTTGGGAAAGGGGAGCACGTTCTGGTTCACACTTCCCACCAAGCCCAAAATAGAGAAATAATGCTCGGGAGGCAAAATGAACACTCCAAGAAAAAGAAGCCAACGACATATATTACTAATCAATCAACGTTTGATGGACCGCTTGCGCTTGGCATCTGTACCCTTGGGCCTTCTACTAGGGGTTGTTTGGTGGCAGGCAACGGTGGGAAAAATAGCCCTGCTGCGACCGCCCTGGGATGCCATCCCCTTTGTGAGCGCCTCCGTGCTCATACTGATTGGTTTATTTGCTTGGATTGGGCGCAACTTGAGTTACGTCCAGGCGCGCACTGGTCACTTGTATGTGGCCTCCCCTCTCTTTCACCTGAAAATATCTTACCAACGCTTACAACACGTGCACCCCATAGAGTTCCAAAGGGTAAATCCTCCTGCAAAGGCTTCATGGGGAGAAAAGAAATTCTTGTCGCCCTTCTATGCCCTTACAGCAGTCGAAGTAGAACTAAAAAGCTTTCCTTTAGACCCCAAGCTTCTGCGCTTGTTCTTCCCCAAACAGATGTTCTCTCCCAGTGGTAAAGCCCTGATCTTGGTAGTAAAGGATGGAATGCAATTGATTACAGAAATTGACGGTTATTGGCAACATTGGAAACAAGCGCAAAGGACGCCTACCCAACCCTGACACCCCATTCAAACCTACCCTACATGCCTGATTCGCTGCTTAACTATAGACTTAACCATAGCTAACCCCAAATCACTACTTTTGGACACCACCATAGCGTGGTGTTCTCAATTCGGTCAAAACCTTATGGTATCTCTCCAGGGGGCAACAACGTAAAGTAAAACGCAGAACCCTTACCCGGTTTACTTTCTACCCAAACTTGACCCCCATGGGCGGTTACGATGTTCTTTACCATGGCTAAACCAATGCCTAGTCCCCCTTGTTTACGGGTCATTGAACCATCCACCTGATAGAAGCGGTCGAAGATTAATTGCTGTCTATCCGCCTCGATTCCTATACCCTGGTCTTTTACACACACACGTGCGAGATTATCAGTCGTATATTCGACCGCGACCAAAACCTTACCACCATCTGGGCTGAACTTAATTGCGTTGGTGATCAACTCGTCCAAAACCCGGCTAATTTGCTTCCGGTCAGCAAAGGCAAGAACCGGTTGAGAGGGAAGTCTGACTGCCAATTTAATGTTTTTTTCTGTTGCGAGGGTCTCAAAACGACCAACGACTTCCTGAGTCAGATCGTTCAAACTAATCGCCTCCAGGTCATCTGGCATCACAACCTGGTCTAAGGAGGTCATCGCCTGGATCATATCAACCACCTGGCGTAATTTCTCCTGAACAGCCTTTAATGCCTCTGACTGTTCATCAACCACCTCCCCCATCTCCCCTTCTACAAACATGTCAATATACCCCATAGCAGTTACAAGAGGAGTACGCAACTCATGACTGACGTTTTGCAGGATCTCATCCTTGATACGCTCTGCCGTCTTGGCGCTTTCAGCTAATCGCTTCAAGTACTCCGCACGCTCCTCCAGGGTGCGAAACAAGCGTGAGTTGACAATGGAGATTGAGGCGTAATCACTGACCGCCTCTAACACAGTTTGGTCGCTGGGTCTGAAAGGGCGCGGCAACTTACGGGCTACCCCCAATATCCCAATAACCTCAGATTTAGCTTTGATCGGCAAGACCAGTAACGCTGCTCCCAGATGCTCCACGCCAAGGCTTGCTACGCGTTCATCGTGAACAGACATTGCCACCCCCGAATCGATAACCTGTAAGCTGAGCTTATCTTCCCAGGGTTTACCGACCGTATCGGTAATTTCCTTAGGCAGGTTTCTTTGAGCCACAAGATAATATGCCGGGGGCCCTTTGTCTTCACGTACAAGTACCCAGCCGCTATCCGCATCGGTAACGTACATCCCTCCCTCGACAATCCTCTCAAACAGTGTTTTTTGATTCGTTATGGAGGTTACCGCCTTACCGATAGCGATGATAGTAGTCAGCTCTCGGACTCGCCTCTCCAGTTCCCAGTTGGTCTGTTTAAGCTCCTGGGAAAGCCTCTCCCGTTCACGGCGCTCACGGCTATTCTTCAGAGCACGTTCTACCACCGAGACTAATTCGGCCTCGCGCAAAGGTTGACGGATGAAGTCCGTAGCCCCCAACCTGAAAGCCTGGATAACGTCTTTCTCCCCACCAGATGCAGAAATCACAATTATGGGAACTTCAAACCCTTGCCCCGATAGTGCAACGATCAGGTCTTTGCCACTTAGACCAGGTAATGACAGGTTGGTGACGACCAGATGAGGGTGAAAATGGGAGACCTCTTGAATAGCGGTGTCTGCATCCTTTACCCATTTCACTTCATAACCAATAGGTCTAAGTGTCCGGCAGATAAATTGATCACCGACATCCGGGTCACTCTCAACCACTAGTATCCTGTCTCTTCGCTCTTTCATAACTCTAATGATAGCACGGATATGACGATTGTGCAGCAGTTATGTACAACCGCTTAAGGATCATTTTCTTAACTTGTAGCGTTGTAACATTCCCAGAAGGGGAAGCTGCTGTTTTCTCATCACCTAAACTCAGAACCGGATTGTGCAGATTAGAGGCAACATTAAGTGGACTGAACCAGGAGGTGTTCTTTTTGAGTTACATGGCACCGCTGAACGCCAGGCATCTCTTTTTACTTTGATATAATCGGTCCTTGTTCAACATTGACATACTGGAGAATTTAGAATTGAGAAGCGTTTTCTCTCGTCGAGAAGAAGAAATGCGAGTAAAGCATGAGGGGCGATTACCACCGGGTCAAACACTCACGCAAAAATTCCCGGTTTTGCATTACGGGCCTATTCCACCATTTGATCCTGAAACCTGGGACTTTCGTGTTTGGGGCGAAGTAGAGGTTGAGAAGCGCTGGTCATGGGAGAAGTTTCAGAAATTTCCCACCAAACAGATCAGGCTGGATATCCATTGCGTCACTCGCTGGAGCAAGTTCGATACGCTTTGGGAAGGGGTCTCTGTAGGTACGTTGGTAGAGCTAGGCGCCATCAAGCTCAAACCCACGGCTCGATATGTCATTCAACACGCTGAGTATGGCTTCACGGCAAATCTGCCGCTGGAGCTCGTATTTGGAGAAAATTTTTTGTTGGCTACTCACTACGATGGTAAACCACTCACCCCCGAACACGGCTACCCCCTGAGAAGCGTAGTGGGGTTCATCCCAGGGCGCGAGGATTTGAAAGTGCCCTACTTTTGGAAGGGAGCGAAATGGCTGCGTGGGCTGGAATTTACTGCAGCAGATCGGCCTGGGTTCTGGGAGCAGGCAGGCTATCATAACGATGCGGATGTGTGGAAAGAAGAACGCTTTGCGTAATTCTGGGCTGGGCAGTTTCTTTTCGGTTACGGATGTTCCCCAAGCCCAGGTTGTAAGACGTCCGATTTTTCTGTTGAAACCAGTAATCTGAAGGTACATAGCTGATCACTGATACTCTAACTGAAGGAGGTGTATTTTGAAGGACTTGATGAACCGCGCCCTCAACCTGGCTCAAGTTCAAGGTGCTGGCTATGCTGACGTCCGCGTGGTGCATAAACGCACCGAAGCCCTGATGGTAAAAAACGGGGTGGTAGACAACCTGGACTTCTCGGAGACGATAGGCTTTGGTGTCCGCGTCCTGATAGATGGAGCCTGGGGCTTTGCCTCCAGCAGAGTCCTGAACCCAAAAGAGGTTGACCGGATAACCACCCTCGCCGTGGACATCGCTAGAGCCTCAGAGATGGTTCGAGGTGAGAGAGCAGAACTCGGCCCTGCCGTGACCAGCCAAGGCAAATATCAAACCCCCATAAAGATCAACCCCTTCAGCATACCAATGGAACAAAAGCTGGATGTGTTGATGTCTGCGGATAAAGAGATGGCCAAGGTAGAAAACGTCCGCGTACGCCGCAGCAACCTGACCTTCATCCAGGAGAAAAAATGGTTGGCTAATACAGAAGGGGCCTTCACGGAACAGACCATCTACGAAACAGGAGGCGGTCTGGTAGCCACCGCAGTGGGGGAAGGTGAAGTGCAAACCCGTTCATATCCCACCTCCTTTGGACGTCAACAGGTGACCGCAGGCTGGGAGATGGTAGACCAGTGGGATTTTCCTGGTAACGCATTCCGCGTTGCCCGTGAAGCAGCAGCCTTGCTCGCTGCTGATCCCTGCCCCAGCGACCTAACTACCACGATCATCCTGGGTGGAGATCAACTGGCCTTGCAGGTGCACGAATCGTGTGGACACCCCATTGAACTGGACCGCGTCTTTGGCACGGAGGCGGCCTACGCAGGGACTTCCTTCCTCACCACAGAGAAACTTGACACCTTTCAGTACGGCTCCCCGATTGTCAACATCACTGCAGATAGCGTGCGTCCCTACGGTTTGGGCACCTTCGGTTGGGACGATGAAGGGGTTCCCGCGCAGACCACGCCAATCGTCAAGGAGGGCTTATTTGTCGGGTACCTGATGTCACGCGAAACAGCCTCCAGGTTGGGCAAGGCTTCCAATGGCTGCATGCGCGCCTCGGGATGGAATCGCATCCCACTCATCCGCATGACCAACGTTAGCTTGGAACCAGGAGAATGGGAATTCGACGACTTGATCGCCGATACCAATGAGGGTATCTTCATGGAGACCAACCGCTCCTGGTCAATTGATGACAAGCGCTACAACTTCCAGTTCGGCACCGAGATAGGCCATGAGATTAAGAATGGCAAGTTGGGTCGCTTATTACGCAATTGTACCTACACGGGCATCACTCCAGAATTTTGGAACAACTGTGATGCCATCTGTAATGAGAACCACTGGGTTATGTGGGGCACACCAAATTGTGGGAAAGGTCAGCCGCCACAAATCGCCCACACAGGTCATGGGACGGCTCCAGCTCGCTTCCGTAATGTGCGCGTTGGAGTATACAAATAAGTGAGAGTCAAAACGATGTTTGGTGAAAAACGAGCTAAAGAGATAGTTCAAGATGTCCTGCAGCGCTGCGCTCCTCAACCATCTGAAGTGCTACTGATGGCCGAGGAAAAAGCGTTGACCCGTTTTGCGAACAATTACATCCATCAAAACGTGGCTGAGACCAATGTGGAAATGATCGTGCGCCTGGTGGCTGGTAGGGACCAGATCGGTTCTGCAACCACCAATATCCTGGAGCCTGAAGCACTGGATGAGGTCGTTGAACGGGCAAAAGCGAATGCTCAGGCCAGCCCCTCAGACCCTGATTTCAACGGTCTCGCTAAACCAGCTACGTATGATAGGGTGGGGTCTTACGACGAGAAGACCATGGAATACCCTCCTCAAAAGCGTGCCGAAGCTGTGGGTGTTGTCTGTCGCCTGGCAACCGAGAAGGGCCTGAACGCCTCGGGATCCTTCTCGACAGGTGGAGGCGAGTTAGTAGTGGCTAATTCGGAAGGTGTGTTCGCTTACTATCCCCAAACTCAAGCTGATTTCCAGACAGTGGTAATGGCAGATGACGCCTCCGGTTATGCCCAACGTTCTCACTGGCGGGTGAACACCTTGGATGTAGAAAATTTGGGGAGAGAGGCGATACACAAAGCCATCCGAGGTCGAAAACCGCGTAACATAGAGTCCGGCGAATACCCGGTTGTGTTGGACGCTTATGCTACTGCCGATATATTAGAGATGCTCAGTTGGTATGGTATGGGTGCTCTATCAGTGTTTGAGGGACGTTCCTGGATGAACGATCGTATGGGTGAACAGGCGATGAGCCCGCTAGTGAACATCTGTGATGATGGTTTGGATGATCGTGGTATACCCATGCCCTTTGATTTCGAAGGCGTACCCAAGCAGCGCGTGGACATCGTACGCGCTGGAATTGTCCAGGGACCCGTTTACGACCGTTACATAGGCGGCAAGATGGGAAAAGAAAGCACAGGCCACGCTCTTCCCCCAACCGCTCGCCCACTAAGCCCATTACCGATGAATTTGTTTATGCAACCTGGAGAGACTCCCACAGAGGGACTCATTAACTCCACAGAGCGTGGGCTTTATATCACCCGCTTCCATTACACCCGCCTGGTGCACCCCCGTGATTGCGTGATAACCGGTATGACGCGTGATGGTGTGTTTTGGATCGAGAAGAGTGAGCTTGCCTACCCGGTCAAGAACTTGCGCTTCACACAGGGTTACGTAAAGGCATTAGCTGACGTAGAAACGCTGGGTAGCGAGACACGTTTGTTGACCAGCGAATATCTCCCTGGCAGCATGTTCGTCCCAGCCTTGAAACTGAAGATCTTCCATTTCACCGGATTAACCGCTTAGAGGGAGGCCGTCGCAACTCTGGTTTAGGTACAAAACACATGTACTTCTGCTGGCCCGTGCACCCCGATCGTCAGGGTCATCTCGATATCGGCAGTGCGAGATGGCCCGCTGATAAGGGTCACAACTGAGGCCTCTCGAACCTCCCTCAGGTTTAGAACCTGGGGGAGGTTGCTGTAGATGTCTTCTTTGTGCAGGATGGCGATGTGGATTTCGGGCAGCAGCGATGCGGTGGCCGGTTGACCAGGAGCGGAGGGGATGACAAGTGTGCCGGTTTCGGCTATCCCCGCCAGCGCCCCAGTAAGACCTACCCGGACATCCCGCTTGGGTGCAGACACCAGGCGTATTCCTGACCCCCTCAGCTCCCCCACTAACCCCCTTGGCAAATTCCCTTCTTCCCATGAGAGCACTTCAGCGATCCCCCTCTCACCAAGAAAGTTCAAAATGTTTTTTCCCAGCAATTCCTGTGAGGAGGAGGTGACAGTTCCCCCCAAAGCGCTGAGTTCGTTCGTGAATTGGTGAAGGGGGTCAATGTGATTAGACCGAAGAGAGGCGGCTTTCTCACCAGTAGATGGGTTACCTGAGGGTGAAGATGCCTCCGAAGTCTTAGTTGACTCTGGAAGTTTTTTATAGAAGGGTCGAACAGCGGGGCGAGGCAAATCCTTGCTCATGCCCCAGCCAGTCCACTTTGGCAGAGGTATCCATTCCGAACGGGGGAAGAGGGCTCGACTCAAAATTATTGCCAATCGTTGAGCCAATACAAACCGGCGCACATTTGACGCCAGCCAGGCGAACAGACGTAATGCAGATTTGACCGGTTTTTGAAGCCCGTCAGGTCTCGCGTGTCTCCTGTTGGAGCGTACGCGCAAAAGCAATTTGGGCAGGTCAATGTCCACCGGGCAGGCTTCTCTGCAAGCGCCGCAGAGGGATGACGCCTGCGCCAGGGACGAGAACTCTGCCCAATCCAGCAGAGCAGGCGAAATTACCCCTCCGATGGGGCCGGGGTAGGGAGCCGCTTTTCCTCTCCGTCCCACGTATGCATGACCGCCGATTTCCCGAAACACCGGGCAGGCATTCAAGCACGCTCCGCACCGGATGCACAGCAATGCTTCAGCCAGGGGCGAACTGCGCGCAGAGGAACGACCGTTGTCAATAAGGATCAGGTGGCGTTCGTCAGGCCCATCGGGGTCATCAGGTCGGCGGGGGCTGTGTATCAAATTGGTGTAGACCGTGATTTTCTGACCGGTGGCATAGCGGGGCAGCAGGGAAAGCATCAACGCCAGATCGTCCATGCTTGGCACCAACCGCTCGATGCCCATAAGGGCGATGTGTACAGGTGGCAGGGTGGTCACCATGCGCCCGTTGCCTTCGTTGGTCACAATGCACAGCGTAGCCGTTTCCGCAACCCCAAAATTCACACCCGAGATCCCGACATCGGCGTTAAGGAAAACCTGGCGAAGCGTATGCCTTGCAATGGTGGTCAGTGTGGGTACGTCCTCGGTGTACTCGATGCCCAGGTTCTCTGCAAAGGTAAAGCCCACCTCCTGACGGCGCAGGTGCACGGCTGGGGTGATGATGTGAGAGGGCCGTTCGCCGCGCAGTTGTACGATGTATTCTCCCAGGTCGGTCTCAACCACGCGGTGACCGGCGGTTTCGAGGGCCTGGTTCAACTGGATTTCCTCGCTGAGCATAGATTTTGATTTGGCGACCAGTAATGGACGTTGAAGGGGGCGGCAGGTTGTCCCTTGAATGATGTCGAGGGTGATCTGACAGGCTTCGTCTGCGCTCGAGGCGCGGTGGACGGTGATGCCATTTTCCCCAAGACGTTCGATAAACTCTTGGAGGTAATCGTCCAGGTGGGCGATCACTTCGCTACGCACAGCGTGGGCACGTTGGCGTCGCTCCTGGAGGTCAGGCAGTGAGGCAAAGGCCTGCTGGCGTCCTTGGTTACGGCGCTCGGCATTGGCATCCAGTGCCGCCTGGAGAGCCGAGTTGGCTAAAGCAGCACGGATCTGGGTGCGGAAAGGGTCAGTGCTCATGGCTACCGCACAACCGTCTGTGCTAACACCTCAGCGATGTGCAACACACGCTGTGGCATCTTTTGCCGTTTTAACCCGCCCTGAATGTGCATCAGGCAACCGGTATCGCAGGTGACCAGGATGGGTGAACCACTGCTTTCTAGGTTGGCGATCTTACGCTTGAGCATCTCCGCGGATAACTCGGGATGGGTAATGGAGAAAACCCCGCCAAACCCGCAACAATCCTCTGCTTCGGGGAGATCAATGATTTCTGCACCGCGTACCTGGGATAGTAGAAGTCGCGGCTGACGGTCAACGCCCAGGCCACGCAACAGGTGGCAGGAGGGGTGGTAGGCAAGTTTGCCATCCCATTGGACACCCAAGTCATTTACCTCCAGGACGTCTACCAGGAATTCCGTGAACTCGAAAGTACGTCTGGCCAGTGATTGGGCATGGGGTAGCCAGTGGGGGTCGTCCGCAAACAGCTCGACATAGCCGTGGCGGATCATGTGCGCACACGAGCCGGAGGGTGTAACCACATAGACTTCCGAAGTTCCCAAAGATTTCGGAAGTCCCTCAAAGGTGCGGATGGTGTGTTCGGCCATCTTACGGGAGTCATCCCAAAGTCCGGCGTTGAATGCTGGTTGTCCACAGCAGGTTTGACCGCTGGGAATGTGCACCTCTACCCCAGCACGTTGTAACACACGTACTACTGCTTCCCCTACGTGAGGGAAAAAAGTGCCAATCAGGCAGGTGATGAAGAGTTGGACAGCCGGCATATGGTATTTTAGCTTCGACCATCCAGGAATTCATCCATCGCCTTCAACAACCCCTCGATGTGTTCCATGCGCGTCTCCCCCATGTGGGCAATGCGGAAGGTCTTATCCTTCAGTAAACCGTATCCGTTGGCAATGCGCATGCCGCGTTCCAGCAAAAAGGCATTCAGCTCGCTTATGGACATGCCAGAGGCGTTTTTTATGGTAGTGACTGTTTTAGAGCGGTAGCCTTCCGGGGCAAAAAGCGAAAAGCCGCGCGATAACGCCCAACTCTGCACTCGCTCGGCCATGGATTGGTGACGAGCGAAACGCGTTTCCAGTCCCTCAGCCAGGATGCGGTCCAGTTGCACATCCAGGGCGTAGATCAGCGACATGGCGGGGGTTGCCGGGGTAGAGTTCTTGAGGCGGTGTTTCTCCAGGCGCAGCAGGTCAAAATACCAGCCCCGGTGTTCCACCAGCATTGCCCGTTCGAGGGCGCGATCGGAAGTGGCACACAGGCCCAGGCCGGGTGGCAATGCCAGCGCCTTTTGGGAGGACGTGAGTACCAGGTCCAGGCCCCAGGCATCCATCTCAATTTTTACCCCTCCCAGCGAAGAGACCGCGTCCACACAGATCAGCGTCTCGGGGCTCACCTCGTGCACAACTGCGGCGATATCGCCTATCGGGTTCTCCAAACCAGTAGAGGTTTCATTATGCACGAGGGTGATGATGGCATAATCCTGCTTGCCGAGCGCCTCTGCGACCAGCTCGGGTGTGATGGGCTGCTCCCAGGCGGTCTCCAGTTTGTCGGTCATCTTGCCGTTAGTCACCGCCACTTCGTACCAACGTTCGCTGAATGCGCCATTTACACAAGAGAGAAGCCGCTCGCCATCGGCTACCAGGTTGCGCACCGCGGCCTCCTGCAAACCAGTACCGGACGAAGCCGTCAGGAATACGCGCTGCTCAGTGGCAAAGGGTTTGCGCGCCTTATTCTCTGCACGATGAAAAATGGTCTCGAATTCCTGGCTGCGGTGGGGAAGCATAGGCTGTGTCTGAGCAGAAAGCACGTGCGGGTCTACGTCCACCGGACCAGGGACAAACATGTGGGTCATCTTGTCCTCCTAAATACTGTTTACAGATTTTATAATACCGTTATGCGCCGTGTTTTACCAGCCCTAATCCTTACACTGTTGGCATGCCAGGCAGTCGGACTTCCCCTCTCCAGGGAGTCGCCTTCGCCTGCCTCCATCCTTGTTTCCCCAGCGCCTGTCGCCACCACTACTCCTAGGCCTACTTTCACCGTGTACTTCCACCCAGATGGTGGGCTGTTTGTCGGAGACCAGGTCAGCCTGGAAGTGATTGCTCCGCCGGAATTCGACCTGAACCAGCGTGAGGTGAAGGTGCAGTTAGGGGATGAAGATGGGGAGGTGATCGCCTCCCAGGGATTTGCCCCTTATGGATTGCTGGAACGCCAGCAAGCGACGTTTTACTGGGCGTGGGACACGCGGGGATTTTTGCCTGGTTCCTATACCCTGTTCTTTTCTCTCGTCCCTGAGGGGCCAAGCTGGGTGCAAGCCGTCTTCCTTAATCCCCAAGGTGATCTTCCACCACCTGAACCGGAGGCGCATTGGGCTATGGCAGAGAGTGCCTGTTGCCAGGTTTTCTACCTCACCCACACGGCCGCTGAGCGCGATCTGCCCCAGCTTTTGGCTACCTTAGATGCCCAGGCAGAGCAGGTTGTAGCACAGTTGGGCCTGGAGTTTAGCGAACCCATCCAGATAACCTTCCTTTCCCGGGTGTTAGGCCACGGTGGTTTTGCTGCCCAGGAGATCGCTATTTCCTATTTGGACAGGAATTACGCCAGCAGCGACACAGCCCAGGTTGTGCATCACGAAATGGTGCATCGTCTAGATGCTATCTGGGGAGGCGATTTGAAACCGACTATCCTGGCAGAGGGGTTAGCGGTTTACTTGAGTGGGGGCCACTTCAAGCCAGAGCCTTTGATCCGCCGGGCAGCCGCGCTCCTTGACCTGGGCTGGTACATTCCCTTGCGTACCCTGGCAGATGCTTTTTATCCCTCCCAACATGAGATCGGTTATCTCCAGGCAGGAGCGTTGGTCGCGTTTATGGTGGAGCAATGGGGGTGGGAGAAGTTTGAGGACTTGTATCAAGATATTCATCGGCAAGCAAGCGGAAAACCGTCTGATGCCCTGGAGGAGGCCTTGATCCGCCACCTGGGCATTACCCTGGAGGAGCTGGAAGACCGTCTGTTGGCTTATTTACGCCGTCAACCGATTATCCCTGATTTAGGACAAGATGTGTACTTCACCGTAGCTTATTACGAGGTTGTTCGTCAATACCAGCAGGCTTACGACCCGTCTGCATATTTTCTCACCGCCTGGTTGGTTGACGGGAAAACGTTGCGAGAAAAAGGGATCGTGGCCGATGTCCTGCGCCATCCCATGCAGCCAGAGAATCTGGTCATAGAAACGCTCCTGGTGAGCGCAGATGAGCATTTGCGGGCTGGTCAGTATGAAGAGGTCGAGCACCTGTTGGATGCGGTGAAAGCAGTGATGAGGGCGTTGGATAAGGGAGATACGGACCCTTTTAGCGTTTACCCCTTGGCACAAGCGTATGCCAGATTGATTCAGGGGATGTTGGCTTGCGGGTATGAGCCGCAGCGGATAGAGTTGTCCAATCAAAGTGGCCAGGTTTGGGGAATAGCAGCCTGGCCACAGATGAGGGTCATTCCTGTTGTAATGAAGAGAGGTTCCTGGATATTGCTTGGAGGTTGTCCTTAATGGTGTGTACAGACGAGGTTCTTCTGGTTAGGGCTAACAACCTGGCAAGAAGAGGAAGTATTCGCACCACAGGTAATTGGTGTCAATATACCAGAGAACGCCGCCAACGATGCAGCAGACAACCAGCAAGATACCGCATCCTACCATTAACCAGGTAGGGAAGCGTTTTTTCTCCGGTCCTTCAACGGCCTCCGGAGGGGGAGGAGGTGGGGGAGGAGCAGCTACTGGTGGTCGCACCCTTGGCTCTCGTACGGCTGGTTCCGGCGCCGATACCATGGTGGCTTCTTGATCGAAGACCGCCCCCTCGACAGTCAGGGATACATTGCCGCCAAACATTACAGTATCGCCAGCTCGCAATATATGTGTGGTCGTAAGGCGTTTTCCGTTCACAAACGTGCCGTTGGTGGACCCCAGATCTTCGAGGGCATATCTACCATCTGGCTGACGGGTCAGGAGAGCGTGGCGGCGAGAAATTTCAGCGTCACTGATAGTGATGTCGTTTCCTGTCTCCCGCCCGACAGATAGCTCGACCCTATCGAGGGGGAATTTTTTCCCAATGCTGGGACCACTTTTCATAACCAGAAAAAATGATGCGTTACTCATTAGACCTCCTAAATAAAAAAGTCGTTAGTGGTGTCAAGGTGATTTGTTGGGGGAGCACACTCCGTAATCCTTCGTATTTTCTGCGGCTGCATAACCTTACATAGTATACCAAGTTTGAACGGTTGTGGGATAGGACATTCAGGAGGAAATCGGCTAGGAACTGGAACAATAAGTAACATTCCACTGGCATCCCTGGTTGGCATGCGTATCGCAATCCTTTTGGTTCGTGAATTGAGCGCAATACCCTGATGTGGGTGTGGGAGCCACATCTTCAAGCGTTTCCGTAAGTGTGGAGGTCAACAATGGCAGGGGCGGGATCTCTGCGACGAGCACCCCGCAGATATCGGTACTTAACACCACCAGTTCGTTCCACACCCAACATGAACCTGGGCTGTCCATTTGTTCTATCACCCACCAAGAACTGTCCATATTACGGCCAAGGCCTGCGCTAAGCGGCGCAGCGGATGCTGCCGATGTTCTGGACCACGTGCTGAACACCAGATTCGAATACGCCGTGCTGACCCGCGGCACCTTCTCCGCCGTCCTCTTGAATCCCCCCTATGACGGCGAAACAGAAACCGGCAGTGGGACCCGCCTCGAAGAGCGCTTCCTGGCCGAGACCACTCCCTTGCTCGCCGCAGGTGGTGTGATGGTCTATATCATCCCGCATGCACGCATCACGGAAGCCGTCGCCCGCCACCCGGCCAGCTGGTACGAAGACCTGCGCTGCTATCGTCTGGCAGGTGAAGACTACGTCGTGTTCAAACAGGTGGTCATCTTCGGAAGTAAAGGGATGTACCGCAACCCCTCCGGCCAGCGGGTGTCTGAACTCCTGGCTTGGGCTGGGGCACATGTTGTCCTGCCTGCCCTGGCGGGCTGTCCAGGGGACTGGATCGAAGAGGACAGGGCAGATGGAAAGAAAGAATTCCCTCTGCTGTTCGGGTCAATGAGCGAGTTGCTGCAAGGCGGCGGCGAATACCTGGTCTCTGTGGCTCCCGAAAAGGGAGAGCGCGGCCAGGCCTTCCGCTTCTGCAATATACGATTCGGGTTCGCGCGTGGCTGTGGGCGTTGGGATAAATGGCGATTCGACCGTCGGGATGATGAAACGGTCCACGTAACTAACAATTATTATCAAGACAACCAGAACAACAACGAGGAACCAGTTCACTCGCCGCCGTTTCTGGCGCATACTCCATTTTGAGCCTCTGAGATACATGCAGCCATCTTACCATCCCCATCAAACGGGCGCCAACCCCCAGTTGTCAGACAACTCGCTCGCAGATAGAATATGCGCATTGAATTTGATGTTTTCACGCTCCAGCACGATGTTTTCCCCCTCCATAACGCTTATGCTTCCCCATTCGTTATAATATCAGAGATATGAAGTCTATCGAAAACGCCGCATCGGATCCGGTTGCAGGCGAGCAGGAGTTAGTGCGCCAGGCCCAGGCTGGTGACGAAAATGCCTTTGCCCAGTTGTACGACGCTTACCTGGCGCGCATCTATCGCTATATCTATTTCCGCGTCGCAGACGACCAGATTGCCGAGGACGTTACTTCGCAGGTCTTTCTCAAGGCCTGGGAAAATCTGGAACGTTACCGAATCAGCAGTTCCCCTTTTGTCGCCTGGCTTTATCGCATCGCTCACAACGCCGTGATTGACCATTACCGCACCCGAAGGTCAATGGTCGGGCTGGAGGAGATCGAGCCAGCCGCCGGTTCCGCTGAAAGCCCGGACGAGCAGATTGACAGGCAGTTCGAGTCCCATGAGTTGCGCCTGGCGCTACAGCGACTCACCGGGGAACAGCAGCAGGTGCTGATCCTGAAATTCATCGCCGGTTTATCCACGCCGGAGATCGCCAGGCAAATGGGCAAGCGCCAGGGCGCGATCCGCGCCTTGCAGATGCGAGCCTTGCAGTCCCTGGCGAAGACCATGGGATGAAGACGGAGTTCGGATATGGACCGTTTTGAACGTATATTGGAAGATTGCCTGGAGCGCCTGGCGTGTGGGAAAGCCAGCCTGGAAGATTGCCTGCGCGACCATCCCGAATTTGCAGAGGAACTTCGTCCCCTGCTACAGGCTGCCAGCCGAATGAAGCGCGGCGCGGACGTGCAACCTTCCCCGGAATTCAAGCAGCGCGGACGCGCTCGATTGATGGCCCATTTGCGCGCCCATCCTCGCCGGCCGGTCCCCGCTCGGACCCGCGGCCTGCTGCCGGCATACCGGCTCGCCGTCGGCCTGACCGTCCTTGCCCTGGCGGTCTTTGTTACCGGCACGGCCTTTGCCCAGTCTGCCATGCCGGGCGATCCGCTCTACGGCTGGAAACTGGCCAGCGAGTCAGCCTGGCGGGCTGTTTCCCCTGATCCTGTTGGAACAGACCTGGCGCTGGCGGAACGCCGCCTCCAAGAATTTCTGGCTGTCTCTGGTTCCGAGAGGGATATTGCCCTGCAGGGTTACCTGGAAGTACTGGCGCGCCTGACAAGCCAGACCGATCCTGCAACGCAGGGAAGAATCATCCTTGCCCTCGCGGCCCAGCGCGAGCGTTTGGTGCAGACCGGGATTTCGGTGCCTGAACTGGATGAATATCTGTCATCTCCGCCTGTCCCAACCCCGCTGCCTCTGCCGCCGATTCAAACGCCGACTTTACCAGGTTTGACCATCACGCTTACCGCGCCGCTCAATGTACCCACGTTTGAGGTTCCGACAATGCTGGGGACTCTTGTTCCTTAGAATCCCAGGCAAGACATCGCTCCAGGCAGCGCCCTCGCCCGCCTTAGAGATGCTTCGCGAGGATAACGGCGAGAGCATGTTTTAGGTGCTCCCGGCTAAATTTCCCCATAACACTTTGACAACTGCCTCGTTATGCAGAATGAAGGCTTCGCTAGAGGCCGAAATTCAAATTACAGGAGGTAGTTCCCATGTTTAAAACAATTGCTCAGATCGTACTTGCAGTGGCCGTGAGTGCAGGGCTTGCAGTCAGCGTCAGCCCGGATGCGCGCAACAGCCTAGGACATGCCTGGGGCAAGGTCGAAGCGGCTGTCACTCATGTGTTTGATTGGGCTTCTCAAACCGCCATTGAGCTGACAGGAAATGTCTCGTCTCAAACAAACATAGACGTTTCAACCGAAGCGGGCGCTTCCACCGAGGCTGGGACGGAAGGAAACCTGGACTTGAGCACCTCACTCGAGGGCCGGTTGGATGGAGAAACGCAAGCAGAAATCGCTGGCAGTGCAGATGCCGATACACAGGCTCGTGGCTCTTCCCAGTCAACGATTGAAAGCGAATCTTTCCTGAACATCCTGTTCGGCGCGGGCGCGACCAGCAAATAACCCCGGTCACCCACCTACTGGCACGGGGGTTGTCTAAAAAGGCAAGGTGTGGGAGGCGAAACAGGCGAAAAGTGGCCGAAAACGGGCAGAGACAAAAAAACTGGCGGTCAGATGGCCGCCAGTTTGCGCATATTATGGGCAATGCAGACCAAAGCCCACTTCAATTCAAAGTGCCTCACATAACCAAATCGCGCCGCTTACCAGAGCCGAAGGTGAGTCCGTTGCACGTGGTGGTAGCTGCCTTTTTACTGGTTAAGGGTAAAACATGACATTTTTTCTTACTGGTAGCCAAAAACGTATCAGTTTCTATCCTTAACCATTATATAAGCGACCAAGAATACCGCACAGGAAAGAACCACCGACAACCAATTCCTTTTTTCTACAACACATTTCACCAGTAGTTTTGCTTCTTTAATTGAATTCCTCGAGCGATTTTATCAGTTTATGAGTCGTCGAGAACTTATCTATCCGTCGGAAGATCACCAATGAAAGCTCGATTGACCGCAAATACTCTTTCATTGGGGAGCATCGTCAAAATTACCCACCAGCACTTTGGTAATGACGGAGTCCAAGATGCCAATATAGGTTACTCAAGAGAATAAACATAAAAACCAGAAAAAGAAGATATAACGCAGACTGAGGATGAAATACTTTTACAAAAACCCGGGCAGGAACATTGGCAATAATTGCCATTGGGAAGACGAAGGTGAAGAGAATCTTGGTTGCACCTCGAAAAATTTCAGCTGGGTACCCAGAAAAACGAAATATCTCCATAAAGATTGCCCTCAAGGCATCGACGCGAACCACCCAGAATGATGTTGTTACAATTATGAATGAAAATGCATACTTTAGCAGAACGCTGCATAGAGTCAATGAGAAATAGATAATGATCTTTGTGAATGTAATATGTATTTCTAAATGAGAAATCACATAAGCCATAATACCCAGACTAGCGAGAATCTCAAAGCATGATCTTAGGCTTATACCTTTCGCAGAAAACCAAAATTGAGAACTCACTGGTTTAAGCAGAATTGTGTCTAGGGTTCCCTCTTTCACTGAGCGCGCTACATCCCCCATCTTGCTTCCAATATTCATCCCATAAAGAGCGTTAATTAGAGCATTCGTTCCAATCAAAAAATAGACTTCAAACACATTCCAACCAGCAATGTTATCCACATAGCGATAGACAAAATGGAAGAATAGGAGGCCTGTTGCCAGCGACAAAAGGCTGGCAATAATTTCAAACCAAAAATTAGTATGATACTCAGTTTGCTCGGTAAAACTAGCTTTTACGAGGGCCCAATAAACCCGTAAGTAGCGTCGCATAAATCTGTTCTATCCTCCTATCGCCGTATAACGTCGCAGGCCATATCTCCACGCGAGTCTGAGGCCAACAAATGAGGCAATAAGCCATATTAATTCAATGATTAATCCTTGCAAAGCTTCCAACAAAGGGACTTGTCCAAGATATATATTTACCGGGAAAAAGACCAGATATTGAAACGGAAGCCATAGCGATAGATGTTGAAGCGATGGTGGCAGAACTGAAAGCGGTATTAGACTTCCTGAAAAGATCATAATGACCCAATCAAGTAATTGATTGAACCCCGACGTATTCTCCAACCAAAACGTGGGTATCGCTCGCAATATACCAATAATAAACGAAAGTAAATATCCCAGTATAACTGCTATAACAAACAGGGAAAACGTCCAGAATGAATTTGGGTGGACGAGATCTATCCTCAACAGAACTACAAACCCGGCAATTAGTCCGATGCCCATTAAGGAGTAGGGCAGGGTTGCAGCTAAATCAATGAAAAAATAATAAGAGATGCTATCAAGAGGTCTGAGGAGAAGTAACGATAAGCGCCCCGTGTTTATATCTGCCGACGGGCGCCATATATATCGTTCACTAGCATTCAACTCATTTACCCACGTTGCCAGGATGTAGTACGTAATCATATCCGAAAGGCTGTAATCACCAATGGTAGCGGATGTCGATGTTTGTGAAGCGTAAATTGCGAGCCAAAGAAGGATAAACGATGCAAGGGGAATGAGTGTGTAAGCAAAGCTGAGCACAAAGTTCAAACGGTACTCGGCTATCTCCTGCAGGGAGTTTTCCATTACACTTAAATACTTACGCCTGTGGCGAAAGATTTGCGAAAATGTTGACCATGACATCTTCAATTTGGGGCTCCTCAACCAATAAGTTATATATCTCAAATTTAGACGCAATTGCCATGATGGCTGTCTCTGTGTCCTCACGATTGACACGTAAAACTACGCGGTCACCTAATGACTCTAATAATTCACCGTGTGACTCGATGGCTTCCCTAGTAGGTACACCATCGGCAAAGTGAATCGTTAGCGTTTTGAACGGTGCATATCGGTGTATAAGAGTGGACAACGCACCATCATAGGCGATTTCTCCTTGTGAAATCATAATTACTCGATCACACAATTTCTTTACATCGCCCAGGTAATGGCTAGTTAGAATGATCGTCTTGCGATATTGCCGGTTGTATCGTTTGAGAAAATCCCAAATTTGCTTTTGCGAAACAATATCTAAGCCAATAGTCGGTTCATCCAGGAATATAATGTCAGGGTTGTGCAAGAGAGACGCAATGATCTCACATTTCATGCGTTCACCGAAAGATAGTTTGCGAGCCTGAACAGCAATTCGATCTCCTATTTCAAGCATTGTAACCATCTCATCCAGTTGCCTATCAAATTCATTGGCGGGAATACCGTAGACTTCTTTGTTAAGAAGGAATGTGTCGAGAGGCGGGATGTCCCACCACAACTGCCCTTTCTGTGCCATCACAAATCCAATGCATCGTAAGAAATCCTCAGATCGTTGCCATGGCGTAAAGCCAAGTACATGTGCCTCTCCATGAGTCGGGTGCAGAATGCCGGAAAGAAGTTTGAGGGTGGTGGTTTTCCCAGCTCCGTTTGGGCCAATCAGTCCCAAGAACTCCCCTTCTTCCACGTAAAATGAAATATTATGTACAGCAATAATCTCTTCATAATGACGCTGAAATAGACTCTTGATCGAACCCTTGAGACCAGGTTCTTTACGATGAAGTCTATAAGACTTTGAGAGATGATTTACTTCAATAACACTCATCAGTTTACCTCTCCAACCAAATAGCGGCGCAAAAGAGAAAGGAAGGTGCGCGTTGCTAGATGAACAATGAACATATAACACCCAACCATCAAGTTAATGAGACGCCAACGTCGACTCATTAAATCTACCAACCCATACGGTCTCTCAATTGCAACAACCACTCCGATGAAATTTTGCTTAGTTACAGGAGGGTCAGAGTCAATCATCCAATCGCCTTTAGTAATCAAGGTAGTATTGCCATTGATTGTTTGTTTGCGAATAACACGGTGACAGACCAAGTATTCCCCATCGAAAAAGAGCACGATGTCGCCAAGTCGGACAAGTGAAATAAACTTAGGAGCGATGTGAATGGCTTCCGCATGATTGATGAAACCTGTCATACACCTTCCGTGTAAGCGTATACGTACACGTTTTCTCATTTGCAAGATCCTTGAACATATTTCTCGCACAATTGCTCTATCATTAATCATTTCAATTAGCCGATACTTCAAGGCAATCTGTTAACTGGCCGTAAGCGACATCCAGTCTGTAAACTTTGTTGCTGCATTTTTATCCATACCGGTGTAAATCTCTTTGACAATCTTTGGAACCCATACACTATAATAATCCAGCATGCAAACTCCAGTGGCCATGTTCCCATACCGTACATAACTCTCATGACGACAGCCTCCTTTACACATTGGTAAAAACGCACATTCGCAGCAGTCAGGATTGTGGTTACAAGGCTCATTTTCTACAAACTGGCTGGCCCTGATCGCCAGGATATTAAAGTCATCATTCACACTGCCGACTTTAAAATGCTCGTCACCCACACCAGTAATACATTTATAAATATCGCCACGCGGGTCGAAAATGAAACTGTTATCGCTGTTCATAGTACAAAAACCAAGATTAATCAAATCTCGGATCTTAAAACCGCTCTCGATAAATACTTTGTTGATTGAGACATTATAGCTTGCCAACTCATCGCGCGGCATATCATAAAGACGACAGTGTTCAGTAAGAGGCTTGGTCGGCTCGACAAATGCGACACACACCCCATAGAGTTTATCCTGAAGCCCATGTTTAACAAGAACATCCGCCAACTCTTCCGCACTTTTACAGTTGTGCTTATCCACATTCATAAGAAGATGGATTTTTAGCTTGTCGGCTGCTTGCGCAATATGCCTGAGCACGATATCGAAAGTGCCCTGTCCAGATAAAAATGGTCTCCGTATGTCGTGGATAGGCTGAGGGCCATCTAATGTAATCATGGCGAACTCTACTCCAGAGTTGACTAGATGTTCCACGCGGCCCGGTGTCAGCAAAGTTCCATTGGTTACAATGCTGAAAGAGTTAATCCCATTTTTACTGCACATATGCTTAACCCTCAACCCAATCTGTTTAATTTGAGCAAAATTGAGCATCGGCTCACCTCCATGAAAACAAAGGTCGAGATGGCGCGTTCCTCTAAGGTCGACATACTTTTCGAGCCAGCGATAGATTTTCTCACTTACATCGCTGGTCATACGACTGCCTGATACTCCTTGACGTACGCCAACTTCGTAACAATACTCGCATGCGCAGTTACAACCATAAGTCATTATTAGTGTTATCGAGAGGGTAGAGCTTTTATAACGATTGCGGCAAGCCCAGAATCGATAAACTAAATGGTGCTCTCGCTAAATTAGATTAGAATCGTCCTCACAGAAATCAGGAGGACGAAATGGCGAAACGAATAGCATTACGCACATTGACAACAGAAGAAGAAACCGAAATCAGGCGAATGGCCA
>JBFLVL010000017.1:0-72226 GCA_040758495.1 Chloroflexota bacterium
AATATCAGCCACCTCACATCCCGCTCTCTGGCTGCTTTCCATGCTCACCTCCCTTGTTTAAGCTACTCACTTATATACTAGAACAAAGGTTCGTTCAACTATGTGTAGACAGACTGGTCTGGATAACTATCCAAAAATAATGTTTACAAAGAACCTTCTTTATAGTAGTCTATGGGCACCGACCTTTGCCGCCTAATGTCCTAAAAGCGTTTAGGACGTTATACGGCTTTAGGTTTATATCCCATGAAACGATGCTATTCAACGTTCGTCAATTGTTCTATATGCAAAAGCCCACCCACCTGGCGTTCATACTGGGTATAATGTCTTTCAAACTGGCTCTGGATGACACGTCTAGGTTCAACGTTTGCTCATGTTTTTTCCCTGCCAGGCGAGTTAAGTATAGCATAATTCCCGTCCCTTTATCACCACCGCGCCCTGTGTGCGGCTTTGGGTTTGGATAAGACGAAAGATAGAAGAATACGGCAGAGAAAAGTTTACAGGCAGTTATAAATGATGGTTTAGACGATGACGCAGGAGATATTTAAGGCCCTCTCTGAATTGCAGGATAAACAGTTAAGCGCGGCGTTGTGCACGATCATCCACGCTCAAGGCTCGACGCCGCGGCAGGTGGGGAGCAAAATGCTGGTCTTCCCAGACGGCAGCTATGTGGGCAGCGTGGGAGGGGGCGAGATGGAAGCGCGGGTTATTGCTGAAGCCAAGCAAGCCCTGATAGATGGCAAACCCCGCAAACTAGAATACAGGCTCTCAGACCCGCAACGGGGGGACCCGGGTGTTTGTGGAGGGCAATTGGAGGTGTTCGTGGATCCGATCTTACCGCGCCCCGCGATTGTGGTCGTCGGAGGGGGACATGTGGGCAAAGCCGTGGCTCATTTGGCCTTTTGGCTTGGGTTCCGTGTGGTTGTGAGCGACGACCGTCCTGAATTCTGTACCCCCGAAGCCATCCCGGAGGGGGAGGCCTTTTTCCCTGGACCTCTCTCTGAACTTCCAGGGAAGATGGAGATCACCCCCCAGACGTATTTCGTGCTGGTCACGCGGGGGGTGCAGGTAGATGTTGAAGCGCTGCCTGCCCTGTTGCGTACCCCAGCAGGATACATCGGGGTGATCGGTTCCCGACGGCGTTGGGAGACCACCCAAGGACAACTGCGCGAAGTTGGGGTATCCGAAGAGCAGTTGAAACGTGTACGTTCTCCGATTGGGTTGGATATCCACGCAGAAACGCCCGAGGAGATCGCCGTGAGCATCCTGGCAGAGATCATCCGGTCCCATCGAGGGGGTAAGAGGGCGGGTTAGTGGAACTACAGGGGGTTACGTCCTCCTTTATCTGCAAGTAGGATGATGTGGGGGTGTTAGTGCTATAATGTTGTCGCTCATCCATGAACACAACTACACATCAACGTCGGAGGGACGATGTGGCGTGAATACGTCAATGCATCCAGCTTGGAAGAAGTGATCCAAATCCTTGCGGAACGCGGGAATCAAGCCCGGGTGGTGGCCGGGGCCACGGATGTCCTCTTGGAGATAGAACGGGGCATACGGACGGGGGTTGATACCCTCATTGACATCAGCCGTGTTCCTGGATTGGATAGGATTGTATTGGACGAAGGGGACGTCATCCACCTGGGGCCGATGGTGACCCACAACCACTGCCTGGCTTCTAAACTGCTTGTCGAGAGGGCTTTTCCCCTGGCATGTGCGGCCTGGAAGGTGGGCGCTCCCCAGATTCGCAACCGGGGAACCGTAGCAGGAAACCTGATCACCGCCTCACCCGCCAATGACACCATACCCCCACTGATGGCGCTGGGGGCCAGCCTCCTGCTGCGCTCAAAGAGGGGGGAACGAACCGTGGCGTTGAGCGATTTTTATAACGGCGTCCGGCAGACGGTGATGCGCCCGGATGAGATGCTGGTGGACATTTTTTTCCCAGCCATGCGTGCCAATCAGAGGGGGTTATTTTTAAAGCTGGCTTTACGTCGTGCTTTGGCTATCTCGGTGGTGAACGTGGCCCTGAGGCTGGGCTTTGATGGAGAACGAGTGGTTCAGGCAGACGTCACCCTGGGTTCGGTCGCTCCGACGGTGATCCATGCTGTGCAGGCGGAGGAGTACCTTGTGGGTCGGCGCCTGGATGAGGAGGCCATGGCTCACGCCGCGGAATTGGCCATGCAGGCTTCGCGCCCGATTGATGATATCCGCGGCTCGGCGGCTTACCGCCGCCAGATGGTACGAGTGTTGACTCTGCGCGGGCTGCGCGCCCTGGCTGATGGTGAGGAGCAAGCCGGATTTCCCGCCCGTCCGGTCATGTTATGGGGAGCCGAGTCCCCTTGGGAATCGCCGACCCTGTCTGAAAGCACGCATCACCGCCGGGGTGATCCAATCATCACCCGCATCAACGGTGAAGCGGTTACCATCCATACTTACCAATCCAAATCCCTGCTGCGCCTGCTGCGTGAGGAGGTAGGATTGGTGGGGACGAAGGAAGGGTGCGCGGAGGGGGAGTGCGGGGCGTGTACCGTCTTCCTGGATGGGGCCGCGGTGTTAAGTTGCCTGGTGCCGGCGGAAAGAGCCCATGGTGCCGAGGTGGTCACCATTGAGGGGTTGGGAAGGAACGGGGAGTTGCACCCCGTTCAACAGGCATTCGTGGAGGAGGCAGCCGTGCAGTGTGGTTACTGTACTCCTGGGTTCGTCATGTCGGCGGCGAAGTTGTTGAAGGAGCAAATACAGCCTGGCCTGGACGAGGTGCAGCAGGCGCTGGCTGGAAACTTGTGTCGCTGCACAGGATATTACAAGATTATGGAAGCCGTGCGACATGCAGTTCAAGAGGTGGAACGTGAGTAGATACGGACATTACTACAAGCCCCCTTTACGGGATGATAAGGGAGGGATTCACCCTATCTGGCGGGGATTGGGTTGCCTCTTAGGTGTGATCGTCCCTATCATTTCCTATTTCCTGGCCGATTTCCTGGTTCAGAAAAACTGGATTTATGGGTGGGTGCTAGTACCCAACCATTTTATTGGCCCCTATCACAACCCTAACCTGTACCTGAACATCGGTTTGACTGTAATACTGACGGTGCTGATATTTACGATTTTGACCATCCTGTATATGTTTATCTATCGTCTATTCGGCCCCCCACAGTACACATTGCTGGATGTGCCTCCCCCACGTCGAAGGCGAAGGAAAAGCTGAGGAGAGCTACTCATGGAGCGAACGGTTCCGCGCACAGGTTCTGAAGAAGTTGAGTTGTATTTGCGCACGTACTACTCGCTGCTGCGTTCCACGGATGAGGTACGTGTGCGCACGCTTGAAGAAGTCCATGCGGGAATGAAGTCTTTGTTACATCCCCTGGCGCGTGAACCCCAGCTGGATTTATCCGCATTCATCTATTGCCTGTTGAGGTTGCCCGAGTGTATTCCTCAGGTTCAGTTAGTGGTGTTAGGGCAAAGTTACGAGACCTTTCGCAGGCATGGGTTTGGGGATGTGGAGGGTTGGAAGTCCGTCTTCGGGGTTGCTCGTAGGCGGCGCAGCCTGTTCGATGGGCAGGGGACTCTGGCCTGTTACATTGCCAGCCGTTCGGATATTGACGATATTATCCCCCAGTTGACCGCCTTTCAGATCGAGTGGAACAAGATGCATCGCCTGCTCCAGGAAATCCCGGAAGAGGAATTGGATGCGGGGAAGTTACAGAGGGGAAGCCGGCCGTGGCAAGAACTGTCCCGAGTTTTACAGATAGGGGAAGATGGGTTAACCCATTTGCACACCGTGTTAGGCTCGAAGTTCGTGGAGTATCTGAGGCAGATGCGGAGTGTCCCCAAGAATTTTAGCGTGCGTTTGTTGAGCGGTTCGTTGAGTGAGTACCGGCGGGCTACGCAGTATTGGTGGGACCACATCGTCCGTGCCTGCAAGAAACTGGAGTCCCGCCCCATTTATTTCGTCTCGAGTAATACGCACAGCCTCATGAATTTGCTGTACGGTTTTGCCTGGCGGCATAAAGACCGCTTGTTGGAATTTCTAGAAGAGGCCGCTGGCGACCAGTTGAAGCAGGAATGGCAGGATATTCAAACCCAGCGGGTGCCTTCCAGTCAGGAAAACTTCTTTTACTACGTGCTCAAAAAGTACCTAGATACGCCCCAGGGTGAGGAAATGGAAAAACACCGCCTGGAGCACGAAGGTGAGTGTGGAATCATGCGCTTGCCCGTCCGGCACAGCTTTGATGTTGAAGCTCAGGTTGTTGAAATAAGCCGCCTTTGCCCTGAGAATTTTGACCCGCGGCTTCGGCAGGAGGATGGGAGCTTTTTGGCGGAAAGCGATGCGCTTATCTTAAACATTGATTACCCTCTGGGCATGGCAGCCTATCACATCCTCTCTCTGTTATCTGAGCAGGTGGGAGAAGTCCTGGGGGTGTACATCATGGGCAAGGCTGCCACGTTAAACGGAGTGGTAGGGGATGTGGTCATCCCTAATGTGGTTCACGATGAACACTCCCAAAACACGTACCTTTTCCCTAATTGTTTTACCGCAGCAAGCCTGACACCGTTTTTGGAATACGGGTCGGTGATGGATAACCAGAAGGCGGTCAGCGTGCGCGGCACCATGTTGCAAAACTACTGGTACATGGACGTTTTTTACCGCGAGGGTTACACGGACATTGAAATGGAAGCCGGCCCTTATTTATCTGCGGTTTATGAGATGTACCGGCCCAAACGGCATCCGGTGAACGAAATTGTCAACCTGTACGGGCTGCCCTTTGACCTGGGCATCTTACATTATGCCTCCGACACACCTTTGAGTAAGGGGAGGAATTTAGGGGCCGGCAGTTTATCCTACTTTGGAATGGATGCAACCTACGCTACTTCCATAGCCATTCTACGCAGGATTTTTCAGCGCGAACGCGAGCGAATTTGTGGATAGGGAAGTACCTATGTCAGCGATTGGAACCTCTGTAAAACGGGTAGATGCCGAAAGCAAGGTAACCGGCCAGGCGCAGTTCCCTGGGGATATTAACCTGGCACATCAGGTCTGCATGAAGATCCTGTTTGCAGGGAGGCCGCATGGGATTGTCAGACATGTTGACACCCGTGCAGCAGAGGCGCTGGAGGGTGTGATTGCGGTCTTTACCGCCAGGGATGTGCCCGTTAACGAATACGGCCTGATCATCCCCGATCAACCCGTGTTGTGTGGCCCGGGCTCAGACAAGTTATTCACTGACCGGGTGCGCTTTATCGGGGATCAGGTGGCCTTGGTGGTGGCGGAGTCGGAGGAAATCGCTGAGCAGGGCAGGGATTTGATACGGGTGGAATATGATGACCTGCCGGTGCTCACCGACCCTTTTGAAGCCTTGCAGGAGAAGGCCATCTTGCTGCACCCGGAACGGGGGAACAACATCATGGAAAGTTTTCGCATTCGCAAAGGGGATGTGGGCGCGGCTTTCAAACAGGCTGATGTTGTCGTTGAATCTGTGTTCCGTACACCCGTGCAGGAGCATGCTTTCTTACAACCGGAAGCCGGGGTTGCCTACGTGGACGAAGAGGGTCGGGTGACGGTTGTGGCCAGTGGTCAGTGGTTGCATGAAGAGCGGGAACAGGTTGCCCATGCCCTGGGTTTGGAAGAAGAGCGAGTGCGTATCATTCACCCGGCGATAGGAGGCGCGTTTGGCGGGCGCGAGGATATCTCTGTTCAGATTGTGTTGGCTTTAGCAGCCTGGCGTCTGCATCAACGGGGCATAAACCGTCCAGTTAAAATTATTTGGAGCCGGAAGGAGTCCATCCTCGGTCATCACAAGCGCCACCCGTACATTATCAAAACCCGGTGGGGTGCCACTAAAGAAGGAAAAGTCATCGCGGCTGAAGTGGACATTACCGCCGACGGCGGTGCGTACATGTACACCTCCAACAAGGTCCTGGGGAACGCCACGCTGATGTGCACCGGCCCCTACGAAATCCCCAACGTGAAGGTGGACTCGCGCGTGGTGTACACCAACAACATTCCCAGCGGAGCCTTTCGCGGGTTTGGCGGGCCCCAAGGTGCCTTTGCTGCCGAAACCCAGATGAACAAGCTGGCCGAGGCGTTAAGCATGGATCCGGTCGAGCTGCGCATGCGCAATGTGCTGCGCCAAGGTTCGTTACTATCTGTGCAGACGCCGCTCCCCGGTAATGTGAGTATCCCCCAGGTAGTGGAGAAGTGCGCTGAAGTGGCTGGCTGGCAAAAAGAGGACGGCCGGTGGGTGCGCGAGCCTTTTCCCTCCGATATAAAGCACCCACATCTCCAGCGCGGAGTCGGCTTTGCTTGTGGGTTCAAGAACGTGGGCTTTTCGTTCGGAGCCCCGGAGCGTTCCTGGGCGCGCGTGGAATTGTACGGTGATGCGGAGATTGAGCGCGTGGTTGTGCGCCATGCGGCTGCCGAAGTGGGTCAGGGGGCTCATACTGTCATCACTCAAATGGCGGCTGAGGCGTTGGGGTTTCCGCTGGAAAAGGTCGAGTTTTTAGGGGGAGATACCGCCCGGGCGGAGAATTCCGGCAGTGCCTCGGCTTCGCGCATGACCTTTATGGCTGGCAATGCGGTAAAGGGAGCCGCGGAACAGGCGTTGAAGATGTGGCAGGGTGAAGAACGCCCAGCCATTGCTACGTACGAATACCGGGCGCCCTCCACAACTCCTTATGATCCTCAAACTGGAGCCTCCAAGCCGAACTTTGCCTATGGGTACATGGCTCAGGCTGTGGAAGTGGAGGTGGACACGGAAACCGGACAGGTTCGCGTGGTGGATGTGGTTTCGGTGAACGATGTGGGCCAGGCGATCAATCCGAAACTCGTAGAAGGTCAGATCGAGGGTGGGGTAGTGCAGGCGATTGGGTATGCTGTAATAGAGAACTTCATCCGCAAGGATGGGTACGTGCTTACCGACGAACTCTCCACGTACTTGATCCCCACGGTGTTAGACATACCCGAAAGGGTGCGTTCGGTGATCGTCGAACATGCCGACACGGATGGGCCCTGGGGAGTGCGCGGTATGGGGGAGATGCCTTTCATCCCCATTGCCGCCGCCATCATTGCTGCGGTGCAGGATGCAACCGGTGTGTGGTTCGACGAGTTCCCCTTGACCGCCGAGCGTGTGCTGCGCGGGTTGGGAAAGCTGAAGTAGTCCACCAGATGAAAAGAGAGCAGGATGGCTAAACGCTTCTTTCCTTATCTACTTGAGACCCAGAGCCTCACTGACACCGAACGTGCCAGGTTAGGGGAGCAGTTTATTTCCCTCCCCGATGGGTTTACGCATTATGAGTTGGCCGGTCCCGTGGGAGCTCAACCCGTGGTGCTTATCCACGGTTTTTCGGTACCCTATTACATCTGGGATCACACCTTTCCGGCCTTGGTGGAGGCAGGGTTTCAACCCCTACGCTACGACCTCTACGGTCGAGGGTATTCTGACCGGCCTAACGTTACGAATTCCCCCGACTTGTTTGACCGTCAACTTGTGCATCTCATCTCCGCGTTGAACCTGAAAATCCCGGTTGATTTGGTGGGACTTTCCATGGGGGGGCCAATCAGCATTACCTTTGCTGACCGTCACCCGGAATTGGTGAGAAAGCTGGTTTTGGTAGATCCCGCGGGAATCCCAATGGAGGTGCCTCTGGCCTTCAAGTTGGTGACCAACCCCTTTTGGGGTAAGGTATTATTGGATTTGCTAGGAGGCGCAATACTTCCCAGAGTCATGACCAGTGACTTCTACAACCCCCAAAATGTCAAGGCTTTTTTAAAACAGTACCGACCCCAGATGCGCTACCAGGGGTTCATCTGGTCGCTCCTTTCGACCTTACGAAATGGAATGCTGGGAGACTTCACCGATGTGTATGCCCGTGTGGGAGGTCAAAAAGTTCCCACTTTGCTGATATGGGGCCGAGAAGATCAAACCTTACCCTTTGAACTCAGCCAGCAAATCCTGGCCCTCATCCCCCACGCCGAGTTCCATCCCATAGATGAGGGGGGTCATATTCCCCATTACGAGCGGCCTGAGGTGGTCAACCCGATCATCATCCGTTTTTTACGCTCCTGACAGGTGAAAAATGTCCTCTGTTGTTCTCCTCCGTGGCAGTGGTGATCTGGGGAGCGGCGTGGCACTACGATTGCACCGAGCCGGTCTGCAGGTGGTCATCACCGAGTTGCCCCAACCGTTGGTCATCCGAAGGCTGGTTTCTTTTGCCGAAGCAGTGTACCAGGGAGAGTTTACCGTTGAGGGCGTGAGAGCCAAAAGGGTTACTGCCCCGGAAGAGGTATTTCCGGTTTTAACTGCTGGCGAAATCCCGGTGCTGATTGACCCGCAACTGCGCTCTTTGGATAAGCTGAAGCCCTCCGTGCTGGTTGATGCGCGCATGACCAAGACCTCCCCCGATGTTGGCAGGCGGGCGGCTCCCCTGGTCATCGGTTTGGGACCTGGTTTTGTAGCCGGTGAAAATTGCCATGCAGTCATCGAAACGAAGCGCGGTCACTTTTTAGGGCGCGTTTATTGGCAGGGGACATCGCAGCCCAACACCGGTGTTCCGGAAGCCATTGCTGGTCATGATGCGGATAGAGTGCTCAGGTCTCCGGCGGAGGGGCAGTTGATCGTCCATGCGCAGATTGGCGATATCTTAGATGCTGGCGACCTGATCGCTGAAGTAGGCGGGAAACGCCTCCAAGCTCCCTTCCACGGTGTGCTGCGCGGTATGTTGCATGCGGGTGTGCAGGTGCACAAAGGGATGAAGATCGGTGACCTTGACCCGCGCGCAGACCCCAGGTATTGCACACTCGTTTCCGATAAGGCCCTGGCCATCGGCGGTGGGGTGCTGGAAGCCATCCTGTCCCGTCCGGATTTACACGCGCGGTTGTGGGACCCGGGATAATGGATCTGGTCAAGGCCCTCCGTCTCGGTTCGCTGCCTCGGGTAGCCTTCGTCGGTGCGGGAGGGAAAACCACGGCTATGTTCACCCTGGCTCGTGAACTTCGGCCACCCGTGTGGGTTACGGCCACGACCCATCTGGCCGTGGAACAATTTTCCCTGGCGGATGCGCATTTTTTTGTGGAATCGCCCCAGGACGTGGAAGCTGTTTTGGAGCAGGCACGCACCCCAAACGTGGTCCTGTTTGTTGGGCCGGAGGTCGAAGCGGGACGGACTTCAGGTTTGAGAGCTGAATCCCTGACACGCTTGCACACGTTGGCGGATTCCCTGGAGGTTCCCCTCCTCATCGAAGCTGACGGGTCTCGACAGAAACCCCTCAAAGCTCCCGCCCCCTACGAACCTGTCATCTCAGACTTCGTGGATACGGTCGTGGTTGTGGCCGGGCTTTCTGCGTTGAACCAGCCGCTGACTGCAGACCGGGTGCACCGGTTAGAACGGTTTTCACCGCTGTCGGGTCTCCAGGTAGGTGAAGCGATCACTCCCCAGGCTCTGGCTCAGGTTCTCACCCATCCACAGGGAGGGCTGAAAGGGATACCTGGGAAGGCACGTCATGTAGCCTTGCTCAACCAGGCGGATACCGCTGTGCTGCGCGAGCAGGCAAGTTCGCTGGCTGGGTATTTGCTCCCCTCTTACCAGGCGGTTGTCGTTTCCGCCCTGAAGCCATCCGATGGCCCTCCAGAGGCAGAGGATCTGCCAGGGGTATACGCTGTCCATGAACGCATTGCGGGTGTCATCCTGGCCGCAGGGGAAGCCAGACGTTTTGGCCAGTCGAAGCTGACCTTACCCTGGCGTGGTAAACCTTTGGTCTCCCACGTAGCGCAAACCGCGTTGGAGGCCGAGCTGGCTCCGGTCATCGTGGTTACCGGTGCTCATCGTGAGCAGGTGAGCGAGGCACTGGTGGGTTTACCCCTCAACCTGGTTCACAACCCCCAATGGGAAAAGGGACAGAGCACCTCCCTCCAGGCAGGGTTGGGTGAGGTGCCGGCAGATGTGGGGGGAGTGGTCTTTCTGCTGGCCGACCAGCCGGGGGTACCGGTAGGGTTAATCCAAGAGTTGGTAGCTGTGCACAGCCGAGGGTTATCACCCATCGTTGCCCCCAGAGTTCGGGGCAAGCGTGGCAATCCGGTGCTTTTTGATCGGGCTCTCTTCCCTGAGCTGATGATGGTGAGCGGTGATGTCGGCGGGCGTTCCTTGTTTGGACAGTATCAGGCCGAGTGGGTGCCGTGGGAGGATGCCGGTATGTTGATAGACGTAGACGTGGAGGAAGACTATCAACGGTTATTAGGGATGGATGAGCAAGTTAAAGATGTGAAGGATCAGTAAGGTGCAAGCCTGCTTTGCTTCCTCGACGGATTAGACGTACAGGCTTGTACTTAAACAGTGCACCCTCCGACCTGAGGGGGGCAGGCCGAAGGGTGCGCTAACATTATAGCACAATCGTAGAGGAAACGGTAATGCTATGGTTTTAAATCAAAAAATCTCGTTAAAGGAGCGACAAATCTTAAATGCTCAATATACATATTTCGAAGGTAAGGTAACCACCGGAACAACAGGAGATTGATTGAGCTATTCTTGAAATCCCTTGCCTAACAGCCCAGATTGTGCTATGGTGGTAGTATCCAATACAAAGCAAACAATTCATTTGGTGATGTAGCGGTATGGAAAACGTAGTGCGTGCCTTTATTGCTGTTGAGCTATCCCCAATATTGCAGGATAAGCTCCGTCATTTATCGGGAGAGTTGAGGCAGAAGTTGTCCGATGTCCCCATTCGATGGATTGCTGTGGAAAATATCCATTTAACGCTCAAATTTTTGGGTGACGTATCTGTATCGAACCTGGATCTACTCTATAAAATACTCCAGGTAGAGGCTGCTGAACGCAGTTCGTTTGAGATCAGCGTGGGGGGTATGGGGGCTTTTCCCAACTCTCACCGACCCAGAGTTGTTTGGGTGGGTGTAGAAGCTCCTGCAGAACTGAACATACTGCATCATAATATTGAGAAAGAAACCGCGCGGTTGGGCTATACCTCCGAAAAACATCGGTTTTCTCCCCATCTCACCCTGGGTCGGGTGGCACGTAATGCGACTCCCGCTCACATCGCTGCGTTGAGAGAGGTATTGCAAAAATCCAAAGTTGGGTTCTTGGGGGTAACAAGTGTGGACGCGGTTCACCTGTTTAAAAGCGATCTACGACCCGGGGGAGCAGTATATACCTGTCTGTTCTCTGCTCCTTTGGGTAAGTTAGAACGATATCTTTAGGAGTTACGCAGTTGGGAAGGACAACCACCTTGAACTGCGTAAGTCCTAATCTTATAAAAACTGTGAGGTGCATTCTGGAAGGGAAGGAACTGGCTCGAAATATTGTTGACATTCTTGAAGATAAGAAAGGTGAAAATATATTATTGTTAGATATCAAAGATATCGCCCCGTTTACCGACTACTTCGTCATCTGTACAGGCACGAGTGAACGGATGTTGCAGGCGCTGGTGGATGAAGTGCAGGAGAAGGTGGACAAATCCCCTTCTTACCCACGTCGTTTGGAGGGCATCCCGGCAGATGGCTGGATTGTCCTGGATTTAGGGGATGTGGTCTTGCACTTGTTCTCCCCCGAACGCCGGGATTATTATCGCTTGGAAGAACTCTGGTCTGAAGGCAAGGTGGTTTTACATCTACAATAGACCCCGCTCTGTGAATACCAAGGACAGCTATTATGTTGTCCTTGGTGTTTGAGGCGACACCATCAGCAGAGTGGGAGGCTGAGGTGTTCGGGACGGGATTTTGCCTGCTAGCCCACCCAGGCTGAAAGCCGTCCTGCTTGTGCCCGGAGGGGGTTGGGGTCCGGGTTCCCGGAATGTGAAATGTGTTAGGTTTGTTCGAATACCCAGGGGTCAACGTCCCGTGACCAGCTTAGTATTTCCTCGGGCTTGAACCACAAGGCGATCTCCTGTTCCCCATTTTCTACAGTGTCGGAGGCGTGAGTCAGGTTACGTCCAATTTCCAGACCGAAATCGTGCCGTACGGTACCGGGAGCAGCCTTCAATGGATGTGTCTCCCCCATGGTCTGACGCACGGCCTGGATGGCGTTTGGTCCTTCCCAGACCATGGCCATCACTGGTGCTGAGGTAATGTAACGGATGAGCGGCAGGTAAAAGTCTTTTCCTTTGTGAATGGCGTAATGTTTTTCGGCCAGCTCCAAAGAGACGTGCATAAATTTTGCTGCTACAAGCAATAAACCACGCCGTTCCAATCGGCGGGTTATCTCTCCAATGAGCCCTCTTTGAACGCCATCGGGCTTGATTAAGACAAGTGTGCGTTCCAACTTCAGCCTCCGGGTTATAAATGTCAGTACGTGCGCAGTTCGCCAGCGCGTCTCATGTGCGTAAAACGTGAAATGTGTTATGCCAGGATTCAACGTGCAACTCGGGACGATTACCGTCCCGAGAGGTGCAGGGTTTATGGGAATACAGTCTTTGTATCACTAGCGGATGAGCTCTTCAGCTTTCGTATAGGCCCCTAAGGCTTCCGGCAGTTTGTCTGCGCCCATGTAAGCGTCGCCCAGGGTCTGCCATAAAGAAATATCCACAGGGAAGCGATAAAGGGCTTCATTGAGGCTCTGAATGACTGCTTCCAGGTAAACGCCTTTCCGGATGAGTTTTGCGAACAGGTTGGTGGCCTTCCCGATCTGCCCTTTGGAGAGGGCCGTTTGGGCTTCTTCTAACATGGGGGCATATTCGACGGTTGGTGGTCTTAGGAGTTCTTTTTCTACTTTGGGGGGTGTATATTTTTCCTTGGGTAGTTCCTGGGTGGGGATTTCAGCTTCTACCTTGGGTTCTGCCGACACCACTTTCGAGGGGGTTGGAGGACGTTCTTCTTGTGTAGTGGGAGGCTGTTCTTCTTTCTTAAGGGCTTCGGGAGTGCGCAGAACACCCGTTGCCCTGGCGGATGTCAATCCTGCAGCCAACATGGGAGCTTCATCTTCTAACCCTTTCAACCACTCGGGCAGTTGACTTTCCTCAATGAAGGGTTGCAGGGATGAACGTATTTCACTTGAGGTTTCTTCTAAGCCGCGTTGCCACGCTGGTTTTCGTTCCACAACAGGGAGGGTTGGAGTGGGGAGTTTTTTCTCTTTCTTTTCCTCCTCCTTCAATTTTCTCAACCACTCGGAAACCGTTTCAGCGGTCTCGGTCGTTTCTGGAACCGTTGGAATTTCTTCAAATGGGGGTTTTCCAGGTTTGGCCACACTAGGGGGTTGGGTTACGGCAATCTCAGGCTCTTCCATTTCTTGCAGCCACTCAGAGGCCTGCTCTATCTCCTCGCCCTCGAAAACTTCTTCGGAGACTCTCTCTGGCTGTGCCTTGACCGAGGGTATTAACGGTTCTACTGCTTTTGGCAGACGGGCTATAATCTCATCCTCGCTCATAGTAAAGGGGGACGCTTCAACTTTAGGTCCCGCCCTTTCCTCACCTAAACCTTGCAGCCATTCTGGGATTTCTTCACTTACGGCTGCTTCACCCCCAGCTTCAATCTGAATTTCTTCTTCTACCAATAACCCTCGTAACCAATCGGGTTCTTCTTCCCCAACCACTGGTTTCTTTTCTTCTATCTCTGCAACGGGTGTTTCGGATTTTAAGCTTTGTATCCAGGGAGGCATTTCCTCGACTGGGGTCGTGGTGATTTCCCCCTCTCTTACGGGAGGTGGCTCTGCTGCAGGAACATGGGCTTCTTCTGCCTCCAGTTCTTGTAACCACTCAGGTACTTCCTCCACCATGGCTGGGGTGACTTTTACTTTTTCTTCAGGAGGCAGCTCCGCTTCAGCAGGAGGGGCTTCTTCTGCCTCCAGTTCTTGCAACCATTCAGGTATTTCCTCCACCATGGCTGGGGCGACTTCTACTTCTTCTTCCTCAGGAGGCAGCTCTGCCTCGACGATAGGAGCCTTGGCTGTCTCTGGCTCTTGTAGCCATTCAGGTATTTCCTCAGCCAGGGCAGCTTCAACTTTTTCGGTGGTTGGTTCTTCTTCCGTTGGAGGGATTTCTATTTCCTCGAGTTCTTGCAGCCATTCTGGCAATGCCTCCACCGGGGAGGGGATGATTTCCTCTTCTTCCTCGGGTAGCTCTGCCTCGGCAACGGGGACTTCCTCCGCCTCAATGCTTTGTAACCAGGCAGGTAATTCTTCTGGTGCTTCGACCGCCTCTTCTTCCACCGGAACTTCTTCAGTAGTTATTTCTTCAACACCGGTGAGTTCCTGCAGCCAGTCTGGGAGCTTCTCAGTAGGTTCAGCTTTGATCTCCTCGGCGGGTGCTTCTACCTCGACAGGAGGGGCCTCGATTGCTCCCAAATCCTGTAACCAGTCGGGCAAACCCTCAGCGGCCGGGACTTCCTCGACCTCAGGCGCCTGGATTGGCTCCTCTATCTCGCTGATCGCTGCTTCCGTGATGTCTTCTGCTTCTGCCCATTCGGGTAATTCTTCAGCGGGTGGGGGTCCGGTTTCAGGTATTTTGGACGGTGTAGTATCTTTGACTGCTTCCCGCAGCCAATCTGGAAGTTCTTCCACTAACTCTTCACCGCTTTCTATTTCTTCTGCCGGAGGGGCTAATTCCTGTACCCAATCGGGGATTTCAGCCTGTTCGATTTCTTCGGCAATTTCCCCTTCCTCTTCGAGTACGGATGGCAACTTTTCAAAGGCCTCCAGCCCCACATCCAAGGTTTCCTTCTCCATCCAGGAAGGTAGTTCCTCTTCAGCGGGGAGGATCAATTCCTCTTCAGAGACCTCTTCCTCTGCAGCCTCGGTAGGGACGGCTTCTTCTTCTTTTTCTTTGACTAACCAACTGGGAAGTCGTTCTTCCTCCTGGGGTGTTTCCAGCTCTACGCCCAGTGTGGCAGCCCATTCGGGTTCTCCAGTGGGAGTGGGGGGTGTGATTTCCTCAGGGCGCCACTCGAGTTTTTCAATGGTCAATACCTGATCAGGGACGTCGGCGGAAGTAGGTGCAGTTTCAGAGATATACGCAGAGTACGGGTCTAACGCATAGACACGGTTGGCATAGAACTTAGCATCTTCATCCCTTTCGGTACCGGGTAAGATGGCAGCCAGGATACGGTTCGCTTCCAGACAGTAAGGGAGTTTGTTCAGCAGGTTACTGCATACTTCAGCAGCTTCGACTTGCTTGCCGCTTTCGAAATAGACCTGCGTCAGCATAACTTGAAGGTCAGGGCGTTCAGGGTCTTCTGCTAAGGCGGTACGCAACTCAGATATGGCCTGTTGAAACAGGTTGCCATGGATGTACATCCGCGATAACGCCCCTCGTGTGAGGCGTATTTTGGGTGGTTCTAACCCATCGCGCCGACCGTACAGTTGGCGTAGTTCATCCTGTATGGCCACATTGGAGGGTTGAACCTCAAAAGCTCGCTCCATGTGCCAGATGGCTGAGTCGATGTTTCCCTCATCCTGGCGGATGATGCTCATCCCCACATGGGAGACAAAATCGTCAGGGACGGACGACAGGACGCGCTGGAAGATGTCTGCAGCATCGCTATATCGTTGGGCTTCCAGATACGATTTGCCCAACAAACGATAGATATCAACATATTTCGGATAGGCTTTCAGAACATGACGACAGTGGGCGATAGCTTCTTCTAATTGCCCTTTAGAAATGAGGCTTTCGATATCTTTATAATAGGTACGGAGAGCGATCTGCATCATTTAACTGCACTCCCGTTCATAGTATGCCCTATTCTTTCCGAAGATGCAAGTCTTTTTGATGAAAGCTCACTGTTATACTATTTTATGTATTATACCTATAAGTTTGCATTGTTGGGGAGAGGGAAAAAAGGGCTGATGGAGACCAGCCCTTATTACTTATTACAGTGATTGGAAGAATCTAATGAGATAAAGTGACAGGCTTTGCGGGGCGTTTACTTTGCCAGATTGCCCACCCAAGCACAGCGAGGAGCACGATCACCACCGTCCAGCCGCCCACTCCCAAATGCTTGTAAGTGACGACAATGGGGGCCACGATCAAGGCCACGATATTGACGACTTTAATCATTGGGTTGAGTGCCGGTCCTGCGGTATCTTTGAATGGATCTCCCACCGTGTCGCCAACCACGCCAGATTTGTGCCGTTCGGAGCCTTTACCCAGATTGTTTTGCGGCTCTGCTGGTTCATCTTCAATTAATTTCTTGGCGTTGTCCCAGGCCCCCCCAGTGTTGTTCATGTATACGGCCAACAATTGCCCCGAAAGGATGATACCGGCCAGGAAGCCGCCTAAGGCCTCAACCTGAAGTACCAGACCGACCAGGATGGGGGTGATGACCCCGATAAGGGCGAGGGGAACCAGTTCTTTTTGGGCTGCGGCTGTCGAAATGGCAACCGCTTGTCGGTAATCGGGTTCAGTTTTGTCATCTAGAACCCCAAGGTTAAACTGGCGTCGAACTTCTTGAATGATGAGCGAAGCAGCTCGGCTGACGGCCTTAATTGCAAAGGAGGAGAAAAGCCACGGTACCGCTCCCCCGATCAACATACCGACGAAGACCTGAGGGATAGATACACGGATACCCATGCTCAGCGCAGTAGGGTCTACACGTCTTACATCGGTGATGAAGGAGCCGAACAGGGAGACGGCCGCGATGACCGCGGAGCCTATGGCAATACCTTTGGTGATAGCTTTGGTAGTGTTGCCCACGGCATCCAATCCATTCATAATTTTTTGGGCTTCCTGGGTTTCCTGGTCCTCTTTTTTACCCCAGCACATTTCACCGATACCGGCTGCGTTATCTGCAATAGGGCCAAAGGAGTCCATAGCCACATTGTTCCCAGTAAGGGTGAGCATGCCAATACCGGTCATCGCTACGCCGTACAGCACGAAGGTGAATTGTTTTATGGATTCTGCTGAGACCCCTCCGAAGATCAGGATGGAGGCAAAGATGGTGGCCGCGATGACAATGATTGCCCAGACAGAGGATTCATAGCCCACTGAGACACCGGATAAGATGAGAGTGGCTGTGCCGGTGTCTGCGGACTCCTTGATCTCACGAACGGGGGAACTGTGCGAGCCGGTGAAGTAGTCTGTCAGGCGATCGATGAGTATGGCAAGTAAAACACCAACGGTAGTAGCCAGGAAGGGTCGCAACCAACCTCCCTCAACCCCTTGCATATAAACTAAACCAATGCCGCCGAAGAGGACAACAGATATACCCGCAGAAGATAGAAATCCTGTAAAGATTGCTTTCATCGCATCGCCACTTTTTCCAGGTCCGCCTCGGACAAGGTACGTCCCGATGATGGAAGCCAGGACGCCAATACCGCGAACCAACAGCGGGTAGATGATCCATTCGATTTGACCGGTCAGGGAGGTAAGTGCTACACCGAGTATCAGGCTGGAGACGATGGTAACTTCATAGGATTCAAAGATATCCGCTGCCATCCCTGCGCAATCTCCCACGTTATCGCCCACCAGGTCTGCCACAACTGCGGGGTTGCGGGGATCGTCTTCGGGAATGCCGGCTTCAACTTTACCAACCAGGTCTGCGCCCACATCCGCGGCTTTGGTGTAGATACCACCCCCTACACGCATGAACAATGCCAGAAGGGTACCGCCAAAGCCAAAACCAAGTAATGCATCTGGAGCGGCGATACCGAATATGACGAAGATGATGGTGCCACCAAACAAGCCTAAACCGTCGGTTAGCATACCTGTGATCGTTCCGGTTCGGTAAGCAATCCGAAGGGCATCACCGAATGATCGGCGGGCTGCAGAAGCCACGCGTACGTTGCCCTGAACGGCCATACGCATGCCAATTTGCCCCACGATCAGGGAGAACCCTGCTCCCATAACGAATGCTATGGCTCGTCCAACACCGATAATCCACCGAAGTTGGTTTGCTTCGATTGTCGTTAACACGCTTCCACAAGTTGCCGCGGTCTCTAACGTAGCTCCCTTGAATGCCAGACAGTACCATTCGGAGGCTTCTGGGGTAGGAGGAACGATGAAGACGGATGCGAACAGGGCAAAGGTGAGGATGCCGATGAGGGGCAAGATAGTAGTCAGTTGACGACGCAGATAGGAATCTGCACCATCCCGAATTGCCCCCCATACTTTTTGCATTTGTGGGCTGCCTTTATCCTCTCTGAGTATCTGCCGCCGAAGGAATATTGCGTAGACCAAACCCAGGATGGCTGTGCCTAGCACGCACCAGATGGCAAATTGCTCAAAGCTTGTCAGTCCATACATTATTTATTTAATCTCCCTGTGAGTTTTTGTCCGTGATTTTTGGGTGTAAAAAGCAGGCAAAGCCCGCTCAAATTTTACATGATCTCGCTTTTTTGAATAGCGATGCAGCACTTAAGATTTTTCGTCCAGACAATGTCATTATCGAGTTAACCGATGTGAACGGCTATGATTGTACAGATAGGGCTCAGATGTGTCAAGCGGGTGTAAACCTTGTCGGGAAGGGCGTACATGGTTAATAATCCAACTTATCAACAAGTAAGGTAGAGGCAACCACTCAATGGGTTCCATTGGCATTTTATTAAAATTTACCACCCCACTTGACTTTGACCCCTCAAAAGGTGTATAGTGTACCACAGTGTTGTTGTGGGAATGCATTTTTGAGAAGCGTAGGATGAGTGCACTGCTTCCTGAATGGTTGCCGTGCTTTTTGTTGTTAGTAGCTAATGAGTCGTGTTGGAAATTTTCATAGCTGGTGTCTTGAACCAAAAGGCGATGAGAGAAGTGTATAGTCTGGATATCAGGATATCAAAGTGGGACTCTCGTTTTATTTTTGAAAATCCAGATACGCTCCCGTCCGCATCTCCGCTGATGGGGACGTTAGCTTGAACTCGATATTCTAGAGACTAGGAGTGTTCGATGATAGAGGTAGAAGGACTCACCAAGAATTATGGCATAAGGAGGGCGATAGATGGGCTGACCTTTCATGCCCAGAGGGGTGAAATCCTTGGATTTTTGGGACCTAACGGGGCTGGAAAAACCACGGTGATGCGCATCTTGAGTGCTTTTATGCCCCCAACATCTGGCAGGGCTTCCGTGGCCGGCTTTGATGTCGTAGATCAGTCTATCGAGGTGCGTCGTAGGGTAGGTTATGTGCCCGAAACAGTTCCGCTGTACGATGACATGGTTGTGTTCGACTATCTCAAGTTCATGGCCGACCTGCGGCACTTGCGAGATTCGGAGGAACGTGTTGAACACGTGTTGTCCCAGGTGCATATGGACGAGCGCGCCGGTAGTTACATAAGCACACTATCAAAAGGATTGAGGCAACGGGTTGGTTTGGCACAAGCCTTATTGCACCAACCCGAAGTGTTAATTTTAGATGAACCAACCATTGGTCTGGACCCGGCTCAGATTATCGAAGTACGCAACCTGATTAAGGAAATTGGCCGTGTGCACACCGTTTTGCTATCGACTCACATCCTCTCCGAAGCCCAGCAGGTATGTAATCGGGTGTTGATTATCAACAAAGGTCGTATCGTAGCCGAGGATACCCCTGAGAGGCTGCAAGCTCTTCTGATCGGGGTAGAGCGTGTCATGTTGAAGGTTCGGGGAAAAACAAGGGGGCTTGAGAAGGCCGTCCGCCAGGTATCTGGAGTAGGGAAAGTGCAGTTACTTGATGATGGGAAGCTGGAATTTGAAACTGCACCGGGGAATGATGTCCGTCCTTCTGTAGCCCGAGCTGTGGTGGAAGCTGGTTTTGATCTATTGGAGATACGTCCCGTAGGTCTCAGTTTGGAGGAGATCTTCCTGGAACTCACGCGTGAGGATCCCGCGATCCAGACGCACTAGAAAAAGGACGTAATCAATTTACACACGAATGTGGAGAAGCTTATGCGGAATGTATGGACAATTGCACGCCGAGAATACAACTTGTATTTCATGACGCCCATAGCGTATGCAGTCTCTTTCATGCTCTTGCTCATCTTGGGTGTTTTGTTTTATCTGAACCTTCAGTATGCCATGTCGCAGCTATACGCTCCGGGAATTCAGATCGTGTTGGGACCACTCGTCTTCCTGTTACTGTTTGCTACCCCGGCGATTACCATGCGATTACTGGCCGATGAGCATCGAATGGGCACCATCGAGTTGTTGCTGACATCTCCTGTGAGGGATTGGGAGCTGGTAGTTGGAAAGTGGCTGGGTGGATGGTTATTTTTACTTACCATAGTAGCCATTACCTGGATATATCCACTGATACTCAACCAGCTTGTGGACCCAGGGATTGACCAGGGACCATTGATTACCGGGTATTTGGGTATCGTACTTATAAGTGCTGCCCTGGTAGCTATTGGAGTGGCGGTGTCATCGCTATTCAACAACCAGATAGCGGTTTATTTTGTGAACTTAGGGTTATTGTTGGTGTTATGGATGTTAATGGCTTCGCCACAGTCAGTGGGTGGAGGCAGTAACGAATTGCTCAATTACCTAAATTTTAGAAATCACTTTTATGATACTTTTTATGCCGGGATAATTGATGTTCAAGATGTGGTGTATTACTTGAGTATAACCGCACTATCCCTTTTCTTGGGTTCGGTATCGGTTGAAACACGGAGGTGGCGATAATGAAGCCCGATTGGCGAAGGTTTGCCCCTTGGGGTTTATACCTCACACTGGTTTCCGTGCTGGTTGCCTTTGGGTTATATATTGTCCAGCGGGAAATTACTTTACCTTTACAAATCAGCCTGGCGTTGGCTATCTTGGGTTTGGCGGGATTCGTTTTCTTAGATCCCAAGCGAGTGCAGCAAATTCTCACTGGACGGCAGGTCAAGTATGGAAGCAATGCTCTGGTGCTCTCTTTAGCCTTCATAGGCATCTTGATTGTGTTGAATTTCCTTGTCTACCACAACACCAAACGTTGGGATCTCACCGAAGATAAGGAGCATACTCTGGCACCAGAAAGCATAGATACATTGAATGCCCTGCCCCAACCGGTGACCGCCCTAGCGTTTTTTACCCCAAACCTGCCAACCGATCAGGCTCGCGGTCTGTTGGAGGATTTTAAGTACCATGCAAAGGATAAATTTGATTATCGCTTCATAGACCCCGAAGAGGATCCCGTGCTCGCCAGACAGGCTGAAATTGATCGTGATGGGACTATCGTCCTTCAGATGGGGGATCAACAAGAACGGGTAAGCTACACAACCGAGCAAGAGTTGACTGCTGCGCTGGTACGGCTGATCAGCCCGGAGGAACGGGTTGTGTATTTCCTCACCGGCCATGGAGAACGGGATCCAGATGATTACGGCGATTCATCCTATTCCCAGGTAAAAGATGTTTTACAGCGGAAAAATTATTCTGTTCAAACCTTGAATCTGTTGGCCACGCATACCATTCCACTGGATGCTTCGGTCATTGTGGTTGCTGGTCCAATAGTGCCTGTGTCCATAGAAGAGATTGCCCTGCTAAATGATGTTATTGAGAACGGTGGTGGCCTGATTGTGATGGAAGAACCCCTGCCGTTGACCGATTTTGGAACGGCTGATGATCCCATGCAGGAGTACCTGGAGAGTTCTTGGGGTGTAACCCTGGGTAGCGATGTCATCCTGGATATGACCTCTAACCAACCCCTCATTGCTATCGCTTATCAGTATAGTGATCATGTGGTAACCAACAAAGTCCAGGGATTGATAACCATCTTCCCAACCGCGCGCAGCGTACAGGTAACCGGAAGTATTTCTGCCGTGAGCCAGGAGGAATTGATACGGACTGCCCCGCAGTCTTGGGCTGAGACAGACCTGAAAGCATTTACAACCCCTGAACAACTTGCTGAGATCGCCCCAGATGAGGGTGAGGACTTGATCGGACCTGTGCCACTGGCTGTAGTAGCCGAGAACTTTGACCATCAGAGCAAGCTGGTTGTCATTGGGGATGTGGACTTCGCTTCCAATGGTTATTTTGCTTCTTATGGAAATGGGGATTTAATCATCAATGCAGTGGATTGGGCTGCAGGTCAGGAAGACTTGATCAACCTGACACCCAAGGAGCAAACTACGCGCATACTTATCCCTCCCCAGAAGTACTACATTGGTTTAATATTTTTAGGAGTGGTGTTCGTATTACCTGGATTGACCCTCTTGGGTGGGATTTTGACCTGGATACAGCGTCGCAGGAGAGGGTAGAGAAATGATTCGACGTTCCACCTGGGTGGTCCTGTTTGTCTTTCTCTTACTTTTAGGTGTGACCTGGTTCCTTCAACGTCCTGGGACATCATCTGAAACCACACCAAGTCCAACTTCCGTGGCATTCCTCTTCTCGTTGAATGCAGAGGAGGTCGCCGGTTTCCAGATCACGGATGATAGCGGGAGGAGTGTAACCCTTGTTCACCAGGAGGATGTGTGGACCTTGTTAGAACCTCCCGCGGAGGATGTGGATCAGATGCGCGTGGAAACTGCAATCAACCAGATACTTTCTTTAAGGCCACTTTCTAATCTCGGGGACGATATGAAGCTCATGCTGATAGGTCTTGAAACTCCGCAGTATACAATCAGGGTTCAACTGGTAAGCGGGGCAGAACACATCTTGTACATAGGGGATTTGACTCCCATTAACAATGGATATTACTCCAGATTAGTAGATGGTTCTATCGTGGTTTTAAGTAAGTATGTAGTTGACTCGTTAGTAGGACTCCTTGACCAACCACCGATTATGCCGACGGCTACTCTACTACCGCCCACGTCCACTTCAACAGCCTCTCCTCCCGTCACAACACCCTTGGAGATTACTCCACAACCCTAGTTTTTTTCTTAAAAAGTGTTGATTTTCGTCATAAAAAAGTGTATTCTGTTTGATGAAAAATCAAATAGGTTCATAGTTTAGATGATTAATAAAAAACTACGGCATGCCATGGATGATGAAGAGGAAGGCAGCATTTCTCCTGCCATTGCTCAGTTGATTGAAGTTGGGAGAAAGAAGTCCTACGTTACTCTTGATGATATTCTTACCTACTTTCCCAATGCTGAGCAGGAGGTAGAGCAGCTTGAAGAGGCGTTTGCCGCTTTGATCAGCGCGGGAATCCCTTATCTGGATGAAGATGAACCTTCAGATGAAATGTTAGAGGAAGATTTAGAATTAGAAGTGGAAGTCCTGAAGGGCTTCGATGATCTGGATAACCCCCTAGCAAACATTGATGTAGATGACACCATAGGGTTATATCTGAAGGAGGTAGGTCGAGTACCTTTATTGACGGCTGCAGAAGAAGTGGATCTGGCCATGCGTATTGAAAAAGGACGCTTTGCCCGGCAAGAACTTGCCAGCACAAAGATCAACCACGACCGCAGAAATCAATTGTTGTACTGGATTGAGGATGGCTGGATGGCTCGCCAACACCTCATTAAGGCAAATTCGCGCCTGGTGATCAGTGTTGCCAAGAAATACATGGGGCGGGGTGTGCCGTTTCTGGACTTGATCCAGGAGGGGAACATCGGTTTGATCCGCGCCTCGAAGAAGTTTGACTATCGCCGGGGACACAAATTCAGCACCTATGCAACCTGGTGGATACGGCAGGCTGTAACCCGCGCTATTGCGGATCAGGGGCGCACCATCCGTGTTCCTGTCCATATGGGTGATCAGATCAACAAACTCCTGCGAGAGCAACATCAATTGACTCAACGTTTGGGACGTGATCCAACGATTGATGAGCTGGCAGTTGCCTTAGATGTTACTCCCAAAAAGGTGGAGAACATGATACAGGTCGCTCGGAGGCCGCTCTCGCTGGAGACACCCACAGATGATGAAGAAGATTCGACCCTCAGTGATTTCATCGAGGATGAAGAATCTCCAGCTCCCGATGATTCGGCGACCTACAACTTACTGCGAGAGCACCTGGACGAAGTGCTGAGCGGACTCCCTCCCCGGGAGGTGCGTATTTTACAGCTCCGTTATGGCATGTTGGATGGTCAGACATACACACTGGAGGAGGTAGGTCGCAAGATGGGGGTCACCCGTGAACGCGTACGCCAGATAGAGGCTCAGGCGCTCAGCCGTTTACGGCATCCCTCCGTTCAGCGAAAACTGCGCGATTACATCAAGTAATTGGTCATAGCAGAAGAATTGATCCCAGCAGTATAAATTTAACCCCTCCCGCTGGAATGCGTGAATCCGCGGGAGTTTGTTTTTTAAAAGGGGCAAAGGCTAACCGCTTGTCAAGATGTGGGTTTCAACCTGTAGCACGGCAACCCCTCTGGTGGGTAAGGTTGCCTGTAAGTACTCCGACCATAACCCGGTTCAAGTGGGGTACAATCCCAGCGTCTGAGAACAATGGCCTCAACCCTCAGCCCCAAACAACCACCGCCTCGTATCTGGAAAACGTTGCAGGAAGTTAGCCCCTTATTGGGAGCAATCCTCCTGGCACTAACTTTCAAGTTTTGGCTGGTATGCTCTGAGGCGGTACCCTTCAACAGTGACGAAGCGGTGGTCGGCCTCATGGCGCGGCACATTCTACAGGGGGAGAAGCCCACGTTTTTCTACGGTCAGGCGTACATGGGCAGCCTGGATGCCTGGTTGACTGCCGGGATGTTTTACCTCCTGGGGGAGAGCGTTTTAGCCATCCGTTTCGTTCAGGTGTTGCTCTTCGGAGGTTACTTGTACACCCTTTGGAGGGTGGTGAGGTTGTTTGTCGTAGACCCAGGTGTTGGTGATACCGCCGTTTTCCTGGCTGCAGTTCCACCCGTGTTGCTGACCACGTATACCACCGCGACATTGGGGGGATATGGTGAGATTATTCTTCTGGGTAACCTTATCGTTTGGATTGGATATGAGGTCACGTGGGTAAACCGTTGGGATAGCTGGTGGGCCTGGGGCCTGCTCGGGTTAGTTGGGGGGCTGGGGTTATGGGTCTCTGCTCTGACGAGCGTTTATCTGTTACCCATTCTGCTGTCCGGGCTTTGGCGGTTTTCGTTGAGACGCTGGACGGGTTATGCCTCCGCAGCCGCAGGATTTCTCCTGAGCAGCAGTCCATGGTGGACATATCACCTTTTTCATGCTGGAAGTACCATCCAGACTTTGTGGGAGGCCTATCCGGTGAACACCAACCCTCTCAACAGTTTGGTGGGCTTTTCCTTACTTGGGGTCCCAACGTTACTGGGTTTACGCCTGCCCTGGTCTCCCGAACTTTCGCCTCGTCCTGTGCAATTGGGTTTGTTGATGATCTACCTGGGGACACTGGTCTATTACCTTACTTCCAAAGGTGATAAAGGACGGCTGACTGTTCCGGGAGCGGGAAACTTCATGGGGCTGTTTTTGGGCGGATTTCTCTTATTTTTTATAGCTTCTCCCTTTGGATATGATGCCTCGGGTCGCTACCTGTTGCCGTTGTATTTACCCCTCTTCCTCTTCGTGGCTGCCTTTATCCGGAGGCTTTGGAAAAAGAAGATTGTTTTTGGGTTAGGGTTGCTGGTCATGTTTCTGGGGGTAAACGGGTTCGAGACCTGGCGGGCAGCCGTTTCTATAGATAAACTCACCACGCAACTGGATCCGATTACCCGCATGGACAATCAGGCCGATGAAGAGTTGCTTGCCTTCTTAGACCAGGAAAATGAGTTGCGGGGTTATACTAATTACTGGGTAAGCTTTCGGCTTGCCTTCCTTTCACGGGAGAGGATGATTTTTTCTCCGCGCTTACCGTATAAAGCCGATTTGAGTTATTCGCCGAGAGATAATCGTTATCCTAGCTACGATGAGATCGTTTCGCTCAGCGATCAGACAGCCTATATCACCAGCAAACACCCGCGCCTAAAAGCTGTCATTCGAGACCAGTTAGAAACCTTGGGAGTATCTTTTGTTGAGAAACAGATTGGCGATTACCACATCTTTTATGGTTTATCACGGCCTGTCCGACCAGAGGAGTTTAACTTCGCAGAGGTAGGAGGATGAGCACACGCCGCCTGATCATCTGGATTACGTTTATAGCTGTGTTCGTGATGGCCGCGCGTGTCTCGGTGGACACAGACACATGGTGGCACTTACGCGCCGGGCAGTGGGTGTGGGAACACAGGGCAATCCTGCACGCGGATACATTTTCCTACACCCGCGCTGGGGCAACCTGGCAGTACCCAGGTTGGTTGATTGAGGTGCCAATGTACTTGCTCTACCAGGCTTTCGGGGCAGGGGGATTAAACGTTTGGACCGCTTTCATGGTTATGCTGGCGTTTTTCTTCGTGTGGAAGGCCATGTCAGGGGGACCGTTTTTACGGGCGTTTGTGTTGATTTTTGCTGTGACCGTATCGGGAGTGTATTGGGCAGCCCGACCGTATATGGTCACTTTTTTGCTCAGCGCGGTCTATCTGTGTCTGCTGGAGGATTTCCGCTGGAGAGGGGCAGATCGCCTGTGGTGGTTGCCTGTTCTGACGGTCGTGTGGGTGAACAGCCACGGTGGGTTTGCTCTGGGTTTCATTCTGTGGGGTGTGTATTTCGTGAGGTATGCGTGGGATGTGGTCAGTGCCTGGTGGCGTTCCAGACAGGGAATTGCTCCAGATGGTGTTGATCTTGGAAAGGCGGTCATCACCTTCCGGTACATGTTTGTCATCGGCCTGCTCATGGGTATGGCGATTATGCTCAACCCTTACGGAGTAGAGATGTATATGTATCCGTTCAAGACTGTGGGGATAGGGACACTGCGGGAATTCATTCAGGAGTGGCAGTCGCCAGATTTTCACCAGTTACAGGTTCAGCCTTTTGCCTGGATGTTGCTGCTGATCCTGGGCGTGGTCGGCGTATCCAGGCATCCCATATCTTTTGTGGATTTCTGCCTGGTTGCTGGGCTGGCCTACATGGGTTTGCTGGCGGGAAGGAATATCGCTACCTTTGCATTGGCGGCCCCGATTGTGCTGAGCAGGCACCTGGCTCCCATCGTTTCGGGTTGGGGGGAGCGTTGGGGTCTCGGCAAGCAGGCTCAAATTCCGGTTCGCCTATCCCGCGCACAGCGTTGGGGGAATGCAGGTCTGTTGGGGATTCTGATCCTGGCTGGAGGGGTGAAAACCGCCTATGTATTCCTTCCAGAAATAAATGAAAAACATTTTCATGAAACTCTGCCGGTAGAAGCGGTGGAGTATATCCGGGCAGAGAGACCGCCGGGGAGATTGTTCAATGCTTATGATTGGGGCGGCTACCTGCTGTGGGCGCTACCAGAGTATGCCGTGTTTGTGGATGGGCGCACAGACCTGTATGGCGATGAGGTGATTGGGGAGTGGTTACAGGTGGTTCGGGCAGAAGATGGCTGGGAGGAGGTGTTGGAAGGTTGGGAGGTGCGGTTGTTGTTAGGTGCGCCAGGCTGGCCGGTTGTGCGCCTGTTAGAAGGGAAAGGGTGGCGGCTGCTGTATGCCGATGAGCTGGCAGTGGTTTATTCCAAATGATTTGCGGGTGATGGATTGTGCTTGAGGGGATAGGGTATTCGGTATACTCGTTGTTGTGCTGGGGGATCGTTTCGACGGTGGCGGCCGGATTGGGGTTCAAGGTTATCGGTTGGTTTGGTTGGAATTTTCGTTCCCTTTTGGAGCGGGGAGTATTTGGGCTAGCTATTGGTTTGGGCATCCTGGGATATGGGGTGTTTGTGTTGGGGTTGGCAGGCTGGATGAAACCGTGGGGGGTAGTTATCCTGGTGGGTGGGGTAGGGGTGATATGTTGGAAAGAGAGCCTGGGAGTTTGGCAACAGCTTTACCGTTCACATTTTTGGAAGAAGCAGCGCGGGGGTGGGTTGGGAGTGGAGGCAAAACTGGTTGTGTTCCTGGGAGGCGGGATGTTCCTGCTTTCCCTGCTGCTGGCTCTGGCTCCTCCGACGGCAGTAGACGCGTTGATTTATCACCTGGAAGCTCCAAAACGCTTTTTAGAAGCGGGTCGAATCTTGGCAATGCCTGAAAATTCTCAGGCGAACTATCCCCTTACCGTGCAGATGCTGTTCGCCATTGGGTTGGCTTTGGACAGCGATGTGTTTGCCCAACTGGTGACCCTGGGCTTCGCGCTTCTGCTGGCTGGAGCAACCTGGTCCTTTGGTTCTCACTTTCTACGTCCGCGTGGTCGGTGGGAAGCGGTTGCCATTTTGATAGGCATCCCCATCTTTTCTATCTGGGCCTCTATCCCTTATGTAGACATCGCCTGGGGTTTGTACGAATTCCTGGGCATGTATGCGCTGATTTACTGGGTGAAGAGGGGAGAAAACCGCTGGCTTGTACTGTCCGCTTTGCTTACTGGGTTGGCGTTGGGATCGAAATATCTAGCGATTTTTGGCCTGCTTGCGCAGGGTGCGTGGGTGTTGTGGCAGAGTTGTAAGCATGGTTGGAGGAAGGTATTTGTAAATGGTCTCACCTTTGGAGGGATAGCCCTGGCGATAGCCTCACCCTGGTATGTGAAGAACTGGCTCTGGTTGGGTAACCCGGTTTATCCCTTTCTGTTTGGTGGAGCAAGTTGGGAGGTGAACCATCTGGAGGGGTTGATGGCTGAAATCCGCCTCTTTTCAATATGGGATTATGTACTCCTGCTATTGAACGTGTACCTCAAGCACGAGCGCTATGCCTCATTCATGGCCAGTATCGCCCTGCCCAGCCCCTTGTACCCCTTGGCTCTGCTGTATCCATTCGTACGTCAGGATCGGAGGATGGATAAGTTGGCAGGACTTGCAGTTTTACGTGTGTTAGCCTGGGTGCTTTACCCTGACACACGCATCCGGTACATGCTGCCTTTTTTTCCAGGGTTAAGTTTGCTGACTGCTTATGTGCTAGTAAACGCTCTAAGGTCATTGAGGGTACAATCTCTGTCCCGGTTGGTTGTGAATGGGTTGGTCGGGGGGATGTTAGCCTCCGGGTTGTTGTATGCAAGCCTATATTTTGTGGATGTGAACCCACTGCCGGTGTTGGTAGGAATGGAAGAGCGTCAATCGTTCCTGCATCGCAGGCTGAAGGATTATGAGGGAATACAGTATGTGGAGTCCGAGTTACCAGCCAATGTCAAAGTAATGATGCTATGGGATGGCCGGGGATATTACTGCGATCAAAGGTGTATGCCAGACGCTGATCAGACGCATTGGGTGCGGGTTGTGCTTTCCTCATCGGGTGTTGAACAGGCGGCAGATCGGTTACATGCCATGGGAGTCACTCATCTGTTCCTGAGCCTGGAGGATGCGGATTACATGCTGCAGAACGATCCCCAGGGGGTTCATCGGCAGGCAGCCGAGTTCTTTTTACACCAGTTCCAACCGGCCTGCACGGATGAGATTTACAGGGATGAGGGGGTGAGGATTTACGAATTGACTTGTGAATGAGGGGGTTCTTATGAAAAATAGGCTTCCAGCTCGAAAGCAGGCTTTTTTACATCTCCCCGAATGAACAGTTCATGCCAGATGTGGAAACCGACCAGGTTCCACAAGTAGAAATAGTGCCAGCGCAATCGGGGGTGAGGTGGATGATTGAGTATTTTATGAACGTACGAATAGTTGAAGAGGCCTAGGCCCTCCACCCTTTCTGGGGTTAAGATGCGTTGAGCAACGTCCTTCAGGTCTTTTTGAAATTGAAAATAAGGATTGAAACTGAACCCCCACTTTTTCTTTAGTAAGGTGCTTTCAGGGAGGATGCCGCACATGGCTTTACGAAAGAGGTACTTGGTGCGGTTGGCCTTCATCTGGATTTCTGGGGGGATGGAAAAGGCGAATTCCACCAGCTCACGATCTAGGAAGGGGACGCGGACTTCGACGCCGTGTGCCATGGAGGTGCGGTCTTCGTTGGCCAGGAAATCCTCGACCATCTTTGTATTGAACTCTGCCCAGAGGACCTGTTTGAGGACCTGATCCCTGCTTTCAAAATAACGCTTGAATTGCGTACCGGTTTGAGCTAGCGCTTGTTCGAGCATACCAGAGCCATAAAGATTCCCCCACATGCCTGGGTCGTGATCCCACACATTTCGCAGGATGAGGTAGTAGCGTTGGGGGTCTCCCAAGGCGCAGAGTAACTGTACACCTCGGCGGTACTCATCCAGTTTTAGCAGGCCGGTACATTGTTGCAGGGAAAAAGCCAACCGGCTGAGAGGGGTGAGCAGATGTTCAGACATCCAGGAGGAGGTCAGTCTGTGAAACGGTTGGCTGGGGTAGATGTATTGATTGTTGACATAGCCGGCGAATAACTCGTCTCCACCCAGACCTCCCAAAACGACTTTGACATGCTGGCAGGCAAAACGGGAGAGAAGGTATCCTTGCAGGATGTTTTCCTTCGGTTCTTCAGCGTGCCAGATAACCGCGGGAAATTCCCGCAGCGGATCAGGTTGGACAGTGATGGCGTGGTGTTCTGTGTTGAAGTGCTGGGCGATGAGGTGGGCATCCTCTAACTCGTCGGTAGGCTCATTAAACCCCATGGTGAAGGTTTTGACCGGCTGGTCTGTTACCCGACTCATAAGGGCGACGATGGAACTGGAATCCAAACCGCCGGAGAGGTAAACCCCCAGGGGCACATCGCTGACCATTTGTTTACGGATGGCCTCTCGCAAGTAGTAGCGGATACCCTGTATGTAGTATTCTTCGGTTTTTTGGCTTTCGGGTTGCGGTTTTAGTTCGTAATAGCGCCGGATGTGGATTTCTCCTTTTTCGAAGAGCAAGTAGTGAGCAGGAGGCAGGCGGTGGATGCCCCTGAACAAAGTTCGTTCACCTGGGATGTAGCGCAGGTTGAGGAAAAAGTGAAGGGCTTGGTGATCCACCTCGCGATCCACTCCAGGGTCCATGAGTAAGGCTTTGATCTCAGAGCCGAAGCGTAAGGTTTGACCATCAAAATGGTAGTGGAGAGGTTTCACGCCGAAGTAGTCACGCACCAGTAACAGACGGCGTTCCCGGATATCCCATAGAGCGAAGGCGAAGATACCATCGAGCAAGGGTAAGAAATCCAGCCCCCATTCTTCGTATCCGTGTACGAGCACCTCCGTATCGCTGTTGGTACGGAAGTGGTGGCCTTGGGATTCTAGTTGTTTGCGAAGTTGGAGGAAATTGTAAATTTCCCCGTTGTGAACAACCCAGAGATGCTTATCTTCGTTGGCGATTGGCTGGTCACCGGTAATCAGGTCAATGATGCTCAGCCTGCGATTTCCCAGCACAACTCCTTCGTCCAGGTAGAGTCCTTCTCTGTCTGGCCCTCGGTGGGTCAGGCTGGTGTTCATGGCTTGGGCGATGTTTTTATCTACACCCGGACCGACTATGCCGCAAATACCGCACATGAGCTACTCGTCATCCTTTCCTGGTCGCTTCCAGGCGTAAGCGAAAGAAGGAGTCAAATAACGGGTTAAACACACCAATAACCGCAGTGGGATTAGATGCAGCCAGGGCCAGACCGTGCGCGCCAGGTGAGGGGTGATGTTTGTGAACTGCCATCCTCCCAATGTGTGGATTCCCATACCTGCTTCGGGTTGGCTGGATAAAATAGGTAGGCTGTTGCGAGCGTAGACCCACCAGCTTTGGGGGATGTGAAAGCCGATTTTCTTGGCGAATGTGTACACAGGCTCCAGAAATACTCCATTGGTTACCGTCAGGTAGAGGATACCTCCCGAGGAAACGAGACGGCTCATCTCTTGCAGAGCCAGTTGCCAGTTACCAAATTCTTCTATAGTAGCCAGGCATAAGACCATATCGAAACAACCATCCGCAAAGGGTAATGTGATTGCGTCGGATTGAATGAAGTTCACACTTCCCACCTTTGCCCCAGCTTGGAGATAAAGTCCTGTTCTAAGGTCGCATCCAACCTTTAGAAGCACGCCGTGGTTAAGCGCTGCCAGGATCAGGCCCGAACCGCAGCCTACATCCAGAATGCGGGCCTGTTCAATCCACAGACCTGCAGAGGCTAACGCGGATTTTAGCTGGCTAGCCTTTTTCAGCCTTTGCCTGTCCTTCAATAGGAGAGGATCGTATTCCGAACGCAAATGAGCATTGAAGGGCTGTCTATGTGGATATTTCACCCATGATACTCCGTAAAGTATGGATGACAAACGTTGTTTGTTTGGAGGTCATAGCCGGGTGATTGGGCAGGTTGATAACCCGTTGTGACCAGGCCGTGGCGTTGGGATAGGCGTCTGGTGTGAAGCCTAATTCCTGGTAACATGCCAGGGCAGGTACCACATAGTTGAGCACATTGTCCGCCTGTATTCCAGCTTTTCGCAATTTGGATAGTACTTTGGGGCGAAGGTCGGGGTGATGCAAGCGAAGTGCATATATGCCATACGATGATCCTGGAGGCCACTTGAGGATGTCGAGACCGAACGTGGAGGATAACTCCTGGTTATACAGTTTTCCGATTTCCTGCCGTCTTCGTATAAAGTTTGCCACCCTTCGAAGCTGGGAGCGACCGATAGCCCCCTGGATGGTTGTCATCTGAGTCTGCGCATCTCCTGGAAAGCGGATCGCTTCGCGAGATCGCAGTTTTACCAGGTAGTTTCGCAGGGGTGTTTGGGCATTTTCCAGCCAATCTAGGGATTTGACCAGCGCTCTAGAGAGGGCTATCCAGGAAGCCAGGAAGTAAAACCACTGCCGCATCCAGATGCCCTTAGAAGGTTTTTGAAAATGGGTATCTCTGTAGCTGCGAACCGCCTTTGCCAGGTCTTCTCGGTTGGTGAGGAGAGCCCCCCCAAACAGGGTGGTCATGGGTTTACCGATGCCAAAAGCTAGTATGGCTGCATCACCCTGAACGGCCAGCACGTCACCATTCCAACTGGCATCGAAGCATTGTGCACAGTCCATCAGGATGAGCGCCCTGGGATTTCGGCGGCGGATGGCTTCATATACGGATACAGCATCAAACGCGTAACCGAATATGCTCGTGGGGATGACCATGCCGGTATGTTGGTTTACGCGGGCGATCATTTCGTCGGGATCCTGGTCGGGGTTTTGGGGCTGAGCATCAACAAAGACGGGTTGATAGCCAGCCATAACTGTGGCATGAGCCACGACAACGCAGTTATAGGCAGGTTGGACCACCTCCCTGCCTTCCGGTTCCAGGGCTTTCAGGCAGGCGTAGATTGCACTGCGCCCGTATGGGAAGGTGATGGCGTGGTGCACTTTGAAGTAAGCGGCCAGCTCGTGTTCAAAAAGCCTCACATCGTCCTGTGCGGCTCGTAGGGCTGCCCAAAGGTCGGAAGGGTGATAACTGGGACGCACTCTAGGGATCATGGAAACCGTGTTTGTGAAGTTAATATCTGAAAGGGTTAGGAGTTACGCGCTTGACTAACGAAACCAGCGGGTCGAGTGATCCGAGCGACCTGCCTGTCCCACGCAGTGGGGTGCCCCGAAGAGGTAAGCGAGGATTGTATCGCCTGTCCTTGCGGTTTGGGCAAGGGAGGCTCATTTTGGTGCAGTGGTTTCGACACAGCTCAACCCAGGTCTTGATCTCGATACGCTCTTCGACTGCGAGTCTTCGGCCCTCCGATCTCGATACGCACCCTGTGGGTGCTACTCGATCCAGGGCTCAGAGCCACCCGATCGGCGAACTGCGTAACTCTTGAGGGTATCATCACTTCCGTTTTAATTTCTTGAGCGGGAGATAGGCAAACATAGTTATCAGCAAGGAAGAAAGGATAATGTACAATCGCTGGTAAGCCAGTCCTGCGAAGATGCGTTCTGCATGAAATCCCAGCGACTGAAAAATAGCCACCCCTCCTCCCTCGTAAAGCCCCAACCCTGATAAGGACACAGGTAGCAAATTCAGCAAGGAAATAGCGTTCGACGTGAAGAGAACCGGAAGAAAATCTACGCGCTCACCTGCTGCCTGGAGGGCGAATTGTACGACTGCACCACCCATGGCACAACGAACTACAGCCACCACCAGGTTGCTGAACAATTGCCAGGGATGGTAGCGGATAAGTTGTGACACGCTCTGCAGGAATAGTCCCAGCCATTGAACTGGCCGACGACGGATGAAACTCTGTGCCCAGCTTCGGAAGTATGAGGAGTTGTTCACTACCCAAACGAAGAGGCATGCCAGGATAAGTGTAGACGGGATTCCCCATAACCATGGGGAAGGTGAAATCAGGTTCAGGGTCAGGGGCAGGAAAACACCCGCATACAGCAGAAGGGTGATCGCACGATCTACGACCAGAATGGCTGCACTCTGGGATAGGGGTATCTCATCTTTACGAAGCAGTGCGACCAGGGAGAACTCCCCTAGGTTAGCAGGAGTGAATGCTCCCAGGGAGGAGGCGATAAGGAAGCGACCCAACACCCGGGGGAAGGGGATTGGTTTTAACGTGCTGAGCAGCACCCAAATTTTCAGACCTCCTAAAACGAGGAATATCCAGGCGCAGACGACCATGAGGCCAAGGTATGCCCAATGCGGGTAAGAGAGAGCGGCAAGCAGCTCACCAGGGTTTAAACTGGTTATCAGCCAGATCAGAACCGCTACAGAGACCAGCAGGCGTAAGGCCCAATGAAATCGGGGCAATGCCAAAGGTTCCTGGGCAGGTGCCTCAATGGGGGTTTGTTCAGGCATGCTGGAGTTCCCGAAACGAATCTGACACGGTCGCTTCCCAGGCAGCCTCTAGGTCGGGTAGCAATGCACCGGGGTTGTCCAGATGTATGCCTTTTTGACGTGCACAATCCAGCATCTGCCAGTACAGGTCGTCGAAGCCGGGGTCAAGACACCCGCCGAACTGTTCTGTATGCCAAATAACAGCTAAGCAGCCCGAATAACCTTCCAGTTTGTGCAGAATGTGGTCCCACGCCTGGCGGGAGGAAAAGCGATAAGATGTAGACAGAGTAGTATCCATGAGAAAGAAGGGTATTTCCCAGAAATTGTGTGGGCGGTTGTGTTCCAGGTTGTATGGCCGGTAAGGGTAACGTGTGCCAGCACGCGGTCCACTGCGGTCATTATAGCCGATGGAGAGGTCATATCGAAAGCCAGCACTTTCCACTTCTCTAAAGAGATCTGGGGGGTGGAAGTTCAGGTAGTGCTGTCTGTGCCCAGACACAGGGACATCGAGCAGATGTTCCAGGGAGGCGCGTTCTTGTGTCAGGCGCCCCGGTGTGCGGCTGGCGGTATAGCTGCCGTGCAGACAGATTTCCCCTCCCCAGGCCTGTAACTGTCGAAGCCCTTCGACGAAATCATGGGCATGAGCGGCGTACCTGGGATCGTAGCGGTGATGACGAGCCACCACCCACTGAAAAGAAGAACGCCCTCCACGGCGCCCTTCTTGGGAGCAGATGTGGAAAAAGTCCGTGTAGGGGGCTTTGCGTCTGAAAGCGCGCAGATAGTTCTTCAGCAGGCTGCATGCATCCTGGGGACGGTGCCGGAGGAAGGTCTGCCGAAGCAGGGCGCGCAATACACGGGGAAGCCCCCGGTTTTGGGGAGATGGCAGATAGTCTACGTCATGGGTCAGCAAAAGGGTGTTGGATATGTGCGAGAAACCGGGAGGGGATTTTTGCCTGCTTGCCCACCCTGCGCCTGAAGCTGCTTCCCATATATGGTCTAGCCACTCGTCGGCAACCGGTTGAGGGTCGCTGAACCCAGAGCGGGTCCACCAGTCCTCGGCAGAGCGCAGCCATCCGTCCTTATGCCTGGGGCGGGTGCGCCCTTCATACCATAGATTGAGCACTGCGAAGGCTCCCGCGATAACATCTGCAGGTATCCAGTTGGGTGTGGGGACACTTTCTGCGAGCGGGTGTAGGAATGGCAGGTGGTTTTTTCCTCTAAACGTTAGCGGAATGGGTTGGGTACTATTCTGCAAGTGCCGACCAACATCTGGTGAGGAGAGGATAACCACAGCCTCAGGGTTTGCCTCTACCCATTGGGGGTTTTCGAAAGTTGCATAGATGATGCGGTGAGGGCTGTCGGGTCGCAACGTCCAACCGGCGCGCATGGCCAGGTGGCGCAGGGTATGGATTACTGCACTCTGGTCGAAAGGTTCCCCCTGGAAGATGATAGAGATAGGGATACGCTCAACCATAACGGTGGCCAACCAAAATCCGGATATGTTTGTCGAGCATCTCGGGGATAGATTCCAAATCTCGGGTGAGGGTTTCGCGTTTGAAGTCCCATTCTTCTTTAGGAGGAGGATGGTCAGCCAACCTCAGGGCAGCCTGAATACCATCTTCCCCGCGTGGGTAAACCTGCATCAACCCAAATTTCTGGAGTACCTGCATGTTTCCGCACTGCCCTGCCCAGGAAGAGATGAGGATGGCAGGCACTCCCAGCAAGCAGGCTTCCGTGCCCATGCTGGGGCTTTCTCCTACCGTCAGTCGAGAAAATGCCAGGAGGTGGTGAATCTTGTCCACGTTTGCCTTGAGGAGGTAGGGGCGAAGTTCCTCGGGTGGTAGGGACTCGCAGGAGAGGTACACCCGCATTCTGTTGGACAGGGATTTCACCAAAATCAGGGCTTCTCTGGCGGTCAAGCCGTATTGGCTCCGGTCGTGAGCTGCCCCCCAGCGGACAAGGCGGACGATAGCGTAGGGTTCATCCGGGTTGATACCCTCGGCCTGGAGGAGCTTGGCGTTGGGCTGAAATGTTGCCGGGTTCAGGTAGCCCCATTCGTGAAAACCGCGGTAGCGAAAGTGACGGGATCCGAAATCTCGATTGAACCATTCCGGTGTCAATATCCGGTCTGCGAAGGGGAAGGATATACGGTTGGAGAGAGTAGCCGTTTCAGTATCTGTCAGGGCGATGTTGGGCACGCCCAGTAAGCGGGAGGGAGGCGCAGAGGTGATTCCCGCGACGGACAGCACGATGTCTGGGCGGAAGCGGCGGACCCATCCAGCGAAACGGATCCAACGTTGGACCAATTCGATGCTGCTGCGCCAGCCAGTCTGCTGTCGGGAGAGGGAGACGTAGGGCATCCCGTACAACTCCAAGAGATGATGGGTGATGTCTTTGTCGCGGCTGACAATCTGCACAACGTCACCGCATTCCTGCCAGCGGTGGATCAGGGGCCGGAAGAAGTGGACTTGTTTAGGGTGGTGGATGTCCAGCAAAATGCGCACAGGTTAAGCCTCCCGCTGAGCCAACGCCACCAACCCAGAGCCGTCTTTCCTGGGGCGATAGAGTGCACCCAGGTTGGCAATCCCCATCAAGCAAGGAAAAGCCAGGGCGTATAGTCCTTTGTTCCGTTCCAGGCCTCCGGTGATCAGTTTGCTGAGATCATTGGCCATGGTTTCCAGCGAATTGTAGGTATATCTGCATTCGAGCACCTGCAGACCACCTGCAGAGAGCAGGTCTATCAGCCCTTGGCGGGTGTATCCGGGGCGGACATGGCCTTCGATGTCCATCCAGTTTAACCGCTGCCAACCGAACAGGTAACGGGTCAGGTGGGGTACATGCACGATGAGGTAACCTCCGGGGTTGAGCGTATGACGGAACATCCTTACAGCCCCCAGGTCATCTTCGAGATGCTCCAGAGTGTCAATGGAGAGGAGCAGGTCAAAGCTTCCTAAATCGGAGAGACGCAATGCGTCATGAGTCAGAAAACGTGCGTTTTCCAGACCTGATTGGCGGGCAATGTGGTTGTTGTAGGCGTTTTGCTCTTCGAGCAGGTCCACACCGACGACCTGGGCTTGAGGAAAACGACGGGCACATGCCAGGGTTATCACCCCGCGTCCGCTGCCAGCGTCCAGGATGCGACTGGGTTGACCGACCTTTTCGAGGAGGGGGAAGATAGCCCGGGCGCGCACGCGCAGCCCCAGGATGGGTACACCGAAGAGACGTATGTACAGGCGTTCGCAAGGGCTGAGGTCGGGAGTGAGTGCGATTTCGGAACCGAAGGGCATGGGTGTCAGCTACCAGGTGTTGGGGGATACGATTTTTGTTGGGCGAGGAGCAGCGCGGCCAGGCCACGGGCCATCCATCCGTTTCCCCAGTGGAGCAGGGTGAAAGGTTTACGCAGGAAGCGCCCCTGCTGATAAGCGAAGTCCCCAGCACCTTTGTAAAAATGGTCAATTGCCCAGGAGGCGATCTGCCTGGCGGTGTCAAGGTCTCCAGTCAGGGCAAAGGTTAAAATACCCTGACCGGAACCGTGAATATCGTGAGGCCAGGTATGCTGGTTGCTCCATTTAGGGGCACCATAGGGGGTGAAGAGATGCTGCCGATAATATTCTAATCCGTGACGGCGATGGGTTTCGAAGCTGGTATCTCCGCTGGTCTGGGCGTAGGTCCAAAGTGCATCCAGGATCATGCCGGTGTGGTAGTTATCGTGGGTGAGAAGGTCTTTTTGGGGATTGGTTGTATAGAACCAGCCCCCATAGGGTGTCTGTTGTCTGGCGACAAAGTTCATCAGTCTACGGGCTTGTTCTACCAGAGGCCCTTCGCCAGTGGTTACTCCTACCTGGGCAATGAGTGCACCTGCCAGAGCGTTGATGTTGATCACCTGCATTTGAGGGCCGAGGTTGGGTATGTAGCCGATACTTTTTTGTTGATTGTCCTCAAAAAAAACAGGCAGATCGTTCATGAGGAAGTCTACTGCGCTGCGAGCCACCTCCAGATATTGCTCCTTTCCGATGACCTGGTAACCGTGCACAAATGCAGAGGCTACAATGACCGTGAGGTAGCAGTTCGGGGAGTTGGCGGGTTGATAAAAACCACGGCTTTGCCAGGGATGATTGTACCCCCAGCACTTCCCATGGTATCCGTGGTTGGCTGAAACTTTGTGAGCCAGTGACCACTCCAGGCAGGTTTCGGCGCGGAAAGAGTAATGTCCAGGAACTCCCAAGGCAGCGCAGTCCAGATTTGCGTGGGCGAACAGAGCCAGAGCTTCAGGGTTGATCCCTTTCTTAATCCCCAGCAGGGGTCGCAAGTTGAAAGGGAAGCGCGTAACGAATTGTGACCAAAATAAACGCAAAGGCCACCAACCAAAAGATAACGCTTGCGTAATAGGACTTAGTAACCCGTCGAACTTGGAATACCCCTGATATCCTACCCATTCGGCTTCTTCCAGGGTTTCGTTTAATACCTGGTAATAGAGAGGCTCTTTTTCCAGGCTCGCAGGGTTATTTTTGGGCGATGAGGATGAACCAGGGCATGACATAAGGGAGCAGGTTATCTGGCCATTTTAATGCTGCCAGCGCGTTTTGCAGGCTTTGAAGGAAGCCAGGGGATTTGAAGTGGATGTTGATGTACCCGAAAGCCAGTTTCTGGTAGCCTCGGTTAGTTAATTCTGCCTGTAGCTTTCGAGGGTTAACCGGCACGTCGTTTGCTGCACGGTAGAACTTGTACAGCCATCGAAATTGCATGAAGAATCGTCTGTATGGATGGTAGTAATTTGGTTCCAGAAAATAAACGATACCTCCCGGAGCAAGCACCCTTTCCATTTCATCTAAGGCTGCCGAAAAGGGAGTCAGGTGGTGCAAGGCAGCGGTAAAACAGATTGCCTGCAGGGCATCCTTTTTCAAGGGTATCTGGAAGGCGTTGGCGTGGATTCTGTGGAAGGGATATCTTTTCAGGAGGCGTTCAGCAATGTCTAGGCCCAGGAAATGCACCTGTTCGGGAAGATGCCTGGCCAGCTCAGAAGAAAATTGGCCGTCCGCAGAACCCACTTCGCAGACCCAATTCACGGGTTGATGTTCAACGGTTTGGAGGAGGTCTGATAGGATCAGATCGAGATCTGAGGGGGTATAGGGGGAATAACCTGAAGGAAATTCGTCAAAGTAGGCCTGATCTGTCGGTGAAAAGGGAATATGTTCAGAGGTCAAATTTCACCTTTCATGGCTTTGTCTGCGGCTTCCAGTATTTTCACCACCTGTAGACCGTTGTATCCATCCGTTAGGGGAGGCTTGCCTTCTCGTATGCACTCGGCAAAGTGCTGGCACTCCAGCCGAAGCGGTTCCACAAAGTCAATTTTGGGGATGAGCACATCCCCGGCACGTTGGAGCAGTTGAAACTCGCCAAAACTTTCATACTGTCCCAAGGACATGGTTTTATGGGGTTGGCGGACAAAACCTTTATCGTAGACGACGATTTTAAAATCTGCGCTCGTATCATCGTAGACGATCATTTTCTGGCTGCCGACCACGGTCATGCGTCGGACTTTGCGCGGGTCCAACCAACTGATGTGCACATTGGCTCCGATATTGCCAGGATAATCCAGGGTCACAAAGACCACATCTTCTATGGCTGGTTGGATGTAGGAGTAACCTCGTGCTATCACCCGTTCTGGTGAGGAATCTAACCAGTAGTTCAGGATAGAAAAATCGTGGGGAGCAAAATTCCATAAGGCGTTGACATCCTCCCGGATGTGCCCCAGGTTTAGACGTTGGGAGTAGATGTAGTAGAGATCACCCACCTCGCCAGATTGGATGTACTCCTTTACTTTACGCACGGCAGCATTGTAGAGAAACACGTGCCCTGTCATCAGGACCAACTTTTTTGTTTCGGCCAGGGATATCAACTGGTGGCATTGCTCGCTGGTTTTGGCCAGGGGCTTTTCTACGAATACATGTTTTCCAGCACTCAGCGCGGCGTGTGCCATTTCGTGGTGAGTATGTACTGGAGTGGCCAGGACAATGGCATCTACGTCTGGATCGGACAGGACGGAGTTAACGTTCGTGTGAGTTTTAGCTGTCGGGTATTGGCGACCTGTATAAGCTAGACGTTCGGCACGTTGATCACACAGTGTATGCAGGTACGTCTCGGGCAGAGCAGCAAAATTACGAGCCAGGTTGGGTCCCCATTGACCTAAACCAACAACAGCTATGTTTAACGGTTGATGAGGGGATGTCATGAGGCAACCTCTTTGATACTCTCAACGATGTACTTAATTTGGGTTCCCGTTAATTCGGGGTACAGTGGCAGGGAGATGACCTCTCTACATACCTGTTCGCTGACCGGTAATTGAACCTCGCCATATCCTTGGGAAAGATATGCGGGTTGGCGGTGCAGAGGAAGGGGGTAGTGGATACCGGCGTTTATCCCTCGTTCTTTGAGGTGGGTTATCATCTCGTCCCGGCGAGGTGTGCGGATTACATATAGATGGTAAACGTGAAACCTGTCGGGCAGTTCAATGGGGGTGACGATTTCTACATCTTTAAGAAGTTGGGTGTATTCCCAGGCATGCTTCCGACGTGAAGTGTTCCATTTATCCAGGTATCCGAGTTTGACGCCAAGGATGGCGGCTTGCAGGGCGTCCAATCGGTAACCCCAGCCTATTTCATCATGTTCGTATTTTGTCGTGCGGCCATGGTCGCGCAATTTGCGAACCTTGGCCAGTAAATCCGGATCGTTGCTCGTGACCATACCGCCATCACCAAAACACCCCAGGTTTTTTCCAGGATAGAAGCTGAAGCATCCCAGGTGACCAATGCTGCCGCACATCCGCTTGGCAAATTTTGCACCGTGGGCTTGAGCCGCGTCTTCGATCAGCCACAGCTTGTGGCGTGAACAGATGTCTGATAGAGCCTCCATATCCGCGGGTTGCCCGTAAAGATGAACTGGGATGACGGCTTTCGTGCGGGAAGTGATGGCCTGCTCTACCTGTTGGGGGTCAATCAGGTAGGTTTGAGGGTCTATATCCACGAATACCGGACGGGCTCTGGTGACGGAAATCGCTTCGGCAGTGGCAAAGAACGTATGAGCGGTGGTAATGACTTCATCATCCTGCCCGACCCCACAGGCCAGCAGGGAGAGGTGTAAGGCAGCCGTCCCAGAGGCTACACCCACAGCACCTCTAACCCCCAGGTACGCTGCAAAAGCCGCCTCAAATGCCTGGACTTCTTGACCAAGTATAAAACTGGTGTTGTCTACCACGCGCTGGATAGCGGTATCAATTTCCGGTTTGATGCTTGCGTATTGGGCTTTCAGGTCTACTAATGGTATTTCCATGTTTTCATTCCGTGTTTTTCAGGATGCCTTCAATCTGGTAAGCCTCCAGATTAGAAAGGGTATTGATCACCCGGGCTGGGTTGCCAATGACGACCGCTCCCTCGGGCACATCTTTAACCACCACTGAACCGGCACCAACCAGGGCATTACTGCCGATGAGCACACCAGGCAGCAGTGTAGCGTTTGCCCCGATTTTTGCACCGGAGAGTATGTGAGGGCCTCGTAAATTCTCTTTAGCCTGAGGGCTGTATGGATAGCGCGAGTTGGTACATACGACATTAGGGCCGATCCAGACTGCGTCCTCAATCACGGTGTATTCTGGGAGGAATGTGTTGGAGTGAATACGGACTTTATTGCCAATGCGGACATGGTGTTCGATCACGCTGTGGGTGCCTATGCTCACGTTATCCCCAATTTCGTTTAGTTCACGGATCATCACGCCATGCCCGGTTTGGAAACCCTCACCGATAAGGTTGCCTGCGTAGATGACCGTGTGGGAACGGATGACTGCGCGGGCGCCAATATCCGTCCGGAGTTCACCGGGTTCGTACCCCCGCGGAGGGTGTCCCAGGATGACAAAATCGCCGATTTCTGCGCCTTCACCCAATTGCACATTGGGGTAGACGCGGTAGGTTTTGTTCATTCCTTTACTTTATCTTTCTCCTTGTTCCATGTCGAAGAGCATGGCAAAAAGCAGGAATTGCAGACCGGTGATGATCAGCAAGGCATCGAAGGTCGCCTTGGGTCCCGAGACCCCCACTCCGGTGAGCTGCAGCCAGACCAACCAGATCCCCATAGCGATACCGGTGGGCAATAAAGTCAATCCCGCTATGAAGAAGAATACCAGTGGGTGAAAATCCCACAACATGTATTTGTATACCAGCCTCCAGAGAAAGCCGCGCAAGAGCATGGGGGAGACACGCAAGGCGTATCGTAGACCTTTGATCTGGGATTGGCGTTCACCAGGCAGGTAGATAGCCCGTCGGGGCACATCTTTTACCCGTAAACCGTATGTGTTCAGACGGATGAGGAAATCCATGGGGTACCCGTAACCTTTCCAGGCTCTGTCCCAGTCTATAGTGAGGATGGCTTCGTGGGTTATGGCTGTGTAGCCATCTACAACATCCGCAATCTTGTAGAAACCGCTGGCGATTTTTGTCATCCCCGAGATGAGCATATTGCCCAGCAGGCGGGATTTGGGCATGTTGCCGGGGATTTCCCGCAGAGCGTGGTTATGTGCCATGAAACGGTTACCTTTGGTGTAGTCTGCCTTGTCTTCAATGAGCGGGTCTAAAAAACTGGTTATCTGATCAAGTGGCATCTGGTTGTCCCCACCAACCACGACAACCAGGTCAAATCCATCATTCACCGCCTGCCTATAACCGGTGATGATGGCTCCCCCAGGCCCGCGGTTTTTAGGCAGTTGGATCAGATGCACGCGAGGGTCGTTTTGCTTGTATTCCAGAACGACTTGAGGCATGTTATCTGTGCTGGCATCATCAACCACATAAACCCGGTCTACGATTTCTGGTACAGCTTCTAAGGTTGGATGTATAAGCCGTTCTTCGTTGTGAGCCGGAATAACCAGAGCGATTTTATGATCCCGGTACATAATGAACCTCTATAATCTCTAGATCCAAACTAACCAAGAGTTACGCAGTTCGCCGATCGGGTGGCTCTGAGCCCTGGATCGAGTAGCACCCACAGGGTGCGTATCGAGATCGGAGGGTCGAGTAGCTCCGTAGGAGCGTATCGAGACACGCAGTCGAAGAGCGCATCGAGATCAAGAACTGTGTAACTCCTGTTAACATTATCATCTGCGCAGAAGCTAGATGCAGTACTTCTGAAAGGTGTTGTAAAATCCTCACGGTGACAATAAGGCATGCGGATATTCAAGGTTCTTGAGGTGCTCAGTTCAAACATTTTTTCGACAACCTTATTTGTACCAACACAAAATCTGCTTGATAATGGTAAATTTATACCATGTTTGACCGTCCCGCTCAGGCATATCCTCTTCGTGTGAAAACCGGGTGGCTTATCGTTATCACCGTTGTTGTTGCCTTTCTAATGGCTTTCTGGAGCCTGTGGCCTCAACTGTGGGACGGGTACCGCGTGCCGGTAGATTTTCAACATTTCTATTGGATGGCCCGTTTTCAGGACCCCCAACTTTTTCCCACTGATTATATTCTGAGTGACTATTTACTAGAAGTGGATATTGGAGGGCATTCGCTTATCCTTTACCCCAGAAGTTTAGGTTATGGACTTTTGTTTTACCTGTTTAGTACCTTAATTTCTCCGATCTGGTTGTGCAAGTTTTTGTTTCTTCCACTCCTGGCAATCACAGCCATATTTTCTTTCCAGATGGGGGCTGAGCTGGGAGATGAGCTATCGGGTCTGATTTTTTCTGTTTTCACCATCTTTTTCCTCCTGGCTTCAACCGATTCGATCTCCTCTGCCAGTGGTCTGCCGCGGGGATTTGCCATGCCCTTGATTACCGTTTTCTTGTTTCTCTTGCGTAAACAGAAATACGTCCAGGCTGGCATCCTAATCGTTTTAGGAGCGCTTTTCTATCTACCTGTACTCCCACTTTTTTTCCTGACGTACTTTTTTTCGTTGTTTCGAATTAGACCCTCAGCGGGTTTCAATGTTTCCAAACGTGCAATGTACCCATTAATCCTCGGGGTTGTATTGTCAGGTTTAGTGCTGTTCTTGATGGTTAAAGTGGAGTTTGATCTGAGCAGCATCCCCTCGTTGAGTGACCTGGCCGAAACTACTGCCCTCACGCAAGACCCCTATTACCTCCCTGGTGGGCCTGCTCCGCTGTTTACCCGTTTCCCTTGGTTGGGGAAAGCCGGCCTTTTTGATAAAGACCCCGATGTGTTGCAGGCGCTCGTGCTTCTCGTCCTGAGCTTTCTGGTGTATCTAGTTTTGGGTTCTTCATCTTTGAGACGCCTCCCCGCTGGTGTGTGGCAATTATTTCTGGCTGGAGCCGTGATGTTCATCGCCTCGGCTGTGGTGCTGTTCCGTTTCTCTTCTTTTGCTCTATATTACCCCTCGCGATACTCGCAGTTGACGATTTACAGCCTCTTGTTGTTTTATGTAGGATTGAATTGGAAAGAATTTTTAGAGGCAGCCCCAGGATGGATGCGCCGCAATCATCGCCTGACCCTCATCATACTCCTTACCTTTGCAGGAGGCGTATTTGGCTGGCTTGCCCTGTTCATCATCATGCCGTCCCAATGGACAGCATATCCACTCCTTGGTTGGGCGGGATTTCTGATCACCGGGTTGCTTTCTGTCCTGGTATTCAGCTCCTTGTTCTATCTAGGGTATTTTGCTTTTGGCGAAGTATCAAATGTTATCCACTCTCCCCGACGCCTGGGAAAGCTTCTCATCGTGCTGGTGCTCGGCTTTATTGCGCTGGTTCCTGGTGCGAGGTATCTCCGCATGTTTACCGTGGAGAGCATCAACCCAACCACGTCTGAACGTGCCTTATTCCAGTTTATCTCCGCATTACCAGAGGATACTTTGATTGCCGGTGATCCCTATGAGATGACCGCTATTCCATTGTTTTCACAGCGGAGTGTGCTGTTTATGTCCCTGTTCCCCGATCCGCACGCGCCCATCCTGGCGTTTTTTGACGCTTACTACGCTGAAGATAGTGGAGTATTATTGGATTTCTGTAAGGATCAAGGAGTAGATTACCTCGTTCAGGATCAGCGCGATTTCCTCCCCGAATTTATAAGGCAGGAGAAGTTTTTCTTTCAACCTTATAATGAACACATTGTTGAAGGTGTCCGAGGACGTAGCGATTTCGCCTTATCCAACATGAAACCGGTTTTCAGCCATAGTCCGTTTGTAGTTGTAGCCTGTGACCCCCAGATGATGCTTCCTTAGATCATGAAACGGCTTTTCGTACCTGTCCCTACATTGTTGATCGTTATGTTCTTTATCAGCCGTGTTTTTTTGCTGATGGGTTTGCCTGTGGAAGGCATACGTACGTATGGTGATTTGCCCCATTTCTACCATCTGGCAAGCTTGCCTGGCTTCCCCTTCAAAGAGTATTGGGTTGAGTATCCGCCCATTCTCCCCCTTGTGTTGAAAGCAGTTTTTACGTTAAGTGGTGGTAGGGAACATGTTTTTGATGTTTTGTTTGCCTTTCTGATGACGCTGTTCCAGGTGGGAAACCTGGTGTTGTTCAACCGAATAGCCGATCGGTTATGGGATAAGGACGAGGCCTTACCACGGATGTTGGTTTATGGTGTTATCTTGCTGGGGTTGGCCTATGGTTGGCGCTATGCTGAACCTCTGGTGGTGTTTTCCCTGTTGTTGGCACTCTGGTTTACCCTCCGGGGCGAGGATGGCTGGGCTGGGTTATCATTGATCGCTGGAACCCTGTTGAAGTGGTTTCCGGTAGTAGCTCTGATTGTTGTCTGGCGGGAGCGTACGGTGAAGCAGGCATTGAAGTTAACCACGATTGTGCTTCTGTGCGTGGCTGTGGTATGGCTGGGGCTGTACTGCTTATCACCCCAGATGACCCTGGCATCGTTGGTTTCACAATTCAGCAAGGGTTCCTGGGAGACGGTTTGGGCGTTGATAGACGGTAATTTTCGTACGGGTGTGTTCAGCCCGGTGAGTGAACGGTTTGACCCCGCCAATGCATTTCAGACCTATGGTAATCCGCCAGTCGTGTCCCCGTGGTTAACCCTGCTGGCTTTTGGAAACCTGGGGCTTTGGTTGTTTGTGAAAGCGAAACAGAGAGGAGCCTATCAGGCGGTTGGATTTCTAGGGTTGACCTTGAGCCTGTTCTTCCTCTGGTCACCAGGCTGGAGCCCGCAGTGGGTGCTCTATCTCATCCCCCTTATCTTGCTGGTTCTGCCCTGGCCGCGTGCTTTTCTGCTGACAGTATTATTCGTGTTGGTTAATTTGTTGGAGTGGCCGCTGTTGTTATCCCGCGGTCTGTTTGGAAGCCTGTGGTTGACCATACTTCTGCGGACGTTGTTGTTCGTGTTGGCTGCGTGGTTGTTTTGGGGGCAGATTTCGCAGAGGGGCAGGGGCAGTGCTCAGGAGGGTTTTCCATGCGAGAGCTCAGGGGCGTGTTGAGATGCGAGTGACCAGATTGCTCCGCCGATACCGTCTGGTACTTCATGGTATTTTTGTGCTCCTTTTGTTGGGCATGATTGTCGGGTTGACCTGGACGAACTACCGGTTTGTGAAGCAGAATCCAGGCGGAAATGACTTTTTGGCGCGTTGGGTGGGGGCTCATTTCTGGGTTATTGAAAAAATCAGTCCCTATGATGAGCAGGTCAGCCAGTATGCCCAACGGATGATATATGGACATCTGGCCAAACCACAGTTGGGGGAGGACGTTGCTCATTTTGTTTATCCCTTCCATTCGATGTTGTTTTTCGCTCCCTTTGGGTTTATGAACTATGATTTCGCCCGGGCGTTGTGGATGACCCTGCTGGAGTGCGCTATCGTGGCCTTGGCGATCATCAGTTTCAGCATGCTGCCATGGTCACCCCCGCTGGTGGAGAGAGGGGTAATCCTCTTGTTTTCCCTTCTGTGGTATTTCAGTGTGCGCACGATCGTTGTTGGTCAGTTCGCTGGTCTTAACGCCCTGCTCATTGCTGCAGGATTGTGCGCCATCTTGCGGGGTAAAGATGATCTTGGGGGAGTGCTCCTAGCGTTGTCTACCGCCAAACCGCAGATGGTTTACCTGATAATTCCGTTCGTGCTCATCTGGAGCTATTCTCGTCGGCGCTGGGGTGTGTGGCGGGGTTTCTTTGCTACGCTTACCACGCTGCTAACCCTGTCTTTCTTATTGCTGCCCGGTTGGCTTTTCCAGATGTTGCGACAGGTGATGGAGTATCCTGCTTACACCAATCGCGTCGGTTCTGTGGTCTCAATAATGACTAATCTCATTCCTACTGTTGGCCCTGCACTCTCCTACGTTTTCTACGCGATTTTCAGTGTTTACCTGATTGTGGAATGGGTGTTAGCCTGGGGGAAAGGCGAGCGTTGGTTCCTGTGGACCGCGTTGATGACCCTGGTGATTACTAATTTTGTGGCCTTTCGGACCGCCACAACGAGCTATGTCGCCATGCTACCGGCGGTATTTATGATTTTCTTCGTTCTGGAGGATCGGTGGGGCCGTCGAGGACGGATAGCGACGATGTTATTGGTGCTTCTTCTGGGGGTTGGTGTCTGGTGGTTATTCTTCGCCACAGTGGAGGGCAACCTGGAACATGCGATAATGTATTTGCCGCTTCCGATTTTCTGTTTGATAGGATTATGGTGGACGCGGTGGTGGGCTGTGCGTTACCGAGACACACGTTTATGGTAAGTAGCAGGCATAAACCGGATTGTTCTGCGGGTTTGGGATTAGCTCATTATCTCAGGACAAGGAGATGGATCGGGTGGTCTCTCTTTGGGCTGGCCCTTGCTTTGCGTTGTCTGGGAATGTTCTCCCGTCCTATCTGGTACGACGAGGCATTTTCCATTCTCTTCTCACAGAAGGGGCCGGCTGCTATGCTGTACGGGACAGTAACGGCCAGCGGCGGTGCTGCCGCAGAAGTCCATCCCCTGGCGTATTACTACCTGTTATGGGAGTGGATGCGTATTTGGGGGGATTCTCTGGTGGCCGCACGGCTGCTTTCTGTGCTGCTCGGTATGGGGGTTGTGGTTTTGGCCTACCTGCTGGGGCGGGAGCTGTGGGGCGAGGAGGCCTGGCTTCTGCCCTTTGGGTTGGTCGTGCTTTCCCCTTTTCAGATTCACTACTCCCAGGAAATCCGCATGTATGCCCTGTTGACCGCTTTGCTTTTATTGGCAACCCTGGCGATGTGGCGAGGGATACATACACGGCAGATAAGGTGGTGGCTGACGTTTGGCCTAGCGGCAGCACTTGCTCAGTACACCCATAATCTAGCGTTTACTTTCCTGCTGCCCCTGGCACTCACCCCTGTTTTTCTGCGGGAGTGGCGAGCTCTGCGAGCAGTCGTTTTAAGTGGGTTAGGGGCTCTGGTGTTGTACATCCCCTGGCTATTCCATCTGCCCTCCCAGATGGCAATGGTAGAAGGAGGATACTGGATACCTGCTCCCACTCTTACCAGGTTGTTTACCACCTTGCTGGCTTTTGTGGTCAACCTGCCGATAGCCGAGAGGTGGCTGCCTCTAGCGTTGTTCGCCACGTTATTCCCCACCGCATTGGCTGTTTGGCAGAGCGGAAAGGCGGGGAGGGAGAAGTTGCCTCATTTCCGCCGTGGTCTCTGGTTGGCATATCTAGCTATTTCTCCTCCTTTGTTGCTCCTGTTGGTTTCACTATGGCGACCGGTATATATTGAACGGGCATTACTACCCTCGGGGGTGTTCTTTCTGCTGTGGTTAGGTTGGGCTTTGAGGAACGCCGGTTTGCCAAGAGCCATGTTTGCCCTGGCGCTGGTGTTGCTTCTCCCCAGCATGGTGATGGGAATCGTTCAGCATGTCTCATATGACAGTTTTCCCTACGCTCCCTGGGAGGGGATAGGGAAATATCTTACACAACGTGTTGAAACGGGTGAGGTGATCTTGCATTCCAATAAACTGACCATGCTGCCAATGGTGTACGCAGCTCCGGATTTACCTCAGCACTATCTAGTTGACACTCCTGGCAGTGGGACGGATACCCTGAGTTTACCTACACAACAGGTGCTGGGGTTGATGGCGGATCCGAATCCAGAGGTAGCTGTGGGCGAAGCCAGGGGTGCATGGTTCATCCTGTTCTCCCGAGAAATAGACGAGTACCAGGCTCTGGGCTTTGGGAGTCATCCGCAATTGGATTGGCTGGAAGGCCATTTTCACCGGGAACAGGTAACCACCTGGGAGGATGTGCTACTATATGAGTACACGCGTTAACCAGCCCTCAATCTCTGAAGGGTGGGCAAGCCCTGTTCATGGATCCGTGAAGCGGGAGTGGGTGTGGGCGTTGGCTTGGATGGCGGTGGTGTTAAGCCTGACCACCATTCCCTATATTGTGGGATACGCGGTAGAAACCTCCGAGGAGAAATTTTTCGGCGCGGTTTTCAACCGCCAGGATTACGCCGTGCATTTAGCCACCATGCAGTTGGGAGCCAGGGGTGAGTGGGCATATCGGATGACTTTCACCTCCGAGGCACATGAGGCTGCCTATGTGAAGTTGGCGTACATCTTTCTGGGTCAGGTGGCACGCCTGATGGGCATGGACCTGCCTGTGATGTACCAGGTTGGGCGCCTGGTTTTTGGATTGGCTGCGGGTGTGGCGATTTATGCTCTGCTCCTGATCAACATCTCAGAGTTGAAGGTCCGAAGGTGGGCTCTCCTGATCATCTTGCTGGGGTCGGGTCTGGGATGGTTGCAGTGGCTGGGGGGATGGTTACCACAGAAAGATATTTCTCCCATAGATTTTTGGCTCATAGATGGTTATGTGTTCTTCAGCCTGTTAACCCTCCCACACTTTGCCGCGGTGATCGCCCTTTTGGCCGGGATGCTGGCTTTTTTTCTTCACTATCTGCGTAAACCGAACGTGTGGAAGGCAGTAGCGGCCGGGTTGTGTAGTGTACTTATCCTGCCTATCCAACCTCACTCCGTATTACTGGGAGATCTGGCCTTGGCTGGAGCGGTATCAGGGGTGCTCTGGCAGCGCAGGAAATGGGTTTGGAGCATCGTCCTTGCCTGGATGGGAATCTGTGCGTTGCAGTTGCCTCTTTTCCTCTACAACCTGCTGGTGTTTCGCCAGCCTGTATGGCATGAATTTATGGCTCAAAATGTGACCCTTTCACCACCCTGGGTGTATATCCTTTGGGGATTTGGCCTGTTTTGGCCGTTGGCTTTGATAGGGGCCTGGGATGCCTTGCGTCGAAGGGACATCGCCGGAATATCAGCCTTGGTGTGGGTTGTGGGAGGGTTGGTTTTGTTGTATTTTCCGTGGAATCTGCAACGCCGTATGTTGTTGGGGTTCACGCTGCCCCTGGGGTTATTGGCTGCCCTGGGTTTGCAGGCGCTCTACCCTCGTTGGTCGGTGAAGGGCGGCAATATGATGAGCTGGTTACTAGTGGGTTTGATGTCCATCTCTTCACTGTACCTGAGCCTGGGTTCGGGGTATTTTGTGACGTTGCACCCCGATGAGCTGTATGATCCCGGGCCTCTGGTACAGGGTGTGGATTGGTTGGCAGAGCAGGCCAAAGACGATGATCTGGTTTGTGCCGCGGAAGCCACCGGACAGTTGGTGGCTGCCCGTACAGGCTTGAAGGTGTATCTGGGACATCCCATCGAGACCCTGGATGTTGAGCGTAAAGCTGCGGAAGTAAAGCAGTTTTTCTCGGGGGTATTACCTATTACCTGGTTACAGACCGCGGGTTGCGATTGGTTGGTCTACGGACCTTACGAAAAGGTGTTGGGCGATGGGGTAGTTGGTTACTCTCAGGTGTTGAAACTACGCTACCGCCGCGAGCAGGTTCAGGTGTTTGAGGTAGGACCATGAAAAGGCGGTTGTCACTTACGCTTTGGGGGGCGATAGTGCTCTTCTGGTTTATGCTTGTGCTGTTGTTGTATTACTATGTCCACAAACCGATCTCCCCGACTCAGGCCTCATTGCTCGCTCAAGCCTGTGGCAGGGTGCTGGTTGGAGGAGCGGTCATTGGTCTAGCGGGGGGATTGGGAGCCTGGATAATGCCCGGGGTTGGGTTACGTCCTTTGGCACGCCTCGCATACCAGGCAGGGGTGGGTCTGGGAATCCTGGCTGTGGGGGTGCTCATGTCAGGCGTTCTAATTGGGTATTCCCCCCTGTGGGCCTGGGGTATGGTATTCGCCTTGGCGTTGTTGCTGCGACGACATATCTGGGAGTGGGGGCGACAATGGAAGGACCTGGCAGCGCTCTGGGAGGCTGGAGGTCGTTTGGGAAGGTGCCTGGCTGTCTGTGTAGGCCTTATGTTGGCGTGTACCTTGTTGATAGCTCTGGCACCTCCGGTGAAGTTCGACGCCCTGGTGTACCATCTGGCATTGCCGAAGGTGTACACCCAGGCAGGTCGTTTTGCGTTCACTGGCGAAAATATCTTCTGGGGAATGCCCCAGACCGCGGAAATGTTATACACCTGGGTGTGGTTATTGGACGAAGCGGTCACCTCCGCGGTATTGGGATGGATGGTTGGGGTCATCACCCTGGCTGGTCTGTTAGGTTATATGGCTCAACGATGGGGAGCGCGTCCGGCCTGGGTTTCGAGCGCCGCGTTACTTTCCGGGTTGACACTGGCTTTAACCCATGCCTGGGCGTATGTAGATGGATGGTTGATGTTATCCGGTTGGGGGGTTATTGTCAGCCTGGATTTGTGGCAAACCGAACGCCAACCGCACCACCTTGTTCTGGCGGGGGTTTTTGCTGGTATAGCTATAAGCACGAAATATACCGGTAGTGTGCTGGCGCTGGTTGTGGTGGTCTATCTGTTGAGCGCACTTTGGAGGGAAGGAAAAGAAATTTTGAAGTCAATGGCCCTGTTCCTGCTCGCCCTTATACTGGTATCGCTGCCCTGGTGGGTAAAGAACCTCTGGGCAACCGGAAACCCGCTCTATCCATTCGTGTTCACCTCGCCTTTTATGGATGACTACCGCCTTCAACTTTATCAGGGCTTGCCTCCCTGGGGGGCTATCCAGGATGTGATGTTGCTCCCGGTGCAGGCCACCGTGTGGGGAGTGGAGGGAGCTCCAGGGTTCAGTGCCTCCATCGGTCCATTGCTGCTGGGGCTGGGTGTTTTTGCTGCCTTGGGTGCCCGGAGTCTCAAGGCTATTCAAAAGGAAGCCCTGTCCATCGCCTTGTGGGTAGCCTTGCCAGGGATGTTCATCTGGGCGGTGGCCAGCCGTTTCTCTAGACTGTTGATCCAGACACGTTTGTATTTTGGTCTGTTTCCTGCCTTGGCTCTTTTAGCCGGCGTAGGTTTTTGGCGCATAGCTAATCTTTCATTACCACGTCTGCGTCTGGGTGTTATCGTTGGAGCCTTACTTCTGTTGCCCGTAGTTTTCAATCTCTGGGAAGTAGGTGTGTTTACGGTGCACTCGCAGGCGCCGGCGCTGTTGCTTGGTTTACAGGATGAAAAAGCTTACCTGGAAAAGAACTTGGGCTGGTATACCGTAGCCATGGAAGAAATAAACGCTCTGCCAACTTTTTCACGGGTGTTAATGTTATGGGAAGCGCGCAGCCTGTATTGTCTGCCGTACTGCGACCCTGACGAGGTGCTCGACCGTTGGCTCCTCGATAGACGGAAATGGGGTGACCCCGCTCATATCCTGGAGGGCTGGCGTTCAGAGGGTTACACTCATCTGCTGGTTTACCGACTAGGGGTGGATTTCGTGCGTCAAAGTGACGACCGCTTCCAGCCTGCCGATTGGCATACCCTGGAACTCCTGCTCAACGGCCTGCCAGCCCCGACCCGTTTTGGTGAAGCGTACGAGTTGTACACACTCCCATGACCATTCCACGTTACGTACTGCTTGCCTTTTCAGGATTGCTGATAGGCCTCTGTGTGTGGGTATGGCAGGATGCCCCCGGATACATGGATGCGGATTATTACTATGTCACCGGTGTCAGCCTGGCGCAGGGGGAAGGATTTACCGAGACGTTTTTGTGGAATTATCTGGATGACCCTGCCGGATTGCCTCACCCCTCCCATGCGTATTGGATGCCCTTGACCTCGTTGTGGGCCGCGCTGGGAATGGTGCTGACCGGAATTACGCGTGCTACCGCTGCCCGTTTGGGGTTCTTATCCCTGATGGGGTTGCTGCCCCCTCTGACCGCTTCCCTTGCCTGGCACTTGACCCACAACAGAGGTTCTGCCACCCTGGCAGGATGGCTGGCGGTCTTCCCTGGCTTCTACTTGCCCTACCTGCCCACCACGGACACCTTTGGATTGTACATGTTGTTTGGAGGTCTCTTCTTCGTATTATTAGGTAAACTGGCAGGGTCTGTCTCACACCAGAAGAAGAAATACCTCTTTCCACTATCCCTCGGTCTGATTGCCGGGTTGATGCACCTCACCCGCGCAGACGGCTTGCTCTGGATAATAATTGCTTTATTGGGTGTGATGCAAATATGTCGAAACAGCGACAAAGAGGACATTCCTGGCAACAGGTGGCGGAAGGCGACCTGGTTACTCCTTTGTCTGGGTGGGTACCTGCTTGTTATGGGGCCTTGGGCTGTGCGTAATGCCATCGCCTTTGGTTCTATCTCTCCGCCCGGGTCTGTGCCTACCCTATGGCTCACAGAATACGATGAGCTGTATGCATACCCCGCAAGCATGCTCACCCCGGAATATTGGTGGAGTTCCGGGTGGGGAGCGACCCTGCGGGCGCGGGTCAACGCCCTGTGGCTGAATGTTCAGACAGGTCTGGCTGTCCAGGGGGAGATATTTCTCCTACCTTTTATTTTGATGGGGATTTGGCGATGTTGGAAGGACTGCCGCGTGCGGATGGGCGTTCTTGCCTGGTTGCTGACTTTCGGTGTGATGACCGTTTTTTTCCCTTTTGCTGGAGTCAGAGGTGGGTTCTTTCATTCAGGAGCCGCGTTGCAGCCTTTGTTCTGGGCGGTTGTGCCAGTTGGTTTGGAAGGGTTCATCCAAGGAGGAGAACGTCTACGGGGTTGGCAAGCACGCCAGGCCTGGAAAATCTTCTCGGTGGGGTTGACAGGGTTAAGCTTACTGCTCTCAGTCTTCATTGTGAAGCAAAGGGTAATTGGGTCAGATATCTATCGCCCTATTTGGAACGCCAGCGCTGAGGTGTATATCCATCTGGAGGGTGTGATGCAATTGTTAGGAGCTTCACCCACGGATATCGTGTTGGTTAATAACCCTCCCGGTTATACTGCGGTTTCCCATCGCCCCGCAATAGTGATCCCCAACGGCAATGTGCAGACCCTGTTGGCGGTGGCTAGGCGATACGGCGCCCGGTATGTGCTCCTGGAGAAAAACCACCCCCGCGATTTGGAGGCGTTGTATGCTCATCCCTCGGATCAACCCGGGTTGTCCTATCAGATGACGGTTGAAGGGGTTCACATCTACCTCGTTGATCAGTAGTGTGGGTTTGCTTATGTGGCGTAAGACGCTTATCCTTATTACCCTGTTCACCGCGTTTTCATTGGGTTTTTACTTACTGTTCAGTCAGCAGTTGGTTGGATTGGGTTTTCCACTGGACGATGCCTGGATATACCAAACCTATACACGCAATCTGGCGCAGCGAGGAGAGTGGGCGTTTTTACCTGGACAACCCTCCGCGGGGGCAACGGGTCCGTTGTGGGTGTTGTCCCTTGCTCCTGGGTATTACCTGGGGTTGCCTTATAAAATGTGGACCTACTTGTTGGGGTGGGGGTTACTGTGCTGCCTGGGTGTGATGGGGAGCCTTGCCTGGAGGTCGTTGGCCCCTGAACATCTGGGTTGGGCGCCATGGGTAGGAGTGTTTTTTGCCTTCGAGTGGCATTTCGTCTGGGCGGCAGGGGCGGGCATGGAGACGCTGTTATTTATTGTATTGGTGGCACTCGTGTTTGTGTGGATGGTTTCGGGATGGAAGCGCTGGTTCCTGCTGGGTGTGGTGGTTGGGTTGGCGACTTGCACGCGTCCGGATGGCGTAACCTTGTTGGGGCCGGTGGTCTTCATGCTGGTTTTTTCGCCTTCATCCTGGCGTGAAAAATTTAATTGGACTGTGATGTTTTTATCCGGTTTTATTTTGCTCTTTTGCCCGTATCTTCTCTTCAACCGCGCGGTTTCGGGGGTTTGGTGGCCTTCTACATACTATGCCAAGCAATTGGAGTATTCGATATCACAACAGGCCCTTTATTGGCGCCGTTGGATAAAGTTATTTTCATTACCCCTGGTCGGGGTCGGGGTACTGTTGTTGCCAGGTTGGTTGTGGAGCCTCTGTGAGTCCATACGCAAGAAAAAGGTTGATTTCCTGGCAGGCTCTTTATGGATGCTTGGGTACATCAGCGTCTATGCGTGGAGGCTTCCGGTTACCTATCAACATGGACGCTATTTGATGCCTGTGTTGCCTGTGCTCTGCCTGTGGGGGTTATCTGGGTTGGCAAAGTGGATAAAGACCGGTTCGGCCAAGTTCTGGGGGAGGGTGCTGCTGCGTGCCTGGATTTCGGCGATGATCCTCGTCCTGGGAATTTTCTGGTATCTGGGTGCGCAGGCATATGCCAGGGATGTGGCCCTCATTGAAACCGAGATGGTAGACGCAGCCCTCTGGGTGAAAACCCATACAGGTGTGCAGGAGGTAGTAGCGGCTCATGATATTGGAGCAATCGGATATTTCAGTGATAGGGAGCTGGTTGATATGGCAGGTCTGGTATCCGTGGAGGTGATACCGTTCTTACGAGACGAAGAGCGTCTGGCGGAGTACCTGGATAGACAGGGCGTTGAATACCTGGTAACTTTTCCAGGTTGGTACCCGAAGTTGGTGGCTGGAAAAGAGGTGGTTTATAGCACACAGGGGGTTTTCAGTCCTGCTATGGGTGGGGAAAATATGGTGGTTTATCGATGGAGAAGAGGTGATTGACGTTGCGCACGCGGAAGGTGCCGGGTTTTTTGATGATGAATACCTGGTTGGTGATCGTTTAGGGACCCCTTTCAAAGATTATATGGCATTGGAGATGAGCGCCACTATCATAACCCGCCTATAGGGAAAGTACTGGTTGTATGATAAAAGTTCCTATGCTATACTCGCAAAAGCGCACAATATGTACGGAGTGGTCGAGTGAAGCCAATAACAATCGTTGTAGTAGATGATCATCCTATCTTTCGTCAAGGGGTAGTTGATTCCCTGGATATTGAGGAGGATTTACAGGTTATCGGGCAGGCGGGTAATGGCAATACGGCTTTGGAATTAATACGGCGTCTTCGACCAGACATTGCGGTTTTGGATATTAACTTACCTGATATCAATGGCCAACAAATAACCCACCAGATTGTCACTGAGAAGATACCGACCAAAGTGATATTACTTACGGCCTACGATGACCATGAACAGGCTTTGCATGCTGTTCGTGGGGGGGCAAGAGCATACTGCTCGAAAGATGTTCAACCCGAAAGTTTGGTTGAAATAATTCACATGGTAATGGAAGGCAAGTACATCCTTCGCCAGCGTGTGATGAGTTATGAGGAAATAGAGGCCTGGAAAGAGGAACAAACCCTCATGGCAGAACGGGCTTATAGTGATCCAGGTCAACCCTATAAACCGTTGTCTTCGCGCGAAATGGAAGTGCTTATCCTGATGACGCGGGGGTTAAGTAATAAGGAAATTGCTTTGAGGTTAGATATCAGCCATCAGACAGTGAAAAACCATGTAACGGCCGTATTGAGGAAATTAGGAGTAGAGGACCGTACCCAGGCAGCAGTGTTTGCACTTCAGCGTGGTTGGGTACGGATGTATCAGATGTCGGGTAAGAAGACGGCAAAGGAGTAAGTGCGGATGTTGTTAACAGGAAGTCAGGGAGAAGCCTCTGTTTGGGAAGTACTGCTCGATGAAGTTCAGACAGAGATGGATCAGACCCGTAGAGAATTGAAGGAAATCGATCTGATGATTAAACAAAGCCAGGCTGAGGTGGATAAACTGGTGCAACGGAATGCTTCCATTTCCATGCATATTCAACAGGTACATACCCACATAGACACAACCTCTCCCGAAGAAATTCGCAGCGCATACGAAGCTGCGATGGAGACGCAACAGCGCTTGTTGGTTATGCGGGGTCAGATTGAGAGGTTGCAAAGTGATAACACATTTTTAACTCGTTACATCAATTTTTTAGAGCGGGTTAACAAAGCCGTACAGGCAGGGCCTCCTACGGATACGGGTGAAGGCGGTGGTTTCGGATCTGTGGAAATGATGATCCAAGCCCAGGAAGCTGAACGCCGTCGGCTTTCTCGACAGATGCACGATGGTCCAGCACAAGCGCTTTCCAATTTTATTTTACAAACCGAGATTGCCATGCGCCTCTTTGATATGGACCAGGTGAAGGCGAGGGAGGAGCTTGAGAATTTGAAGGAGACCGCTACTTCAACCTTCAAGAAGGTTCGTGATTTTATCTTCGATCTGAGACCAATGATGCTGGATGATCTGGGTTTGTCTCCTACGGTCAAACGCTATGCTGAGGCCTTCAAAGATCAAACCGGTCTGGATGTCAACGTAACCATTACTGGTGTAGAACGACGATTGGAGGGGTATATTGAGGTGATGATTTTCCGGGCCATACAGGAGATGTTGAGTAATATTGCCCAGCATGCCCAGGCCACTCAAGTTAAAGTTCAGTTGGATATTACTGATAGGGAGATAAAAGTAATCGTTGAGGATGACGGCAAAGGGTTTGATGTGGAAGAGCTAGAAGGGCACCGTGGTTTGGGGTTGAAGTTAATTCGCGAACGCGTCCAGATGTTGGGAGGCACCTTTGATATTGATAGCAAAGTCGGGAAGGGTAGCCGGGTGATCTTCCAGCTTCCCTCGGCAAAAACGGCAGTTTTCGTATAATTTTCAAACGTATCAGCTTATATCTTGCGGAAGAACCTGGTAGTTGAAATTTACTATTGCAATATATAATAAAATTCATATAATATAGGTAACTCTGGCCAGGCTAGAGAATACTTAAGAGAAGGAGGTGAAAGGTCATGTTGTTCGCTCCCAAAGAAAAGGGTCAGGGTCTAGTTGAATATGCGTTGATTCTTGTCTTGATTGCCGTTGTTGTAATTGTTGTTTTGACCCTCCTTGGCCCGGCAATTGGTAATGTCTTCAGCAACATCCTCGCCAACATTTAGCTAAGACAGGCAGGATTTCTCTGCCAATTACCGCAAGACCTTGCTCTTTGCAAGGTCTTGTTTTTTATCTCCCATATACGCTCCCACAGCCTCGTGGCTGACGGGCACGACAGCTTGAGCTGGATTTTCTATGAGCAACCTTATGCTTATAGCGAAGTCGACTAATATCTGGTAGACTATTACAAAGTGGTTCTCTGGTAGAAATCATTCCACTTGACAATTTTGGTGTATAGCGTATTATGGCAACAAGCATAAAGCTATAAGCAGGAGGCTATCATGCGTGGACGCACATTCATTTATTTAGCGCTCATCATCATACTGGGCATCGTGGCTGCAGTAGTCTATTTTATGCGTTCAGGTCAACAGGTCGGAGTTGCGCCTGAAGGGGCAACCCCAACACCGATTGTAAATTTGGTTAACGTCGTTGTAGCCGTTCAAGGAGTGCCACGAGGTACAGTAATCACAGAAGATCTCATCGGGTTAATTCTCGTACCGCAGGACATCTTGATAGAGGGGTGGTTTACCGATTTCTATCAGGTGTTAGGGAAACGAGCAAAATTTGATTTGGACGCTGGTGCGTTATTAACCCGGGGAATGCTTGTAGACACGGCTGAGGAATTATCCCAAACGGGTTCAAATGCAGCCCTGGTAATTCCACGCGGGTATGTGGCCATAGCAATACCGATCAGCAGGCTATCCAGTGTGGCCTATGGGATTCAGGATGGAGATCATGTAAACCTCATCGTTACCCTATTGATCTCCGATTTGGATGCTGGTTTCCAAACCTTGTTGCCGAACTGGACTGCAGTCGTACAAGCACCGTATTTAAACACAGAGACAGGAGCAGCCATTATAACTGCTCAAATCATGTCCGGTGGAGCAGGTTCAGCTTTGGGAAGGGCGGAATTTGACTCGATTTTAACCCAGCAGTTCTACGTGGTTCCCTCGGAGCCACAACGTCCCCGCCTGGTAAGCCAAACGCTCCTTCAGGATGTGATTGTCTTACATGTGGGTGATTTTTCATTAGGTGCCGCGCAGGTTCAAACCACTCAGGCTGTCGGGGCTGAGGAGGTACCTACACCAGTACCTCAACCTGGTCAACAACCCGCTGAATCTGCTGCTCAGGAAACGCCCGTGGAGCCACCCGACATTATCACGTTGATTGTTACCCCTCAGGATGCAGTGACCTTGAACTACCTGCTACATACTGGAGCACAGATAAGCCTGGTATTACGATCTGCAGGTGATGATACCCAAGTGCAGACAGAGGCAGTAACGGAACAATACCTGTTGGAAGCTCATGACATACCTGTGCCTGCGAAGTTGCCTTATGGCCTGGAACCAAGAATAGACGAGTTGATACCGCTTGATGTTAAGTATGAACTATTACCTGAAATACCGTAAGCCACCGTTGACACTAAATAGGGTACGTTTTTTGTGAGTGGTTACCATGGAAAATGGTGAAAAAATTCGGGTGCTTATTGTTGATGACATAGCCGAGACGCGCGAGAACTTGCGCAAGCTACTGCAATTTGAGCCGGATGTAGAGGTAGTTGGTGCAGCTAACACAGGACGAGAGGGGATTCGCCTTGCGGAGGAAACGAAGCCCGAAGTTGTGTTAATGGACATTAATATGCCAGACATGGACGGCATAGCCGCAACGGAGGCCATTCGCCGAAAAGTGCCCTTTGCTCAAGTCGTTATCCTTTCGGTGCAAAGCGATGCAAACTACATGCGACGGGCAATGTTGGTGGGGGCACGCGATTTCCTGACCAAACCTCCCAGCGTAGATGAATTAACCGCCACCATTCGAAGAGCAGCAAAGATGGCACGGGAGGAGCGCAGCAAAGCCGCCCCTGCGGTTGCCATGAGGGATGTCCGAGGGATCACCGGCCCACTGTTTGGCCCTCCTCAAGCGCTTGGGAAGGTAATTATGGTGTACAGCCCCAAGGGTGGTGTAGGATGTACAACCGTGGCAACCAACCTGGCGGTCCTGTTGCACAACCAGGATACCCCTGTGGTGCTAGTGGATTGCGAGCTTCAATTTGGTGATATCCCAATATTTATGAACGAGCAGATACGGAACAGCATTTTAGACCTTGCCCCACGTACAGATGAGCTGGATCCGGAAGTCATCGAGGAAGTGCTGATCCATCACAAGCCCACAGGTGTCAAAATCCTTTCAGCTCCGCAACGACCAGAGGACGCCGAAAACATTTCCGGTGAACAGGTCGTGAAGGTACTGAATTACATCAAGCAGTTGTATTCGTATGTGATTGTGGATACTGGCAGCGCCTTAAACGATATTACCCTGGGGGCACTGGAAATAGCAGACGTAATTATCTTACTGACCAGCCAGGATATTCCCTCCATCAAAAATGCGCGTTTGTTCCTCGACCTGACCGATGCCTTTGGAATTGAGCGGGGGCACATTATCTTCGCTTTAAATAAATACGATAAGCGTATTGGCATTACCTCAGAGAGGATAGGGGAAAGCCTGAAGCAGGACATTGTAGCGGTCATACCCCAGGAAGAACGGGTGATTGTAGCTATTAACCGTGGGGTCCCGTTTGTGCTTGAGGAGAAGGGACGTCCATTTACTCAAGGGATGCTGATCTTAAGTAAAGCTGTACGCCAACGGTTAGCAGAGTTAGAAGCTCAGGCAGAGATGGTGCAGGAAGAGCGTGTCTTGAGAAGGTAATCTCAAACTAGTAGCAGGCAGACAAAGGAAGTGTACGATGTCTCTATTGAAGCGAATTGAAGAAGGACAGAAGGGCGAAACCCCAGAGGGAAGCTCTCGGTTGTCTTCTTTACAGTCCAGGCGAGTAGCACCTCCGGGGGTCAGTACGAAGAGTAATACGTATTTGGAATTAAAAAATCGCGTTCAAAGTAGGTTACTGGCAGAATTGGATACCAATCAGGACGTGAGTCAAATGGGGGATGTCAGGCGAACGATTCAAGAGTTGTTCGAACAGATTCTGGCGGAAGAGAACATTGTACTCACCCGTCCGGAACGGCATCGTCTTTTTGACCAGATCGCTGCGGAGATATTAGGGCTTGGCCCTTTAGAGCCTTTGTTGAAAGACGATTCGGTAACGGAAATAATGGTGAACGGGGCTAAAAACATCTACATTGAACGCTCTGGTAGGATTCATAGAGTGCCAGTCTCATTTGAAAGCGATGACCATGTTGTTAGGATCATGGAGCGCATCGTTGCCCCGCTAGGCCGCCGTATTGATGAATCCAGTCCGTATGTAGATGCTCGTCTCGCGGATGGGTCACGCGTAAATGCCATTATTCCTCCAATTTCACTGATTGGTCCTGTATTGACCATCCGCAAGTTCTTCAAGAATCCACTCTCTGTGGATCAATTGGTTGAATTTGGTACCATAACCCCAGAGGCGATGCAGTTTCTCAAGGCTTGTGTGGAATCGCGTATCAACATGGTAATTTCCGGTGGTACAGGTTCTGGGAAGACAACGTTGCTGAATATCCTCTCCGGTTATATCCCCCCGGAAGAACGCATTATCACGATTGAGAACGCGGCTGAGTTGCAATTACGTCAGGAACACGTTGTCACCCTGGAATCTCGTCCCCCGAATATTGAAGGGCGTGGTGAGGTGACTATTCGCCAGTTGGTCATCAACGCATTGCGTATGCGCCCGGACCGTATCATCGTGGGTGAGATTCGCGATGAAGCCGCTATGGATATGTTGCAGGCGATGAACACCGGCCATGATGGTTCAATGACCACAGCACACTCGAACAGCCCCCGGGATACCCTCGCCCGTTTAGAGACCATGGCTCTTATGGCGGGGATGGATTTGCCTGTTCGAGCCATCCGTGAGCAGATTGCCTCAGCCATTGACCTGATTATCCATAAGGAGCGCTTGCGTGATGGTACCCGCAAAGTTGTTACCATTACCGAAGTGAGTGGGATGGAAGGGGATGTGATTACGACTACAGACATCTTCTCCTTCGAACACGTCGGATATGATGATGGTAAGGTTGTGGGGCAGTTGCGGCCAACCGGGCTGCGTCCCAAGTTCATAGAGAAGATCGAGACTGCAGGCATTCACTTGCCAGCTTCGATCTTTGGTATTGGAGAACGTCGAAGGTATTAACTTTTTTGAAGAGGCAAACATGAACCCGGTGACAATCTTGGTAATTGGTGGTGGGTTGGCGCTGGTGTTGTTGATTATTGGCATTGTGGTTTCCGTTACCAGCCAGCGGTCTCTGGTCGAGGAACGATTGGGGCACTATCTGGAGACCGAGGCGGAAATCGCGGCGCTAAAAGAAGAAAAACGCTCGTTCGTCACCGATTGGCTGGATGCTCAGATGGAGCGTTCAACCTGGGGGGAAAAAATATCCCGTGAGCTATCCCGAGCGGATCTTAAGCTACGGCCAGGTGAATACCTGGCGCTGATCATCATTTGCTCTCTTGGTGTGGGGATTGTCAGTTGGTTCTTCTTTGGCCGGAGTATCTGGTTTGCACTAGGGGGATGTGCTTTGGGTGCCTTTATCCCCCGCTTGTATGTCGGGTGGCAACAGTCCCAACGCGTGAGTCGCTTCAATGGACAATTAGCAGATATGTTGAGCTTGGTGGTCAATGGTTTGCGCGCGGGTTACTCTACCATGCAGGCCATGGAAGCCGTGAGCAGAGAACTGCCCTCCCCTATTGCAGATGAGTTTCGTCGGGTTGTACAGGAGATGCAGCTTGGCATTCCCATGGAAGAGGCTTTGGATCATTTGCTCCGGCGGATACCCAGCGATGACCTGGATTTCGTCATCACGGCGATAAACGTACAACGTGAAGTGGGAGGAAACCTGGCGGAGATATTGGAGACCATTGCCTTCACCATACGCGAACGGGTACGCATACAAGGGGAGATACGCGTGCTTACTACTCAGGTGCTGTACTCTGGAAGAGGCTTAGCCCTCATTCCCATAGGATTGACCCTGTTCTTGTTTGGGTTTAACCGGGATTATTTGTTGAAGATGTTTGATGTGCCTGTGTGCGGTTATTCAGCCATGGGTACAGCCACGCTGATGATCGTGTTGGGTTACTATATCATGAATCGAATTGCCAAGATTGAGGTATAAGTGGAAGGCATAGGCGGAGAGATAGGATGAGTTGGTTAATCATTTTGATAGTTGCGCTCTTGTTGGGCGGGGCCATCGCTCTGGTCGTGATCGGTAGACGTCCTCCCGAAGAGGACCCTCTTGAAGCCCGATTGGCAGAGATAGCCCAGGGAGCCGAATTAACCAGCCTGGAAGAACTGGAAATGCAGCTACCCTTTACCGAGCGTGTGATCGTCCCATTGGCGCGCAAGTTTGGGGAGCTGGCGACCCGCTTTACCCCTCAACAGGCACTGCAAGAAACGGCTAAAAAATTGGAGATGGCCGGCAGCCCGGCCGGTTTAGATCCGACGCTCTTCTGGGCTTTGAGGCTCATTTTTGCGATTGCGCTTGGCGGACTGGCCGCCCTTTTGTTATTTCGAGGCTCAAAATCCCTGGTCAGTGGGACCGTGCAGACGATATTTGTGTTTCTGGCCCCGCTCATTGGTTTTTTCCTACCTCAAATGTGGCTGATGAGCAAGATACAGCGGCGGCAGAAAGAAATTCGGAATGCGTTACCGGATGCACTGGACCTGTTGACCATTTGTGTGGAGGCTGGCCTGGGATTTGATGCGGCCATGAAGAAGGTAAATGAAAAGTGGGACAATGAGTTGTCTCTGGCTTTCGGTCGGGCACTTCAGGAGATTCAATTAGGTAAGCTGCGGCGTGAAGCCCTGCGGGACATGGAAAAACGTCTGGGTGTACCTGAGCTAACCAGCTTTGTGGCCGCCGTGATACAGAGTGAGCAGTTAGGCGTGAGTATGGCTTCGGTGCTGCGTATCCAGTCCGAGCAGATGCGCGTAAGGCGGCGTCAGCTTGCCGAAGAGGAGGCACACAAAGCGCCGCTAAAGATGCTGCTCCCCATGGCAGGCTGTATCTTCCCGACAATATTGATCATTCTGATGGGGCCGGCAGGAATTATCCTTTTTCAGACCTTTACCGGAGGACTTTTCTAATCTGGGGGTCGGTTGACTATGCTGGGGCGGCGGTTGCGCCCGATGGCTCTGTATCTGTATCGTGGTTTATGGACCGGAGTGGATTGGTTGTATCCACCCCGATGTGCCGGATGTGAAAAACAGGGCGTTCGATTATGCCATGACTGTGTTCAGACTATCCAGAAACTGGAACCCCCGTATTGCCTCCTATGTGCTGACCCGATTGACACGGGCGAGATTTGTCAAAAGTGTATTAACCACCCACCCAAATACGATTTCCTGCGTTCGTGGGCCGTATTTGGAGGACCGTTGCGACAGGCATTACATCGGTTGAAATACCGTCGTGATCTGGGGTTGGGTGATGTGCTTGCTCACCAAATGGTCCAATGCTTGAACTCGCAAGATTGGAAAATTGATGTTGTCGTGCCTGTGCCTCTAGGCAGAGCGCGGCAGAAGGAACGAGGCTACAACCAGGCGGCTTTGTTAGCACGCCCTCTGGCATGGGAGTGTGCTTTGGCATACCGACCGAAAGCCATACGGCGCGTGAAGGAGACGCGCTCTCAAGTGGGGTTATCTCTGGAAGGGAGGCGGGAGAATACCCACAACGCCTTCGTTGCCCAAAGGGAGCTGGTGTCTGAGCAAAACGTGTTAATCGTGGATGATGTGGCTACCACGGGTGCTACACTGGATGCCTGTGCACAAGCCCTGCGAGCTGCGGGCGCTCAGCAGGTTTACGCCATTACTCTAGCCCGTGCACTTCGCCGGGCGGATAATACGTATGCAGATTCTTGAGAGTGCCTGGACTATACTATAATTGCTATAACCTATACTGATTCGAGGAGGCGACATGACCATTCCTGTTAATGTTTATGCCAAGAACATGGAAGTGACGGAACGTATTCGGAAATATGTCACCGGTAAAGTTTCGAAATTACCACGCTATTTGAACGGGATACATGAAGCACGGGTTGACCTTTCTTATATCAAGTCGGCACGCAATGCTGAGGACCGGCAGGTGGCTCAGATCACGGTAAAAGGTAGAGGCTTTGTCTTACGTGCCGAGGAATGCAACGCGGATATCTTCACTGCCTTCGACACGGCCATGAACAAACTTGAACGACGGATTGAACGTTATAAAGGGAAATTATACGCTGGTAGGGGGGATGGTCAGACCATCGGTGAATTGTTCGCCGAACAGGAACTTGCGGCTCTGGAGTCGGAAGAAGAACAAACCTTGATAGCACGCCGGAAACGGTTTCGGTTGATTCCCATGGACGTGGCTGAAGCCATTCAGCAGATGGAACTGCTGGGGCATCAGAATTTCTTCGTGTTCTTCAATGCCCAAACCAGCGAAGTGAATGTCCTTTACAAACGGCGCGACGGGTTGTATGGTTTAATTGAAACCGAGTTAGGATAACGCCGACCGGATGTCAAAGAAGGACTGGCCTTGACCAGTCCTTTTTTTATGTGAGGGTTCTGTAACTCTCCAACCTCCTGAAGACAGTGCTTTGAGAGGAGATGACCATTCACCCTATATCCACCCTGAGCGGAGGGTCGAGTAGCTCCGCAGGAGCGTATCGAGACACGCAGTCGAAGGGAGCCTTGGATCGAGTAGCTAAGAGGGGTCTCGGTCTCGACCCCCTTGCGGGGACAAGCCCTCTTAGAGCCTGAGAATAAATTCTCAGGCTGAGAACCAAAGTCGGATGAAATCCGACTAAAAAACGCACTGAGCTGTCAGTCCGTTTGAACGGACTTTGCCTGCCCCCCGCATGGGGGGCCTGCCCCTCCGTCAAGGCGACGTCCCACCGTCGCCGTTTCCCTTGTTTGGAGGAGTCTCCCCTGCCCCGGGGACAGGCCAGACCGCAAGGAGAGGCGATGTCGAAGGGAGCAAAAGTGGGATGTCTGGGGTTATTTTTCGTCTTTTTCCAGCGGACGGCAGGTGGCGTGGATGAAGTGGAAGTCACCTCGGGGGGGCATCAGGTCAACGACCTCTACCACCACGAAATCTTCCTCCCCTAATGTGATCTTGTCTCCAACTTCCGGTCGGGTGTCGCGGTTGACGATTGCGCCGGGGTGATTTTTTCCAGTGATGACGTAGCTAACTTTGTAAACAGCCATTTCTCCCCCCTTATTTACCCGTCAGGTAGCGATGGCGGATGCGGAATGAAAGGTCCGCAGCCATGTTGTGCATGACGATGTATCCGATGTGGTTGTTCTGTTCGCAAAGCCCGTCGAAGTCATCCCGCTTGATCGCCTGGACAACCGTGGGGTCGCTGACGGCTTTAACCGTTGCAGAGCGGGGACCATGGTCAACCAGAGCCATTTCTCCAACAATCTGACCGCTTCCCAGGTTGACCACCACTTGAGCTTCCTCATCTCCGGTAACGTGACGCACGACCTCGACAAAGCCCTCGGTAATGATGAACATCTCATTGCCAGGCTCACCTTGTACAGCGATAGCTTCACCACGCTTTAAACGACGTTCTTTACATAGCTTGGCTACCTTTTGTAGCTCGGCCTTGTCGAGGCCTTCAAATAATTCAACCTTTTTCAGGGTCTCTATCACTGTCATAGGCCTTCCTTTCTGGTGGTGAATTGAGGTGATAGTCCGTTCAATAGGGGTGTACTATATTGTAAAAGGAAAGAAAGGATTGCGCAACTGTTCAGAAGCGGGTTGAAAATGGCTCACATGTGGTTGACAGGGTTTAGCCACGCGGGGTACACTCCATCCAGGACGAAAGAGGTGAACTTCTATGGATCATTCTGAGAATTCAACGTCAGCCTCAGCAAAGGCCATGCCTGATGAACGGATAGATGTACAGGCTATCCAGGAAGCGGTGCATAAACTGCTGTTGGCCATCGGCGAAGACCCCAATCGTCAGGGGTTGTTGCACACGCCCGAACGCGTGGCTCAAATGTACGAGGAATTATTGGGTGGATACCAAGTCAACCCTAATGAAATCATCAATGACGCCCTGTTTGACGTCAGCTACGATGAGATGGTGTTGGTGCGGGATATCGAATTCTACAGCCTGTGTGAACATCACATGTTGCCCTTCATTGGACGGGCTCACGTGGCCTACATCCCGGATGGTCGCGTGCTGGGCCTCTCGAAGATCCCCCGCGTGGTGGACATGTTCGCTCGGCGCTTGCAGGTGCAGGAACGTATGACCCGCCAGATTGCCGATTTTTTGGAAGAGCTGCTCAACCCGCAGGGGGTGGGGGTGGTGCTGGAAGGTTTACACCTGTGTACCATGATGCGGGGGGTGAAAAAGCACGACGCCCGCATGACGACTTCGGCGATGCTGGGCATCTTCCGTTCGAAGATGGCCACCCGTCAGGAGTTTTTGGATAACATCTCCCGTGGTGCAGCTCCCCTGAAAGTGTAAATAACCTTAGAGAGGTCTTCCCCCGGCAGGAGTTACGCAGTTCGCTGGTCGAGTGCCCCCACTTCGTTCCCCCCCACCGTTCGGGGGGCAGGCCCCCCATACGGGGGACAAGGGGCACTCGACCCGGGATGTCCTGTTGGTCGAGTAGGTGCCGAAGGCACCGTATCGAGACCATCCGCTGGTTTCTTTTCCTGATTATCTGGGACGAGGTTATGCTTGGGTGCACAACCCAGGCGGGAACCTCGTCCTTTTTCGTCTCAAGTGGCGAGCAACGTGCGAGATCTGGAAACGGTCAGGAGGTGGAATCCGGAGGGGAGAAATTTTTTCCCTGGGAGCGTTCGATTTCGACGCCCACAGAACGGGCCTCGGGGACTGCTCCAGGTTTTTCCACCCGCACGATCACCTTTTTGACCTGGGGGTAGTGGAGGCAGAGCCTGGAGATATCCTCCGCCAGGGCTTCAACCGTGTAGCGGGCGGAACGCTCCACATGCTCCAGGATTTCCTGCGACAGGGTGTGGTAGTTGAGGCTGTGGTCGAGGTTGTCGTTTTTGGCCGCCTGGGTGAGGTCTGCGAAGATGGTCAGGTTGATGAGGATGTCCTGGGGCTGCTGGCGCTCCTGATCGTACATGCCGAGGATGCCGCGAGCCAGCAGGTCTTTGATGAGGATTTTGTCCATGGGTTTGGGTGGGGTGGGAAATAGGGGTTGATGCAGAGGGGAATACCTGATAGGGGAGAGGGTGGGAGATGAAGTGGATGGTTCGGCAAACTGCCTCTTGCCTTTGATTCGGTTTTCCTATATGATTTGTTTAGCCGTCTTGCGGTGGCGGGTATATTATACAGAGTATCTGTTGATACGTGTGCTTTTTGGGAATGGAGTCGTATATTTGGCAACTACATGGTTAGCAACTGGGGAAGGCCAACAGTGTGAAAGTACGTCTCGATAATATTGAAAGCAGTTTCAGATGGGGACGATTCTAATCACTCCAGGTAAGAACGGACGGCTGAATGTTCAATTCAGGTACTCACCAGAACGAGTATCTGCTATTAAGGATGTTCCCGGAAGGGTGTGGCATCCCGAAGAGAAGTTTTGGTCGGTTCCTAGTACACCTGAAACTTTGCGAATTCTGCACTCCTGTTTCCTACGCGATCGTATCGTGCTTTCCAAGGACATGACAAATGCTCTACCAGGGCTGCCAACCGAAAAGGTGGATGTGATTCTCGCCAGTTTTGATGAGGTGCTCACAGCCAAAGGATACAGCGATAAGACGCGGGAGAATTATCGGCTGCATATCCAGTGGTTTTTGAATTGGTTTCGCAGGGAGCCTGCCCTGGCAACCAACCAGGATGTGAAGGATTATCTCCTGTGGAACATCGATCTGAAACGCGCAGCATCGTATATTCGGCAGGCCAAGGCCGCCTTGAGGGTATTCTTCGAGCATGTTGTCGCACGTCCCGAAGTAGTGGTGGACTTGCCATATGTGAAGACTCCCAACAAACTTCCGGTCATTCTGAGCAGGGATGAGGTAAAACGGTTGCTAAATGCTACCGGGAATCTGAAGGAGAAGGCTCTGCTCTCAATGGCTTATTCCGCAGGCCTGCGAATCAGTGAGGTTACCCGCCTGAAGGTGTCTGATATCCTCTCGGATCGAGGCCAGGTACATGTTTGCGATGGGAAAGGAAGGAAAGACAGGTACACTATCCTTGCGGATCAAACTTTGCAAACCTTACGCGCATATTATCTGGAGTATCAGCCCTGGGATTGGCTTTTCCCAGGGGTGGTATCAGGCGAACAACTGTCTATCAGCACAGCAGAGCGGATCTTTCGGAGGGCACGAAAAAAATCCGGTATCAACTCCAAAGCAAGCATGCATGCTTTGCGGCATTCTTTCGCCACGCATTTGCATGAGGCGGGCACAGATATCCGTTATATTCAAGAGTTATTGGGGCATATTGATATTCGGACAACAGCAAGGTATACTCAAGTAAGTAAGCGTACGTTGTCTGAAGTGCGCAGCCCGTTGGATAGTCCCCCGCTAGCAAGTGGGGAGGGAGATGAAGGGTAAAGAGATAAGGGTGATAGTGAGCAAATGCAAACTATCAGGCGTTATTGCGTCATGAGCACTATCACTGTGTTAGCCCGCTCATTAAGCCTGAAAGGTGAAAAGTGTATGCAACTCTCCAAAACCTTATTGCGTGAATTGTTCGAGTTTGCACCCGATGCTATTCTGGTGGTTGACCACGCCGGGCAGATCGTCAACTGCAACGCACTAGCAGAAACGCTGTTTGGCTATCAGCGGGATGAACTCATTGGAATGGTTGTCGAAAACCTGATTCCAGAACGTTTTCGAGAACAACATACCCGTCTACACGAGGCGTACCTGGCTGCGCCCCGCCGTCGCCGGATGGGTAAACTCAAAACACTTTGGGGCCTCCATAAGGACCATCGCGAAATCCCCTTGGATATCATGCTCGGCGTGCTCAACGATAGTGGAATGGTTGTCGTTACCATCCGCGACATTTCCGAGCGCCAACAGATCCTGGAACAACTGCGGGCAAGCCAGCTCAGCCATGAGGAGGCACAGCGCATCGCCCACCTGGGCCACTGGGAACTTGACCTGGTCAAAAACGAACTGAAATGGTCAAGCGAGATATTCCGCATATTTGAGATTGCCCCGCAGGAATTTGGAGAGACCTACGAGATGTTTCTCGAGACGGTACATCCCGAAGACCGCGAGATGGTGGATCGCGCCTACACCGATTCGGTCAAGAGCAAAATCCCGTACGATATCATTCACCGCCTGCTGATGAAAGACGGGCGAATGAAATATGTAAATGAACGATGTGAAACGTTCTACGCCGATGATGGAACACCTCTGCGCTCGGTAGGCACTGTGCTGGACATCACCGAGCGCTCTCAGGCACAAAAACAGAGTGAAGAGCAACTCCGCCGTCTCGAAGCATTGAGGGAAATTGATGTGGCCATTGTCAATACGACAAATCTATCACTGGCACTAAAAACCATTCTTGACCAAGTAACCATCAGCCTGGATGTGGATGCGGCAGACATTTTATTGCTGAATCCACATTCCCTCATTTTGGAATATGCGGCTGGGCGTGGTTTTCGTACTCATGGTATAGAAAAAACACAACTTCGTCTTGGTCAGGGTCATGCGGGACGCGCCGCTTTGGAACAAAAGACGATTATCACTCCTGACTTAGCAAATCTCCGGGAACCATTTCTTCGAGCATCTCTTATTGAAGGAGAGGATTTTGTATCCTTCTGCGCTGAGCCGTTGATTGCCAAAGGAAACTTGGTAGGAGTGCTGGAAGTCTTTCATCGCGAATTGCTGCAAACAGATCAGAACTGGTTGGATTTTCTTCATACAATTGGGGGACAAGCATCAATAGCCATCGATAGCGGTCGTCTTTTTCAAAATCTGCAACGCTCTAACATGGACTTGATGCTTGCTTATGATATGACGATTGAAGGCTGGTCTAAAGCTTTAGATTTGCGTGATGAAGAAACCGAAGGACATACTTTACGTGTAACAGAAATGACCCTCACGCTTGCCAGGATGGCGGGAATCTCGGAGAGCGAAATCGTTCACGTGAGACGCGGAGCCTTGTTGCATGATATAGGAAAAATGGGCATCCCTGATAGCATTTTGCTCAAGCCAGACAAATTGACTGATGACGAATGGGCCATCATGCGCAAACATCCTGTTTATGCTTACGAGTGGCTTTATCCCATCGAGTATCTAAGGCCGTCTTTGGCTATCCCGTATTCCCACCATGAGAAATGGGATGGGACGGGTTATCCGCAGGGTCTAAAAGGTGAGCAAATCCCTTTGCCTGCCCGTCTCTTTGCAGTTGTAGATGTGTGGGACGCTCTCTCGTCTGATCGTCTATATCGCAAAGCATGGCGTCAAGAAGAGGTTCTTGAATATATTCAGCAACAATCGGGAGCACATTTTGATCCAGAAGCTGTAAAATTGTTCTTGCGTGTGATAAGCAAAAAAGAGTCTGGATGAAAGACGAAGAGCGGGCTAACCCAGGCTGTAGCTGACCGGGGCTTTGCCCCGTGGGTAAGCGGCGCGATTTTCTGCGATTGGTTATGGGCAAAGCCGCGTCAGGGTCATACCGCCCCGGCAGCTAAGCCAATCGTTGAGACTGTCGAAAAAGTATGATGCGATTCGCGTAAAACGAGCAGGTTCGGTATACTCCAGGTAAGCACAGAGAGTAGAGGAGCCTATGCCGCGCTACAAAGCCTATGACTATGACCAACTGGT
>JBFLVL010000018.1:0-69159 GCA_040758495.1 Chloroflexota bacterium
GCCGGGTTCTGCCCCAGGCCAGCCGAGACCACGTTGCCCATAAAGACCTCGTTAATGTCCGCGGGCTCCGGGATGGCGGCACGGTTAACCGCTTCTTTGATCACGATGGCACCCAGCCTGGGAGCCGAGAAGCAAGCCAAATTCCCCTGAAAACGACCGCTGGGGGTGCGGCAAGCGCTCAGGATGACGGATTCCGATGTGTTTTGCATGTGTGTTTTCCTCTGGATAATGTAGCATTTTGTCCTTCAACGCATCCTCTAGTAGTACTTGGATTTTATCCCTGTCTCCAACCACTGCTAACCCGATCATACGTATCTTCCAGCGATTCGGGCAAAACTCGCGTTTCGCCCAGAGTTGTTATGAAGCTGGTGTCCCCTGTCCATCGAGGGACAATGTGCATGTGAACATGTTCAGCGACTCCTGCCCCTGCAGCCTCGCCGATGTTCACCCCGATATTAAACGCCTGAGGGGCGTACATTTCCCGCAGAACACGGATCCCCTCCACCACCAAATCCATCATTTCGTCACGCGTCTTCTTGTCCAGATTTTCTAGTGAGGGAAGATGCTTATAAGGCACAATCATCAGATGGCCGCTGGTGTAGGGATAACGATTCAAGATCACGTAGGCCCTTCTCCCCCGAAACACAATTAAATTGTCTGGCCCGTCCTCGTGAGACTGCGCCTCACAAAACACACATCCTTCTACCAGGTTATGTTCTTGAATGTATTTCATGCGCCAGGGTGACCAAATGTGTTTCATGGGTTTGAAAATAACATAATGTACACCAACAGCCCCAATTTTAGCATCAATTCATGTCGGCCGTAAGTTGACAGCCCACCTCAAGGGGAGTATCCTTGCCACGATGATCCAGTTACCTCTTTTTCAGTCCCCTACCTGGACAGTAAGTGAGCTTACCCGTTATGTGCGCCAGCTCCTGGAAAGCGATTACCACCTCCAGGATGTGTGGGTTGAAGGAGAGGTTTCTAACATCTCCCGGCCTTCTTCAGGACATCTGTACTTTACCCTGAAGGACGCCGAGGCCACCCTCCGCTGTGTTATGTGGCGCGCCAGCGTTGTCCTTCAAGCCTACTTGCCTCAGGATGGCGAGGCGGTTGAAGTGCACGGTCATGTCAGCGTTTATGAGGCCGGGGGGCAGTACCAGCTTTACGCCGACGCGGTCCGCCCCGCAGGCGAGGGTGTGCTCTATCAGGAATTCCTGAGGCTGAAAGCCAAGCTGGAAGCCGAAGGGCTTTTCGATCCAGAGCGGAAGAAACCCATCCCGTATTGGCCTGAACGTATAGGATTGGTCACCTCCCCCACAGGTGCGGCTGTGAGGGATATATTGAACACCCTCCGGCGGCGCTATCCCCTAGTGGAAGTCATCCTCGTCCCCACCGCGGTGCAGGGGCCCGAAGCTCCACCGGGAATTGTGTCTGCCCTGCAAACCCTCAACAGCCTCATCCTCCCCGACGTCATCCTGGTGGCTCGCGGGGGCGGCTCACTGGAAGACCTGTGGGCCTTCAACGACGAACGCGTTGTCCGCGCGGTAGCCGCCTCACACATTCCGGTCATCAGCGGCGTGGGCCACGAGACGGATTTCACCCTCACCGATTTCGCCGCCGACCTGCGGGCTCCTACTCCCACTGCTGCCGCCGAGATGGCCACACCTGACCAGCGCGACCTGCTGGCCGGTGTAACCACATTCAGTGAACGATTCCAGCGTGCGATGCAGGCCTGGTTGAATAGCGGCTTTCAAAAACTGAGCGGCCTGGGGCGCCTCCTGCAGCGGCATTCACCTCTGGCGCGCATACACAGCGACCAACAACGCCTGGACGACCTGCTTCACCGCGCGGCCATAGCCCTAACCCATCGGATGCAATTGCAAAAAACGCACGTCAGTGCCCTGGAACAGCGCCTGGTTGCCCTTAACCCCCTGGCAGTGCTGTCGAGAGGTTACTCCCTGGTCACCGATGAACAGGGAGGCATCCTACGGCGGGTAGAACAGGTGCACCTTGACCAGTCGGTGCAGGTACGCCTCAGCGATGGCCGCTTTGGTGCTCGGGTGACCAGCGTACAGGCCGGGGAACACCCAAGCAAAAAGATACCTCTAGGTAAAGTTGAGAAGAAACCATGACCCCTGAAAAACCCTCGAAAAAAGAAATCCCTCCTGAAGGGCTAAAATATGAACAGGCGTATGCCGAGCTTGAGAAGATAGTGAATGCCCTGGAGAGTGACGACCATCCTCTCGAAGAAGCCCTGGCTCTCTTCGAGCGCGGCCAGGCACTGGCTCGCCGTTGCGCCTCCTTGCTCGAGAACGCAGAATTAAAGGTTCAACAACTGATTGGAGAAGAACTGCAGGATTTCTCCCCCTCTGACATTTAAACCGCCCCCGAAACAAGACAGGCAACCCATCTGCCGCTCGGGCCTGCCTGGGTGAATATTCCGGTTGTCCGGTCTAGCCCCTTTTGACCAGCCGACGCGCAACGCCTAACAGACTGTAGACTTCAGGCAGCCTCAAAAAAAGTACGCCGACACCATAAGCTAGCAAGCCGATCACCACCCCTCCTCCCCCTACAATCCACACCGATTGCTCTCCTCCGCGAGGTAGCCACAGAAGGATAGCCATACCCATTACCAGCGTAGCCCCTGCCGATTTGAAGACTCCCTGCAGGATGTAATTGCCTTTCAATCCCCCCAGTCGCCTGCGCATCAACACCAGCAACCCCACCATTTCCAGGGTGGTGGCCAGTGAATTCGCCAGTGCCAGCCCTCCGTGGGGCGCCCACCCTAGGCGGGAAAACAGGCTTGCGAATAAAAAGCTAAACCCCACATTCAGTGACATGGCTGCTACCCCCACGAACACAGGGGTCTTCGTATCGTGCAAGGCATAAAAGGCACGCGAGACAATTTCAACCACCGAGTGAGAAACCAACCCTGCCCCATACCAGAGCAACGCCCAGGCCACCAGATCCGTTGAATGGACATCGAACGCTCCCCGCTGGAATAATAGAGCTACGATGGGCTCGCGCAGCAGGATCAGGCCTATAGAGGCGGGCAGCGAAAGCAGAATGACCCCTCGCAGTGTAGCCGCTAACGAAGACCGCATTTCACCCATCTCACCCTTGGCAGCTTGAGCCGAGAAGGTCGGCAGAGCGGCGATTGCAATGGCCTGAGCGATGACCACCTGTGGCATGGTCATGACTGCCCAGGCGATGGTAATGGCTGTCAGGCTGCCCTCCGGTTGAGCCCAGGCCAGAATGGTGTTGACCACAAAGTTGAGCTGTACCACCGCCACCCCTAACAGTCGCGGGGCCATCAAACGCCCCACCTCCCGTACAGCTGGAGATTGCAGCCCAAGTGTAGGGATATATTCCCAGGTCAGCCTGAACAGACCGGGCAACTGTACCCCCAGATGCAAACCCGCTCCCAACACCGCTCCCCAGGCCAACCCGTAAATCCCCATGTGGGGCGAGAGCACCAACACACCAAAGATCATCCCTGACCAATACATAGTCGGTGCCAGGGCGGGCAACAGGAACACCTGATGGGCGTTTAAAATACCCATCAGCAGACCACTGATCCCAAAAAACACAGGCGAGAGCAGCAACACCCTCAGCAGGGAGACTGTCAGAGCAAATTGAGCTGAGTCCAGTTCGCTGACCAGGCTGGAGAGGACATAGCGCACAATGTGAGGGGCGAACACAGCCGAGAGAGCGCTCACCAAAGCCAACGTCAAGCTGACCAGGTTCATAATGGCGGAAGCCAGTTGCCAGGCCCCTTCCTTATCGTTTTGAGTTAAAAATCCCGTAAAGGTGGGTATAAACGCGGAAGCCAATGCACCACCTGCGACCAGGCTGAACAGCAGGTCGGGCAACCGTGCCGCGGCATTGAAAGCGTCCATCTCCGCTCCGGTTCCAAAGGCCTCCGAAACCAGCACCTGGCGCACCAGACCGGTTATGTTGCTCAAGATAAATGCCGCCATAACCACCCCCGCGGCGCGAGCTATTTGGCGGTTAGCCTCGCCTGTCACCATAGAGAAAGATTATATCAGTAGGGCTTTCCCACCACAGGGCGGGATTCCCACCCTGTCGAAAGCGGCATGTCAGGTATAGAAACAACCCCTGCACCTGGAGTTATTGTGAGGTGTGATTCCCCGCTGGTTATGGCATGTGTGGAAACCATAGGAAGGCTGGCTTTCCCCTGTCCTATCAGTGCCCGTATGGAAACGTGCTAATCCTGATGAAAGGTGGTAGAATCGTCGAGAGCCGGGTACGCCATCCCGGCTCTCATTTAAGGAGGAGAAGAAATTCGCCTTTCGATGAGTATATTACCAAAACCACCCCAGGTTTGCATGACGTTAACCCTACGATCCGTATACGATCACTAAACAGTCACCCATTCTCAACCCTAAAAGACTATGAAACCAGCCATACGCACAGAAAACGTCGGACGCGTGTATAAAATCCGCGGCGGAAAGAAAGAGGAACCCAGAGAACTGACCGCCCTGAAAGATATCAACCTGGAAATACAACCAGGTGAACTGATCGGGTTGCTTGGTCCCAATGGAGCAGGTAAGACCACACTGATCAAAATCCTTACTACACTATTGGCACCCACAACCGGACAAGCCTGGGTGGCCGGTTTCGACGTGATGCGTGAACCCCAACTGGTCCGCCCGCGCATAAACATGGTCTCAGGCGGGGAATCATCTGGCTATGGTCTGCTCACAGTACGCGAGAACCTTTGGATGTTCTCTCAATTCTATGGTATTCCCTCACGGCAGGCAAACCAGAGGATACGCGAACTGATAGAAGTTGTAGGTCTCTCGGATCGCCTCAACGCCAAGTCATCCGACTTGTCAACAGGCCTGCGTCAGAAGATGAACATCGTGCGTGGTTTTCTCACCGACCCCGAAGTGCTCTTTCTGGATGAACCTACTCTGGGTTTGGATGTGGGGGCGGCACGCGAAGTACGAGCTTTCATCCGCAGTTGGATAGACGAGCAGCCCCAACGCACCATCCTGCTCACCACACACTACATGGTAGAAGCGGACCAACTCTGCGACCGGGTGGCAATCATCAATAAAGGCCGCGTGCTGGCATGCGACAGCCCCTCCGTTCTCAAACACCGCCTGCAGCACGAAGCCATCTTCTGCATTGAGACAAGTACGCTCAATGGCACTGCGCTCTCAGCGTTTGAAAGTCTCCCAGGTGTACACAAAGTAACCTGCCGAGATATAGAAGATGGCATGGCTCTGGAATTCATCCTGGCTGAGGAGGACGTGCTGGGGACGGTCATCAACACGATGACCTCTGCTGATATCCACATTAACCACTTGCAAAAGCGCGAACCCACTCTGGAAGATGTTTTTGTAGACCTGGTTGGGCGCAGCATGGAGGAAGTAGAACGTGGCAACGAGACCGAATGAAGCGGTTACGCGCCAGTTACCCCCAGTGCGCAAAAACACCGGCTGGCGACTCTTTCTGCAAACGGTCATCGGTCGTTCCTACCCCCGCCTGATTGGCACCCAGCGCGAAAAATCCTGGTTGTTTTTCGATATTTTCCTGCCCTTGCTTGGGGTGTCGGCTTACGTGTTTGTCTACCGCGCTATCCGAGCTCCAGAGGAGTACATTGGCTTTGTGGTCATGGGTGGGGCAATGACCGCCTTCTGGCTCAACGTGCTCTGGAGTATGTCCAGTCAACTGTATTGGGAAAAAGAGCAAGGCAACCTGGCCCTCTATATCATGGCTCCCAACTCCATGATGGCAATTTTGCTGGGGATGGCAATCGGTGGGCTGGGAGCAACCACCCTGCGGGCTCTGGTCATCATGATTGTGGGAAGCTGGGTGTTCAATGTGGAGTATGCCATTGCCAGCTTCGCGCAGCTCTTCGCGGTTTTCTTTTTGGCTATGACTGCCCTCTACGGCATGGGAATGCTGTTTGCCTCCCTCTTCCTGCTGCTCAGCCGAGAAGCCTGGCACCTTTCTAACCTGGCACAGGAACCCGTGTACTTGCTATCTGGTTTCTATTTTCCCATCAAGAATTTCAATTTTTGGATCGCAGCCACTGCGTCCCTGATACCTCTGACCCTTGGGTTGGATGCCATGCGCCAATTAGCTTTCCCTTCAGGAGCTTCACTCGGATTTCTGTCTGTCACTGTTGAATTAGGCCTGCTCACCGTCCTGGGTCTTATCTTCCTTGTCGCAGCCCGCGCCTTGTTGGCTCACATGGAACGGCTCGCCATCCAGGAGGGCCGGTTGACAGAGAGCCGACGTTAGAATCTGGCAGGTAATATCCATGGTAATAACCACTAGCAAATCCGAAAGCTGGCGTTCGTTCTGGATAGCCACCTGGCTAGGCTGGCAGATCGAGTCCAACTGGACGGACCCCTTTCTTTTCGCCGTCTATTCGATCATCAAGCCCCTGGCTTCAGCGGCCATACTTGTGGTCATGTACAGCGTGATCACCAAGGCTAATTTCGACTCACCCGTCTTTGCCTATATCTATCTGGGTAACGCCTTCTATATTTTTGTTGGTTCAGTAATGACAGGCATTTCTTGGGCAGTGATTGACGACCGCGAACACTATAAAACCCTCAAGTACATCTACGTGGCTCCGCTGAAAATTCCCATGTATTTATTGGGAAGAGGGATGGCACGCATGACCGTCGCCGCGGTTTCCGTATTCATCACTGTTACCGTTGGCACGCTGGTTTTTCACCTTCCTCTTGATCCGGCTGCGGTAAATTGGCCTTTGTTCTTTGTTTCCCTTTTCCTGGGCGTAGCCATGCTGGCAATGATGGGTCTGGCATTGGCTGGGATAACGCTGTTAATCGTCCATCATGTCTGGTTTGTGGGTGAAACTGTGGCCGGTGGACTTTACCTGTTCAGCGGCGCTATTTTCCCTTTAGATGTGTTGCCACCTCTACTGCGACCCGTGGGATACATGATGCCCATCACTTACTGGCTTGAGCTAATCCGTCGGGCGATGATAGGCTCTGTTGCCCAGGCCTTTCCTTCCTTGGCCGGGTTCAGCAACCTCCAACTGCTCGGCATCCTGCTCGGCATGACGGTCATCTTCGGCGTTCTGGCGGTGTACCTCTTCAGATGGTGCGATCACCGCGCTCGCGAGCGAGGGTTAATTGACATGGTGACTAATTACTAACTTACTTATAGAGAGACCTATGACACGACAAGGACAGCGCTCAACCATCTGGGTTGGCAAAACCTCATCCCCTCTGGGGACGATCTGGGTGGCTGTGTCAACACAGGGAATATTGGCCATTGATATGCACATAAACCAGGCCGAATTCACCCGATGGCTGGAAAAACGCACCCACAGCACTGTAATCCTGGATCAGGAGAAAGTATCCCCGGCCGCGCAACAAATCGTAGAATACCTACAGGGTCGTCGTAAGGGTTTCGAATTGTCGATAGATTGGTCACTGATGACCCCCTTCCAGAAACAGGTGTTGCAAGCAACGTATGCTATTCCCTACGGAGAAACGCGCACATACGGTGAGATTGCTGCCTATGTTGGCAAACCAGGCGCCGCTCGGGCTGTGGGGCAAGCTCAGGCTGCCAACCCACTGCCATTGGTAATCCCCTGCCATCGAGTCATCGGAGCAGACGGGGGCCTTCGGGGTTATGGAGGAGCCGAGGGCATCCCGACCAAAGCGTGGTTGTTGCAATTGGAGGGGGCGATAGCCCGGTAGGGCTCGTTTCCGTACTTGCTGCAATCTACAATAACCCCAGTTCGTGTGCTCGGAGCGCGGCTTGAGTGCGGTCGCGGGCATTTATCTTTTGCAGGATGCTGGTCACATAATTCTTTACCGTGCCCTCTGCCAGATGGATTTGGGCGGCGATTTCTCGATTGGTCAAACCCCGCGCCAGCAGGCGCAAAATTTCCTCCTCTCGCTCGGAAAGCGGTTCTTGCAAACCTTCGTCCGGGGCACGCGCCGCGGGTGCCAGACGGGCGAACTCAGCCACTACCCTGCGGGCCACGGATGGTTCGATCAATGCTCCCCCGCGGGCAACGGTGCGTACTGCCTGAGCTAACTCGCCTCCCGAAACGTCCTTGAGCAGGTATCCCAATGCACCAGCACGCAGCCCCTCGAACACGTACTCATCGTCGTCGAAGGTGGTCAGGATGATCACTTTTGCCCCCGGCCAGCGATCGCACAGGCAACGAGTGGCTTCCACACCATCCATGCCTGGCATGCGGATGTCCATGAGCACAACATCGGGGTGCAAAGCCTCGTAAGCCTCTAAGGACGCCTCTCCGTCCTCGGCTTCACCGAGCACGCGTAAATCTGGTTCCAATTCCAGGAGGGTGCGCAGACCCTCCCGCATCAGGCGTTGATCGTCCACCAGCAAGATGCCAATCTTTTCAGCCATTCGTGCCCTCAATCTGCCAGGGTAAACAAAAACACAGTTGGGCTCCACCATCCGCCTTGGCTTCCAACCGCACTTCGCCTCCCAGGTGGTCGGCGCGCTCCTGTAATCCCCGCAGCCCAAAACCCTCCTGAAGGGTATCCGGCTGCAGTCCAATCCCATCATCATTGACGATAAGCTTAACCTGTTCCTCGTCCAGGCGCAGGCGAACGGAGACAAGCTTGGCCTGCGCGTGCCGCTGTACATTCGTCAGGGCTTCCTGCGCTGCTCGGTAAAAGGCAATGCGATACTCGTCCGGCAAATCGGGCAGATTGTGATCAAACGCCATTTCAACCCGGATATCCGTGGCCTGCTCGAAAACCTTTGCCAGCCGTTTTATTGCGTTAGGTAGCGAGAGGTCTACCTCCAGGGGTTCACGTAAGGTTGCCACAGTACGCCGCAGTTCACCCAATGCCTGACGCACCTGCGATCGGGCGATGCCCGTCATCTGTAGGGCACGCTCAGGGTCGGTGGTGATGAGGCGCTGAACGCCTTCGAGTTGCACGGCAGCCACCGTGAGCCAATGTCCCAGGGTGTCATGCATCTCGCGCGCCAGTCGGTTGCGCTCTTCGACCACGGTCAGGTCTTCAACTCGGGCGGCGTAGGTTTGCAGCTTCTGGTGAGCGATTTTCAGCTCCTCCAGCAGCGCCTGGCTCTCCTCCCTGGCCGACTCGGCTCTTATGGTTGTGGCCGCGAAAATGGCAAAGAAGACGTACGCCCCGATGTAAATTGGGATAATGTACAAAGCTTCCCGTAAGCCGGCCGTGGCTATCAAGGCTATCGCCGTTATCAGGCTAAAAGCAACTGTCCAAAAGTATCCCTTGAAGGATGGCTGAAACCTCACGGATTCCACACTGAGGATGAAAAACAGGATGATAAAAATCAGGTTGTGAGGGGTAAATAGCAACAGGGCAGCGACCACGATGGTCTGCATAACCATATAGGCTGTTGGCGACATCCCTAAGAACTGTTCCGGTAGTTGATGATGGACGAACATCAAGAAGCCAAATATGAAAATAAGACCGACCGCTACCCAACGATAGGCATGCTGGTCGGAAAAGAGGGAAATCAATGCGGGGACGGAAACAGCCCCTAAGGCGATATAGGCGCTTACATCCAGCAGGGTGAACTTAAGACGAAGTCCCGATTTGGTGTCCATTTGCCCCATAATACCTCATTAAGTCCAAAGGCGGAACTGGGCATGAAAAGCGATCGCTAACGGTGAATAATCAGTCGGTAAAAATCTCACAATCCTGTTCCTGGGAAAATCCATCCCCTCCCGTACCCAACTTTGCAGAAAAGCGGGTTACGTGGGAGGGGATGGAATAAGAGAGGGGATTGCCTATTTTTCCTGGATAGAGATGTTACCAATACCCTGGTCAATAGTGATTTCAGCAAAGTCTGTGGCAGTGTTAAATCCGGGTGACAAGTACACCTCGTCTTGTTTCTGATAACCAGGGGGTAACGTCAATCCAGAGAGACCTTTGTCTATCTGAATACTGGCCGCCATATCCTTGGGTATCTGGATAACGATCTCTCCAACGCCGCCTTCTATCTTCAGGCGAATGTGACCCTCGTCCGGCAGGATGATGGTTATCTTCCCTACACCTCCCGAGATGTCGGCTCGGTATTCCCCCGAGGGCAAGGTCAGCTTCGTCTCACCTACGCCGGTTTTTTGTGTCAGGCTGATCAACGTCAACCCACTCAGGTCAAGTGAAGATTGACCCACGCCCAGGTTCACAGTCAATTCCAGGGGAATATCCGCATTCAAACTCAAATCCCAACGACATACATAGCGGTTGTTATCACAGATCCCAAAGGGGACATTCTTGGCTTTGCTTTCCAGTGAGAAACTGACTGAACCATCGTCCCTGGATGTATTCTGGAGGATGTTATCCTGGGGCCAGGTTCGTACAATGCCTTCGATCAGGTTTTCTTTTCCGGCTTTGTCGTCCAGGTATAGAGAAGCCACTGAGGGGCTCAGGGTGATTTTGGCCTGGGTGGCACTATCCAGGGGTTGCAGGATGTTGACCCCCTCCAATGGTTGACCAACTCCGGTCGCCAGGAATAAGCCCGAGGACCACAATCCTACCCCAAGGATAGCGAGTACGAGTAAAAGCCCAAGTAGAGAGAAGGCGATAGAGCGCCGACCAAGCAGAATGTCCAGACCGATGGCGATAAGCACGATGGGCCAAAGGCGCAGGATCGTCCACCACACATCCACAGCTAAGCCCCCAAAGTTACTGAGCAGGAAAAGCCCTCCTAAGACAATGAGGAAAACCGGCCCAACCAGCCCATGTCTGCGGAAGAGACTATCTAACCCTAGGACGATCAACAATGCAGGCCACAAACTGAGCAAGGTGTTCCACAGGTTGGAATCCAACAATCCCAGGTTGTACATCAGGAAAACGATACCTGCCACGATCAGGAGAGCTGGAAAAATCAAACTTCGTCTTCGGCTCTCAGGACACATGTTAACCTCCCCTCGCACGACGAACCAATAGGGCGACACCCGCCGCAATCACCAGCAGAGGCCAGAGCACATCTAAATCGAACCACCACAGCCAGGAGATTTGCAGGTTCTTCAAAAAGAAGATGCCTCCCAGGGCAATGAGCACGGCCCCGACAATCAATCCAATCTGTGGGTCTGGCTCACGCACGGCCTGTCGTAAATCCTCCCCTACTGCACGGGCACGGCCGGCGAATTCATCCGCGTCTGCACGCAACTGATCTGCCAGATCGCCTTCCTGGCTTACTCCCCCTTTTTCTATAGTCGTAGGCTCTGCTGGCATCAGTATCCACAGGATAATGTATACCAGCACTCCGATACCTTCACCCAGAGCCAATATGACAAAGAACAGGCGTACCAAGGTCGAGTCAATGTTCAGATAATTCCCCAGACCGCCGCACACGCCTCCTATTTTTTTGTCTGTACAACTACGATAAAGTTTCCTTTTCATACTGCTTCCTTTCATTTTTCCTTAGCAGGATGTTTTACCCAGACCATTAAGCCTTACCGCGAACCTGGAATGTGCGATACAAGAAGTACAAACCGGTCAGGATCAAGGCTGCTGGCCAGATATACGCGAATACGCCCTTCAGAGCCGGGGTGACACCGAAGCCAATCACCACCAACACAACGGCTGGGATGACCGCCCACCACATCCGTCCCTTCGGCGTGGGCAGGATGCTCAACAAAGCGAAGGTCAAACCAAAACCGATCAGAAGAACCCCATCCAGGTCTGCATGGGGCAATAATCCTTCCAACACAACCAGGCAGGTCAGGGAGGTCATCACCCCTGCGGGAATGACCGCCCACCACATACCCCGATTGCTTATGTATACCAGCCAGAAGGCCAGGCCGATTCCTCCCATGATCAACCCCCCGCCGAATATATCCGCCACAGGGGTGGCAACTTGTTCTAACACAATCAGGGCCCCGATGGACAGCAGGGTGACCCCAGGAATCGCCGCCCACCAGTTCGAGCGCTGGGTCACAAACATGTAGACAAAAGCCACACCTGGAACGCCAAAAAGCAATCCCCAAAGCAGGGCGAGTCCATCTCCCAGAAAACCCATATTCTGGAGCAAGAACAGTATGCCTCCGGCAATCAACAAAACACCCCAACCAATTCGCATGTCAAATTTTTTCATGGCTAACCTCCTAATCTTTAGCGAATCTCGATGGATCCAACACCGGCGTCAATGTGGATATCTGCTTTATTGGCAGCCGTCTCGTAATCCGGGGACTGATACACTTCCCCAATCCGCGGGAAGCGCTCCCGATCAATTTGCGTGCTAGAGAGAGCACCCTCAACGCGGATGCGCGCAGCCACACCACCGGGCACCTGAAAGCGCACGGTAGCAACTCCTGCGCTTACGTCCACATAGGTATGCTTTGCCTGAGCGGGCAGCAGCACCTCCACTGTGCTGGCCCCAGTGTCAAGTTTGAGCTCAGTCACACATAAGTTCGTGAGATCTAACCGCATGTCACTGGCACCGGCGTCCACATCCAGCTTCAGGGGAATCTGGTCGTTCAGGTCGAAGGTCCAATCACGCGGTCCCATGGAGAACGGCAAGAGAATGGGCCCAACGCGCTCCGATTTCATGTTCACATGCAGGGCATCCCCCACGCGTTTGGTTTGATAGTTCAGACCGCCCATAAATTCACCTGCCAGGAGGAGGTCCTCCCTCGTCCTGGAGCCGAGTCGCAGCTTTCCGGCCCCGTAGTCAAAGCGGATTTCGGCCTGATTCGCTCCATCCAGCGATACCTCTACCTGGTCCACTTCTAATGACTCCCGACCTACAGTGGCTGACCACAGTATCCATGCACCGATGGCGATCAGGAAGGTTGGCCAGATCAAACCCCATACGTTTACCTGTAATACTCCCAGGTTGCTGAGCAGCAGCAGGCCCCCTCCAAGGATGAGGATAGCACCCCAAAACAGGTTGTGCGCTTTCATTCTGCCTCCTCCTCAGATGGTTCAGGCTGCGGCGCTTCCCTACGACCGGTGCGGGTGAGGGAGCGCACGAGCATCCAGATTCCGAAAACAATCAGTAGCAACGGCCAATAGCGCAACCATGAAGTCGGTGCACCCAAAAACGATCCGAAGATGGCAAACAGCGTTAGGCTGGAGAAGATCAACCACATTCCCCCGCGCGTTGACCGTATCCCTTGCCCACCTAACAGATTAGACAGGATGACGCCCACACCGACAAAACCGGGGATCAAGGTCCAGGCATATGCCCAACTGCCCCAATTGCCGGTGGCGTTCTGCCAGAATAACAGCCCACCGATACCACCGACGATACAGGCTGGCACTGCCATCCCCCACACACCGCCGATCAGTCCAAACAACAACATGATCAATCCGGCAAATATGATCGTCAATGGCCAGTTATGCCCAACCCAGGCATTCAGACCGGGGACGAATTGAGCCGCCAGGAACCAGACCCCCAACAGGATTAGGATGATCCCACCTGTGAGGTTGAACCGATATCCTTTTTTCATGAGTACCTCCTTTTGGTAGTCAGAGAGTATACAACTGCCCTAACTCTATCTACGAGCAGGTCATGTTGAACAGTGCCAAAAGTCACCTGTCGGTCATATGCTTTAAACAGGCTTCCCGCGAGTCGTGAACTCGCGGGAAGCTGGGATGTTGGTTAGGCAAAAGCTCTGCTTTGCTTACGGAAAGCTGCAGCTTGGTTCAACTACCGGCATACTGGATGAGGGTCACCCTCTACGCCGCAGGATGTAATCCGAGGCAAAAAATGTGATCACCCCGCTTAGCAGCAAGAGACCAAGAAGGCTCACAGGCATATCAGCGATAGCAAGAAAGCCATAATATGACGCCAATCCACCGCCCAAGACTGTCACGATCACCCACGCATTCCGCCCTGCCTGATTGGTTATCCGCTGGGTGCGCTCGTCGCGGTGCAACGCTGTGGCTCCTTTTTCAGTTCGAACAACGTACCGTCCACTGTGCGGAGCCCACAAAAACCACGCAAAAGAGCCCAACACCGCAATCAACGCCTGCCACCACGCAGCTCCGGTTAGAAGAAAGAGGCCACCTAACACAATCGAAATCACAAATCTGCTAAAATAATAACCGGTCAATTTGCTCATCTTACTCTCCTTCGCCCGAACGCAGCCAGAAGAGATGCTCGACTCGGGCATTAAGCACCTGAGCCAACTTCAAAGCCAGACCCACCGAGGGGGTATAACTGCCCTTCTCGAGGGCAATGATCGTCTGACGGGTCACACCCACCGCATCCGCAAGCTGAATTTGCGTGAGCTGGTTGTTTTGACGGATTTCCTTTACACGGTTCTCTACAGGCATTATCCCATCCAGTAATGTAAACTTTGCTTTACATTCTACCCGCTAACACACGGCATGTCAAGTACACTTTACATTCATTTTAAAGACAATTGTCACTATTCTTATAAGGAGGTAAACATGTTGAAAGAGTTCAAGGACTTCATTCTGCGGGGTAACGTGTTGGATATGGCAGTGGGTATTATCATCGGAGCGGCCTTTAGCACGATCGTCAAATCCATGGTTGACGACATCATCATGCCCCCCATTGGCTTGCTGGTCGGAGGAGTCAATTTTTCGAATTTGTACATACTGATCAAAGAGGGCTCACCAGCCGGCCCTTATGCCTCCCTGGCGAATGCCCAAAACGCTGGAGCCGTAACCATCAATTATGGGATCTTCCTCAATGCGGTCATCGCCTTCCTCATTGTTGCTCTGGCGTTGTTCCTGATGATCCGGGCAGTGAACCGCATGATGAGCATGGTGACCAAAGAGGAAGAGGCGCCCCCCGAAACACCCACTGCTAAGGAGTGTCCCTATTGTCGGTCCACGATTGCCCTTAAGGCCACCCGTTGTGCCTTTTGCACCTCAGAACTGCCCTGAGAAACTGGGGGGCGAAAAACAACTTTATGCACACCAGAGGAACTGATGGAGAAGGATGAGCGTTTTTTATGGCAATATCATCGCCGATATGCCACTCATTCGCCATCAAGTGTCTGAATGGAGCCAGGGGGCGCTGGACCTGCAATTGGAGTTCACCATCCTGCTATATGAGCATGTCGGCTTTGTGGCACCGGATTTTGTCTTCGGCTCCTTTGAAGTGGATGATGAACTGCTGAAAATGTGACCACCGAGACCGGTGTAGATGAAGGCTGGCCTTGCCCATAGCAGCGATTTCAAGACATCTCACTTATAATTTAGGAATTGCGCAGTTCGTTAGTCGAGCGTCAAATTTCTCAGGAGAGTGAAACATGAAACTTCGGCATCCTTTCACCTGGTTATCTGACTCTGGGCAGAAGCGTGCATTTGTACCTCTTCTTGTGCTCACGCTGGCTGTACTGGTGGGCCTGCAAGTACTAGGGAGCCCCTTGAAGACAGACGCTGCTCCAGCCGGTATTGTCTCATTTGAGTTTGCGGGAGAACAGCCTGTTGCTCAGGGAATCGTTGAATCCTGGGGGCAAAGGGGTCAGGTCTATGCCGGTTTGAATCTTGGTCTGGACTTTCTCTTTCTGGTAGCCTATGCCAGTGCCATCGGGTTGGGATGTGTGCTGGTGGCTCGCAATCTGTGGGCACGGTTCGAGTTTCTTCCCTTAGTGGGAGTCGTGCTGTCGTGGGGTCAGTTTGGTGCCGCCCTGTTGGACAGTGTTGAGAACATAGCGCTGATTCAGGTTCTGCTGGGGATAAAGGGGGAGATATGGCCTGCAGTTGCGCTGTGGTGTGCGCTGCCCAAGTTTATAATAGTAGCCTTGGGTCTTTTGTACGTTATCCTTGGCGCGTTGCTGGTTGTGGCAGTGAAAGCCCAGGGGAAAAAATGAACATCATTCAGATTGATCCCACCAATCGTCATCAGGTCAGGCAGTTCCTGGATCTGCCCTTCCGCATCTACCGGCGCATACCCCAATGGGTACCCCCGTTGGCGTCAGATGCACAACGGTTGTTTGACCAACGCCGACATCCATTCTACAAACACTCAGAAGCGGCTTTCTTCGTAGCGCGGGATGATCAGGAGGAGGCGATCGGCCGCTTGGCGGTACTGGATAACCAGCGATACAACCAATTCAACCGGGAACAGACTGCTTTCTTCTACCTTTTCGAGTGCGAATCGGATTTTGAGGTTAGCCGGGCACTGTTCGAAGCCGCTTTTGCCTGGGCACGGCAACGTGGATTGTCGCAGATTACCGGCCCCAAAGGGTTCACGGCTTTGGATGGTATGGGGTTACTGGTTGAAGGATTCGAACACCGTCCCGCTTTTGGTATTCCCTACAACCCGTCCTATTATCCCTCTTTGATCGAAGCGGTCGGATTTGAGCCCTCTGGTGATGTGGTTTCAGGTTACCTCAACCGAGCAGCCCAATTTCCTGAGAGGTTCCATCGAGTGGCTGAACGGGTTCGAGAACGGCGCGGTTTGCGTGTGGTACGCTTCAGGAAGCGTCACGACCTGCGCATGTTGGTCCCCAAATTGAAGGACTTGTACAACGCCGCCCTGGGGGACACGGTAGGTAATGTCCCCCTCACGGAGGATGAGGCGCGCACAATCGCCAATCAGCTCCTATGGTTTGCAGACCCTCGTCTGATCAAAATAGTTATGAAAGGGGATGAGCCGGTTGGTTTCCTGTTCGCCTACCCGGATATATCGGGGGCCGTTCAGCGGACAAAAGGCCGCCTGTTCCCCTGGGGATGGATTACCCTGCTGCTCGAGCTACGTCGCACCAAGTGGGTCAACATTAACGGAGCAGGTATTACGAGTGAGTACCGCGGTCTGGGCGGAACGGCATTGCTATTCAGCGAGATGCAGAAAAGCATCCTTGAGGGTGGTTTTGAGCACGCTGACCTTGTACAGATTGGTCAGGATAATGCCCGGATGCAGCGCGAATTGGAGGGCTTGGGCATTGACTTTTATAAGAGGCATCGCCTGTATAAACGCTCTTTGTAACCGGAGCAGAATAACCCCAGTACTACTGGTATTACTTCGGTTATCCCCTCGCCTTACTGATTGAACATCTCCAGCAAGACCGGATTGATCAGCTCCCATCTTGGATAAAGGACGTTTGCTCCTACGGAGGTGGTAAAGGGGCTGACCATCTCCCGGGTGATGATGCGAGTGTCTATGCCCTCGGGTCCAACCAGCAGCGTGATCACCCCAAGACGCAGCCATTGCCAGGCCGGGAGGTCTGTATCCAACGTCGAGAGCAGAGCGAATATGGCTTCCGGAAGTCGAGGCCAGTTGGCAGGTTTTAGCACCTGTCGAAAAATGGCTCTGAAAACTAACTGACCCCTCTCCATGCGGAAGAAGTCATCGCTCCCCTGGCGGTCTCGCACAAAAGCGAGAGCCTGATCAGCGTTCAGGTGATGATTGCCCGCAGAATAACCCGACATAGGACTCGGAAGATTAATTTCTATCCCACCGAGGGCATTTATCACCTCTTTAAAACCGTCAAAGCGAATGCGGACAAAGTAATGAACGTCAACCCCCAAATTCTGCTGCACGGTTCTCATGGCCGTCTCTGGACCGCTGCCAGGGGAGTAGCCTTCGGCCAAGAAATGTGCGGCGTTGATGCGGTTGTCCTCATAACCCGGGATGGTCACCCACAGATCGCGGGGGATGGAAAGCATACCCACATAAGGTGGCATCGGTACGACCGTGACCAGTATCATGGTGTCGCTACGCCCTAGATTAGAGCCTGGTTCTCTGGAATCCAGTCCCAGCACCAGGATGTTGGTGCGGGGTTGGACGATTAATGCGGCGTAAAGAAACATGCCCAGGAGGATTCCCAGGACGAGGCTCCAGAACCAGCAGCCGCAGCCGCTCTGAGGAGACTGCTTCCGTCGAGGGCCGAGGGGGACAGGCTTTTCTATTTTCACGGGTTGGACCTCTTCAGGTTGTACCACTACCTGTCGAGGTCGGGTGTCTTCTAGATCGTTATTACCATGTGCGAAGTAATCGCTTGGGTGCATATCCTTCTCACTTGTTTTTCAAATCGAGATCGTATCCTCTCCCACCACTTCCCCTAAATATCCCAGCTCAACCAGAACTTGCAGGACGTTATTCCAGGCGCCGGGCTTGACGATGACGGCTGTAGGGCTGAGGGGGTCGCCTAAAAATCGGGAGGCGCGTGAGGTACGCAGTTCCCTCAACAACTCAGGGGAGGATAAGCGAAGCACCACCATCTGTTCGATGCGGGCTTCCACCCCGTGCTCATCCCAACGAGCCAACGCCTGAACAATGTTGGGAGGCACGCTACGGGCATGCTTTCTCAGCAAACTCAACAGGTGACCAACTCGCAGGCTCTGCTCACGGGCGCGCGCCAGTGACCCAGGCGTCAGCCGGTAGCGGTAACCCTCTCCCTTCTCTGCTTCCCAATCACAAAAGCGGGATAGTTGAAAACGTACCGCGCGGGGGGTCAGCCGGGGGATGTGTAAACGCCCGTCGGAGCGAACATGCAGGAATTTCGTCTCTGGCGGAAGGTCTAGGGAAGCGGCACCCTTTATAAGGACGTCTGCCCAGCCCGATAAACGGAAGCAGGCGGGAACGGCTTCCGCATCCGACGCAGCCAGGTCCACCAGCCCCAGCCAATGCATTAGGCCCGTTATCATCCACCGGATCAGCGCGCCATCCACCTCATCCCAATGGATGAAACCACCCAGGTACTCACCGCTCGCGAGGTCTCGCAAATACCAGGAATCATAATCCCCCACTGGACGCTGAAAATCGGGATGACGCCCTTTTACGGCGGCAACAAAGGCGGACAGACTCCACCAGATGTCTTTAGGTAAAACAGAGAGGAAACCATACACCATCTGACGGGTGCGCAGGGGATCATTCTTCCAATCCCCCTCCGCACGTATGCGGGGAAGATGCAGCAGTTCGTTGAAGTCGGTGCTGTGAAACCAGGCTTGAAACAGTTGGACCATTGCCTCGCCCCGAGGTATTTCCAGGAAACGACGCACGGCCTCAATTTGAGGTTGCTCGGCCTCATCTAACAACCCGGCCGTCCTTAGCAGGTCGCTCAACAGGCCTGGGGGCATTGGCCAATCCTCCACCCTCGGAATGTTAGCGGGAGTGATCCCTACTCGCAGGGCTGCCAACAGCGTGGTGGCATGATCGAGGATGCGGTCGTTGACCAAGAGGTGGTGAACACTCTCGTCTGGTCTGGCCGGATGACCCAGCGGGGGTTCAGCTTTATCTTTCGGACGGGGGAGCAAAGCTATCAGGTCATCCGGTATGTAAGCGAATTCTTGAGGGCCATCGGGGGTATCAAAAAAAGCTCGTGCCACCAGGGCGTGATACCATAAGGTTTCAGCAGGTGAGGCTGGATGTCGGTCAGGGCGCTTTCGGTCACGCCTGCCAGAGCCCATCTCACGCACTTCACCGTACAGGCGGGTAAACTGTGACCATGGCAAACGCCCACCCAGGCGGATCACAGCTTCAAGTGCGATGAGAGCATCTGCTGGCAGGGCCTCAACCACCTCGGTGACCAGTTCGCTATCCAACAGGAGTTCCGCCAGCCGTGGTATGCCTGTGCGCGCATCACGAGCGCTGAAGTCTACCCCCCAACGCTCAGCGATAATATACAGATGGCTTAGATCGTGACCCTGAAGGCTGGAGGCAAGGTCAGGCATGGTACCCCAGCAGTACCTCAGATCATCACCTCAAGTGCCTGAGGGATCAACTCTACCTTCACCTGGCGTACGACCGTGCCGAAGCCGGAGAAGATTTCTCCATCCATATGGATGTACAAAGGACGATCAGCCTGCAATTCCAGCTTATTGAACTTCCCCATGTGCACGCAATCGAAGCGCCCGTGCGTCCCCTTCATCACTTCAGGTACCAGCCGGAACATCATTGGTCGAGAGACGCGATCAATAGAAGCGTAATGGAAAACGCCGTCATCGGGCACGGCCTCTGGCGCCACCAGAAAACCGCCCCCTTCACGCGGTCCATTGCAGAGCACGATCATCAGCTTCTCCCCTTCCCAGCTCTCCTCGTCCGTGACGAAACGAAAATGAGGTGCGTCATGGTTGAGCATGATGGTCTGTATTACCGCGATCAGGTACATCATGAACCCACGCACGATAGGCAGTCGGTGGGAACGGATGGTCACAGTAGCGTCGAAGCCGATGCCAAGCGTGTTATCCCAATACTCTCGTCGCCCGCGTTCATCTTCCAGCACGCCGATATCCACGCGGAGGGACTTACCGCTGAGCGCCTGACGTAAAGCCACAGGAGGGTTAATGGTTACGCCCACGTTGTGAGCGAAGTCGTTTCCAGACCCCATGGGCACCACACCCAGGCGTGGGCGTTTGCCCTTAGGCACCTGCATCAACCCATTGATGATCTCATGAACGGTGCCATCACCCCCCACGGCAACCACGATATCATAGCCTTCCTCGGCAGCTTGACGAGCCAATGTCGTGGCATGGGTAGGGTAAACTGTACCGGCCCAATCCGCACCGCCGAACTCTTCAACAATGGGACGCAAATCAGCAGCCAGGCGCCAGGCATTGCCCATGTCTGCCCTGGGGTTAAAAATCAATTTGACCTTGTGAGGGGACACAGCTTCCTCCTTCGTTGGGGTAGATAGAATAATTATAGCTCCAAAACACACATGCATACCCGACCACAACCGTCCATCTCCATTATCACCTGTAATAGAGCAACGGATGGTGCACAAACACAGCGAGGGTAGCTGAGCTCTATTATCAAGGAACAGGCGCTCCCTTGAACTTCTACCTGGTCGCGGTGCATAAATCTGGCATGGTCATGGTGGGCAAACCCGTAGTCTTTAACCCCCAGAACCCATCAGCAAAAGAGAGACGAAGGATCAGAGATAAACTTGAATCCAGAATCTGGAAAATGTACCCAGAAATCGCTTCAATGGGGGAATAGATTCGACAATCAGGGCAGAGGGACGGTCTCGCTCATAACCTCTCCACCAGATGCTATTTTCAACAATCCCACCGAAGGTTTGGTTCCCTGGGGAATGGGGCAACAAGGCGACCCCGGATTGAAAAGCAGCACTCCATCTACGAGGCGGTTGACGGGATGATGGATATGACCAAATATGATTACTTGCACATCTGAAAACATCCTCATCACCCGCTGCTCAAAACGATCGAATGTGGGTATGCCTTTCACCAGAAGGTCAATCTTATCCCCGAAGTAATACCCCAAACTTCCATGACCGTGCGTCATGGCAATCGTTACGCCATTGAAGTTCAGCTTCAATTTGTGTGGAAGATAGCGCAGCCGAATCCAATCCCGGTTGCCGCGCACCGCGTATACCGGCGCAACCTCATTCAACTGAGCAAGCACACCTGGTTCGCTAACATCGCCAGCGTGCAGGATGGCCGTGACTTCCGCTGCTTGGAAGATATCGAGCACCTCCAATGGCAGGTTGCGCGCCCGGTCGGGGATGTGTGTATCTGCAATGACGCCTAAGGTGAGCATTTCGAGACCATTTTTGGGGAGGATATGTTATCTCGTTTTGCTGGAGTGCTGAAGGGTTCTTCCCAGATGTGCATCTTTTTTGATCTCTTCGCCCATCTGGATTCCGTCTGCCTGTAAATAGCGAGCAAATTCACCCAGGGCGTCTTTGACTGCCCTCAGTGTGGCATCCTCCGGTTTTACTCCCTTTTCCCACCACCAATTTTGAACCACCAACTCTTTGCTCTCTTTATCGAAAGTGGGATCGAAACGGGCAATGAAACGGTCACCATACAGCACCGGCAGCACATAATAACCGTACTTCCGTTTCTCTTTGGGTTTATACACTTCCCAGGCATATTCAAAACCGAAGATTTCCTTGAGCAGTTTGCGGTCCCACAACAGGTTGTCTAAAGGGGCGATGAACGCCGCTCTGGACGGTGGCGGTTCCTTTGTCTGAGCCGCCTGCAAGGTAGGCACATCAACACAACGCATGAAATACGTTTGAGGCTGATCTTCCACGCCGACAGCCATCAGGTCGCCCCTATCCACTAAACGTCGTAGCGAGCCATATCGCTCCGCGGTTTTAGTATGCAGTATCCCCAACCAATGCTCGCCAGTGGTTACCTGTGCAAGGCCCAGGCTTCCAACCCGCCGCAGCACGTGCCAGTCTCGGTAGTCTTCCAGGGAGATATTCGGATCCGGCGCGGTTAACACTTCCTCGGGCAGCAGGCGTTCAATCAGATCGAAGTAGCGGCGTGTGCCCACCCGATGGTGCACACCCAATTCACCCATGGCATACAATGTTTCCATAGAGGCTCGCACCACTCTGGTCGGAGCCCAAAACCAGTCCACCTTGTCATCCCCGTGAAGCTCAATAGAGGAAAGCGGTCCACGCGTACGGATGGCTTCTTTGACTCGGGGGGCAATCTGCATAGCGGGATTGTCTGGGTGGCCATGCTGTTCGACCATCAAAGCCCGATGGCGGGCAAAGAAGCGCCAGTCTTCGACAGGAAAAATGGACGAAACCTTATCCCATCCGTCCAGCAGAGTGCGGTCGGTGTAGAGCAGCTCTTCCAGCATAAGAGGGGTGTAATCTGTCACACGGGCTTGCAACACCAAATCGGGGTTGCGACCGACCACATTGATGGGGTCGTATTGAACGCAGTTCACATGTTGGATAAATTCCATAGTGCCCTGCTTGCCGTGCAGGAACCGCGGCGGCCACAGGCGCTGGTGAGCAAGCAGAAACCGACGGGCTTCTTTTTTACTGATCTCTAACGATGGAGAAGGCAAAGCGGATTTTGGCATGCTACTGACCATCTGGGCTAAGTCACTGCCCAAACATACGATAGACGTTTGGGAAACAAGGTTTCTATCAATATCCTGCCCTTATCGTTGCGCGGGAAACAATCCGGATAGGAATCCCTCAACTCGTTTAACGATCGGTAACCAAACAGGGATTGTAAAAACGTCAGGCCGGGGAAGAGCACGTCCCCTTCCTCATCGCTTTTGGGTGTCCACGTGTCCATCTCTTCAAGTTTCCCTTTTTCGAAGATTAAATTTATCCCCCTGCGATATAGGTTCAACCTCAGTTCACCGCTATATCCAACCACCAGGGAATCAGCCAGGCGTTGTTCAAGTACAGGTGAAATGTGGCCGAGAAAGTCGGGCAGGTCCGCCACGCGCAGGTACCAGGCGTAACTGGGTCGTTTATGAGGCAGCAGGCTGGGGATCACGTGATAGACCGGGTGCTCGTTCCCCAGGTTCAGGTAGTAATTGCTAAAGGTTTGTTTTCTGTCCTTCCGACGACCGTACTCCTCCCCTGTTTCTTTCAAGTAACGCAGCAGGCTGGGGGTCACATCCAGCCACGAGACGCCAGGGTTCAGTTCATACATGAATACCAGTAATTTCCCTTCCTCTAAAAAAGTGCTATGGACAAAAAAGCCTGCCGGAGTCCCCTCTGGCGTTTCGACAACCCGAATTTCTGCACGATTTACATTCTTCTCGCTTCTCCCACAAAGTTCGTAGCGCCAGAGGCCTTCATCCCGCACGCAACTTACCAGGCTGCGCGCTCGAGCCACATCGTACACCTGGGCAAGGAAGGGGATGTCGTCCTCTGTAGCTGGACGTATGCAGTAGGGTTCTTGCTCATTTGCCCCCAGCATGGGCACATTATGTGGATAGCCAATTCTGCCTCCCCCTAACGGCAAAGCCATCTCGTAGCCGAACTGACGGTAAAAGTAAGGAATGCCAGTGATGACTTGAAGTTTATGGCCCCGCTGCTCACCCCACTCGTGGATCACCTCAAATTGGGCACGAATCAACCCCCGTTTTCGATATTCGGGATGGGTACCCACCAGTTCTGGGCGACCAACCTCAAATTCGATCCCGTCATATGCCCAGGTCTGGGAGATCAGGTTCAAGGAGGAGACAATCTTTCGGCTTACGGTGTCTTCCACAATGGTGAAATCTCCAACATGGAAGGTGGGGTGTGGGCGCGTCATCAGATCCCGCGTCCACGCAGCAACATACTCGTCAGGATTATCCAGTCCTGCATCGCTGTGAATTCGACTGTGGAACTCTACCAGAGCTTCTGTGTCCTTCTCTGTCGAACAACGCAAGACCAGCCCATCCCCCAAATCGCGGATGAAGCCTTCTATCATTTCTGTTTGCTCCTCGCCGATCTGCCCATTTCGAAGAACAGGACAGAGCCCTTCCAGTGTTCGTTATCTAACGATGCGGTTTCAAAATGCCCGCCCGTGAAGCGTTGGATGACCCGTAGCCAGAAAGATTGGGCGGCAACATCGTGGGGTATCTGAGCGACCTGCCACTTGCCCGGAAAGTTGTCAAACAAATAACGAGCCACCTGCTCGCCAATACCACGACGCCGGTACTTCCGCAGGATGAAGAACTCAGATATCGTGTTGCGTTTTTCGTTCCGCCCGCGGTGGTCGGGGAGGTCCGTTTGTAGCAAAGCAAAACCGGCTAATTTTCCGTCCACCCTGACGAGATAGGCATGGCGTTGGGGCTCCGTCCAGTAATGGCCAAGGTAGTCATAACCGAACAGGCCGAGGTCATCTACATCGTCGCCTTCTATCTCGGAGTAGTCGTACAGGTACAACTCCATTAAATTCTGCAGGATGGGCTTCTCCTCGAGGGTGGCCGGTTGTACGTCAATGTGCATTTTCACCTCAGATAGGGGGTCTCCTCAAATGCCAGTCGGTGGCCGCTTCGTAGGCAAGGGCTGCCTGCAAGAGTCTGGCTTCTGCCCAGGGAGGGGAGACAATTTGCAGCCCGATAGGCAGCCCTTCGGGTGAGAAGCCACAGGGCAAAGAGATGGCCGGCAGACCGGTCAGGTTGAAGGGAGCGGTGAAGCGGGTCAACTGGCGGGCCCGTTCGACCGCCTCTGTACAGGTAAGGGGGTGAGCGGTCGAGGGTGTTGTGGGAGTCAACAGGATGTCGTACTCCTGGAAGAACTGCTCAAACTTGCGGCGTGCGATGGCCTGCGTGCGTCGGGCCAGCACGTACTCTGTGGAGGTAAAGGCTGCTCCAGATTGTAAACGCTGCAGCACATCGGCGCCGAAAAGCTCGGGGCTTTCTAGCAGTCGTTCATGGTGGAATGCGGCCGCATCGCTGGTAGTCATCAGACCGTTTGCCTGAGCTGCTTCGTAGGCATACGGGATTTCTACAGTCTTCACCTGTGCGCCCAACTGCCGGAAAACGACTGCTGCCTGTTCCACAGCTTCCAACACTTCCGTATCTGCCCGGTTGAAGAAAGGGTCGTTTGCCAAGGCCACACGCCAGTTGCGTACTCCCTTCTCCAGATTTGCCACATAATCGTCTGAGGGAACACACACCGAGCAGGGGTCTTCCGGGTCATAACCAGCCATGGCCTGCAGCAAAAGCGTCACGTCATGCACTCCGCGCCCCATCGGTCCTACGTGATCCAGATTCCAGCTCAGGGGAAATACCCCGCGCAGGCTGACGCGCCCGTAGGTGGGTTTCAAGCCCACTACGCCACACAAGGCAGCCGGAATTCGTATCGAGCCCCCTGTATCCGTGCCCAAGGAACCCATACACAAGCCGGCTGCCAGAGCTGCGGCAGAACCACCCGATGAACCGCCGGTCACCCGTTTCCGATCCCAGGGATTTTTACAATCCCCAAAGTGGGGGTTCTGATTGGTCACGCCTAGAGCAATCTCATGCATGTTCAATTTGCCCAGAAGTACAACACCTTCGGATTGAATCTTCTCCACTACCATGGCATTAGCCTGGGGGAGGTAATCGGCGAAGAATTTTGACCCTACGGTAGTACGCACACCACGCGTCTCAAAGATGTCTTTCAGGGCCACAGGGATGCCCTGCAGTGGGCTGTGATGTTCCCCCCGTCGGAGGGCTTCTACTGCCTCCCCAGCCTGACGTAGAGCCAGGTCAGCAGTGACGGTGAGGTAACAATTCAGATCTGGGTTGAGTTTTTCTATGCGTTTCAGGTGAGCCTCGGTCAGCTCCAACGGGGATAGCTCGTGTCGGGCGATCAGCCTGGCAGCCTCAGCCAAGGTAAGTTCAGTATATTCCATGGTTTCGGTCCGCCTCACCGCGGGCCAAGATGTTGCTCAGGTCCTCCAAGGCCTGCTCTCGATTCCGAAAATGAACAGCTTGCATACCCACGGCGCGTGCCCCTTCCACGTTCTCCAGCATGTCATCAATAAAAACAGACCTTTCTGGTTGAACAGCCAGGTGCTCCAGGGCAAGGCGATAAATGCCCGGATCAGGTTTCATCAGACCAAGCTCAGCAGAGATGATCATCTCATCAAACGCATCGTCAATGTGCCAATGATTGTGGATCACTTGACGAAGGTCGCTCCAGGCGTTGCTCAGCAGCGCGGTCCGGTAATCCCCCTTCAGGGAGCGGATGTAACCCACGAGATCACTATCTAAAACATCTCCTCCCCAATACGCCTCCTGTACCCTGGCCATTTCTTCAGGAGGAATCTTCAGTTCGGCGCGCACGGTCTCCCAAAGCTCATCGGGTGTTATCTTGCCAAGCTGAGCCATCCTACCCTGAGGGCTTTCGAAGACCAGATAGATCAAATCCTTACGGCTTATCCCCAGTTTTGCAGCCAGCTCCTGGCGTGGTGTGGGGTCTTCCGTACGGAGTATCACTCCACCCAGATCCCAGAATATCGCTTGGATTGTCATCGTTTCATCCTTTGAAGTGTTGTTTACTGTACATCGAACCTCAGGGTTAACTTTTCGCCAAAGTAATGGCATCCGTCCAGACTGAAAGTCAGGAGGTCTTAGATGGACCGCACGCACCGGCCCTCCTCGAAATTCTGGACTACATTTTAGCTTATTCTTCCAACGTTACCACACCTAATTCCACCCCGGGACGCAACTCCTTCTCATACAGGTCGAACTGACGGTGAATATGCATGCCAGTCTTTTTATACAGGTCTAACGCCCCGGTCAGGTTCTCGGCATCTACCCCCAAGGCAACTTTACGTTTCCCGCGGTGATAAAACTCTCCAAAGCTGTGCCGCAGCAAGCCCAGGGCGATACCGCGCCGTCGCCAGGGACGCAGTACCCCCAGGGTCGAAACCCAGCCAACATCTGGGCTTTCGAAACTAGTTTTTCGGTTCAGGCAAATTCCAACGATTTGGTCACCATCCATTGCCAGAAACCACAAGTTGGGATCGTAGCTCTCGTCACCGGTCATAAAGTGCATGAAGCGCTCGAAGCCTTCTTTGAAGGGCTGCTCAATGAAACCAAAATGATCCCGGAAGGCTTCCACATTGGCGCGGTAGATGTCAGCGGGGTCAATGTGGTCGGGGTGGTAAACGCCTAGGGTAATCCCCTCTGGCCAGATGGGTTTTGGGGGTGGTGACTCCATTTCGATGAGCATGTGGAAGCTGTGACGGATGAGGACCATGCCGTGAGCTTCCATGACCTTTTTGGAAGGGATGAGAGCGATATGAGCGCCAGAGCGGTAGGCCACGCGGGTCTCTGGAGGACATTTGGGGATGGCCTGTCTGGCACGCCCTTCTGCCCAATTCAGCAGGTAGTCGCCGATGCCATTCCCGAGGTGTTCGGGATGGACACACCACCACACCCAGGGGTGTACGGGAGGATCAGACGTGGTCCACACTTCCACATAACCAACCGCTGTCCCACCTTTCGAAAAAACCAGGCGGATATCGGTTGCCGGGTTGAACCCGGGTGACTCCCACTCATTGCGGATCACATCTGGGGGCGCTTCGTCCTCTCCCAGGTAATACTGCGAATATTCATTCATTAATCTTACGGAGATTTCTATATCATCCATCCTGGCGCCACGGGCGGTGTAGCCCTGAGCGAGGGGGTTTATATTTTCAATCATTAGGCCCTTCTTGTTGACTGATTGTGAATCGGATAAAGTCCAGCGTTTCGTTCAAGTTGTTCGTTTGTGTTTCGTGCTGCCACATTAAGCCTTGACGGATTAACCCTGCCCATCGCACGCCTAGAACCTCTTGCGCCCATTGTGCCGCCACCGTTTTAGAGACGATGATCCCATGTTGAAGGGTGTAAAGTGCTCGACACATCGTGAGGACCGCGTAAGCCTGGTACTCGCGGTTGTGCAAACGAGAAGGATCGTTGAGCATCGGTGCCCACCACTCATGTAAAACCTCCCGCACTGCCTGCCGTAATTCATCCGGTTGAACCGGGTCAATAAGGGTTTTGGGAGGCGGGCCTGCCAGCACGACTCCATGTTCGCGGAGAATATGGCGCTGAATAACCGACTCGCCTCCGTGCTGCTCCCTGTCAAAGTGCCCATCCATACCAAGATGTGGGTAGCATGCATAAGCCGGGTGGTAGCGACGCAGTACGTTCTTAGGTATGTAGTCGCCTTCCAATTTCGTCGCCCATTTCGAACCGCTGGCCCTTATGCGCGCGCATGGTTTTCAAGGCTTGAAACATCTTATCAGGAAGCTCACCCGCGTTGACCGCGAGAAAATCAACGTCGCTCCGCTGGGGATCGAAATCGCCGATAGCCAGTGAACCACAAAGATACATGCCAGTAAAGTAAACCCCTAATACAACCTGAGCGCTTGATAGTAAACTGTGTAACACAGCGTTGATTTCAGGGTATAGTGTGGGATATGTAGGGTGGGTTGACGTGAGCAAATGCTTCACCTTACCATGGGCTTGCGATATATCGTCTGTTGTTTGATAACTTTATAACCGCAGCCCTTATATAGGTTGAGAGCCCCAGTGGTGTTCTCAGCGTCCACACCCAGGGCGGTTTCGGTCATGCCCATCTCCTTGAACATTTTCATGCTCTGTACGATCAGTGAACGGGCCAGGCCGCGTTTGCGCCATGGTCGGCGCACGCAGATGCCCTCGGTGTAGCCGCGCAAACGATCGTACTCCTCGTTCTCGCGCGGGTTATAGAAGTTGAGCACCATGCCGGCGATCTGGTTGCCATCCCAGGCCACTTTCCACAGTTCCGGCCGGAAGTTGGGGTCTGCCATCCAGTTTTCATACTCCAGGTCGGTGAGAGGGCGGTAACCCCAAGCGTCGCGGAAAGCCTCGTTGGAGGCGTGGAAGATGGGCCAGATGTGCTCTTCTTCTACTGGACGAATTTTCAGCCCGGTGGGCACGGGTGCCTGGGGAAAAGGTTCGTTCAGGTCACGTACCATATCGAAGGAGTAGCGTGCAGGTTCGTAACCCTGGTTCTGCAATAAGGCGTGGGTAGCTTTTTCGGTGTCCACTGCCCAGGATTGAAAGAAGTGCGGCTCATCTTCAAGGTGGTCAGCAGAAATTTGACGGAGTCTTCTCTCGTTGTGGTGCAGCATAGCAGTGCCGATCCCCTTGCGACGCCATTCAGGGAGCAAGAACCCGAAATGATTATAGACGCGGATACCCTCATCCAATCGATCCCAAAAGACGCGGCTGTAGCCAATCACCTGGCCATCCATTTCGGCAATAAGCACATCCTGGTAGGGGTCACAGTTGACAAGGTGTTCGTAATTACGGACGATGTCCTCCAGGGTATCGCTGCGCTCGATTCCGTCGGCGTCTTTGCTGCCATGGATGACTGCCAGCATTTTGGGGAAATCACCCTCGCCTCGGAAGCCGCGGAAGCTCAGGCCGGAGATTTCAGGCGCTTCGGGGATAGCGATGAACTTTTCGGTAATAACGGTTTCATTTTTCATGTCTCACCTCTCAATTGGGCTTGTTCACCGGTTTCTTTGACCTCTTGAAGTTTGAAGCCCGAAGCCCGGGACTTGCCATTTACCTCTTGGGACTCAGGCAGCTTAAACTTCAACCAGGCTGGGATCACGGTTAGCAAAGCAATGCCGGCAGTGATCTGGAAGGGCGTTTGGGGTGTGAAGCGATCCCATATTTGTGCCCCAATTGCGGGTGCGGGTAGGGAGAACAGGCCCAGGCTGCTGTGCAACAGTCCAAAAGCGGTACCGCGCAGGTTCTCAGGGACGGCTTTGCTGGTCAGCGATTGGTAGGCAGGGGACATCAAACCCACCCCAATGCCGAAGATGGCCCATGAAATGATATAGCCCCAAAAGCTGTAAACGTTGAGAAAGATGAGCAGGGCGATGAAATCCAGCAGAAAGCCACTCACAATTGCCACGCGCTCACCCTTAGCATCGGCCAGCCTACCCGCTGGGATGGTGATGATCATATTGCAGATACCGAAGGTGGAGGCTAACAGGCCGATTTCCCTCATGGTCAACCCACCGACCTCTTCCAGATAGAGCGATTCGAGAGTGAAGGACATGGTATAGGCAATGTCGCGCACACCGTCTGTGATCAAAATCCAGGTCATCACACCGCCTGCTAGCAGTAGACCTGCCATGGCGCCCAGTTTTCCCTTCAAGCTGCCCAGAGAGAGTTTCTCCGGGTTGGCTTCGGCGCTCCTGGCTGCCATGCGCGCCATGCCCAAACGGATCATCGCCGCGACGGTATACAGGCTTCCGGAACAGATTAACATCATCTTGAAACCATATTCATCTGCCAGCCAGCCACCCAGTGGGGGACCGATGATGACGACCAGCATGAAAATGCTGTCGGTGACTCCGAATACCCTGGCACGGTTCTCTTCGGAGGATTGCTCAGCGATGAAGGCGCTGAAGCTTGGCCCGATCAGCGAGCGAGTTACCGCGGCCAGGCCTTCTCCCAGAAGCACCCATTGCCAGGTAGGTGCCAGGATTAAACCGATGTAAGAGACCACACCAGCGACGCTACCCATGGCGATGCTGCGCAGCCTTCCCAGAGAGTCCGATATCCAGCCGCCCAGGATCTGCAACACCAGAGGGATGATGCGGGCGATGGTGAAGAACAGCCCTACCTGTATCACATTGGCGTTGAGATCCTTCAGGTAGAGGGGCAACAGAGATCCCCACATGTTTCCGGCAATGTTGGCCAGAACCATGGCGGTCATGAACAATTTGAGGGTGTTACTTAGCAGCGGTTCTTTCTTCGTTGAAGTGGTGTGCATGGTTCTTGTTCCTTATCAGGGGAAAGGCTCCCACGAAAAAACTTAACCCCATGTCATCGCGAGCGTCTTTTTGCGAAGCGATCTCCCTCTCAATGGGGATGGGATTGCTTCACCCCTTCGGGGTTCGCAATGACATAATAAAGTTTCTGTAGGTTTGAGCCCCACTGCTCTTTGCGGGGTGGAGTTACTCGTGGTGACTGTCATGTGATGGTCTTCCAATACTTACGCTTCATCCCATCTCCTGGCTCCTCAAAACGGGACCACTGGAAACCCTGGTCGAGGAGGAACTGGTGGTGGCCTTCGTCACAGTCGTTGTTGCCAGGGCACAGGATGACCATGCCGCCGGGTCGGGTAACGCGGATCAACTCTCGGCACTCCGCTTCTGGCTCGTCTCCGAAGACATGCCCGCCCATGGTGACATCGGCGAAGGCATTGGGGAAAGGGATTTCGGTGATCAATCCGTCCACAGGGTAGACATTGCAGTAACCTAATTTGCAGGTTTTCGCTTTGAGGTAAATCCGCAGGTTGCCGACGGGTTCCACGGCGAAGACAGCGTGGGCACCTTCTTTAGCTGCAACAAAAGTCAGCCTGCCGGTACCCGCGCCAACGTCAATCACGGTCTTGCCGTGGAAGTCCGTAAGGCCGCTGAGTTCGGTGTCATCCCAACCCAGACCGGGTATATTGTCGTAGATAGTGGGATATACCGCATAGACGACCAGGTCGTTAATGCTGTGCAGGATAGTTTCTTCAGCGGACCGGACTTGTTCCGGAGTGGCCTCAGGGTTGGCCTGCATGAGAACCGAATCTACCCAGGGATTGAGATCAGGATTTTTATGGCGCAGGAACCACTCGACAACGGGATGAGCTTTCAGGGCGGTGGCTAACTCTGGTTCGGGCAACCACCCAGGAAGCCAGGCCAGTTGCGCCCGTTCGAGAAGCAATATCACGTTGAAAGACAGGTTTGATACTTCGATCCAATTTAACGACATTTCTTCTCTACCTTGTATTATTGACATGTTTGATCGTTTATCCATTGCGGTGCAATTTTCCCATCCGCTTGGCGTATTTCTCGGCCTGCTTGAAGACCCACAGGCCGGCTGGAATGGCGATGATGCCCATCAACAGGGACGGCCACATGTAGGGCCATAGTTCGAGCGTGCGGGTGCCCTCTAACAGAGCACGACGAACCCCCTCCAGCACGTAGGTGGCCGGGCTGAACACGGCCATCTTTTGCAGGAAACCGGGTAACACCTCGATGGGGTAATAGACGCCAGAGACCAGCAGCAGGATGGCGATGACGATATGGGTCATCTGCGCGCCACGTTCGGGGAAAAGAAGCGGCAGGATGGAAGCCATGATGCTGACCCCGATGAAGGAAAGACAGCCTGACAGCATGATGACGGTTCCGCCCCACAAGTTAGCGCCGCTCATATCAAGGTCGAATACCAGCACGGTCACGCCCAGGATCACGCCGGTGAAGAACAGGCTGTAGACCACGGCAAAGAAGGTCTGTCCGGCCATGTGGGTCAGACGGTGGATGGGAGCCATCAGGGTGTACTCGATGGTGCCTTCCCAACGTTCGATGCTGATGACTTCAGTGATCCAGTAGAAGATACTCGACAGGTAACGCCAGACCAGGGTGCCGATGACCAGATAGACCACCAGGTAGCTGCCATTAATGTTGACACTGCCACCGCTCAGGTATTCCATGCCCATGCCAATGAAGCTGACGGACAAACTGTTGGCGATAGAGTAGACCATCCAGACCAGTTCCCAGGTCCAGTACCGTTTGACCAGGTTGGCATTGCGCTCCATGAAGGCGTAAGAAGCGCGCAGTTGGTGTAGAACAGGTGATATTGTGGTCATTAGTAGTTTCCATTTCGACACGGATCAACGCGGTTAGTACGTCCGTGTCCAGATTCATTCCTCATCCGGTTTCAAAGCGCGACCAGTTAACTCCAGGAACACGTCTTCCAAAGTGGTTTCACGTCCATTGACGCTGGGGACCAGCTTTTTCAGTTCCGTGGGCTTGTCCAGGGCTACGATTTTCCCCTGGTCCATGATGGCCACGCGGTCGCAGAGCACATCGGCCTCTGTCATGTCGTGGGTGGTCAACAAGATCGTGGTCCCATGATCGTCCCGAAGTTCACGCACGATGGCCTGTACCTCTCGCTTGGAGCGCGGGTCCAGGCCGGTGGTCGGTTCATCCAGCAACAAGACCCGCGGTCTGGAGAGCAGGGCGCGGGCGATGGCCACTTTCTGTTGCATGCCGCGCGACATCTCCTCCATGGGGCTGTATATTGAGCGTTTCTCCAACCCCAAGCGGGTAAGTATCTCTACGACATGCCGTCGGGTTTCGCCACCCCCCATCCCATAGAGTCGCGCTCCATAGAGCAGATTCTCCATCGGCGACAGTTTTTTGAAGAAGCTGGCTTCCACCGATACCCGGTTGATCAGGCGTTGCACCTCCAGGGACTCGCTCACCACATTGTGACCGAAAACCTGGATGTTACCACCATCGGGCAGGAGCAGGGTGGCGATCAGGCGTATCAGGGTGGACTTACCGGAACCATTCGGGCCCAACACCCCGAAGATTTCGCCCTCCCGCACCTGGAAGGAAATTTGATTGACCGCCATCACGGTTGCTCGGTGACCGTTGGCTTTCTTCTCGTCCCGAGCCCCATTACCTGACCACCGCTTCCAGAACGGGTCGGCGGGTTTTCCGAACTTTTTAGTTACCTGGTGAACAGTTACAGCATTTATCATTTTCATCACTCCAAGAAAAACGGCCACGGGGTTTCCCGTGGCCGGCGAAGGCATAATAAACACAAAAACGGCCACGGGGTTTGAGTGCGTCCGTGGCCGTTTAACTTCAACTCATAGACTGCGATCTATCTATAACCAGGCGCACTCTCATAAGGCAAAACAGTACCGCTATCTGCGATACTCACGCCGACACTGAATGAGATGATGTTCCGCACAGTGCGCCTCCTTTTTCTAAAGACTGCGGGGGGAGTTTATCATGGTTCAAATGGGTGGTCAAGTTAAATTTTCTGAGGGTGTGTTGTTGTTTAGCGAATTTGACACCCCCTGAGTGTTTACACTCAGAGAGTGTTCAGCGAAAATGTCACTTGAGGAACACATACCCTCCTTCAGGTTGGCGCGAACATGTTCATCGTGCTACAATCGCCGCACATTTACTTAGCGGAGTACCTTTGAACACAGCCCACGACAAACCTCACATACCCATGTCCTCCCCCGATCTGACGGAGGCGGAAAGGGAAGCGGTATCCGCTGTCCTGCGAACACCCTACCTGAGCATGGGGCCCCAACTGGAGGCCTTTGAGGCCGCCATCCGAACGTTCGCCGGTAGCCGACACGCCATCGGTGTAAGTTCTGGTACTGCGGGGTTGCACCTGTGCGTGCGTGCTGTGGGTATCCAGGCGCATGACCTGGTCATCACCACGCCTTTCTCCTTTGTCGCCTCAGCCAACGTGCTCTTGTACGAAGGGGCTGTGCCAGTGTTTGTGGATGTAGAACCGCGCTCGGGAAACATTGACCACGCCCAAATCCGGTCCGCCATCTCTGACCTGCTGAGGGGCGGCAAAGCGGCTGAAAAATGGTTGCCAAGAAAAGGTGTCCGTAAGAACGCGCGGGTAAGGGGTATCCTCCCAGTAGATGTTTTTGGCCAACCCGCAGAGATGGATTCCATCCGTAAGATAGCTCAAGAGTTCAACCTGTTCGTGATCGAAGATGCCTGCGAGGCATTGGGAGCAGAATATAAAGGGCGTCCAGCCGGTACTTTGGGTGATTGTGGCGTGTTTGCCTTTTACCCCAATAAACAGATAACCACGGGGGAGGGAGCGGTCATTGTTACCGACGACCATCAGATGGCGGAGTACTTACGTGCCTTACGTAACCAGGGACGGGCGACCGAAGATACCTGGCTGGAACATACCTATCTGGGATACAACTACCGCCTGGACGAGATGAGCGCTGCGCTGGGAGTAGTCCAGATGCGACGGCTTACCGAACTGCTCGACAAGCGTGCCCGTGTAGCTGGTTGGTATGAGGAGCGTCTGGGAGGTATCGGGGTGGAAACGCCTCAAGTGCTTCCCGAGACAACACGCCCAAGCTGGTTTGTGTACGTTGTTCGCCTTTCCCCTGACCTCAACCGTGATGCGGTGGCCCAGGCATTAGCGGAGCTCGGGATTCCCACACGTCCTTACTTCGCCCCCATACACTTACAGCCTTACATGGTTGAGCGCTTTGATTACCGTCCTGGTGATTTTCCCGTCACCGAAGACCTTGGGCGACGGGGGTTGGCACTGCCTTTCTCCAGCGTGATGACCGAGGGGCAGGTTGAAGAGGTGTGCAAAGCGCTCGAAGCGGCGATTATTAACTAGAGCGAACCTATAGCGATCACGGAAACGTTCATCAACTTCGTAAACTCCGCTCGGATTACTCCCAGAGCGCTTATATCCGCATTTTTGCCTTGCTCTATCTAGAGCTTTACCCCCAAGAAGACCTCACAAGAACCAGGCTCAAATTCACTGTGTTCGAAAGGGACGGATTGAGCCTGAAAACCCACTTTGGTGATGATACGCATCCAATCATGGTGTGAGAACAGACCACACACATGGCGGTCGTACTCACAACGCATTTCCCTACCCTGTTCACAAAAGAGATACACCATATCGGAGACATAGGTTGTGTCACCCGGATCTGGGTCCCGCATCCATTCCAGGTAACGTAAGCTGCGACCATTTCTATCGTGTCCTCCATGACTGGTTGAGGGACGAAACGTCTCCCGGGTGTAATCGGGGGCGAAGAGAGCCGCGCCACCTAGCTTACAGTGGACAAAGGCTGTCTCAATGGCGGCTTGCAAGTCCCGCTCGGTGGTCATGTAGACAATGGCATCATGGATGAAGACCGCCTCGAAGGTTCTATCTAGGCGTATGGAGCGCATGTCGCCCTCGATGTGTTCACATTCAGGATTGAGCCGATGACTGGCAGCCAGCATGCCCGCAGAACGGTCAACCAGGGTCATTTGAAAATGCTGCTTAAGATGGGAGGCATTGTTGCCTCCACCACAACCCAATTCGAGCAATGTCTTTGGGGGTGAAGCACATGCCGAGACGATCACCTGGCGATAAAACTCCGCCTCCTCGGCATAATCCTCTGGAACAGATAGGACATGCCACCAGGCAGCCAGATCGGTATACAGCTTGGGGAGTGATTCGGTAACGTGTGTTTTGCTCATGGATCTCCACCTTGTAATAGTCTTAACTCACTTGGATTGGCCATCTCCCACAGTTCGGCGCTCTCATCCTCCAGCACACCACCAAGGTATGTCTTTATATGCCTGCGGACGTACATCATATCCATCATCTCCCTTGGCTTTATCCAATTGTCTGCCAAAGCGTAAACAACGTGGTCAATATCGCTCATCACGATTGCTCCCAGACACATCACACAGGGTTCGACGGTTGTATAGATCACACACTCATGGGTATGTTCGTGGAGATACTGTTCTGCGTCAATCAATGCGTTGAGTTCGGCATGTGCGATCTCGCTGTTCCGGGCTCGATGTTGGGCCCGACCGCGACCGATGATCCTTCCGTCGTGTACCACAACAGCACCAATCGGCCTTTCACCCTCCCGCATGGCTTGCTTTGCTTCTTTCAAAGCCTCACGCATGAAAGGTTCGTGATCTTTCCCGTCATCTTGTGGATGCAATGACAACTCCTTATTTAATACTCCAGTCAGATTTGACCGGGTTGGGTGCCGTTCTATGTGGGTTGCAAGTGGGTTCAGAACAGACGTGGTTGATGGCTTTGAACCGTAGGCAGTTTTTCTCCCCCGGACACCTTATCTGCCCAGCGAGTTGGCTCAGGTAGGCGATACCCGGCACAACATTTCAAGACAAACTCGACAGAATGTGGCGGGTCAATCAGATGTCCAGGCGAAACATACACCGGTTTAACCTCTGCGCGTGTACGCAGGACCATTCCAATTATGCGCTCAGGGTACCTCTCGTCCCATAATTCCGCACTGTCACCGCGGGCAGGACCAGGATCGGCATGCTGCCCATACAACCTTGACTTGGCGACCCCGATACTGGGTCGTTCCAACCACAACCCCATGTGAGAAGCAATGCCTATACCCCGTGGATGGGCGATCCCCTGACCATCGAAGAGCAACAGGTCCGGCTTGGTCTGAAGTTTCTCCCACGCTGCCAGTATGGCCGGCCCCTCACGAAAAGCGAGCAACCCAGGGATGTAGGGGAATTCGATAGGCACTTCAGCAGACACCCCTTCTATGGGCATCAGTTCAGGATAACTTAATACCACGACAGCCGCTCGGGCCTGGTCACCCTGGATACCCATGTCTACCCCACCGATGGTCTTGACCGGACGTCCATCCCAGGTTAGCACCAGACGGTCACGCAGCCTGGATTGGATTTCCATGGCCTGACCGGGTTTTAAGTTCCAAGGGTGGAGGTTAACAGGGGACATTAAGAGTTACTCTCCCGTCGGCGTCCACGCCGAGAGGGCGCGGGCTTGATTTCGGTATTCCTTTCTCCGTTGCCATTATACAACAACCAGGCTATGAATGATCCTGGCATTAGGTGGTGTTTTTTATTGAAGGTGATAATCGCGCACCTGAGCCTCATCTCCTTGTGCGCTGACCAGCACTTACATCCATGTGATGCGGCTGATGAGCACGCGCTCGTAGCGTTTGTATTCGGCATCGGCTTGCTCCAGGTCATTGAGCGCATCTATGACGATATTGGTGTCGAAGACGGCGTTCACAGGCGGCTATCCCACTCGGCGCGCAGATCCCCCTGATATTTCAAGGCGTTGACCCCCCGGCCACGCCAGGAGCCAAAAGCAGGGTGCTGTTTGAGCGGACGCTTTTTATCGGGCGGCTGACTTGCAGCGCGCGGTTGCAGGAAGTTGATGAAATCCAGCACCTGGCCCTGTTTTTCAGGGGGCAACTGTCGCACCTGGTTTTGAATTTCCTCGATCAGCGTCATGACCTTTTCCTTACTCCGATAGTCATCCCAATAGGATGTGTTTCAAGTGGAATGAAACGCACCCATCCTAATTATACACTTTTACTCTTTCACCCAATACAGATAGTCAAGCGCTTTGGCGAGCCAAAAACTTTGTATCTGAGTTTTTCTGATAAAACCCCGATGTATCAGGAAACATTCAATATTAGCTGTACGTTATATAGCATTTCCCCCTCCCCGAGCAGCTCCTTGGTTTACTCCTGCACCTGCCGGAAGTTAATCAATATCAGGTTCTTCTGGCAGTCGTTGTACGTCTTAAAGTAGATTTGATCACTGAGCGGTAAACCGGCTGCATCGAGCAACTGAATATATAGCGTGTTTTCGGAGGCTATGGGTGTTTCCCCTAAGGTGATTTCATAACCATCTGGTGGGGAGTACGCGCCAGGGGGTAGAGCTGTCGTCCCTGTTAGGCTGATTAATTCCACGCTATTCCCTCCCAACATACCGGTAATCTTTACCACCAGCCCTAGCACCTTCCCTCCGCTGAGATCAAAGGCTTGCCCGGCGACCCCTAGATAGTTACAGCCCCGATCAGGGTGAAAGGTGATGCTAGGGATTTCCACTGGGCTGCCGGGTTGGATGATAAAGGGCATTGCCACTGGTGTCGTCAGGGTGGCGGTTTGTCCAACCGTGGGTGTAATGGTAGGGCTGACCAATGTTGGTAGTAAAGGGGTGTTCGTAGGTAAGAGGCTGGTGGGTGTCAGCGTGATTGTGGGGGAAGGCTGTGTGGGTTGCGGTTGAGTAGGCGTGGAGGTGCGTAAGGGCGTGGGTAATTGCCGTGGGGTGGGCGTAGCTGTGGGGAAAGAAATCGTTGCCGGCATTGTAGGAGGCGGAAACGGATTCAGGCTACCGTATGGGTTCAGGTACAAAGTGAGGAAGACAACACCCACGCATAAAATGGCAAGCATCACCAAACCGGTCAGGATGTTCCACACCAGACCTGAGCGTTTGGGTCTCGGTTCGAAGGTATCAAAATCGCCAAAGTCATCAAAGGTTTCCATGGTTCTCACTTCCCATCAACGGGATGGTTAGGGAAATACATTATTGCCTCAGTCATCTCTGGGCAGCAAGACATCAATCTCTGCGCTCTCTCGTTTGTCTGCCAGCCATTTCTGTAACGCCTGCTCCTGGAGCACTAGGCGAGCCTGAGGGTCGAGAGGACGTCGAGGGTCACGGTCAATTACTTGAATGATGTGATACCCTGCCTGGCTCTCGATAATGCCGCTCACTTCGCCTGGTTGGAGAGCGAAAGCGGCCTCTTCCACTTCAACAACAAGCAGGTAACCACGCGGAAACCATCCCAGATTGCCCCTCCCAAGGGGGTCAAAACGGGTAGCCAGGGCAAGAAAATCCGCGCCGGCCTGCAGTTGTGCCAGCAGCTCTTCGGCTTGGTCTACATTATAGACCAAAATTTGACGAGCGTGTATCTGTTCGACCTGTTCGGGAACGGAAGCAGCAATTTCATCACGCATCCAGGCGGAGGCTATATTCCTGGCCAGGGCTTGATAGAAACTCTCCGTTGTGTAGTAATTGGCGGTTAACCATTTTTCAAAGGCCACACCGCTCCCTAATTGAGTCACCAATTGCTCAATACGTTCCAGCACTTCGGCTTCATCTAATGTGAAGCCTGCCTGATAGGCCCCCTGAGCCAAGAGCACCTGATTGATCAGGTCGTCCAGGACCCATTGTTTCGCTGCCTCATCCGAAAGCGGAGGGGCATTACCTAGCTGCTCTTGTGCGGCAAGAAGGCGGTTTAGTTCGGCCTGAAATTCCGCTAATGTTATCGGTTCACCGTTCACAAGCGCCACCAGGGGGATAGGTGTGGGAGGTAAGGGAGTTGGGGTCGGGCTGGGCTCAATCGTTACTGAGATGGTTGCGGAGGCTGACGGTGTGCTTTGAGGTACATTGTCACAGGCTGCCATGAAAATCCCCCCAAACAACAAAAGGGTCCCAAGAGTAGTGAGGGCAGGTTTGAAGCTCATTGGCTTGATTATACCCGCGTCCACTTCTATAGTACCAGTACCAAGGATTCGGACTTTTCCCCCGCCCACAGCTTGCGTTACAATGACCCCAATTCTACTCAGCCAGGCATAGAAAATTCCCTGTAAGGGTGCTTTTGTTGTAAGTTCAAGCTCATATTTCCTGGACAGGTCATATTGTATATCGGACATCATTTACGGGTAAAATAAGACCATATTCTGAGCGAGGGATACATGCTGAAGAAGTTCCTTCATCGCATAGCGCGTTGGCTTTTTCGTTACCTGACGCACACCCAGATTTATGGTTTGGAAAATCTGCCCTCCGAAGGTGCATACATCTTGGCGACTAACCACCTGAGCCGCTTCGATCCTCCGCTGATTTTCGCGCTAATAGACAGGGAAGATGTGACTGCTCTGGTGGCGAAGAAATATTTGCGCTATCCTTTCTTCCGAATACTGGTGAACGCCGTTGATGGCATCTGGTTGGACCGTGAGAACCCTGACCCTAAGGCATTACGCGCCGCCTGGACACACCTGCGAGAAGGTGGCATCATTGGGATTGCCCCAGAGGGAACGCGCAGTTCGAGCCATGCTCTGTTGCCAGCCAAGTCCGGGGTGGCTTTCCTGGCAACCAAAGCTGGGGTGTCTATCGTTCCGGTAGGAATTACCGGCACGGAGAACATCATAAGCGATGGTTATCACCTCCGCCGGTCTCACATCACCGTGCGCATCGGAAAACCTTTCTACCTGCCGCGGTTAAACCGCAAAGATAAAGACTCCAGCTTGCGACGTAATACGGACGAGATCATGTGTCGCATTGCATTCCTCCTGCCGCCCCGCTACCGTGGTGTTTATTCTGACCATTCCCGCTTGAAGGCGCTGCTCTCAGAGGTCGAAGATTCTGATGATAGGCCACGCTAACCTCTAAGTCTGTATGTTGAAAGCAACACAGGAGGTCCCATGACAATATCTCCAGATACACTTCGCTTTTTACAACACGAAAATGCCAGGCTAACAGACGAGAATCAGCACCTTAGAGAAGAAATCACTGTCCTGCGTAAAGCCATCCATGCACTGATAAACCTACAGGAAACCTTGGAGCAGGTCTCCCCAGAAAGCGACGTAATTGCCCTTATCTACAGCATCCTATCCGCGGCTTTAGACGCTGTCGATTCGGATAACGGTTCTCTGCTGCTACGGGATGAAGAAACCAACGAATTAGTGTTTGTCGAAGTTCTAGGTCCTCACCGGGAAGAACTCATCGGTTACCGCATGCCAGCCGGAGAAGGAGTTGTAGGCTGGTCTGTTGCAAATCGTAAGCCTCTCCTAGTACCAGATGCAAGTCAGGATTCCCGTTTTTCACCCCTGGTGGACAAGACCATTGGCTTTATAACCGCTTCCCTTATCTGTGTGCCGTTATTGCATGGAGAACGCGCCCTCGGTGCTATCGAAGTGGTCAATACACGCAGTGGCAAACCCTTCCGACAAGAAGACCTGGAAATCATGCAGTTGTTGAGCCATCTAGCCTCCCTGGTCCTTGTTCAGGCAGAGGGGTCTGCAACCAGGTGACCTGACCAGAAAAAATCACTTGACAAGGGATGCTTTTAACAGATAATTAGGGCAAATCCTGAAAAGGCCATGACGGAGGAAAGTAAGCTGGTGGAAACCGACAGGGAAGTACGGGCATGGACTGAGACCTGTACCCGGCGGAACCCAGCCGAAGTTCCCTCCCGAGCCGCTCAGGGGAACGACGTGGGACCGGTTGACAACATCCTACCAACGATTTAACCCACGCTAGTAGTCCGAGCCGCAACTCCAGCGTTATCAGGGGAGCCAATCGCGATTGCGTCATCTGGTCTGGTAGTAACTAGCTGACAAAAGGCTATATAACCTTCAGACCATTTGATTTACCGCTGTTGGTGAATGAGCGGGCCGCATGTTGTGTGGTCAATAAGGGTGGTACCGCGGGATAACCTCCCGTCCCTTAGTGGGACGGGTGCTTTGTTTAAAGCAAAGCAGGAAGGAGTCGATCGTGCAAGATAAATTAGACCAGATCAAACAAGAGGCACTTAATGACCTCGAAAGTGTGGAAGACGAAACCGACCTGGAACATTGGAGGGTCAGGTATTTAGGGCGTAACTCACCCTTGATGCAGGTATTCGGAAATATTCGTCAGCTATCCAAAGAAGAACGCAGCTCTGTTGGACAACATGCCAATCAAGTCAAAAATATGCTAGAAACCAAGCTTGAAGAAAGGAAGCAAGCATTACTGGAGGCTGCCATCCAACATTCCCTGCAACAAGAGAAGCTAGACATCACCCTGCCGGGCAGACCCATCCCGCGAGGACGGCTTCATCCCGTCACTCAAACCCTGCGTGAAATCTACCGAATCCTTGCTGAAATGGGCTTCCAGATTTATCAATCCCGGGAGGTGGAAACCGACGAGTACAACTTTCAACTGCTGAATTTCCCACCTCACCACCCAGCTCGCGAAATGCAAGATTCCTTCTACATCTTCACAGAGGAAGACCGCGGTGACAACCCTATCCTCCTGCGAACCCATACCTCGCCTGGGCAGATCCATGCGATGCGCGAGTTCGCATCCATAAATCCCGATAATCCTCCTCCAGTGCGCATCATATTGCCTGGCATGTGCTATCGCTACGAACAGGTTAGCGCCCGATACGAAACCCAATTCACCCAGGTGGAGGGACTGGCTATCGGCCGTCATATCACTTTTAGTGACCTAAAGGGGACACTGAGTGACTTTGCCCATCGTATGTTTGGTCAGGATGTACGTACCCGTTTCCGTGCCTCCCACTTCCCCTTCACCGAACCCAGTGCCGAAATGGACATTGAATGCTTCTTGTGTAATGGCAAAGGTTGCTCCGTATGTAAAGGCACAAGCTGGCTCGAGATTCTTGGTAGTGGGATGGTGCATCCCGTTGTACTGCGAAATGGAGGTTACGACCCGACCAGATACACCGGCTTCGCCTTTGGCATGGGCCCTGAACGCATCACCATGTTATGCCACCGCATAGAAGATATCCGCTACTTCTGGGACAACGATTTGCGCTTTTTAGAGCACTTCTGACCTCCACCTGCTTCAGGAGTATTTTATGAAAGTACCCATATCTTGGCTCAAAGATTTTATTGACATCAACATTCCCATCGAAGAACTTGCCCATCGGCTGACATTGGCTGGTTTGGAGGTGGAAGAGATACGCTATTTGGGATTACCTCTTCCTGAGGGAAAAACCGAAGACCGATCAGGAGGGCATCTGCGTCCTGAGACAAAAACATCCGGAATTGCGTGGGCCTCCGATAAAATCGTCGTGGGTGCCGTCCTGGAAGTGATGCCCCACCCCAACGCAGATCGGTTGGTCCTCTGTCGTCTGGATGATGGCGAACAAGAACACATTGTCCTCACTGGTGCACCCAACCTGTTCCCTTATAAAGGGAAAGGCAAACTTAGCCAACCGCTCAAAGTTGCATACGCCCGAGAGGGTGCCAAAATCTACGATGGGCACCAGCCTGGCCAGGTAATTACCACCCTCAAACGCACAATCATCCGCGGGGTAGAATCCTACTCCATGATCTGCTCCGAGAAAGAACTGGGCATTTCTGATGAGCACGAAGGGGTCATCATTCTGGATGACGACGCTCCTATCGGCCAACCACTGGTCGAATACATGGGTGACGCAGTACTGAACATCTCCATCATCCCTAATATCGCCCGTGCTGCCAGCATCTACGGTGTAGCCCGGGAGGTCGCAGCCCTTACGGGAGCCAGGTTACGACCTCCGGAGCTAACTGTAGTGGCCGAAGGTCCATCCATTGATGGCAAGGTTTCAATCCAGATCACAGAGCCAGAACTCAATCCCCGCTTCGTCCTTGGGTTGATCGAAGGTATTGATATCCGGCCTAGCCCATACTGGGTACAACTCCGTTTACGCCTGGCGGGCATGCGTCCCATTGATAACATCGTGGATGCAACCAACTACGCCATGTTGGAACTTGGAGAACCACTGCATGCCTTTGATTACGATCTGCTCGTGCAGCGTGCCAGAGGGCATACAAAACAGCCCAGCAACGCAAACGCAACCCCAACGATCATCACCCGTCGGGCTCAACCCGGAGAAAAGCTCACCACCTTGGATGGTGTGGAGCGCACATTGGATGACTTCACCATGCTGGTTTGCGACACTGCCGGGGCTTTGTCCATCGCGGGTGTCATGGGTGGGGCCGAATCTGAGGTCAGTACGAGCACCCGAAACGTGCTGCTTGAAGGTGCTTCTTGGAATTACATCAACATCCGGCGTACCATCAACGCTCAGAATTTACCCTCCGAGGCAGCTTACCGCTTCGAACGCGGCGTCCACCCGGAACTGGCTTCTCAGGGGGTACTGCGAGGGCTTGAGCTCATGCGACAGTGGGCAGGGGGCAAAGTAGCCAGAGGTCTGGTGGACAACTATGCCCTGCCACACGCTGACCCGACCGTTGAAATCACCACCCAAGACGTGACTCGCTGGTTAGGCGTTGAACTGTCTCTGCAGGAGATTACTGACATCCTTGAACGCTTGCAGTTCACCCTCGAGGTGAGGGGCCAAATTGTGTACGCCACCTCACCTCCTCATAGACTGGATATTGGCCAGGGCACTATCGGTAAAGCTGATCTTGTGGAAGAAATAGCCCGTATTTATGGCTACGATAAAATCCCCGAAACCCGCATGGCTGATGAATTACCTCCGCAGTGGGAAAACCGCTCATTGACCATCGAAAAGCGTATCCGTGACCTGCTGGTAGATTTAGGCCTGCAGGAAATCATTACCCACCGATTGACCTCCCCCGAACGCGAAGCCCGTCGCTTACCGCCAGAGGTACCCACCGAGGATGTGCCTTACTTCCGACTGACAAATCCAATTTCCAGTGATCGCACTGTACTGCGCCATAGTTTGCTTTCCAGTATGCTTGAGACCATTGAGCGCAATTCCCGCTTGCGGGAGCGCATAGCACTATTCGAGATTGGACCCGTTTACCTGCCCTCCGAAGACAGTCCACTCCCCGAAGAGGCAAACCGTCTGCTCATCGCGCTTACCGGCCCCCGTATGTTGGCTGCCTGGCAGGGAAGCGATACAAATCCCATGGATTTCTATGATCTGAAAGGCATCCTGGATAGTTTGTTGGTTGGATTGCATCTCAAGAATATCGGTTATAAAGCGACTCAACACCCCAGTTACCACCCGGGCAAATGTGCCTGTGTCCTGCTCGACGATACCCAGATTGGCGTGCTTGGGGAACTGCATCCGTTAGCGCGTAAGCATTATGAACTGCCCGAAACCCCACTGATGATAGCTGACCTGAACATAGAGGCTATTTTGGCTGCCGTGCCCACTCGATATGAGATCCAATCCATACCCAGCCAGCCACCCGTCCTCGAAGACCTAGCGGTTGTAGTTCATGAAACGCTGCCCGCCGAACGTGTCCTGGAGGTCATCCGTCAGGCAGGAGGTAAAACACTTTCTGATGTACACCTCTTCGATGTTTACCGAGGGGATCAAATTGGAGAGGGCAAGAAGAGTCTGGCTTACAGCCTGACCTATCAGGATCCCACCCGCACGCTGACGGATGACGAGGTATCAAAGATCCGCGCACGCATCATCCGGCAGTTAGAACAGGAATTGGGGGCTAAATTACGTTCCTGAAACAGTCTCAAGAATGGGGTCGGGGGTATTATCACCGACCCCTTTTAATCCCCCATAAAACACTTTATCTTCTTACAAAACCAGTGAGAAATGGAGAAACAATGAGGGCAGGACGCACACAGGATAGTAAGGTTTAATCACTAATTAGGGGTGGTTGTTTGCTGTATATTTTGGCTGCTGCCCAACCCGCTAACACAGAAAAGATACCCCCAATGATGAACACATTACGAATACCTATCATGTCACCCAATATCCCGGCGAACGCCATGGAAATCAGGTTAGAGGCAGAGATAACTGCCCCGCGCGCAGCGCTGCTCCTTCCGCGCACCTCGTCTTTGACCGCGGTCTGGACAATGGTGGCAAAGGAAGCCTGAAGAGGAGTCAGAACCCAACCCAAGGCAAAAAGGGTCGCCATGATGTGCCAAACGTTTTGACTCTGCGAAATCAAAACGACGACCAACCCCAGGAGAACCAAACCAACGCTGGCTATGCGCGTGGACTCAAAACGAGAAGCAAGGGTTGCCACCAGGCCACCACTGATTACCATTGAAGAGGTCTGGGCAAACTCCAAACCTGCAAACCATGTCTCAGGAACTTGAAGGTCGTTGACTAATAGTGGGACGAGAAGGACATTGGTGGCACCCAGGCCCAACATAGCAATACCTGCCCCAACCATTGTGCCTAGTAACGCTGGTGTTCGTACAGTGATCTGTAGCCCATCTACCAGCTCACTAAATATGGCTTTGACATTTATCGAAGTCTTCGGTCTCGAGCCTCGGGTGTAACCCCGAATCTGGCTGATTAAAAGGAATGATGTGAAAAAAGTTAACGCATCAATGGTGAAAGCTGGCCAGAATATATTCAGCGTACCAACGATTGCTCCTGCCACTCCAACGCCAAACAGATTGAAAATAATACGGCTGGTCTCAGCGACGGAATTGGCTGACAACAACCCGCTTTCCGGAATAAGGTTTGGTAATAGAGCGTTGCGCGCCGGGTAGAAGAATGTGCCGATCGTTGCCTGAATAAAACCGATTACGTAGAGCAGCCAAATCTTTTCAGGTGAATCTACCAGAATAAAACCAAGTACAAAAAAGCCGCGCAGGATATCGGAAAGGATGATGACGCGCTTACGGTCTAGCCGGTCCACAAAAACCCCTGCGAATAAGCCAAAAGTAACCTCTGGTATTGCCAACATAATCATCATGGTTGCCAATGCCGCTGTTGAGCCCGTAAGGCGATTGACCAGGAACAGCAAGGTCATATTGGTTAAGCTATTTCCAAAGTCGGATATGACCTGGCCAAGCCAGAGAAGGCGGAAATTGCGCACCTTGAAGAGGTCTATAACCCCAAATTCTTTCACTTGTCCCGTTATTGCGTGGTTCTTCATATTCATTCTTTCCCTTCCTAAGTAAATCCGCCAGGGGCAACGTCGAAAAAGTGCTCTATACAGTATACAAAATCAGTAAAACCGGCTGTCCCACAGAGGGAGTAAACCGGTCGAACACCCAATCACCCGCGCTCTTCTCAGTAGGGCAGAAACCGCCTGACCTTTTCCCATATCAAGGTTTAAATCCAATTTGGTTCGATGTATGTGCCAAAAACCTCTTTCATCACGCCGATAATTTCACCCAATGTAGCGTAAGCACGTGCAGCTTCCAAAATGTAGGACATCGTGTTTTCCGTCCCCTGACAGGCAAGTCGCAGGTTGTCCAGCGCCTGTCCGACGCGAGCGTTATCACGCTCCTCCCGCACCTTTTTCAAACGAGCGATTTGCCGTTCCCTGCCTTTCGGATCCATCTCCAGTAGCTGAATCTTGTATGGTTTGTAATCCTGATGTGCATTGACGCCCACTATATTACGGAAACCTTCCTCAATCTCTTGTTGATAACGATAAGAGGCATCCGATATCTCGCCCTGAAAGAAACCCTTCTCGATAGCAGGTAACACACCACCCAACTCTTCAATTTGGTGGAAATAGTCATAGGCCTGTGCTTCGATACGGTTTGTCTGGGCTTCTACGAAGTAAGAGCCCCCCAAGGGGTCTATGGTATTGGCCACACCGGATTCTTCAGCGATGATTTGTTGGGTGCGCAAGGCGATGGTGACCGCGTGTTCCGAGGGAAGCGCCAGGGCCTCGTCCAAAGAGTTGGTGTGGAGGGACTGCGTGCCGCCCAGTATTGCTGCCAGAGCCTGGATGGTAACCCGGATGACGTTGTTCTCAGGCTGTTGGGCTGTGAGCGACACCCCCGCGGTTTGTGTGTGAAAGCGCATCAACCAGGAACGGGGGTTGCGCGCATTAAACCTGTGACGCATCTCACGCGCCCAGATTCTTCGGGCGGCACGGTACTTGGCGATCTCTTCAAAAAAGTCGTTGTGGGCGTTAAAGAAAAACGATAAGCGCGGGGCAAAATCATCCACATCCAGACCACGTTCGATTCCCCACCTTACGTATTCCATCCCATCGCCCAGGGTGAAAGCCAGTTCCTGAGCCGCGGTTGCACCCGCTTCACGGATATGATAACCAGAGATACTAATCGTGTTCCACAAGGGAAGATGTTGCGCACCATATTCAATTGTATCGGTTACCAACCGCATGGAGGGCTTGGGAGGGAAGATGTATTCTTTCTGGGCGATGTACTCCTTGAGAATATCGTTCTGTATGGTGCCTCTGAGTTCCTCGGGGTGCACCCCTTGTTTTTCCGCGGTGGCGATGTACATAGCCCAGATTACTGCGGCCGGCGAATTAATCGTCATGCTGGTAGATACCTTGTCCAGGGGAATACCATCAAACAGGATCTCCATATCTTTGAGGGAGGAAACGGCCACCCCACACTTACCAAACTCACCAACCGCTTCAGGTGCATCTGAATCAACACCCATGAGCGTAGGCAGATCGAAAGCAACGGAAAGCCCTGTCTGGCCCAGGTCTAGCAGGTACTTAAAACGCTGATTGGTCTCCTCGGCGGTTCCAAAACCTGCAAACATACGCATGGTCCACAACCTGCCGCGGTGCATTGTGGGATGGATACCGCGTAAAAAAGGGTACTCTCCTGGCATTCCTATATCGCGGAAAAAATCCATGTCTGCCATGTCCAGAGGGGTGTACAGACGATTAACCTCTTCGGAAGAAGTGGTGACGAACTTTTCCTGACGTTCGGGGAAGTTCTCGACCGCTTCTTGCAGGGTTGTCTGTTCCCATTCGTCCATAGCTCGGCGAAGCTCAGCTAACATTTTGGGATCGTACATGTGTTACTCCCGATGTGAATTCCTACTTACCCGCTTTGGTTAATCACGCTATTCTCTAAATTATAGCATGTCTCGTTGACGGTGTTGGGTGCACATGATACAATCCTTGCCGCTTCTGCCCCCATCGTCTAGTGGCCCAGGACGCGGCCCTCTCAAGGCCGAAACCGGGGTTCGAGTCCCCGTGGGGGCACACAAAATTCGGATGAGGGTCGCCCTGAATATCCCTTTTACTCAATAAAACAAACAGCCGCCTCCTGGGCGGCTGTCCGTTTTTTGCGCTGCGGCACCCTACTTAAGAGCGAGGAGGGATGCCACAGCGCTGTGTAAGGTTGGACTATCAGATTTCATTAGCATCACCTCCTCGTCTATAGGATAGCAAATGTTGGGGTAACCACACTGCCCATGGTTAGTATCACACATAAACCAGAAACGGTCAAGCTTGTAGGAAACAGCCACCCCATGTCATTGGGGCAGAGGTGGCTTATGCAGGTGCCAGTCCGTCAACTGTTGATAGACAACCGCTGTCTGAAATAACACCTCTTCACGGAAACGGGGCCCCATCAACTGCATACCAATGGGCAAACCTTGGCGGTCAAAGCCTACCGGAAAAGCCAATCCAGGCACTCCAGCCAGATTTGCTGGCAGGGTGAACACATCTTCCAGGTACATGGACAGAGGGTCATCTATGTGCTCTCCGATACGGAATGCTGTCGTTGGAGCTACAGGGGCGGCAATCACGTCTACCTGTTCAAACGCCTGTTCAAAATCCCGTTTGATAAGAGTGCGCACCTTCTGTGCCTGCCCATAGTAAGCTTCATAGTATCCAGCCGAAAGGGCATACGTGCCCAGCATGATACGCCGTTTGACCTCCGATCCAAACAATTCTCCTCGTGTGTTCCGAAAGACATCCCATATATCCTCTGCCCGCTTGCGCGGACCATAGCGCACGCCATCGTAACGTGCCAGATTGGCAGAAGCCTCCGCAGGGGCAATCAGGTAATAAACTGGCACGGCGAATTCCGTATGCGGTAAACGTATGTTTCTTGTCTCCGCACCATGGGATGCCAACACGGATATCGCCTCCTTGACCGCTTCCTCCACATCGTTTTGGATGCCACCGACGAAGTACTCATCCGGTACCCCAATACGCAACCCTTTGATACTCTCTACACCTTTGAATGTGATCTCCGGGGACGAGACCTCTACAGTGGTTGCATCTTTTGGATCGTGACCGGAAAAAATAGGGAAGAGGCGCGCGACCTCTTCGGCAGTACGTCCCAAAGCACCTACCACATCTAGCGAAGAACCATAAGCCACCAACCCGTAACGGGATACCCTTCCATACGTCGGCTTTAAACCCGTCACCCCGCAAAACGAAGCAGGCTGACGGACACTGCCACCTGTGTCGGTGCCCAAAGCGAGAGGGGCCATGCGAGCAGCCACCGCAGCCGCACTGCCACCACTCGACCCACCAGCAACACGTTTCAGATTCCACGGGTTATGTGTCACACCATAAGCAGAGTTCTCCGTCGAGGAGCCCATGGCGAACTCGTCCATGTTCGTCTTGCCCAAAACAATCACACCAGCCTTTAACAGGCGGTCAACTGTAGTGGCGTTGTACGGGGGAACAAAGCCCTCTAATATTTTCGAACCGCATGTGCATGGGAGGCCTGCAACCGTGAGCACATCTTTTATCGCTATGGGCACACCGAGGAGTTGGGGAAGGGGTGTGTCTGCATTCTTTCGCCAGCGGGCAAGCTTCTCATCTGCCTGGTCGGCTTGAGCCAAGGCTGCTTCTGGTACTAGGCATATAAACGCGTGTATCCAGGGCTCAAAACGCTCGACGCGATCTAGAAAAGCCTGGGTCAACTCCCGGCTCGAGAATTCCCCAGCCCGCAGTCCAGATACAAGGTCATTCAGGGGAAGGTCAGTGAGTTCGTCCATCCAATCTACATCTTCACAAGTAACAACTAATCCTGACCCCAAAAATGAAAAGGAGTTTGTGTTACTCTAAAACGGGAGGCACGCGGAATTGGTTGGCTTCCGCGTCCGCTGTATTGGAGAAAAGTTCATCTCTTGATAAGCCAGGGTGTGGCTGGTCATCCCTTAACCTGCTGCGCAGGGGTAGGACGCTGGAGGTAGGAGCAATGTCGCTAGTGTCTACTTCCTGCAAACGGGCAGCATATTCCAAAATCTTGGAAAGCTGCTCCCTATAGAGCGATTTTTCCTCGTCCGTCAGGTTAAGACGGGCAAGATGTGCAATGTGTTCAACCTCTTCGATGGTCAGTTTCATGGGTCTTATATTATCTTAAAGTTAGTTGTTGGAAGCACGCCTTTAGTGCCTGGCAAGCCACTACGCCTGCTCTACCACTCCTCTGTGTACCAACGCAGGTATTGCTCCATGTGGGATTGCCAGTACTCCTCCTCGTGCCTGCCAGAGTTCAAGTGCCATTCGTGGGGGATACCGCGCTGATCTAACATGCTGGCAAACCAGGAGGCGGAATCGATGAGTGTCTGGAGATCATGGTCCCCAATATCTATGTAAAAACGGGGCATCGTTTCCAAGGGGATCGCATCCAGCAGTTTATCCATGTTGTTCATGTCCGTCCAAAAGAGGGGCAGGCTGTGTGCACCCACTGCTCCAAAAACGCCCCAGTACCTCAAGCCCAGGTGCACTGACCAGGAGGCGCCACGCGAAAGTCCTCCAATAGCACGGAAGTAGCGACTGGGTAACGTTCTGTAGTGGGCATCTATCCAGGGCACCAACAGCTCTACTAAAACCCCTCCAAACTTATCATCTGAGGGAGGCGTCCAGATGCGATCGCGAGGCATCACAATGATAAAGGGAGGAATTACAGATGAGGCAATCAATCTGTCAGCAGTCTCATCTGCCCCCAGGCGGTCCCACTGGTCGTCGTTATACGATTGCCCGTGGATCAGGTAAAGCACAGGGTAGAACCGCTCTGTATCCACCTGGTAACAGGGGGGTAGATAAACGCGATACTCCAGAGATTGAGGAAGTAAGGTTGTCTTCAGACTGCCAGTGGTGATTTGTCCCCCGGCCTCAAGACAGTTTCCCGTCACGGGTGACGGAGATGGAAGGGGAGAGGGCCGGGGATTGGGTGTTTGAGTCTCGGTTGGGGTTATATTGGGTGTAAAGGTAGGCAGAGGTGTTTGCAGGTTTATCCATTGGTAAGTGGGCATAAATGTTGGTGTTGGAGCATTTGCTGCCAATCCCACCCCCGCAGCATTCCTGGAGTTGCAGCTAGTTAATCCACCCAATAGCAAACCCAAGCCAATCCATAGCCATGGAATCCACTTCGCTGGCGCTGCAAAGGGGTTGCTTTGTCGCCGTAATGTCATCTCACTGATTATAAGCCCATACTGCCATATTTTTCCATCTTCTCCCCCATCATTTGGACGGTAACCTTTTTTGATCATATCCCCCTGCCCCTGAACCAAGATGCACATGCATATCTGACTCTCCATTCGCGGAACGGCTTATCCGTAATCGAGCACTTCTCGAGATTGTGAGTTAGGCAGTGGCGGCGAGACAATTCCTCTCTCTTCCATTGAATCAATCAGCCGTGCCGCTCGAGTGTAGCCGATACGCAAACGCCGCTGGAGCATGGATATAGACGCCTGTCTCTGCTGCCTCACAACATCTACCGCTTCCTCAAACAACGGATCCAGGTTCTCATCCTCTTCCGCTTCTTCCCAGAATGCCTTTTGCTTGAGTGGAACGCCGGCTGGCGGTCCATCTACCACCCCGTGCGTTAGGGTAGTAGCAGTAATCGGTTGTGTGGCAAAACTTTTCCAGTAAAGCACAATACTCAGAAGCTCATGTTCGGTCACATAAACACCCTGCAACCGCACTGCAGCCGGAGCATCGGGCGCCTGAAAGAGCATATCCCCACGCCCCAATAGCCGTTCAGCGCCCAATTGATCCAGAATCACTCGGCTGTCCACCCCCGAGGCCACTGCAAAGGCAACCCGTGCCGGGAAGTTTGCCTTTATCAAGCCAGTGACCACATCCACAGAAGGGCGCTGCGTGGAAATGATCAGGTGTACCCCCGTCGCCCGCGACAGTTGTGCCAAACGCGTCAGGGTCCGTTCGGTCTGTTCCGGAGCAAGCATCATCAAATCAGCCAACTCATCCACAACCACTATTAGATAAGGAAGCTTTCGCTCTCCCCGGGCTTCCATCCGTTGGTTGTAGTCAAGCATGTTGCGAGCCCCTTCTTCAGCAAACTTATGGTAACGGCTATCCATCTCCCGCTCCACCCACTTTAGCACGTTTACCACGCGCTCTAAATCTACCACGACCGGTGCGAGTAAATGGGGTATGCCGTTGTAATCCGTCAGTTCCACTCGTTTGGGATCTACCATGACAAAACGTAAATCATCCGGGGTATTAAACATCAACAGACAGCAGATGAGCGAATTGACGCAAACGGACTTACCAGAACCGGTAGCCCCGGCAATTAACAGGTGTGGCATGGCGGTCAGATCAGCCGCTACGGCGTTCCCAGCCACGTCCTGCCCCAATGCAATACGGAGCGGCGAATTCAGGCGCTTGAAGGCCTCGCTTTCCACAATGTCTCTTAATGCTACGAGCGAAATTGTTTCGTTAGGCACCTCAATGCCTACATATCCCTTGCCTGGGACAGGAGCCTGAACGCGGATGGTCTTGGCTGCCAAAGCCAGGGCAAGGTCATCAGCCAGAGCAGATATCTTACCCACTCGAACACGTGTACGTCGCCCGCGGGTTTCGATAAAATCCGGCTCCACCCCAAATTGGGTGATCGTCGGGCCACGGTTTATCTCCACCACTTGAGCTGGTGCACCAAAGGATTTCAACGTTTCCTCGATGACGTGTGCCCGTTGGCGGTCGAATTCATCGTTGGCAGAGATTTCACTGCCTTTTTCCAACATCTCTTCAATGGGAGGGAGCACCCATTTGCGTGGTTTCTGCTCCCGAGCAGGAGTAACAACCGGAGATTTGAGGCTGGTTGCCGTATCCGGGGTGGGCAGCCCAACCTGTACGGGTTCTTCTACCCCTTGCACCCCTGAGGGGGTGTCCGTACCCACAACTACCTTCGGTGTGGCGCGCGTAGCACGATGCTCGTCCCACCAATCTTGCAACCGCAACCTGAAAGGTTGCACCCAGCGAAAAAGATCGGCCACCGATACATCCAGAGCCAATGCCAGGCCAATCAACAGAGCGGCAATCAGGGCAATGGCTGCCCCCACTACACCGAGAGCTGCTCTCAAAGCCTCGTGTACCCCCGCACCGATATATCCTCCTCCTTGCCCCAAAGACGCCCGTTCAAAAGCTATGTCCGCCGTTTCTGCAAACAAAAAGAAGTGCATCCAGGCCAAAAGGACGATATAGAGCCATACAATTCCCACCGTCCGTTCCACGGATAAGGTGGGAACGCGTTTAAAATTACGCAGAACCAGCCACAAGCCCAAGGCTAACAACCCTAAGGGTAAGATTAAAAATCCCCATCCCAATACCCGTCTCCAGAAAATCACCCAGATGCCCGTCAGGCTGCTAGGGCTGGAAGAAAACAAACCAATAATTGTGAGCACACTCAAGAGGACCAACAGCACACCAACAATGTCTAACTTTCGGTCCAAGGAAAGCCCACCTCCAGGAGCAGGAGGAGTGCGCTCCCCGTGGGCGGAAGGAGTGGTTTTCGCCCGTGGCACCACCTTGGGGATGCTGCTCTTCCGGTTGGTTGGGGGTTTGCTCCCTACCGGGCTTTTGTATCGTTGGGTTTTCGAGCCTTTACCTTTAGCCGCTTTACCTGGCATGTAAGAATACCCTTTCGATCCTGATATGTTCCGCAAGTATACGTGCTACCCGCACAAAAACACTGTTTTGTGCGGGGATTATAGCACATATGGTCTGGTGCAAGACGCGGTACAATAACCTACACCTGACTAAAGAAAGGGAATACATTGTTCAAAATTGTCTTTTTAGGCACCTCCGCTTCAGCCCCGTCGGTGCAAAGAGGGCTTTCATCACAGATCGTCATACACGACAAACACCGTTTTTTGATTGATTGTGGAGAAGGCACCCAACGCCAGATTCTGAAATCCGGGTTAGGGTTCAAGCGCCTGAACCGTATCCTGATCACCCACGGACACCTTGACCACATACTGGGTTTAGCCGGGCTGCTTTCCACCTTTTCGCGCTGGGAAACCATTGACGAGCTGGAAATATTTGGCGGTGGATGGGCATTGGAACGTATCCACGACCTGCTGTTTGGTGTGGTGCTGCGGGGAGGGAACTCTCCCATCACTATCCACTTGCGCGAAATACAACCAGGCATCATCTTCCAAACGCAGGATTTCAGCGTGAGTGCCTTTCCTGTCTCACATCGCGGCCCCGACTGTTTCGGTTTTCTCTTCGAGGAAAAAGAACATCGCCCCTTCTTGTCTGATCTGGCAGAAGCTCTGGGCATTCCTGAAGGTCCCTGGCGTAGAGACCTGGTCAACAATCAAACCGTCATCCTTCCCGATGGTCGCCAAATCCATCCCGATCATGTGCTCGGTGAACCCAAGCCTGGCACTCGGCTGGTTCACGTTGGTGACGCTGCCCACACAGAAAATCTGACCGCCTTCTGTGAGAGGGCGGATGCGTTGATTATCGAAGCCACTTATCTCAGATCGGAGATGGAAATGGCCCAGAAATACGCTCATCTTACTGCACACCAGGCCGCCAGTCTGGCGTCTCAATCCAACGTGCACCAGTTGATCCTTACCCACATTTCAAGACGTTACCGCGAACGGGATGTGCTCGCCGAGGCACAAGATATCTTCCCCAATACGACTGTCGCCCGTGACCTCGATGTATTCCATGTCAGGCGCGGAGAGTGCCTGCAAATAACCGAAGAAGCCCCTGATACGCAGGCCAAATGAAAACCCTGCGGCTATTCTTGGGATAACTTGTCCCACTCAGCTATTAAGCTATCTAGCTTCGTCCGAGCCTGCTGATACCTTTCCCCCAGCTCCCTTACATCGTCGGGATGGTGTGGTGGCTTGCTCAGTTTTTCACCCAGCGCAGACAGCTCTCCTTCCAAGGATCCAATCTCTGCTTCCAGTTCAGCTAATCGAACCTTTCGCTGATACGGGTTGAGGGGTGCACTACTCCGCCTGCTCTCCGCCGAGGACGCCTCCTCTGCTGGGGTACGATCAGCAAGCTCAAACCCCTCTGAAGCTCCTGGTGATTCTGTTTGGGCACGGCTCTCACTGTAGGTGCCAACGAAAACGTCTAAGGACGCCTCATCCGCATCAATCTCCCAAATTTGAGTCGCCAAGACATCAATCAGATAACGGTCATGCGAAACCATGATGATCGTTTCCGGGTAATCTGCAAGCACGCTTTGGAGGACTTCTTGAGAAGGCAGGTCGAGGTGGTTGGTGGGCTCATCCAGGAGTAGCAGGTTTGCCTTGGTCAAGGCCAGCTTTGCCAAAGCCAGTCGGCTGCGTTCCCCGCCCGATAGATACGAGACAACTTTGAACACATCATCCCCGGTGAACAGGTAACGGGCGAGGTAATCGCGCACCTGTGATACCAACAGGTGGGGTGCAGCTTCCTGGATCTCTTCGAGCAGGGAGCGGTTGGGGTGCAGGTTGGCGTTGGTCTGGTCAAGGTAGCCGATGTGTAAGCTGGCACCCAGAATTACTTCCCCTCCCAACGGAGACACCTGGTTGAGGATGGTTTTGAGAAAGGTGGTCTTCCCTGCACCGTTCGGACCAATCACAGCCACACATTCACCCCGACGGAGGATGAGATCAGGGGCAGCGAACAGTGACCGACCCTCGTCGGGATAACCTACCACCAGGTTACGTGTGCGTAGCACGATATCTCCGGAGCGCATTTTGGCTTCCAGACGCAACTTGAGGCGTTGCGGACGTGGGTCGGGTAGATGCAAAGCTCTCAGTCGTTGAGTCGCTTCCTCCACCCGTAACACGCGACCGGCAACTTCCAATTCCTCTGCTGTTCGCGCCCAGCTTTTGCTCTTTAAGGCTTGAAAACCACCTTTTTCCACGGCCTCGATTTGGCGGCTCAGCCGACGCAGCCTGCCTCTGGCCTGATTCGTGTTTTGCCCAGCAATGTTGCGGCGGATGTAGTCGAGGTCCTTCTCCATACGGGTTTTTTCTGCAGCGAAGATATCCTGTCGGCGCTCCCACTTTATCTCCCTCTGCTGAGCATAATCGCTATAGTTCCCCCGATAGCTCTCTAACCCAAAAGGGCCAAGTTCCCAGATCGTATGCGCTACCTTATCCAGGAAATAGCGGTCGTGCATGACTAGCAGCACCGTGCCCTCCCATTGGTTGAGATACCCTTCCAGCCACTCTATGGCTTGAATGTCGAGGTGGTTTGTGGGCTCATCTAACACAAGCAAGTTGTTGTCTTCGAGCAGCAGCCGGGCCAGCAAGGCGCGCGTGCGCTGGCCGTTGGAGAGTTGGGTAATCGGGCGGTTGTACTGCCGGGGAGTGAATCCCAAACCTGAGAGTACCTGGCGCATGTGGGCTTCATACGTGTAGCCACCCAGACGCTCAAATTCCTCCTGTAATGGACCGTAACGTTCCAGGGCGGTTTCGGCCTGGATCGAATCGCCCATGGCGGCCTCGAGTTTGGCAAGGTTCACCTGCATGGAAATTAATCGCCCAAACGTATCCAGGCACACCTCCCAAAGGGTCTGCTGGGTGGTGAAGTGCCCATTTTGGGGCAGGTAACCGATGCGCAAGTTGCGCGCCCGCTGCAACACTCCCTCCGAGGGCTGCTCCTCACCCACCAAAATACGGAATAAGGTCGTCTTGCCTACGCCGTTGGGTCCCACCAGGGCAATGCGGGCGCCCACCGGGATGCTCAGAGAGATTCCCATGAACACCTCTTGTGCGCCATAGTATTTGGATAAATCGGTAGCTGTTATCAGGGACATCGTCCTGCTTATATTCTACCTCACACAGGTTTCTACCCACCGTGATATAATCACGCAGCTTAAACCAGAAGAAAGTTATTATCATGGAAAATGTCACGTATGAATTCGTCCTCTAAAACTTCATTCACCACCGATCCAATGGTGCGGGGGTTGCTCATCGCTTTTCTGATCGCGGCCAGTGTCACAGCATATCTAGCGTTCGTTACCGCACGCGACCTGGTTGCCCAATGGAGTTTCACCAATTTACCTGGTGCTCCGGTACTCAAAACCTCTACACCAGAACAGAACGAAACTGGTGGCCCCGTTGTCCCATCCGATGAACCTTTACAGCCCGTTACAGGTCCCACACCCGAAGCGTGGGACAAAGCCAGCCGGGTGACCATCCTGGTTATGGGCCTGGATTATCGCGATTGGGAAGCAGGAGAGGGCCCTCCTCGCACAGATACTATGATCCTCTTTACCGTAGACCCGGTCACCAATACCGCGGGGATGCTCTCGATCCCTCGTGATTTGTGGGTAAACATACCTGGCTTTGGTTACGGTAAGATCAATACCGCCTATCAATTGGGGGAGGCCTTCCAACTACCAGGTGGTGGACCGGGTTTGGCTATCGAGACGGTGAAACAACTTCTGGGTGTTTCTATCCAGTTCTATGCCCAGATTGACTTTTCTGCGTTTGTACGCTTCATTGACGAGATTGGTGGTGTGTTGGTTGATGTCCCTGAAAAGATCACCATTGACCTGATCGGTGATGGCAGGGAAACCATCAAAAAGCTAAAACCTGGCCTTCAGGTACTGCCTGGCGACCACGCGCTGGCCTATGCTCGTGCCCGAAACACAGAAGGCTCCGACTTCGACCGCGCCCAGCGTCAGCATCAAATCATCCTGGCAATCCGTGACCGCATTCTGAATTTAAACATGGCACCGACGTTGATTGCCAAAGCTCCCACCCTGTACCGGGAGCTCTCCAGCGGAATCCATACCAACCTCAGTCTGGATCAGGCCATCAAACTGGCATTACTCGTTCAAGGCATACCAGAAGAAAATATCAAACGCGGCATCATCGGTCCGGGACAAGTCACCTTCGGAATATCTCCCGATGGTCTGGATATCCTCAAGCCCATTCCAGATGAAATCCGCCTCCTACGGGATGAGATATTTTCCTCCCCCGGGGTTGCCAACCCGGTAATTAACAACATGAGCTCGAAGGAATTGCTCCAGGCGGAGGATGCGAAAATATCCGTGCGCAATGGTACCTACACGGCAGGGCTTGCGGCAAGTACCGCTGAATTCCTCCAAGAGCAAGGGGTTATCGTGGCGGAGATTACCAACGCTGACCAACTGTATACTACTACCACCATTATTGATTACACAGGCAATCCCTACACAGTAGAGTTTCTGGTGGAATTAATGAACATCAACCACTACAAAATCTTCAACCGCTACGATCCTGAAAGCTCCTTCGACATTGTCCTCTATTTGGGCAACGACTGGGCACAAAACAATCCCATGCCCTGAACCACATCCGTATTAAAACCCGGTGACAGCGCCCACCGGGTTTTTTGCTATTTGCCCGGCTGCCTGAACACCTATTCGTTTCCTGACTGACCATTTATTGTACGCATGGACAACCTTTCCGGCTCTGTTGAGCGCATCGTATACTACAACCCTGAAACCGGCTACAGTGTGCTGAATGTCCGACCTGAGCAGCGCAATATCCCCGACCTCGATAGCCAAAATCTGGTGACGGTCGTTGGCAACTTGCCGGAAATCTCTCCGGGCACGCATGTACAACTGAGCGGACGGTGGGTCAAGCACCCAAAGTATGGCCTTCAATTTCAAGTGGAGGTCTGCGAGCTGACGCTCCCCGCAACTGTGAGCGGCATAAAGCGCTATTTGAGCTCCGGTCTGATCAGAGGCATTGGACCCCGTCTCGCTGAAAACATTGTGGACCACTTTGGGGCCCAAACACTGGAGGTCATTGAACAGCACCCTGAACGCCTCATCGAAGTCCCCAACATCGGACCCAAACGATCGCAACAAATTCTAACCGCGTGGGAAGAGCAGAGGCAGGTAAAAGACATTATGCTTTTCCTGCACGCGCATGGCGTCAGTACCAACTTGGCGATCAAAATCTACAAAAATTACGGTGATCAATCCCTCGAGGTAGTACAGAACGACCCTTACCGCCTGAGTTACGATATCTTTGGTGTGGGCTTTAAAACCGCAGACCGCCTGGCTCAATCCCTCGGTTTGCCCCCGGACCATCCCTCCCGCCTTGAAGCTGGCTTGCTCTATTGCCTCAACGAGATGTCAGAGGACGGCCACGTTTATGCGCCTCGTGATCTCTTGCAGACCAAAGCTGCTGAGTTGTTAGCTGTAGATGCTGATGGGTTAACCTTTGCGCTGGAACGGCTGACCGCGGCTGACCGCGTCCATTGTGACCACCTGCCTCCCCCCACGGGCGCAGCGGACCCGGAATTCGGCGTGGTGCGCGAGACCGCAGCAGAGTACTACACCCCGGCTGTATACCTAACACCTTTCTTCTACAGCGAGACCGGCCTGGCAAACAACCTGCGAAAATTGGCCCAGGCGCCTATCAGTATTGGCGGGCTGCCCCAGTGTCCCGATGAAAGGCTATCTGCTGAACAACGTTCTGCGGTAAATACTGCACTTACTCACCCTGTCAGTGTGCTCACCGGCGGACCGGGTACTGGAAAAACCACGACCATCCACGCCTTGATCGCCGCTCTGGACGAAATGGGAAAGCGCTACGCTCTGGCAGCTCCCACGGGGCGCGCGGCCAAACGCCTTTCCGAAGCCACCGGTTGTCCTGCGAGCACCATCCACCGCCTGTTGGGTTACTCTCCCACCGAGGGGTTCAAACTCAACGAACACAATCCCCTTTCTGTAGACATGCTGGTTGTAGACGAGGTCTCCATGCTAGACCTCCTGCTGGCCCATCATTTGCTCAAAGCCCTCCGACCCCGAACCCACCTGTTGCTTGTCGGCGACGTAGACCAGTTACCCTCCGTGGGTGCAGGTAACGTGCTCAGCGAGGTCATAGACAGCGGGCTGGTACCCGTTACTAGACTGGACGTCATCTTCCGCCAGGCGGCTGATTCGCAGATTATCACCAACGCCCATCGTATCAACCAGGGCAAAATGCCGTTGTTCCCTCAAACCAGCCAGGATTTCTTCCTCTTCCCCGCACAGAACGCCGAAGAAGCTGCCAATTGGGTGCTGGATGTGGTTTGCAATCGTATACCCTCCAAGTTTGGTTTGCATCCCCCTAAGGAGATTCAGGTGCTTTCTCCCATGTACCGCGGCCCAGCGGGGGTAAACACCCTGAACGACCGCCTGCAAGCGGCGCTTAACCCCGCATCTTCCACTAAACCCGAACAAACATTCTTCGGTCAGCGTTTTCGTGTGGGGGATCGCGTAATGCAGATCCGAAACAATTACTTTTACGAAGTATTCAACGGCGACATGGGGGAGCTCACGGATATATCTGCTGTTGAACACACATTAAGTGTAAATTTTGAAGATCGCACAGTAACCTACGACTGGAGTGAAGCCGATCAGTGGGTGCTGGCCTATGCTGTTTCGGTGCATAAAAGCCAGGGCGGAGAGTTTCCTGCTGTAGTTGTCCCCCTCATCACTCAGCATTACATCATGCTGCAACGCAACCTGCTGTATACTGCAGTCACCCGCGCTCAAAAAATCTGTGTGCTGATCGGCAACCGCAAAGCCATAGCTATTGCTGTGGCTAATAACAGAGTAGCCCGACGGTTCTCAGCGTTAGCCTGGCGGCTTGGCTCGCTTCAATCAAGAGAACTGTAACCAGTTGAATACAGTCCTCAGAGGCTGGGTTTAGGGCTGGGCAAAAACGATGTTCCAACTTCCCCAATAGCGGTTGCCTCCCGCTGTCGTGCACTCCTGGGCTACCAGTGCGGATACCGGTTCCCCGCCAGAGGCGATCTGTAATGTATAGTCCACTCCAGCCTGAATGAGGACGTCGGCATATCCCCATCCGATTTCTGGTTTGAGACCAGTGAAGAAATGCTCTTCTCCTTCAACCCAATAGATAACGATCTCCACACCTGGGATGGGTTTACCGTCTACATCCTCCACCCACACTTGGATGAGGGGGGCGCCAAGTCCTGGATCACATAATACGACTTTATCTTTTACTACAAACGGGGCCCCCAGGGTCGGGGTGGGTGTAGGTGAAGGTTTTGGTGTTGCTGTCTGTGTGGGGGTAAGCGAAAGTTCGGGAAGTTGGGTAAAGGTTGGAGTGTGAGTAGGTACAATCTTGATCACCGGAGAAGGAGTCACTGTAGGTGTGTTCTCCGGTGTGGTGGAGGGGGAGATGGTGAAGTAGGGAGTAGGGGAAACCACAGCCATTACAAAGGGAGCGGTGGGAAGTCGCCCCAAGGCCGCGGCCAGTAGACCTAGAGCACGGGCCTCCTCAGGGAAGTTACCCTCTGCCATGGTCTGTTGGGCCTGAATAGCCAAAGCGCGGTTTACGTCTTCATCCGCTAATAGGGCTAACCGTGCCTGGGCTCTGTTCATGTCCCCATTGGCAGCATAGGCTTCCGCAATCAACACCCGGTAACGATCCTTGAAATCCGCACGCAAGGAGGACGGGGCGGTATCCACATACTCCAGTGGAGAAATTACCCAAGAATAAAGCAATCCCAATCCCACCCCCAAGATAAAACCGGTAATCAAGTACCACGGTCCCCGCTCATCTTTCACGGTGCAGTAGCCTCCGGGGTCCAAAAGGCAACCGCCTTGGCTAACCTGCTCAGTTTGACCAAATCCATGTCCGAGTAGCCAATCTCGGCGCCGTAACGTAGAGCTTGCTCTATCAGAGTAAGAGGGGGGGCATCGCCTAACACGGCCAGGCGTCGTGCGGCTAAGGCTGGATCTCCTTCCACTTGGTAGATTTCAGCTACCATTAATACATAATCGGCTTTGTAATCGGCCCGTAGGGTATCTGGTGTGGTGTCCACATACTCAACGGGGTTTATTATCCAGCCATAGATTCCCCCTACAACCAGGCCCACCAAAATAGACAAAAGGAAAAAAAGCCAGCGACGGGTCATAACTGGGGCAATTGTGCCACATAGGCATTGCCCAGGCAAGGGAGAGCAACTTTAAACTTCCCGAAGGAGACAAAATTGGCAAACCCCTCAAAACATGGGATAATCTGACTCGAAACTCACCTACATTTCAGAGGAATCAACATGAGCAACTATAAAACTATCCTCATCGAAACGAAAGACCGTGTAGGTCTTATCCGCCTAAACCGCCCAGAGGCTCTCAACGCGCTCAACCACACATTGATGAGTGAACTCATGGATGCGCTGGAAACATTTGACGCCGATGAGACCATTGGCGCAATGGTAATCACGGGTAATGAGCGCGCCTTCGCGGCGGGCGCAGATATTAAAGAAATGGCCGATGCCTCCGCTGTGGATATGCTCACTGGTGACCAGATTGCCCCATTCGATCGCATTATGCGAATCAAGAAACCAATCATCGCCGCGGTTTCCGGTTGGTGTTTGGGCGGTGGGAACGAGCTGGCCATGTCTTGCGACATGATCGTGGCTTCCGAAACAGCGCGCTTTGGACAGCCTGAGATCAACCTGGGTGTGATCCCTGGCGCAGGGGGCACACAACGCCTCACGCGGGCAGTGGGGAAAGTCCTTGCGATGGAAATGGTGCTGAATAACCGAACCCTGACCGCGGAAGAAGCCCTACGCTTTGGTCTGATAAACCGCACGGTGCCTGTGACGGAGTACCTTGAAGAAGCCTTGAAACTCGCTGCGGAGATCGCGGCGCGCGCTCCGTTGGCTTTGCGCCTGGGAAAGGAAGCAGTCAACCATGCCTTCGAATCCCTGCTCTCCGATGGATTGAGAGACGAGCGCCGGGCCTTCTATTTCCTTTTCGCCAGCCGTGACCAAAAGGAAGGCATGCGTGCGTTCACTGAAAAGCGCAAACCGGAGTGGCAGGGCGAGTAAAATGCCCATATAACGAGATCAACCTCAAATTCCGGTTTGTAGTTTTGGGGAGGCAACCAGGTCAAATTTCAGGATTCACAGGGGACACCGCTTTTCCCCCTCGGGAACCAACTAATGAGCGTTGTTACCGTTCTTCACATTGTACAACGCCTTATCAGCGGTGTAATATAATTCTTCTACTGTAGTGCCATCTCGGGGATATTCAGACAGACCCACACTCAAGCTTAATGAAATCGGTAGGGAGTCACCCAAATCTATGAGTGATGAGCCTACATTATGGACAATCTTTTTAGCCACAAACTGTGCCGCTTCCTTATTTGTTTCTGGGAGTATCACTGCAAACTCATCACCCCCAAACCGCACCAGGAAGTCCGTATCGCGAAGCGTCATGTATATGTTATTAGCCACAAGTTGTAAAGCCTTATCTCCCTGAGGATGGCCATAACGGTCGTTTATCTTTTTAAAACCGTCTATGTCCATCATGATCAGGGTGAATACCCGGTTGTAACGCTTGGCGCGCCGAACTTCTTCGTCCAACCGTTTATCAAACGCCCGCCGATTAGGGATACCGGTTAGCGGGTCGGTGAACGCCTGTTTGCTGATCAGGTCATGCAGGCGCGCGTTTTCAATGGCAATGGCAGCTTGATCAGCTAACAGGTGCAAAATACGAAGATGGTCTTCGGTGAAGGCATAAGGCTGGCGATTTGAAATCGTCATCACCCCAACAACGCGCTCGCCAATCTTGAGCGGTAAGCCAATGATGGCGCCCTCCCAATCCTTAGGGGTATCCTTAAACAGATAGTGATCGCGCATATCTGGCACGAGTATGGCTTCACCACGACGTGCCACAGTATAGGTCAAGCCTTGGGGGCGAGGTTGGGAGAAGGGGCTCGTCAGCTTTCCCATGATGTCCCAGGCAGCAGCAAATCCCAGCTTTCCGTTTTCGTAAAAGAAAATATGGGTGGTACGTACTTCCCCACCCAGTAACACCACGGCACTCTCCAGTATCTCGCTCAACACTTTCGAAATGTCAAGATGAGAGGTTAACTTCAGGCTGAGTTGTCGGAGTGTCTCCAGGATGTCTAAACGCTTTTCAACATCTTCAGCCAGGCGAGCGCGTTCTACAGCCATCTCTGTGTGTTTGACTAGCAATGCCCCCAAAGCCAGATATTGCTCGCTGATATCTAGCCCAGACCTTCCATCCTGTAGTTGGAGCAAACCAAAAGGCCGATCGTGCACATAAATGGGAATCGCCACCAGAGTTGAGACGCCAATCCTTTGAAGCAGTTGTTTAACTTCTTCATCTATTTCAGGAGCATCAACACACCAACAGGCAGGTTGGTTGGGAAGCAAAATCCTCTCCATCAACATACCGATCAACGTGCCATTGGATGTTGGGGCTTCCGAGTGACTCCAATTAGTCCACGGACTGAGTTGCCCTTTGATCTCATCATACTTCCACAGCCTGCCTGATTCCATTTCATACATGCTGACAGAAAAATTTTGAGCTACTTCCAGAATGTGTTCGATTTGACGACAGTTGAAAATTGCTGTCATTCCCCCCATAAGTGTGAGCGCTGCCCGCGCCCATCGTTCGTAATCTTTGGGTAACAGTTCTGGAGAGCCAGATATCACCGATTGGCTCCCAACTGAGGTCAACTGGTACAACTGATCCTCATCCGAGGAGTATCTTTGCAAACTCTGGATCTGTTTTTCGTTATCTTCAATAGAGACCATTGCTTACAGATGTGACCCTTGTATTGAATCTGACCAAAATTGCCGCTATATAATTATCGTGAAAGGCGACCCGTTAATTAATAAAACACATACTTTACTTAATGGGAGCTATTATACACGATATATTTTTTGTCCAGTCCAAAATGAGCTGAAAAGTGGTTGAATTTTCAGGTTTTTCTATCATTATGTAAAAAAAGATGCAAAAAAGTCCACCGAATATCCCAGATATGGCGGTCAACACACAGCCAACCCCAACATCTGGCAATGCTTTCGTTGACGGCGGTGAGGGAAAGAGGAAAATCTTTCGGATGTTACCAGATGGGGGTAGCTTGAGGCGCTTGACCCTAGTTGCTACTCACTTCCCCGCTTCGATTTCAGAAAGGCAATTAACTCCTCACCAGAAGCAAATTTCTCCGAATAGATGGTGGGTAAAAACGGACCGGCGTCCCGCTCCGAGGTCCAAATAAGGTAAACGTCCTTCCCATGTTGTGTAGCATATTGCATCTCATCCAGAACCCCCGAAGAGAAAGGCACCAGTGAAGCGGGGATATATTTCTCCTCTTTCCTTGTCCAATAATCTAATTCGGGGTAATACACCACGATGCTGTGCGATTGATCAATCATGCGGTGATCTCTGGATACCGTTTGATGTCGCAGGTGTCTCTCGATGTCTTCCCATTCGACGCCGCTGTATGTGTAGCCGTGTTGCTCACACCACTTCTGATAACGATGCTTGAGTTCATCCTTCAGCCCCCAATCTTCCAAATCCGCAGGGTCAAATAGCACTGCCACTTCTTCAAGTTGGGCCCCGATGTCATCAGCTTCCTGCTGCACTTCTGGGCGGCTGGTGACAAACGTCATCGGATAGGATCGGTACAATCTCAGGGTAGCGGGATCAGCCAGAATTCGGACCAGCGATTCAGGGGGTTGGGCGCAGGGCAGGACATAAAACGGTTTGGCGATGCCATCCTGGGAGGCAACCCGGGCCAGTTGTTCGGTCATGAAAATCTCAATCTCACGCCACTCTAAAATATCAATCAGGCTGACTTCTTGCCAGCGCGGCTGGTCGGTCGCCAACAGGCGATCCCAAATTTTCTCCACGTCGTCCACAATGGTCACGAACATGTCTGGGTTCAGTTCATGCAAACGGCTTAAATCCAAACCGGCTTGCAGGGTCTTACGATACCAGAAAGTGGCATGGGTAGACACGAGCAGTACCGTCTCTTGTTTGGACTTTTCGTTCTCTGCCAGCTCTTCTTTCAGCTCAAGCAGACGGTCGTAGGCAGCATTTCGCAGGTGGGGCAGGGCAGTACCACGCTTCAGGATGCTGTTCTCCCAATCACCGTAGGAAAGCTTGCCGTGCATGGTATCCACTTCGTACAACAAGTCCGAAAAACGGAGATGGACCCAATGCAACCTGCCATCCCGATTGCCGGCTTCTGTGCAGGCTTCAGCAAAGCCTTTCACGTCACTACCGCTGATACCTGTTATCAAAACAGTCTTCATTAACCTTCCTCCATTACGGCACAACCATAGGCTCAAGGTGGGGTTACATTTGATTGCTTGGGCATCACCCAGGCCATGTGTTTGCTGAGCAAAGATTGTGCTCTGGAAACGACAGTTTGTAGCAAACCCTCTCCTCCGTACAGGTCAGCAGTGGTCATCAGAGGGGCGAAGGAGATACTCGGGGAGAGCAGTAACCTGCCAGGCGATAACAATTGCTGGATGACCTGGCTAAACTCGGCCAGCCTGCGTCGGTCGAGGCCCTCCTTCCGCAGCCAGGTGATTGGGCTGCGCGCCCACTTCGCGGAGAGTACCCCGCTGACCATGGTGATCAACAATCTGGTTTGAGGGACTTTTCGCAGGAATAATTCCACACTTGGCGACCAACTTTCCAGGTGCCTGGGTGCTTCTGACCATACAGCCGGATCGGGGTCAATGCGTCCGCTGGGGAAAACCAGCAGCGCCCCGCCTTCCAGCAGGTGGCGGATGCCAGTCCGCACCACACCCATACGCATGTGCATATCCTCGGTCAGTGAGAGGAAATGCTGCTTAGCGCGCGGGAGGTTGCACAGGAATGGGATATCACCGATGATGATCTTCAAGTCGTCGCGGCGAAGTCGCGAGGCGATGACCAGCGCATCATACGTCCCCGGATGATTAGAGACAACCAGGAGCGAGCCTCTATCCGGGATGTCTTCACCGCCCGCCGTGGTTACCTCGCGCACAAAATTTGTCAGCACCCATTGCGCAGCCCGGCAGAAGCCGAATTCAGCCACCTGCTGATCGAAGCCCACTCCCAGACGGGCAAAGCGTTCGGTCGCTGTGGCAAAGATGGGTCCAAGGCGTCGTCGAGCCCAGCCTGCGGTTGAGACCCCCAGTGCCTTGAAGACCTCGTCAATCATGACTTCTTTTAGGAGTTGAACATCTACCTCGATTCCGGTCACGGCTGTCCTCGTTCTTCTCTGAGTGTAACACAATGTTGCATTTGTGGTTTTTCTAACAACGCTTCGGTCAATACGCCATACTCTTAACAATGACTATTATCCATACGCCAGGGCGTTAATCCGGGCAGGGCCGTTCTTTAGCACGATTTACCGTTTTTCCACCACCTGAGCACTCGCAAAGCGCGTAAGGTGTTCCAGCGGCTGGGTTCCCTCGCCTTTTCCATCTCGAAGAAAATACGCCCACGAGGACCACTGTTGAGTATCCAGTACCCTTCCGGCTTTTGCCTCTTCTTCAATAATTCAATGGGATTTTTCAACCGCTCGTCGCCTCCTGCATTACAGGCCTGGAAGTAGTCCAGGGCTCTCAGCACATCGTAGTACCAGCGCGGTGGGAAGGGGAAACGTGTCAGGCGTCCATCTACAACTTCTCCCGTGCGGTGTGAGAGGTACAACTGGTGAACGAGCAAAAATTCGCGTCCGCGGGCTTGAGCCTCCTGCACCAACGCAGCATGCTCTGGAAAAGCTTTTTCATATTCAAATAATCCTTCCAACACCGAAATGGTGGTGTGGAACGAACTGTGGGTAGCGCCCCTATAGGACTGGCAATTCCAGCCACCATCGTGCATCTGTTGGCCTAATAAATGCTCCGCCAGGTGGTGAACACGATCATCTGGGTATCTAAAATAGGATAGTAAGGCGAGCACCATCCCGGTTATACAGGTCTCGCTGTACTTGATGGTGCTGGAGAAGTTGATACCTCCATCCTTGTAAAAACCCCTCTCTAGCAACAAATGGCAACCCTTTTGGGCCTGGGGGTTATGCCAGGGGAGGCCCAGGCGCCATAATGTAAGCATGGTGTAGGTCGTAGATATCCACTTGGGGGAATACAGCCCATTTCCCCAGGTTCCCGCGGCATCCTGAAGCGCTAAGAAACGAGCTCCCCATCCCTCGGTGGCTATTCTCTCCCGTTCACGTACCACCCTGGGAGTGTCCTCTTCTAGTAAATCCTGCAGGGTCTGCCAGCGAACAGCCGGATCGCCCTCTAACAGCCAAAGGATAATATCATCTCTGGGATTCATCATCATC
>JBFLVL010000019.1:0-63898 GCA_040758495.1 Chloroflexota bacterium
TCCACGTGCGCATAGTGCCGCTTCTCCGTCTCGTACTCCACATGCGCGATGTTGATCGTGATCCCCCGCTCCTTCTCCTCCGGCGCATTGTCTATGCTCTCAAACGGCCGGTACTCCCCCATCCCCAGAAACGAACAGTACTTCGTGATCGCCGCCGTCAACGTCGTCTTCCCATGATCGATGTGCCCCATCGTCCCTACATTCAAGTGCGGCTTCCTCCGCTCAAATTTCTCCTTAGCCATGTGCTTCTTTCTCCTTGCGTAATTTTTTCGTTTTGATAAGCCTTTAAAGCCCTCAAGGGGATTTGAACCCCTGACCCCGTTCTTACCAAGAACGTGCTCTACCGACTGAGCTATGAGGGCAGCCGATCTCGCAGTCTGATAGTCATGGTATGGTAGTCTGACCTTGCGATGATGAACCTGTGAGACTATTCAACCATCTGATTATCAGACAAAACAAGTGGGCGGTGAAGGATTCGAACCTCCGAAGGCGTCTGCCAGCTGATTTACAGTCAGCCCCCTTTGGCCACTTGGGTAACCGCCCAGGTTAGTCCGGCAGTCAACCAGCCTCATAGTCTGATATCGGTCAGTTTCTTCTGACCACTAGACTATTGGACTTCAAGACTATCCGACTAAACCGGAAGCCGACGACGGGACTTGAACCCGTAACCTACCACTTACAAGGCGGTTGCTCTGCCGATTGAGCTACGTCGGCACCATCCGTTCTCCTTGAAGCGGCAAGCATTATACCAAAGGCTATTTACAGGGGCAAGATAACAAAAACAGCCCCAAAAGCCAGGAGGCACGAACTGAAAGTTTATCAATACTTCTTTATACCGTCAACCTTATCCTCAAAATTTTTTTGGCTCCAAGCGAAATATAAAGCAATAGATCCGGCTACGGCCGCATTTAAAGACTCAACCTTACCTCGCATGGGGAGACATACTAACTGATCACAATGTTCGCGTACCAACCGACGCATTCCCTGCCCCTCGCTCCCCACCACAAGCGCAATCGAACCAGAGAGGTCTGTTTTGTCTAAACGTACCGCCTGGGGATCACTCTCTAAACCGTAAACCCATGTTCCCAAAGATTTTATCTTCCGGAGGGCTTGAGCCAAGTTCATTTTCCCTATCAACAGATGCTCACAAGCTCCAGATGAGGCATTCACAACTGCTGGGGTGATTTGAACCGCGTGGCGCAAGGGAAGCAGAACTCCATGAATACCAACAGCCTCCGCAGTACGTAACAACACACCGAAGTTCTGAGGGTCCTGCATGGCATCTAAAATCAACAAAAATAATGACTCCTTCCTCACCTGGGATAATTCTGCCATGTCTTCCAAGCTGGCATAGCAGTAATCCCCCACTTCTAGCATTACACCCTGATGATTCGGTGCCAAGGAATCCATCTTGGCGCGTGCAACGCGTAAGACTTTTACCCGCCTTTGTTCACACAAATGCAGGATTTTCAATACGATTTCCTTCTCCTGTACCCCCGAAGCCAAATGAAGTTGAAAGAGCTTCCGTCTCCCCGCACGCAACACCTCGAATACCGGATTTCTACCGTAAATCCACTCACTCATGACGAACTAATGCCTGAAATCGAGAACATCTATTCCCATCGCCAGGTCGTTCCCTCCCGAACATCTTCTAGAATCACCCCCATGTCTGCCAAACGATTGCGAATTTTATCTGCGAGGTTCCAAAGTTTGCGCTGGCGTAACTCCATACGAACATCAACAAGCAGGTTCACAAAAGGTGCGATTTGCCTGCCAATCTCCCTATCAACTTCCAATTCCAACCCAAGCACGCCAGCCAGTTCGCATAAAGCCTCCTGAGCAGGCTTCAGTGTCTCCATGGTAGCACCTGCATCCCGGGATTGGTTTATTATCCTTACCAAATCGAAGAGATAACCCAAAGCACCCGCGGTGTTAAAATCGTCATCCATGGACTCCACGAAACCTTGATAAGTCTGTTTCACCTGATCTCTCAGTGATGCGACAGTCCCTTCAGGTGCTCCCTGCGCCTCCTCAAAAGCGGGCTTAAGAGCCAGACGGAGGCGCTCCAAGGCACGTTCGGCTTGCTCAACAACGGTTTCATTATAAGTAAGCGGAGAACGGTAGCTTGCATTAAGCACCATCATCCGTAAAGCGTCTGCTTCATGACTGGATAGAAACTCTTCAACCGTCACCAGATTCCCCAGCGACTTCGACATCTTCTCTCCTGAGAGCTGTAGCATACCATTGTGTATCCAATACCGGGCAAAGGGCTTGCCTGTCAGACTCTCAGTTTGCGCGATCTCGTTCTCATGGTGGGGAAAAATTAAATCATTACCACCACCATGGATATCTATCTGATCACCCAGATGATTCAAACTCATGGCTGAACACTCAATATGCCAACCTGGTCTCCCCAGCCCCCAAGGACTATCCCATGACGGTTCCCCAGGTTTAGAAGATTTCCATAAAGCGAAATCCATGGGGTGTTCTTTACGCTCATCCACACCGATGCGACTGCCAGCATGCATATCTTCTAAATTTCGTCTGGAAAGTTTGCCATAACCCTCATCGCGACTTACTCTGAAATACACATCCCCCTCTACCACATAAGCAAACCCTTTTTCCTCCAATCCCTTCACCATTTTTATAATGTTGTCTATTTCTTGGGTCGCACGCGGGTACTTCGTCGCGGGTAACAATTTTAAGTCTTCGATGTGGTGCTGAAACTCCCTTACGTATTTCTCTGCGAGAGCCAAGGGCTCAACCCTCTCCTGCTGTGCTCGCAGGATGACCTTATCATCCACATCCGTGTAATTCATAACATGATCAACTTGGTAACCACGATATTCCAGATACCGGCGGATAATATCAAAAACCATTGCTGACATAGCATGTCCGACATGGGCTTTGTCGTATACCGTCGGGCCACACACATACATCTTTACTTTATTAGGCTCTACCGTTTCGAATATCTCTTTCTGCCTTGATAAAGTGTTGTATACATGTAACGCCATAGATAATTCTCCTTATAACCTTTCTATTCCTCTTCCATGGGTCGAGCAAATATCATGCGTCCGGCTGCGGTTTGTAAAACTTTGGTTACCTCAACCCGGATTTGCCTCTGCAAGTAATCCAAACCGCTCTCTACTACAACCATTGTACCGTCCTCCAGATAACCGACACCTTGGCCTGTTTCCTTACCCTCCTGCATGATTCTCACTTCCATACGTTCACCTGGGAGCAAGATCGTCTTTACAGCGTTAGCCAACTCGTTGACATTAAGCACTACCACACCTTGGAGTTCGGCTACCCGGTTGAGGTTGTAATCATTGGTCATTATAGGATAACGCAACTTGCGCGCCAATAATACTAGTTTATCATCCACATCTCGCGCCCCCTCAATGTCTATGTCGCTAATTATCACAGGCATCACTGGATCACTTTGTAAATCCGCGATTACGTTCAACCCTCGGCGACCACGTTGCCTCCGGACATTATCTGCCGAATCAGCAATATACTGTAACTCATTGAGGATAAACCGCGGAATTATCAACGAACCACTAAGAAAACCCGTCTTGACAACATCCGCTATGCGACCATCAATCAGTACACTCGTATCTACCAATATTTTCCGCTGTTTAGAATCCCCCCCTGCCAGAACGCCTCCGCTCTGGCCTGGTGCGAATACACGTAACATGGCCACAATATCATGTTGACGTATGATGAAAAGTGCAACACCAAAATAAGCAAACAACAAAACACCAACAAAAGGTAGTACTTTTCCAAAGGGGGAGGGTAATAATGATAAAGGGAAGGAAAGTAGTGCGGCAATGAGTAACCCAACTACTAATCCTACCAAACCGGCAAAAAGACCTTGAGGTGTCTGCTGCAGGAGCTTCCCCCGGATAGACCGGAGCGGTCGTATGGTGATGTAAGGGGTGAGTACCAAACCAATGAGAGCGCCGACCATGCCAAACACGATAGCATAGAGCTCTATCTGACCACCTGCCAGGGTACTAAAAGAAGCTCCCCAATACCCGAAAAGGATTCCAAAGGCAGCCATCCCTATTATTCGAAATACAAATTCAATGCTCATCCATTTACTCCTATATGGTGCCACCAGAAATACAAAAAGAGCGCTCCGCTGCCCGCGTTGCGCTCACCCAAAATGGCACGACCGCCAAAAATACTCTAAAAAGTTGTGATGATAACAGCAATAAAAACAGAATAATGGCTTTATAAATATGTGGAGCAACGCACGCACAGGCTCTGGCACGTCAGCAATGTTTACTTTATCATAGCATGTAATAGGTATATCGTCAACAGACGATCATCGAATTTGTGTAAACGTAAATGTCACCCTATGGACAATAAGGTGACATTTACTTATGAAAGCCCCTCACGGTTGGTTGATGGTAGTTGACACCAATGTTGGAAAGGTCAACGCTCAAGTTTCTCTCAGGTACAGGGTATCTTCAGGCATCCATATCACGATCGGGAACGCCACAACAACAAGACCACGGGCAAGAGGGTCACAGATAAAAGGTTGGGCAAGCAGGCAAAATTGTCCCCACCTTCCTCCTGTTGAGAAACGTCTTTACCGGTAGAAGGCCCATCACTGGAGTCCTCAATCTCAGGGATCTCAATAGGGTCGGCATCAACATCCGAGGGGACCACCTCATAGGCAATTCCATCTGACATAGCTATAACACGACCGCCGAGTGCGAATGCCGCGGCCAGCTCAGGACGAGCATCCAACAAGGCAAAGTAATCATCCGACAAAAAAGCGACTTTGACTGTATCCATAGATTCAGGATCGAAGGTGGTGTCCATCCAAACACCATCATAGTACACAAATGTGCGTGCGCCCACATTCCGAACGACATCGGCAACCACGACACCATCAACTTCTTGTGCACTTGGGAGGGGGGCCTCAGCCTCTGCCATGGCTCCCTGACCAATGGCTTTTTCAACCGCCTCCTGACCATAGGCCAAGGCAGTGGGGAGAGCTAGCATTTCCTCAAACACATTTTCAATAATATGTTCTTGAGTCGTAGAACCTAGAGGCATCGGCTCAGTCACTAAATACGAAGTGTATGGTGTGACAACACCATAGCGAATACTCAAACGCACAATTTGATCGATCGTTTCTTGATCCGGACCATTGAGGCGAATTTCGCTTAGCAGATAACCAATTTTACGTGTGGCCCAAAGGCGGGGGAAGAGAGCATGGGGACCGGTAGTACTACGGTTGTCGAGAACAAACGTTTGGTTTGGATAACGGAAGTTTTGTTTTACTCCATTAACAATACCACCCAAGGTTACATCTGTTTCTCCACCCTGGCGGTAACGACCCACGACCACAATCTGAGAACCGGCAAACAGATCAGGCAGTGGGGCCGGGAAGACATCATATACAACCACATTCCCAAAGTCTAAAGTAAGGTCAGTCAATACTGGGGTGCTGATCTTGGCATAGAAAGCGGAGAGGGTTTCATCTAGATTCTCACCGGGTAAAACGTAGGTGCTGGTTCCGTGATGCCCTTGAGCCAGTGAATCTAACAAGAAAGTGTCTACATCGTATCCAACCCCAAAAGCGAACAGACGCAGGTTTGATGGAGCCGCAGATTCCAAGTTGTTGAGAATCTGTTGGCTGTCAGTAACGCCCTCGGTGGGTAAACCATCGGTCAGGAAGATCAGGTAGGTGGGACGTTCGCGGTCCGCCATAGCCGCGGCTTCAAGTAGAGCGCGGTTGATATCGGTGCTGCCCATGGCACTCAGACTATCCACCCAAGCAAGGGCTTCTTGTACATCTGCGGTCGTCCTTAATCTACTGGCATACGTATACAAACCGGTGCTGAAGGCAATCACATTGAAACGATCTTCAGGGTTCAGGTGCAGCAGAATATAACGTAGAGCTTCTTGTGCCTGGAAGAATTTCTCTCCATCCATACTTCCAGAACTATCCAACACCAATATCACATCCTTGGGGATGATTCTTTCTTCCGTATCTGGGCGCGGGGCCAACAACAGTACAAAGAAACCATCGGGGTCAGTTTGATCGCCTGGATCACGATAGGTGAGTAGATGGAAGGCCTGACTCTCCCCGAGAGAGTAATACAATGCAAAGTCTGTATCAGGCAAGACGTTGTCTTCCTCGTAACCAATAGTGACATGGTTTTCACTGTCTCGGTTGACCGCCACCGGATGTGAGGGAGAATAAACTGCCCGAATGGGGACACCCTCATTTACCTCTACACGAATGCGTACGCTGTCCAGTGGCCATGCTGAGAACTTTTCGGTGTTCAGAGGATATACATAGCGCACTAAGCCGTTTTCAGCGGTCAGGGTCTGGGCGTATTCGATCTCTATCCGGCGCTCACCATTGGGAGGAATAGGATAGATCGAAGCCTGCACCGCTCCTCGACCAACATATTCCAACAGGGCAGGGTCGCGCATCTGGCGTACGATCTCCTCGTAGGTAGTACGGGCTTCTTCAGCGTCCAGGACGCGCCCTTGTACAGGTTGACCGTCAATCCAAAGGGTAAAATTGGTCACAACTGCTTCAGGTGGTATGGGGAAAATGTACGTCCCCTCCACCTCCCAAGAATTGGGGTTGTAAAAAACCTGATCCACATGGGTGGTGGCAATTTGATCCTGGATGGTGACGTCAACGTGATGGAATTTGATGACCAATTGAGTTATAGGAATAACCTCAGGTGGACAGGGCCACGGGTCACAAACAGGTGGATTGGGAATGATAATGCCATCGGCGCGAGCAGGGAATGGGAAAATAAAGGCCCCCAAAAGAGATATGAGGATGGTTAAGGCAAATTTCGTTTTCATGGGATGACTCCGATTAGATAGATGTACACAGGAAACGTTTTCAGTTGTTGATATGACGAAAGGGGCAAGCTAAAAGTTCCAGGTGGTATAATCGAAAGCAAGATCACCCTGGGCACAAGACCACATCAAAATTATCCGGATCACTCCAGGCTGTATGTTCGTCAAATGCAAGTATATGTTAGAGAAAACGAGACAAGGTAATGAGAGATTGTTCTTACCGGATTATTAGCACACTCTTATGTTAGATAAACTTAAAGGTATCGAAGACCGTTACGAAGAACTAAATATTGAACTATTGAAAGTTGGCGATGACTATGAGCGCGCCGCCGAACTATCCATCGAACGCGCCGAATTAGAACCGATCGTATCTAAAGCTCAGGACTATCGCCAGGCTTTGAAACAATTGGAAGAAGCCCGATCCTTGCTGGACTCTGAGGATGATGAACTGAGCAAGTTGGCCGCCTCAGAAATAGAGCAGTTAGAACCACTGATCGAAAGATTGGAAAACGAGATCAAACGACTTCTTCTCCCCACCGACAAGCGAGACAAACGCAATGTCATCATGGAAATCCGGGCTGGTGCGGGTGGGGACGAGGCCGGGTTGTTCGCGGCTGACCTGTTTCGCATGTACACCCGATACGCTGAACGACAAGGTTGGGATGTAGATGTGCTCTCCTCTCACGAAACCGGCATTGGTGGTTTCAAAGAAGTTATCTTCCTTGTTAAAGGAAAAGGCGCCTTTTCACGGCTGAAATTTGAGTCAGGGGTACACCGCGTACAACGTGTCCCCGCCACCGAATCGCAGGGACGCATCCACACCTCAACCGCCACCGTCGCTGTGTTGGCCGAAGTGGACGAGGTTGAGATTGATATCCCCGATAGTGATATCCGCATGGACGTTTACAAATCCGCTGGCGCGGGCGGGCAAAACGTTCAGAAAAACGCAACTGCTGTCCGAATCTCTCACATACCTACTGGTATTGTCGTGCAATGCCAAGACGAGCGCTCACAAGTTCAAAACCGAATGCGGGCTATGAGCATCCTTCGGGCGCGTTTATACGAAATAGAAGAGGAAAAACGCCGTCAGGAAATGGATAGCGATCGTCGTTCACAGGTAGGCACTGGTGACCGCTCAGAAAAAATCCGCACCTACAATTTCCCCCAATCTCGGGTAACTGATCACCGTATCAATCTCTCTTTGTACAACCTGTCCTCCATCCTGGCTGGTTATATAGATGAATTTATTGATGAGCTTGCCACCCAAGATGAGGCTAAACGCCTGGCCGCGGCGGGTATTTGATTCAATAGTTTAAGCGTGAGAACGAACATCCCTGCTGATTCCCTAACCAACAGTACTATCTCTGCTAACCAATTGATTGTTGGAGAGGCACTTAAACGTACAAAGGAACGACTGGCTCCAAATAGCGAAACACCCTCCTTGGACGCCCAGGTTCTTCTTGCTCATATCCTATCCCGAGCCAGAGCATGGGTGTTGTCTCATCCCGAAGCCACCCTTACAGATCAACAACAACATGTATTGAACTTAGCGGTTTACCGGTTAGAGAACGGCGAGCCTCTACCCTACCTGATAGGTAAACGGGAGTTTTACGGATTGGATTTCTCTGTTAACCATAATGTGCTCATCCCCCGTCCTGAGACTGAGTTACTCGTTGACCAGGCTTTAGAGTGGTTGCACAAACACCCCGGCAAACGTCGGGCTTCAGATGTGGGTACTGGATCAGGTTGCATAGCGGTCAGTTTAGCCGTGGGTATAAAAAACCTGCAAGTTATCGCCACCGACATTTGCGCAGAGGCTCTCGATATCGCACGTGCCAACGCGCAGCAACATGGTGTGACCAGGCAAATTCATTTCATCCAATGCGATTTGCTTCCACCTGTAAACCTTCCTCTCGATCTTGTCTGTGCCAACCTGCCTTATATTCCCCAAGAACGCCTGCCTGAGCTAAGAAATTACGGTCAGGAACCTGCATTAAGTTTAAATGGCGGACCCGATGGCCTGACAGCCATTCGGCGTATCTTAAAGCTCATCCCACCCAGGACTTCACCAGAAGCCCTGATATTGCTGGAAATTGACCATTCCCAGGCGACCGCAGTAACAGAAATCGCCCGCCAAAATTTTCCCACTGCTGAGATACACTTGACCCCCGATCTTGGAGGGTATCTAAGAATACTCTCTATCCAGCTTTCACATCCCTAAACCACAATGCAGACTCAAGTACTTTCAACGGACAATCCTACCGCATTCAAACATGCCCACGACGTACTTCGGAACGGTGGCCTGGTGGCCTTCCCTACAGATACAGTCTATGGTTTAGCCGCATTAACCTTCTGTCCTGAAGGTATCCATGGACTGTTCATCGCCAAAAGACGAAACAGCAGTAAAGCAATCGCAGTTCTTCTACACTCACCCAGCGAATTGGATCAGGTTACCAGTCAGGTCAACCAAGTAGCTCAGCGGTTAATTAACCGTTTTTGGCCCGGACCACTGACCATCGTCCTACCCAAACACCCTAACATACCAGATGTGTTGGCACCCTCATCGAAGATTGGGGTACGAATTCCAGACCACCCCATTGCATCTCAGTTACTGAGACTCACAGGCCCCCTGGCAGTTACCTCTGCCAATATATCGAATCAACCTAATACAAACACCGCCCAAGAAGTACTGGATCAATTAAAAGGCAGGATACACCTGGTGTTAGATGGGGGACGTTCTCCAGGAGGCCAACCCTCAACTGTGGTTGACTGCACCTCTCCCGAATTGAACATCTTACGCCCAGGTCCGATTTCTATCGAGGAGCTAACCGCCGCCCTACAATAATCCCAAACAAACCAACTCGGAACACACAAATGGGGGCGTGTTCCAATATAAAAAAATTGCATAAAACTACATTGACGTATGAGTGGAGCGCACCTAAAATAGCGGACATGTTTTCCCAACAAATCTCCACTAAAATGCCTGGAAAATCGACCTAATGCGCGATCCAAGTCGTGCTATACACATTCTTTGCCTGGGATTGAATCACACAACCTCCAGTGTCGCGTTACGTGAACGCCTGACATATAATTCACATGCCTTGCAATCTACCTTAGCCTGGCTGGGGTGTGGGGATGATCCTACCTGGCACGGCCTCAAAGAATTGGCGATTCTTTCCACCTGCAACCGAGTCGAACTTTATACGGTTGCCACTCGCCCGATCTTTGACACGCTCGAAGCCTTCCTCTCGAAAACGCAGAACTGTCCACGATCTGAATTCTCAGGCTCCCTTTATCGCCTACTGGATGGAGATGCAGTCCACCACCTGTTAGGTGTGGCCGCAGGCCTGGATTCGATGGTTATTGGGGAGCCTCAAATCCTAGGACAGGTCACAGAGGCGTACGAGGCAGCCAGGAAACATGGGACAATGGGCAAGATACTTTCCCGTTTGTTCCTAACCGCCATTTATGCTGGTAAGCGTGCCCGCACCGAAACCACAATCAGTCATAATCCAGCTTCCATTGCCTCGGTCGCGGTCAACTTGATTTCCAAAGCGGTACCAAATCTATCCGCTGCAAAGATCATGGTCCTCGGCGCTGGCGAAATGGCTGAATTGGCGGTTGAGTCACTCCGCAAGCGTGGTGCTAAATCTGTTCTTGTCGTCAATCGGACCCTGGCGCGCGCCCAAGAGCTTGCCAGTCGCTGGACGGGGCAGGCGGCTGCCTTGGAAACATTGCTCGACCACCTTCCGGATATGGATATTGTGATCTCATCTACTGGCGCACCCCATATTGTTATTCGACCTTTGATGGTCGAAGAGGCGATGAAGCGACGCCCCCAACGTCCGCTGGTCTTTATGGATATTGCTGTTCCGCGAGACGTCGACGCAGAAGTCAAAAACATACCAGGGGTTTATCTCCATGATGTAGATACACTCTCGAACCATCTGGAGTCAAATCTAGCGCAAAGGGAGGCTGAAGTGCCAAAGGTGCAAGCAATTATTGCTGAAGAACGAACTGCTTTTGAGGAATACCTGGCGACGCTCGATGTGATTCCCATTATTGTAGATATACGCAATCAAGCTGACAGCATCCGCCAGGATGAAGTGCGGAAAGCGATCCGCCGCATGACAGACCTAACACCGGAAATGGAACGCCAGATCAATGCACTGACAAAATCCATCGTTAATAAGATCCTTCACAGCCCAACAGTCCGACTCAGGAAAGAAGCAAACGGCCTCGACGTGGCAGATTATGCCACCGTTGCCCGTGCCCTGTTTGGGTTGGATTAGCCGCGAGCATTTAATGAATTCAGCATTGATTTTCGCCACCCGGCCCTCTGCCCTGGCACGCTGGCAGACATCCTATGTCATCCAGGAATTAAAAACCTGGTGGGAAAACCTAATCTGTGAAGAGCTGGTTATCATGACCCAAGGGGACCGTGACCTGAGTACATCGCTGCCTGAAATTGGCGGGAAAGGTCTGTTCACCTACGAACTTGAACAGGCATTACGGGACGGTCGTGTGCATGCGGCTGTTCATTCCTTGAAGGATCTGCCGACTGAAGATGCCCATTGCTTGAAAATCGGGGCTATTCTACAGCGCGCTGATCCTCGCGATGTGCTGATATGCCCGGAAGGATTTTCACTACAGGACTTGCCGGCTGGCGCTGTAGTTGGCACTTCCAGCAACCGGCGGCAGGCGCAGCTTCTGGCCCATCGACCAGATTTGCGTGTAAAGTCTATCCGGGGCAATATTGACACCCGAATCCGCAAAGTCCTGGAAGGAAAATATGATGCAACCGTATTGGCGGCTGCGGGGGTAATCAGGCTGGGTTTACAGAAACACATTACCCAATACCTGCCGTTAGAAATCATGCTTCCCGCGCCAGGTCAAGGTGCGCTTGCTGTGCAGTGCCGCGCAGATGATAAACAAACCCAGCTGCTATTAAAAGCCATTGATCACAGGTACACGCGACTAGCTGTAAGTGCTGAAAGAGCCTTTCTGTCCTCGCTGGGAGGCGGGTGCTCCCTGCCGGTTGGGGCGCTGGCAGAAGTGCACGGGGAGGAAATCACGCTGCGTGGGGTCATCGCCGCACCAGACGGCAGCCAGATGATCAGGTTTTCTGCATCCGGTAACGACCCCTTGCTGCTGGGTCAGGAATTGGCTCGCAATGCTCTGGATCAAGGTGCTCAAGCATACATTCCACAAGATTCAATTGAGAAGATGAAATGATGTGCGTGCTGATTACGCGACCACGTAAGGATGCTTCAGAGTTTGCACTTGCATTGGCGAAGATTGGCGCCGAAGCGGTCTTTCTGCCGACGATCGATATCCATCCTGTGGCGGATACCACCTTGATAGACCAAGCAATCTCTCACCTGCGCGATTATGACTGGCTTATCTTCACCAGCGCCAATGCAGCGGATGTCGTTTTGGATCGGAAAACCGCTCTGGGAATTGATCGATTCCCCGAAAATCTGCGGATTGCGGCTATAGGCCCCAAGACCGTTGCCCGCTTATTGGATGGTGGTGTTACACCGAATTTCATCCCTGATGAATATAAAGCCGAGGCAATCCTACCTGGATTAGGCGAATTGAATGGCCGCTGGGCGTTGCTCCCTATGGCAGATATCGCCCATAACACACTCCCGCATGCTATCCAGAAAGCGAATGGCATTGCGCATGTGGTTACAGCATATCACACGCTGCTCGCAGAGCCAGACCCTGTAGGCTTAGCTGCGATATATGACGGTGTGGACGTGATTACGTTCACAAGCGGATCCACGGCTCGCAATTTTGTAAAGCTGTTAGAGCATGCAGGTCTTGATCCATTTCACTTATCCGGCGATCCCAAAATTGCCTGTATTGGCCCCAAGACCGCCAAGACCGTTAAGGAGTTAGGCTTCTCCGTTGACATCGTTGCAAGCACGTATACAGTTGATGGCTTAGTTCGGGCGATTGCGTCTCATTTTAGAAAGACCCATCCTCATGAAGCCATCTAGACCCATTCATTATCCATCCTATCCTGTATCTCGCCCACGCCGTCTGCGGCTGACCTCTGCACTACGGCGTATGGTTCACGAGACTATCCTGACGCCCCAGGATTTCATCTATCCTTTGTTCGTGCGCCACGGAGCAAACATCCAGGAAGAGATACCTTCTATGCCGGGACAATATCAATGGTCTGTGGATCGGCTTCCCAAACAAGCTGGGGGAATCGCAAGGTTGGGAATCCCTGCCGTAATTCTGTTCGGCATCCCGGCTCAAAAAGACCCGGTCGGCCTGGAGAATTTTTCTCCCAATGGGATCATCCAGCAGGCCATCCAAAGGGTCAAAGATGCTGTACCCGAGTTAATTGTCGTGACCGATGTGTGCCTGTGTGAGTACACGGATCACGGTCACTGCGGCATTTTGAACACAGGCGACAACATGCACCCCCATCTTCCCGAGGGCTACGTGTTGAACGATCTGACTTTGGATGTATTAGGCAGGGTGGCTGTCTCCCACGCAGAAGCTGGCGCTGATATTGTCGCCCCCAGTGGGATGATGGATGGCATGGTTGGCGCGATCCGCGGTGCTCTGGATGGTGCTGGTTTTGAGCACACGCCTATCTTATCTTATGCCGTTAAATACGCTTCCAGTTTTTATGGTCCTTTCCGCGAAGCAGCTCAGGGCGCACCCAAATTTGGAGACCGTAAATCTCACCAAATGGATCCAGCCAATACTCGCGAGGCGCTGCGGGAAGCTGCGCTGGATGTTGCAGAAGGTGCTGATATGCTGATGATCAAACCCGCCCTGCCCTATCTCGACATTATTTATCAGGTTCAGGCTGCATTTCCAGAACTTCCGGTGGCTGCTTATAACGTCAGCGGTGAATATGCCATGCTAAAAGCCGCAGCCGCCAACGGTTGGCTGGACGAGCGCAGTGTGGTCCTGGAAACACTCACCGCCATCAAGCGCGCTGGCGCCGATTTGATCATCACGTACCACGCCAGAGATGCTTCCCGCTGGCTGGGTGAATAGACTCTTACCAATAGAGCACGAATAGACCTCATGACCGAAACGCGATTATCGACACATGCTGCTAAAGAACGCGCCTACCATGACAGTCGAATGACCCACGTTGATTTTGACCTGGCGCCCTTCACGATCGCCTGGGAAGTGACGCGCGCCTGTGCTTTTGCCTGTAAACACTGCCGGGCAGACGCCCAGCATCAGCGTGACCCCCGCGAACTGACCACGGAAGAAGGTTATCGCCTGATCGACCGCCTGGTTGAATTCGGCAGCCCGATCTTGATCTTCACCGGCGGCGACCCGATGATGCGCCGCGACCTGTTTGACCTGAGCGCTTATGCAGCCCAAAAAGGATTGCGCTGTTCGCTCACTCCCACCGCCACAGCGTTACCCACGATCGAACGCCTTGCGCATGCCAAAGAAGCCGGCATCCGCCGCATCGCGCTCAGCTTGGACGCACCTACACCTGATACACATGATGAGTTCCGCCAGGTGTCTGGCTCTTGGGAACGGACGATGAGGATCTTGCATAACGCCAAGGAGGTTGGCCTGAGTGTGCAGGTCAATACGACTGTCTCGACCTTCAATGTAGATCAATTGCCTGATATGGTGCCTTTCATTCAGGAAGTGGATGCAGTGCAATGGTCCGTTTTCTTTCTGGTGCCCACCGGTCGAGCGCAGGCACAATACATGATCTCAGCCCAAAGCCACGAGGAGGTCTTTAACTGGCTTTACGACCTCTCCCAACAGGCGCCTTTCGACATCAAAGCAACAGCCGCGCCGATGTACCGCCGTGTGGCGATCCAGCGTAAAAAAGCGGTATCGACTGGTGATCACCCTGTAACCTTTCAGGGGGCCGGATTCCAATACGCCGATGGCTTGCACCGTCCCACCAAGGGTGTGAACGATGGCAACGGTTTCTTGTTCATCTCTCACCTGGGGCAGATTATGCCTTCTGGTTTTCTACCGATCGATTGCGGCAGTGTGCGCGATCAAGATATTGTGGATGTGTACCGCAACCACCCAGTGTTTAAGGATTTGCGCAATTACGAGAAGTTGAAAGGTAAATGCGGCATTTGCGATTACCGGGATGTGTGTGGCGGGCAACGTGGTCGGGCTTACGGAGTCACTGGAGATTATATGGAAACCGACCCGGCTTGCGCCTACAAACCGGAAAAAATTCAATAGGTAGCTAGCTTGCCATGACTCTCAACTGGATCGGGTTGACCGCGGCTATAGCGACTTTTATGGGTGTCTGGATCGGACATGTGTCCGTGCGGAAGATCGAATACATTTCACCCACAGTCTGGGTGCCTATTGGAGTGGCACTGTTCCTTGGTTTGTTACTGGAATTTGGGGCATTACTTAGCGAAGATCCACACCTCTCGGCAGCACTAGGAATCTTCGGCATTACAGTTTTGTGGGACGCGCTCGAGTTTTGGCGCCAACACCAGCGCGTATGGAAGGGTCATGCGCCAGCCAACCCGGACAACCCGCGCCACGCGCGCATGCTACAAACCAGTGGGATGGCAGCCACTGTCGACTGGTTGAATCGGAATCCCATAGGAAGACAACTATCCACGGACGAACTCCAGGCAATTCAGGAGGGCGCGCGGTGAATTTCTTCGGTCTAATTCTCGGGTTTGCTACTTTACTGATTATTGGATTGGGGTTTGTGTGGGTGATTCGCAGCGAATATTATCTGGGATACCTGTGGTGGCCGTACGTTATGGGTCTGGGTATCCTGATCGTCATCGGATCCCTGTTTGTCCCCTCAATTTGGGGATCTGCTCTGATGGGAATTCTTGGCGCCTCACTCATTTGGGGTTCTACAGAACTTAAAGAACAGGCAGTACGAGCCGAGATCGGTTGGTATCCATATAACCCTGAGACGAAGCCCGATCCACCATTTGTCGAAAAGATCAAAAACTGGCCTGCGCCTCATCTGTAAAACAATGTGAAGAGAAGGTATCCATGAAATGCATCGTCATTATTGGCGGCGGAATTGCTGGACTGGCCGCAGCTTACTATGTTAGCAAGCAAACCAAGGCCGATCTCAAAATAACGCTTTTGGAGCGGGCTGATTATTGGGGGGGTAAGCTCGTTACAGAGCGCGTCCCATTTGGTGAGGGTCACTTTGTCATCGAGGGTGGGCCAGACACATTTGTCGTCACAAAACCTTGGGGGGTAAAGCTGTGCAAAGAACTAGGGATTGCCGACCGATTGAAAGGGACCAACCCTGAAACGAAAAAAACCTATATCCTCAAGAACGGAAAGCTTTACGAGCTTCCTGGCGGACTGACGATGATGATCCCCACCGAATTCGGTCCGATGATACGCACCGGTTTGCTCTCCTGGCCTGCGAAAGTCCGGATGGGTTTGGATTTTCTTCTCCCACCAGCCTGGGTAAATGGAGATGAAACATTGGGAGCGTTTGTCACACGTAGATTAGGTCGGGCTGCGTATGAAAATTTGATCGAACCGTTGATGAGCGGCATCTATGCTGGCGATGGCGATAAGCTCAGCTTGCAATCTACTTTCCCCTACCTGCAAGATTTGGAGCTCGAACACGGTGGCCTGGTTAAAGGAGCGCTGGCTTTGCGGTGGGAACGAATGCGCAAGGCGCGCGCCAATGGAGGCAGCCCTAGCCCAACGCCTGGCTCGCGCAGCATGTTTTTGACCCCGATGACCGGATTAGTCGAGATTGTCGAAGCCCTGGTGAAGCATCTCGAAATGAATGGCGTCGAACTTCGGCTTCGCACCACAGTGCAGAGAGTAAGCCAAAATGCTCCGGCTTACTCCGTTATCCTGAACAGTGGAGAATCGGTACCTGCTGATGGGATCATCATGGCAACTCCGTCTTATGTCACTGCGGAATTGATCGCGGTTTTCGCTCCTCATCTGGCTGACGAGCTGCGACCTATTGAATATGCATCGACAGCGACAGTCACGCTGGCTTACCGGAAGTCTGATCTATTGCGGCCGCTGGATGGCTATGGATATGTGATACCTCGCCACGAAGGGCGTAAGGCACTGGCTTGCACCTGGACTTCGACAAAATTCCCACACCGGGCTCCAGAGGGCTATGCGTTGCTACGGGTCTTCATCGGCCGAGCCGGGCAGGAGAGTGAGATCACCTGGGATGAATCTGCCCTGCTAACGATCGCGCAGGAAGAACTGCGTCTCACACTGGGTATAACTGGCACTCCGTTGCTGTGGAGGATTTTTATATGGGAAAAGGCCATGCCACAGTACAACCTCGGCCATTCAGAGCGTCTGAAGCGGATCGAGCGTCGCCTTGCAGCTTATCCTGGCCTGGCCCTGGCTGGTAACGCCTATCAAGGCATTGGTGTTCCCGATTGTATTCGCTCCGGCGAGATGGCAACAGAGAAAATCCTTTCAACTTTGCAGATCCCAACCCCCATGCGAGAGGAGGCAAAAGTCGTAACATGAATTTAAAGATCGATAAATCCGTTGAACTCTTCCGACAGGCGCAATTGCTGCTGCCCGGCGGTGTGGATTCGCCTGTGAGGGCTTTCCGCGCCGTTGGTGGGCAGCCGATATTTATCCAGAGCGGTTCAGGCCCCTATCTTTACGATGTGGACGGCAACCGCTATATTGACTATGTACTCTCTTGGGGCCCGCTGATTTTAGGCCATGCTTATCCAGATGTTGTGAAAGCCATAAAGCTAGCTACTGAAAGAGGCACCAGCTATGGCGCGCCCAGCCCTCTCGAAATTGACCTGGCCCAATGGATACAGAAATTCATGCCCAGCCTTGAGATGATACGCTTTGTCAATTCCGGCACGGAGGCGACAATGAGCGCCTTGAGGCTGTCCCGTGCGTTTACCAGGCGCAATAAAATCATTAAGTTCGAAGGATGCTACCACGGGCATGCTGATCTGCTGCTTGTCCAGGCTGGCTCGGGTGTGGCGACTTTGGGACTGCCCGATTCCCCCGGCGTTCCACCTGCTACCGTGCAGGATACGTTGGTAGCACGTTTTAACGATCTGGATTCAGTTGCGGTGTTGTTTGAACAGTTCCAGGGTGAAATTGCAGCAGTGATCGTCGAACCGGTAGCGGGGAATATGGGTGTGGTACCCCCAAAATCAGGCTTTCTAAAGGGATTGCGCGATCTAACCAGTACCTATGGTGCCATGCTTATTTTCGATGAAGTGATGACCGGGTTCCGAGTCCATTTGGGAGGCGCGCAGACCCTCTATGGCATCCAGCCCGATCTCACCACGCTGGGCAAGGTGATCGGCGGAGGACTGCCAGTCGGCGCCTATGGTGGGCAGCGAGAGGTCATGGAAATGATCGCACCTGCTGGGCCTGTCTATCAGGCAGGTACGTTGTCTGGCAATCCATTGGCAATGTCTGCCGGAATTGCCACGCTTATTGCATTGCAAGCACCCGGATTGTGGGAACAAATAACATCGGGTGCGGCCCAACTTTCCAGGGGAATTGGCGAACTTGCACAAGCAGCAGGCATCCCGCAGCAAGGACATCAGATCGGTACGATGTTTTCCGCTTTTTTCACGGACACGTCTGTGCAAGACTGGCCAACAGCAAAGACGAGCGATACTGACCGGTTCGGTAAGTATTTTCAAGGGATGCTACAGCGAGGCGTGTATCTGGCTCCATCGCAGTTCGAAGCAGGTTTTATATCTGCAGCTCACAGTAATGACGTAATCGAGACCACGTTGGAGGCCGTTGAGGCAGTCTTCAAAACCCTATAAATGACAGATGCCTCATTGACGAATCCACATCAACTGTACAAAAACGGAACGATACTGTTATGGGCAGGCATCCTGGTTTGGATTCCCTATTTTGCCCTGCGAATGATCGGGGAGAGGCCTTCGTTAATGGTGTACCTACCCTTTCACCTACTGGGCGTGATTGGTGGGGCGCGCATGCGGACAACTGCCCAAAAACAGCTTGGCAAACCCGTTGAAAAGCGCAGAGGATACAAACGGTTTGCACACTACCCTGTCATCGCAAGCGTCCTCGTTTGGATTCTCTATTATGCTTTGAAACTTACCGGGCGTCCGGTGGAATTGACTCCTTTCCTGACTGTCCATTTGATCGGTATTCTTAGCGGCTTAGCATTGATGGGCATTGGGGGAGTTGTGCAGTATTTTCAAAGTAAAAGAGGAGAGTGAAGTCTTGAGCAATGGATGCTCAAAGAGCGAAACCGGACAGTGTTGTTGACATTTTATGGAACACGGCGGGATCGGCCGTGCGTATGGTAAGGCTGATCTGGCCTATGATATCCGGTTGGCTTGTTTCGGCCTAGACAAGAACGATAATGATTTAGTAATCGGCTTGCTTGGTCACGACCTTTACCTACTATCGGCTATCGTAGAGCGGATGCGCAAGACCAAACAAACCTCCCAGTATATGACCAACCTCGGCCCCTTCTTCGCGGGGAAGGTAGTCTGACAAAATGGACAGGTGGACGAATGACCAACCCTGAATTGACTTCTCGCTTCTTGCGCGCCTGCCGCCGCTTGCCGGTGGATGCCACGCCAATCTGGCTCATGCGCCAGGCTGGGCGCTATATGGCGGAATACCGCGCCTTGCGGGAGAAATACAGCATGTTGAATTTGATCCAAACCCCAGATCTTGCAGCTGAAGTAACCCTACAGCCAATGAACACGTTCGATCTGGACGCAGCCATCATTTTCGCAGACATCCTCCCACCGCTGATCGGGATGGGATTGAACCTGAACTTCCGACCTGGAAAAGGGCCGGTCATTCACAACCCAATCAGCACAATCTACGACATCGATCTGTTGGGAACGCCTCCAGCCGATGAAACGCTGGCTCCAACACTGGAGGCAATAAAAATGGTAACAGCTGAGCTGGAATCCAAGGGGATTCCGTTGATCGGTTTTGCTGGTGCGCCGTTCACACTGGCTTCTTATGCCATCGAAGGCGGTGGCTCAAAAGATTATGCTAAGACCAAGGCAATCATGTACAGCGAACCTGCGGCCTGGAAACGCCTCATGGAGAAATTGGTCACCGTACAGGCCGATTACTTGCTGAAACAGGCCCAATCCGGCGCGGCTGCGCTGCAGGTGTTCGACTCCTGGGCTGGGTTGGCGTTGGGAAAGGAGGCTTACCTGCGCTTCGTAGCGCCTTACAACTCGGCTTTATTCGGTCAGTTGAAGCAAGCCGAGGTACCGGTAGTCAATTTCAGCACTGGCACTTTCTCCTACCTGGAAGATGTAGCTGCCTGCGGCGGGGAAGTGGTCGGGGTAGATTTCCGCATGCCCCTGGGTGCTGCCTGGGAGAAAATCGGCCCAGAGCGCGCTATTCAGGGCAATCTCGATCCAATGGCGCTGCTGGCAGACTGGCAAGAACTCAAACACCAAATTGATCGTGTGTTGGAAGAAGCAGAGGGACGCCCGGGCCATATCTTCAACGTGGGTCACGGGTTGCATCAATCCACTCCCGTAGAGAACGTCAGGAGACTGGTAGATTATGTCCATGAGCGGACTTGTAAATCTTAATTAGGATGATGTGATGAAAGATCCAATCGGGGTTTTGGTTATGGCATATGGCGGGCCCGGCCAAACCCGTCGAAAACGCCTTGAATGTGCGGCATGTTGGGCGTCAAACGCCAGGTGCATGTGGCCGCTAATGTTTTGGCGTAGGTAATCCGGAATTCAGAAGGTAAGTTGTTAAAGTTCAGCGAGCACAGCGCCTTTACAGGCAAGGTTCTCCGACTACCGGGCAGTGGTTTATCCACCGCGAGACGGACCAAAATTTTGGTGTTTGATGCCATTTTTTTATCAAATCGCATCTGATTGCACAACCGTTATGCTAGATTTTCCTTGATACAAATGCGCGCCAGAAACTACCGCTCCTGGCGCGTTGTTTCACTCCACCTGGTTTTATCACACGACTGTCTTTACCAGATTTAAGTCACCTTATAGACATCATCTCCATTTCGAACACGGTCAATTACTTTCAACGCCACATCATCACCAGGCCCAACAGATTCTACCCTCTGGTGTTCAATTTCCATGGACTTCACCTCTTGTGTAATATCTGTTGTATGCCCTAATATACGAATTGTGTCTCCGATCTTCAATTCGCCTCTGAGCGCCAGAACGGCTACACCGATCCGGTCGTAATAGTGGGTAACCTTGCCAATCTTGACTTCCATGGCGGATTCCTCCTCAAAATGGTGCTATAACCAACGTTATCACGAATTTGTACAATACCAGTGTATACGAATTTTTAAAAATTTCAACCACCATTCACCCCTTTTCACAACGGCTCTTTTACCCAGAATAATGGTCACCTTCACAATGGTTAGGTTTTTTTAGCCACTAACGATCCTTCCAACAACCCTGGCAAACAAAAAGGTCTCCACAAGGATAAAGCTCATGCGGAGACCTTTCGTCTACATCTTCATATTCCTAAGGTGCTGGGTAACCACCTGGTGTATCTGTTGGTTTGGGCTCCTTTGCCTTCTTTGTGGGCGAAGGTGTCCAGGTTGGGGGTGGAGGATACGTCGGTGTAATCGTAGGCGTATCTGTGGGAGTAGGCGTGTCTGACGCCAGGGGCGTTTCTGTAGGGGTAAACGTCAGCGTCGGTGTGAATGTTGGTGTTTGGGAGGGAGTGGGTGTGGATGTCTTCGTCGCCAGTGGACCTGTATCCGCTAGCACCGTTGGCACTATAATGGTAGCTTCCGGGTTATTCTCTAACCATTCCTCGAGGTCGCCTTCATTCATTATTTCTTGTTGTGGAGGCTGACCAACACCCACGATGACAACCTTGTCACCTGCCCCTAAGATAAAATCACCATCCGCATAGGTAAAGCGGCAGGTACCTTCCAGACAGGTCAAGGTAAAAGAACCATCCGCGGGGTTATATTCCACCGACATGAAGGAACCGGCAACAACTGCTTCACCAACATCGGTTCTAACCAGGGCAGAGCCCTCAGCCAAAATGATAAACACCTGACCTCTCTCCAATTTCAACTGTGTGTAATAACCCTGTTCGCCATAACTGATCTTCTCAAAAATAACGATCGAATGAGGTGACATACGGATAAGTGCACCACCTGGGAAATCCAGGCGTGTCCAGCCGTTGTCTTCATTTTGTATACGTAGTTGATCCAGAGATAGAGCCGGGGGTGGTTGAGTGGGCTGCGCCAGGAGCTCGCATCCCGAACTTATAAACGAAAATACCAAGAGAATTACTAGGTAATAATATGCTTTCTTCTGCAACATTGTAGACTCCTCGCAATAAAATTAGGCGTCATTATACCTTACAACAAACCTACGAGGTTGCTTTTAGACGAGGCCACTTGCCCATGATAAAACTATTATTCAAAAATCGTGTTGCCCCATCCCTTCAACGACATGGTTAAAATCCTCAGCCCACCAGGCAACCTGCCCTCCAACCAGGGTCATCTGGACCTGGCAGGCATCGTTCAGCACCATCAAATCCGCATCGAAGCCCGGAAGCAGACGCCCTTTGCGCGTTTCCAGACCTAACACGCGGGAGGGGACAACGCTCGAGCAAACGGTAGCCTGCTCAATTTCCAGACCGACAAGTCGAAGTAAATTCCGAAAACCGGTATCCATCAAATGATACGCTCCAGCCAGAGTTCCGTCCTCCATTCGGCATGCTTGCCCATCCCAAAAAAGATGTTGCCCGTCCCAATCATACTCACCCAACGGCAACCCCGCACATGGAGCCGCATCCGAAACCAAACAAACCCCATCTACACCCTTGGCATTGATAAGGGCACGCATAGCTCCTTCATGCACATGCACACCATCAGCAATCAGTTGAGCGGTAATTTGCGGAAATGCCAAAACTGCACCAACCACCCCAGGATCCCGGTGATGAAATTTGCGCATGGCGTTGAACGTATGGCTGGCATGTCGTAGCCCAAGCTCAACGGCTTCAGAAACAAGTTCATACGAAGCGTTGGAATGACCAATAGTGGGGACAACTCCCTGCTCCGTTAAATAAGGGATGAGGTGTAAGGCATCTCCTTCCTCTGGAGCCAAGGTTAACATTCGGATGTGCTTCCTGGCCACAGCTTGCAGAACCTGAAACTCCTCCCTGGTTAGTGGATGTAAGTACTCAGGAGGCATCATCCCCGCCATCTCTGGTGAAAGGTATGGCCCTTCAAGATGGATACCTAAACAGCAAGCACCCGATGGGGGGTGTGAAAGCACATCTGCCATCTCTTGCAGACGGGAGTTAATTTCATCCAATGGCAGCGCATGCGTAGTAGCCAGAAACGAGGTCACACCAAAGCGAGGCAGCTCCCGGATAACCTCGACCAGGCCGTTTCCCATGGCATCAAAGCCCAACAAGCCATGCACGTGCAGATCAATCATCCCCGGCAGGAGGCGATAACCCGCCATGTCTATCACCCGAGCCTGGGGAGGTATCTGCACCTCGCTGGTCGCACCACAACCGATGATCTTTCCTTCAGAAACCAGCAGCACACCTCCATCAATCACGCCTGCTGGTTCGTAGATGGCGGCATTTTTAAACGCAATCACAGGCTCAAGCTCCAATTATGACCCTGCTAAACAGAAAAATTATGGGGATAGTTCGGATATCGGCCAGGTGGGGAGTACATCCATATCGAGGGGGTCGCGCTGACCTGCTAGGAAGCGATAATACCCCACACCGGCTACCATGGCTGCGTTATCCGTACAAAGTTCGATTGGAGGAATGTGAACCGGACAGGGGGCTTGACCTTGAAACGCCTGACGCAATGCTGTGTTGGCCGAGACTCCCCCAACCACTAATATTTCTTCCGCTCCAAATTCCGTGACTGCCTGCAGGGTCTTAGTCACTAACACCTCTACCACTGCTGCCTGAAAACTGGAGGATATGTCGGCAACTGGTAAAGGGCGTCCATCGGCTTGAAGTTTTTTCACCACCCGCAATACTGCAGTTTTGAGCCCACTAAACGAAAAATTCCACGTCTCCTCTAACCACGCTCGTGGAAGGTTCACAGCCTGCGGGTCACCATCCCGAGCTGACTGCTGGATGGCCGGTCCCCCTGGATATGCCAGCCCCAACAACCGGGCAACCTTATCAAACGCCTCCCCCGCGGCGTCATCTAAGGTGCACCCAAGAAGACGATACTTCAAGTGATCTTCCATCAAGATAAGCTCTGTATGGCCTCCAGATACGATGAGGGCAAGCAACGGGAATTTCGGTTCCCGTCCTGATGTCTCACCTTTCATAGTAAGCCAGGCAGAATACAGATGGGCTTCAAGATGGTTGATGCCAATCAGAGGCAAAGCGCTCCCTAAAGCTAACCCCTTAGCCAGGTTCATTCCTACCACTAACGATCCCGGCAGTCCCGGCCCGCGCGTAACCGCAATAGCATCTACCTCGTTTAAATCCACATGCGCATCCCGCAAAGCCTGTTGCACAACGGGAGTTATGGTTTGAATGTGTTGGCGTGAAGCGACCTCAGGAAACACCCCTCCGAACCTGGCGTGTAATTCTGCCTGAGAGGCCACTACATTTGAGAGAATCATGCGGCCGTTCTCGACTACAGAAGCCGCGGTCTCATCGCAGGAGGTCTCAATACCCAAGATGCGAGCAGACATAGCGTTGTTTTTAGAACCTGCTTTATTCATGGTTGTAGGATTTCACCTCTCTCGCTTGATGACCTCATAGCCTGATTAGAGCTCTCTACTCAACTGGCAAGACCAGGTCTAATGGATAATCTGCTAACACCTCAAAACTGCCATCCGGACGTGCCCAAACCGAATCTTCTAGACGGCATCCCACGCCTTTATCCGGATAATACAAACCGGGTTCAATGGTCACAACTACACCAGGGTCCAAACGGTCTTCATCTGTAGCAGCTACACCTAACCAGGGCTTTTCGTGTACATTCAACCCGAGCCCATGCCCTAAGCCGTGGACAAACCCATCCGTGGTTTGCGGGTTATCCTTTATCGTTGGATGCCCCCTGGCTTCGAACAATGCACAAGTACGCTCCTGGTAGAGTTTACACCTTTCCCCAACCCGCAACTCATTTCTTATCTGTTGATAAACCCCAAGCACATCTTCATAAAGAGCAAACGCCTTGTCCGGGGCATATCCCAAACACCAGGTGCGGGTGAAATCGTAGTAGTAGCCCCCACCCGCCTCACAGGGGAAAATATCAAAAATGATCGTCCGTCCCAGGCGTAAAGCATCCTCATCTTTCCCGCTACTGTGAGGCACCCCAGCATCACGCCCAATAGCCAGGATGGTGCCCTCCGGGTTTTCGGCTCCACGTTCAGCTAACCACAAGTTGATACGCTTTTTGACCTCGCCGATCAACAGCGGTTGGCCATCCTTCTTAATCAAAATTTCATTCCTGGTTTTGTGACCACTGAGAAAATCAGCAACCTGAGCGACAACCTGGGTGGTGATCTGCCCCATGCGACGAATACGCCGTATCTCATCCTCGTCTTTGGTCATCCTGGCTTTCGAGAGCACCGAATCTTCCACTTCTCCAATAATCGTTATCTCAGGCATCAATCGCTGCAGTGCCGAGAAGACAGCATAGGCAGGACCAATTTCTTTTCTTCCTTCTATAGCTATCCTCCCCTCGGTCAAGCCCACTTCTGCGAATATCTTTTGGTATCGCAAAGCAGCAGCCAGGATGCGGTCACCCTCCGCCTCTTCTAGAAGCTCCGTGTAGCGATACTTTCCCAAATCCCTGGTTTCTAATCCTGTATCTGCAGCCTCATCCCGCTCCATGGGATTACAGAACAGTACCGGTTCCACCCCACGTTTTTTGACCAATTCTGCCGAGGTCAGGTGTCCCCCACCCGTAAGGTATACCATGGCAGGGTTGTGTTGACCGGGACCAGAAACCAGGATAGCGTCCAGGTCTCTTTCCCGCATTAGGGCATCTATGTCACTTTTCATTGTTTCTCCATCTCTCTCTAAGGATGCTGTGCTGGCATTAACGGTAACCGGTCAGGGTGCGTTGCAGACCGGCAATCAAGGCTTCCTCTTGCTCATCGAGAACTGTGCGGGGGTCTAACAACACCCGATCATCTGCCAACCGAGCGATGATGGGAGGTTGTACTTGGCGCAAACGGGACAGAAAGCGATCAGGATGGTTGACATCCAGGGCTAAAAGGGACGTGGGTAAGGTCTCACCTGGCAGACTCCCACCCCCAACCGTGGACTCACCCTTCACAATTTCTCCCATCCCCAATTTGCTGGCCCACCTTTGAGCTTGCTCTTGCAACCTCTCTGGAGGTTTGGCAATCATCTTCCAGATAGGTATCTCCTTCTCTGCTTCATCTTTTAGATAGTGAAGCAAGGTTGCCGATAAAGCCGCCAGGCAAAGTTTATCCGGGCGGATGGCTCGGGCAAAGGGATGACTTTTGAGTCTGGCAACCAGGCTGGAATGTCCAAGGATGATACCCGCCTGGGGGCCTCCGAGCAGTTTATCACCCGAAAAACATACCAGGTCTGCACCCGCCTGGATGGATTCTTGAACCATGGGCTCATGCCCCAGACCAAAACGGCTGGTATCCAACAACGCACCCGAACCCAGGTCATCCGCCAGGGGTAATCCTGCCTGATGTGCTAATGTCACCAGTTCACTCAGTGAAGGTTCACTGGTAAAACCAATAATCTGAAAATTCGACCGGTGAGCGTGCAGGACCAAAGCAATGGGCTGTTCGCTGATTGCCTGTTCATAATCGCTAAGGTGAACACGGTTAGTCGTACCTACTTCAGCGAGTATAGCGCCTGATTGCTTCATCACCTCGGGCACACGAAACCCCCCGCCAATCTCTACAAGTTGTGTGCGGGCGATTAACACCCTACGCCGACGCGCTAAAGCAGCCAGGATAAGCGTTACTGCAGCGGCATTATTGTTGACCACCAAAGCGGCTTCAGCCCCCGTTAGACGGGTGAGCAACTCCTCAGCATGGACATAGCGAGAGCCGCGCAGACCTTTCTGAACATCGTACTCCAGATTGGAATACCCCTGGGCGATAGACTGTATAGCTTCAATCGCGGCGCGACTCAGGGGAGCGCGCCCCAGATTCGTATGCAAGATCACACCACTGGCGTTGATCAATGGGTATAAAGTCGCCTCGGTCCACGAGACAAGTAGATGCGCTGTCTTTTGCATTAAGGTTTCGTCATCTGGAAATACCCGTTCGGTGTGGAAACTTTCGCGAACCAAATCGAGGATGTGGCGCACCGCTTCCAAAGTGAGAGGACGCCCAAACTTAGCCACCAATTTTTCAGCAGAGGGGGTACGTAACAGTTTGTCAACCGAAGGTAGGGAGCGCAAATCAGACAAGAATCACGGCTCCCACTGACTGCGTTCCCGATAACGTAACAACCATTCTATCAAAAGGAATCCAATTGCCAGCAACAGTGCCAGAGGGAAATTGAGCACGCGTCCCAGTTGCAGCCACACCAGCGTGGGTATGTATACCCCCACCCACAATGCCTGGCGGACGATAACCTGTTGACGAGCTGGGGGTTTCCGGGGAAAACGTCGGTGCAACAAGGCAACGATAGGCAGAGCTGTACCGGTAAGAGCCAATACTGATAAGAAGAAAAATAGCCACCGCGGCCCTAAAGTGGGAAGTTGAAAAAATACAACCAACCCCAACCCTCCCCAACCTATGACCATCATCAAAAAGGCTAAGGGTAAAAACGCAGCCGGTTCAGGTGAACGAGGAGCTTCCATAGTAACCTGATTATATCCTAACCAAAAGGAGTAGGGTAAATAACAACCTTACGGAGACATCTATGGTCAAAGATACCAATAAAGTTAGCCAAAACGACTGGATCATGGACAACCGGCAGATAAGTATCATTACAGTTTGGTAGTTACGCATTTGATTAAAGAAACCAGCGGGTCGAGTGATCCGAGCAACCTGCCTGTCTCACGCTGTGGGGTGCCCCGTAGGGGTAAGCGAGGATTGTATCGCCTGTCCTTGCGGTCTGGCCTGCCCCCGCAAGGGGGGCGAAGGAACTCCCTCTTATTCGTTGGTCGAGTGATCCCTGTCCCCGTATGGGGGCGAGCCGCAGGCGAGGATTGTATTCGACCGAGACCTGGCCTTAGGGTGGTCGATACGGCCTTTTCAAGGCCACTTGATCAGCGAACTGCGTAACTCCTGACTCAATAACTTGGAGAATATCGGAGCAAGATTCTGTCAACTCTGACGCGGTATAATGAAAGCGGTATCCACTCAAATTCTAAGGAGGCCAAATGAGCAAACGGAAAATTCGCGTCCTCGTGGCTAAGCCAGGTCTCGACGGTCATGATCGCGGCGCCAAGGTTGTAGCTCGTGCCCTGCGGGATGCAGGAATGGAGGTAATTTACACAGGATTGCGCCAGACACCGGAAATGATCGCTGAAGCCGCCTTGCAAGAAGATGTTGATGTTGTGGGGTTATCTATCCTCTCCGGTGCACACATGGCCCTCACACCACGCATACTGGAGTTGCTCAAAGCGAACGGTCAGGAACATGTTAAAGTTTACATCGGGGGCATCATCCCCGATGAAGATATTCCCCACCTGTTGGATATGGGGGTGGCAGGAGTATATGGCCCGGGGACGAATACGGAAGATATTGTTCGGGATATATGTGCAGCAGTATCAGGTGAGTAACCATTTTCGGGTAATCGGGAAACCAACTATGAACTTAACCGACAAAGTGATGAGCGGTGACAGATTAGCCCTGGCTCGACTGCTTTCACATATCGAGAACGAAACCGAAGTGGGTCTTTCAGCTCTCAATAATCTCTTTGCCCACACCGGTCATGCTCACCTTATTGGGGTAACCGGAGCACCCGGTACGGGAAAATCCACACTGGTCAACAAACTGGTTTATTTCTACCGCCATCCTCCCAACGGGCAGTTGTCCCGTCGGGTAGCAATTGTGGCTACGGACCCCTCCAGCCCCTTTAGTGGTGGTGCCATCTTGGGAGACCGTATTCGTATGCGAGACCTGGCGGGTGACCCGGATGTGTTCATCCGCTCGATGGCAAGCCGTGGTTCTCTGGGGGGATTAGCAAATGCGACCTCCGGTGTTGTCCAGGCATTGGATGCCGCAGGATTTGACACCATCCTGATAGAAACGGTGGGAGCCGGTCAGGGGGAAGTGGAAATCGCCCGATTGGCACATACTACACTGGTCGTGGAAGCCCCGGGTTTAGGCGATGACATCCAGGCAATCAAAGCTGGAATAATGGAGATCGCAGACATCCTGGTGGTCAATAAGGCTGACCACCCAGGGGTAAGGAACACAGTACGGGCACTGCGCAGCACGCTAAAACTGGCTCATCCGACGTCGCGAAGATTCCATGAAACATCTGAGGACGAGATACTTCCTGGTGAATCCCTCTGGATTCCACCCGTCATCACCACCATTGCCCTCGACGGTACTGGCATCCCTGAACTAGCTGAGAATATCGAATGCCATCGAAGGCATCTTGAAAGCACTGGCAATTGGTCTCAGCGTGAACAAAGCCGATTAATCTCCGAACTGGAAAATTTGATGCGGGAGAGGCTTATGACTGGCTGGCGAGAATCGCTGACCCCAGGCAGCTATGAAGCCACCCTCGAACGCCTTTTCGCCCGGGAGATCTCTCCCCATCAGGCTGTTGACCACCTGTTGGGAAACCCAAAGGTAGAACCACATAATGCAGCATTTTCATCTGGTAATTTGACATGATAGTTGGTGACCGAATCCGCCTGCGTGCTATCGAGCGCGAAGACCTTCCCCGATTTGTATCCTGGCTCAACGACCCAGAAGTGCGTGCCGGGCTTAGCCTCTACTTACCGCTCTCACTCGCCGAAGAAGAAAAATGGTTCGAGGGAATGCTTGAGAAAACGCCGGATGAACGGGCACTGATTATAGAAATACGGAACGCTGACCAGTGGATACCCATTGGTAATGGCGGTATTTTCGGAATAAACCATCGCAATCGTAGTGCTGAACTTGGCATTTTTATCGGCGAAAAAACCTACTGGAACCAGGGATATGGCAGCGAAGCCGTGAGCTTATTGTTACAACATGGGTTTGCCACTCTCAACTTAAACCGCATCGCCCTGAGAGTGTTTGAGACCAACCCGCGCGCCATTCGAGCTTACGAGAAGGTCGGCTTTATCCTCGAAGGTCGTTTTCGCCAGGCGGAGTTCCGAAATGGGCGCTACATTGATGTACTCTACATGAGTGTCCTTCGAGAGGAATGGTTGAAAGTTAACCAGGAGCCGCCTCCCTCCAATAAGCAATCTCAAACTACCAGCTAACTATTGACCATAGGTGTTGTACATGCAAATTGAGCGCTCACGACACGAAAGATTGGGATACGAAATAAAATTATTTGCAGGCACAGCCTCTCCTGAGTTAGCCAAACACATCTCCAAATATCTGGGAGTCCCCCTGGGCGGACGGGACGTCATCGAATTTCCAAACGGCAACCTGTTTGTAAAATTACACGGCAGCGTTCGGGGTCAAGACGTGTATGTCATACAAACCACTTCGTCCCCGGTAAATCGCAACTTAATGGAATTGCTGATAATGCTTCAAACCTTGCGCCTGGATTCTGCCGCCCGGATCACCGCGGTCACCCCCTACCTGTGCTACGCCCGTTCACATAAAAAAGATCAGCCTCGTGTGCCCATCACTGCCCGTCTGGTAGCGGACATGATCGAGGTTGCTGGTGCTGACCGTTACATGACCCTCGACCTGCACGCCGGTCAAATCCAAGGTTTCTTTTCCATACCTGGGGACGTGATTACCGCCTTTCATATATTAACCGACTATATCTCGAACCAGCGATCCCGCATGCATGATCCGGTCATAGTCACCGCCGATCTGGGCTTTGCCAAAAAAGGCAGAAACTTTGCCTCCGAAATCGACGCACCCATGGCGTTCATCGAAAAACGTCGCACGGGAGATAAAGCCCAACCAGAGGCGCTCACTCTCATTGGCGATGTCAAAGGACGGGATGTCATCGTGTTAGATGACGAGATTGACACCGCTGGCTCGGTCACAGAAGCAGTGAACCTAGTCAAATCCTACCAGGCTCGCGAGGTATACATCGTAGCTGTCCATCCTGTGCTATCCTCACCAGCCGTTGAACGGCTGGCGGCTCTCCCAGTTAAAGAAATCATCACCACCGACACCATACCCATCCCTCCAGAAAAAGCCGACCTCTTGAGTGGAAAACTCACCGTGCTATCCGTTGCTCCACTGTTGGGCGAGGTCATACGCCGCGCACACGAAGGACGCAGTGTAGGAGAGATGTTCAACGAGTAATCCCTATCCAAGAAATGCCAGAACTACCTGAAGTAGAAACGATTGCCCTGGCACTACGAGAAGAAGGGCATGATACGCCTCCCGTTGTAGGACGAAAAATTCAAGGTGTGCGCTTGCTCTGGAAGCGCACACTGGCCACACAGCCTTGGGAGAAATGGCAGAGCAGTTTGATCGGCCAGAGCATCAACCATATTTACCGACGCGGGAAATACCTCATCCTTCAGCTATCACAGAATAATGTCCTCTTCCATTTGGGTATGAGTGGCGACCTGCGGGTGGAAATAGACTCAGGAGAACCTGCCAAACATGACAGGTTTTTGCTCTTATTGGAACCTGACCTTCGGCTGGTATTCAACGACCCACGGAAATTCGGACGGGTTTGGCTTGCCACTGACCCCCTAGAGGTATTATCCACCCTGGGACCTGAACCGTTAAACACCTCCCTCACCCCCCAGGACTTTTACCGTCACATTCACCAGCGGAAGCGACAGCTCAAACCTTTACTGATAGACCAAAAGTTTATAGCCGGCTTGGGCAATATCTACACAGATGAGGCTTTACATGCAGCCCGGTTACACCCTCTAACCCCCGCGCATACGATCTCTCAACAACAAGCTGAATACCTATTAGATGCCATTCGTCAGGTTCTATCTGAAGGCATTCAACGCCACGGAACAAGCATTGACTGGGTGTATCAGGGAGGCGAATTCCAAAACCATCTCCGAGTATATCAGCGTACAGGAGAGCCTTGTCCAACTTGTTCAACTCCTATAGAGCGTATCATAGTCGCTCAGCGAGGCACACACTATTGCCCAAGTTGCCAGCCCTGCCCGAATAACCCCGTTTAGGAGAAACGCCTTGAACATTCTTACTTTTGTATTTTTGTTGATCGGTCTTTCTGTTGGATTAGTACTTGGAACAATAATTGCCTCGCGCCGCAAAGAAAGCCAACCACCCGCAGAAAAAGTTAACCAAGAGCTTGAAGGATATTGTGAAGTGATGCGATTGTTACGCGATGAAGTTCATAATGAACGCGCTGTGTATGTCCACGGTCACCTGGTACACTCACCACAAGAATTGAGCCCAAACGAAAGCGAGAAAATACTACGCGTATTGAACGACTACCTACACACCTACACCCGTAGCAGAACGCGAGGGGCGTCGCCCATTACTCAACCTCAACCCCACCCAACTACTACCCCTGCTGTTCCAGTCACACCCCGACCAGAGGTACCAACACCTTGCATACCCTCTGATGAGATGGGCTCATTGAGCATCCCAGCCCAAATAAACTCCATCCTGCAAAACATGCTGAGAGGTAGCCCTTTGGACCATTCAGGCATTTGCCTGCTGGAGACGCCTGACCAAGGTGTAATCGTTCAAGTGGGGTCAGCCCAGTATGAGGGAATAGATGCAGTGCCGGACCCTATGGTACAGGAGTATATCCGCTCAGCGGTTAAAGAGTGGGAACGCCGTTTCACATCCACACAACAACACAAAACCACACAAAGATAAGTGGTTAACGGAAAGCTGCCTACGGCCATTGCCCGAAGTACACTGGTTTTTGTTCTACCTGAGTGATATCCTATCCAGATAGATTCTGTGCACCCCCCTCTCAAACTAAATCACTCCAACCCTCTTCCAGCCTGCGGATGAGCTCAATCTTTTCCTCAGGGCTTACAAACGCAGCCTCAGCGGCAGCCATCGTACACTGCCTTAATACATTCAACGGAATCCCCAGCACTTCATGAGCTAATAGATACTCTTCGCTCAGGGATATATGGAAAATGCTCGGATCGTCCGTATTGATCGTTGCTTTGAGGCCTGCGTTCAGCATGTCGGGCAAGGGATGATTGGTAAGGGCTGATACCACACCTGTCTGGAAGTTACTGGTGATACACACCTCGAACGTTGTTTCATGCTCCCGCGCCAGAGCCACAACCCGAGCATCATCAATAACCCGAACACCGTGTCCGATTCGAGATACAGGAAATTTCTCGATTGCATGGCGAACACTGGCAGCCTCCCCCCATTCACCCGCATGGACGGTTAACTGTAACCCACTCTCGTTTGCCTCACGGAAGATATTCACAAACGGTTGGGCGGGGAAATCCACTTCATTCCCTGCCAGGTCCAGACCGACCAAGCCTCTATCCCTTCGTTCAACAGCAAGACCAGCAACCTGAGCTGCCAATTCCACCGGTTCGTGACGATTCACACTGGCAATCAAGCGCACAATGACTCCATAATCCTCGGAAGCCATTTGCACCCCCTCTATCACCCAATCCATCACTTCTGCCAGAGAGAACTTCTTTTCAACACTCAAAGCGACAGGAGTGAAACGTAGTTCAAGATATATGATATTTTCTTCGGCTGCATCAGCAACCGCTTCGCAGGTCACCCTTTTAATGATATCGGGCGTCAGGAAAAAACGCCTGATGGTCTGAAACTTTGCGAGAAAATTAGTGGAGTTATAAACATCCCCCCCGTCAACCTGCACGAATTTCTCAAAACGCCTGGGGTCGTAAATGGGGAGATCCATCCCCGATTGACGAGCTATCTCGAACAGCGTATTTATACGCACCGCTCCCTCAAGATGGCGATGAAGTTCCACCTTGGGGAGTTGATGAAAAACCGAACGCGGTGCTTTCTTTGATGGGCTCAATGCAGAATCCAATATGTGCGAATAACCCTCTACTATTTCTCACTACTCACAGTAGAAATAGGTTTAGCGACGACGACGGCGACCTCTCTTCCTTTTGGACGTTTTCCTCTCTTCCTCTGCTGGGGGTTTCACCGAGGGTTCAACGGAAGGTGGGTGTGATTCCATCCTGGCAACACCCGTGCCCTTTGACTGATAGATGAACATGTGAGGCACAATTTCCTGGCGGATATCCTCCAGCAATTGATTGAACAATTCATACGACTTGGTCTTATATTGTACAAGGGGGTCACGCTGAGCATAGGCTTCCAACCCAATGGACACACGTAATGCTTCCATCTGGGTAAGGTAATCCACCCAAACTTGTGAAATTACATTTAGCAGGATTTGACGGTACCCATGGGTTCGCGCATGGCAACCCAAAGCATCAACCACACTAGAACGTAGCTCATCAGGCCATTCCCTCAGGGGTTGCTGGCGCAACGTCTCATACTCTTCTACCTCCACAGGGCGAGAAAGCAGGGATTGAACTGAAGGTTCTAAATCAATAGGGCGATAAGATGCCAGTCTTGTCCATTCACTCAAACCCTGAATTTTGCGGATATGGGTTAAAGCTTTTTCCAGGTGAGTGATTACTTCTGCTATCATCTCCTCAGGCCTGCCTATCTTTAAAAGCCGTGCAGCGAGGAAAGTATACGTAAACCGGGTCTCATGTCGCCAAACCCTTCGGTGAGTCTTGCGATCAAACGTCGCTCGAGCGCCTTGAGGAATCCGCATCAGCAACTTGTAGATGTCCTGTACATCCAACGTGGAGCGGTCGTTTCTTTTGAAATAAGAACCGATGTCTGCAGCTATAGTACCGTCAAGCCCCTCTCCGATGTAACGTTCCCGTCTATTATCAAAAACCTCTTGCACAGCTTCTAAAATCTGTTCAGCCTGTGCTTCCAGACTACCCACACGCAGATGATTTCCTTCCAGGTCAATATCCAAAGATTCATCCAGACGACGTTCTACTGCACCAACCAAACGCTTGAGATGAGTGGCAGTTAAAGTAGATTCTACCTGGGCGCGGGCCTCTTTCCCCACCTCGTTCTCCCCGCTCATCAACTCTCGCCATTCCTGAGCAGAAAGCTTCAATGGCATTTGTAACAGCGACGTCAATTCTGCTTGCAGTTCCCTGGGATTACGTTGAGCCATTTCATCATCCAGATGAACCCCCTCTAAAAAGGTATCCAAAGTTTCCAATCGCTCCTTTAATTGAGCCTCCAAGCGCGATAAGCTTACATCCAACAATCCATTGACGGTATTCAAGTGGTGTTCCATCTCTGCCTGGAGAGCCTCATCGGTCAATTCTAACAACTCTCGGCGGGCTTCCTCCACAGAAATAGAATCCTTTCGCATAATACGCTTGTTAAGCAACTCCATAGTATAGGTAGGAAAAACGGTCCCATTCAAAACAAGTGGGGGTTGAACCTGTTCCAGCCAGCGGAGAAGCATCCACGGACCCTCATCACTATCATAAGCCTGGAGAACGCGCCGTTCTACCTCTTCTCGCAACATCTCGCCCACATCTTCGCTGAGATCTTCTTTGGTCATGATTCGGTCACGCTGCGAGTAGATGGTGGCACGTTGCGCGTTCAGCACATCATCGTACTCCAGCAAATGCTTGCGAGTATCAAAGTTGGCACCCTCCACTCTACTCTGAGCTTGCTCTATGATGCGCCCGACAATGTTATGTTCGATGGGTACAGCATCATCCATGCCCATACGTTGCATCAAGCCGTCTACCTGTTGACCACCAAACAAGCGCATAAGCTCATCTTCCAGCGAAAGATAGAAGCGAGAAGAGCCGGGGTCACCCTGACGCGCTGAACGTCCTCGTAACTGGTTATCAATCCGTCGCGCCTCATGTCGTTCTGAACCAATGACATGCAATCCCCCTAATGCTTTGACTTTCTCCATATCCTCCATATATTCCAGGAACTGCTTTATTTGAGACTCATAGATGCCAAATTCCTCAGGTTTCAATTCAAGCAATGCCTGGCGACGTTCTTCAAAGGTCATCTCGTAAGGCTGTGCATATCCGCTCTTACGCAGCACACGGTTTACAATGGCCAGCACATCCTCTGCCAGCTCACCACCCAGTTTGATGTCCACACCGCGCCCGGCCATATTTGTGGCAATGGTCACCGCACCTAAATCCCCTGCCCTGGCAATAATTTGACTCTCTTCGGTGTGTTTACGGGCATTGAGCACTTGATGAGGAATACCACCATCCAATACAGCCATCAGGCGTTCTTCCCCCTCATCAGGAAGCCTCAATAAATCTCTGAGACGTTTAAGGTTTTCCGGAGCCAATGGATTGTAGGGAATTTTTACCTCGCGAGACATCTTGCGCAGTTCGGAGGTGTTTAGCTCCAGCAGAGGTTTGTACAGAGCTTCTAATTCGGGGATTAGACGACCATCTTCGGTGTAGTTATTCTCTTCCAACCACGCTGAGCGAATCAACCACGCCATGACTAATCTACGCAGGGAATCCGATCGCAACCGATTTGAGATTCGTTCCGATAGCTCGACAGAGGTTGTGCCAACCAAAATCGGGCGACCAATGACATGGTAACCCAGTATCTCCCAGGCTATCGCTCTTAGCTTAGCCTCCTCAGTTCGATAAACTACATCAGGATAGTCTTTACGCTTCCAAAAAAGAGGTTCCGCGGCTGGTTCACCACGAGGGACATAATAGGTGTATTTGTAACCATACTCATCACGGTCCTCGTGTACAACCAGGGGGGATTCGAGTCCTCTAGCGTTGAACTCTAAGTTCGTGGGAATTTCAATGACATCCAAACCATAAATATCATGGAACTCTTCCGACTCGGTGACCGCGGTACCGGTCATCCCCGCCAACTTATCATACATGCGGAAGTAATTCTGAAGGGTGATGGTAGCATAAGTGACGTTTTCTCGTTGTACACGAACACCTTCTTTAGCCTCGACCGCCTGGTGGAGGCCATCAGACCAACGACGACCCGGCATCAGCCGACCAGTGAATTCATCCACAATGATGACCCTACCAGATTGGACAATATAATCTTTATTTCGTCTAAAGAGGTGCTGAGCTCGTAAACACTGTTCCAGGTAACCCCAGATACGAGCCTGTTCAGGGGTGATATCCTCCGGTTGCTCTGGGTCACGCAACGGCATCCCTAACATGTCCTCGACGTGCGTTTCACCAATCTCAGTCAGGGTAACTGTACGGTCACGCTCACTTACTTCGTAATCCTCCAATCTCAGACGCTTAACGATAGCCGTTATGCGCACATACCACTCGGTCTCATCATGGGCTGGACCGGAGATAATGAGTGGAGTGCGCGCTTCATCAATCAGGACATTATCTACTTCGTCAATGATGGCATAGTGATGTCCACGTTGAACACGCTCATCCGGACTGATAACCATGTTATCGCGCAAATAATCAAAACCAAATTCGCTGTTCGTTCCATAGGTCACATCAGCCGCGTATGCCTCGGCTCGCGAGACCATCCTCAGTTGATGCTGGTCTTCATGTGGAGAAGTACGTTCAAGATCCACGATGTATGCTTTTTTCCCACCTTCCGTCCGTCCAGCCATCTGTAGGACACCAACTTTCAAACCCAACATGTCGTAGATAGGACCCATCCAACGTGCATCCCTGCGAGCAAGGTAATCGTTCACTGTTACCAGATGAACCCCTTTGCCGGTCAGAGCGTTCAAATAAATCGGCATCGTCGCGACTAACGTTTTTCCTTCTCCAGTGCGCATCTCAGCAATCTTGCCCTCATGCAACCCGACGCCGCCGATCAGTTGGACATCGTAATGCCTCAATCCAATTGTACGTTTACTAACCTCCCGGACGGCCGCAAACGCTTCTGGCAGAATATCTTCTAATGTTTCACCCTCAGCTAACCGCTGGCGGAACTCATTGGTCTTCTCGCGCAATTGGACGTCATCCAGAGCCTCATACGTAGGTTCGAGACCGTTGATCAGCTCCACCCTGTCAAAATACGTATCAATTACGCGTTTGACCGGATCTCCACCGAAAATTTTTACAACCCGTTTTAGCATGTTTCACCTTTCGCAGGCGATTATAGCACACGTAGTCCTCGATGCTCATATCCAAACCCATGCCCGTTAGGTGCAATCTTCTACCCGCCGACGAAGACGTCGGCTTGAACTGGGGATGTCAGCTTGAACTTCAGGGGAATAGAAAAACTTTAAGGGTTTACCCCATAATGGAATATTTACAGCGTGCTATAATCGAATCTATCAGGTGTTCTACTCGATCCTTTCCGCATTTTCTCTAATTTTTAACCATCACCACCATGTCTTTTGTCCACCTACACGTTCACTCTGAATACTCATTACTGGATGGTTTAAACAACGTCGAGGCACTGATAAAAGCTGCAAAAAGCATGGGGATGCCAGCCCTGGCATTGACCGATCACGGGACCATGTACGGGGCGATTGAATTCCATAACAAAGCCAAAACTGAGGGTATAAAACCCATCATTGGGGTAGAAGCCTATATTGCTCCCAATGGGATGCAATCCCGCGACCCAAAAGTGGATAAAAAATCCACCCATCTCCTTCTGCTGGCAGAAAACCAAATTGGGTATAAAAACCTGCTCAAACTGGTCAGTGCCGCTCAGTTAGAGGGTTTTTACTATTATCCACGTATAGACCATGAAATACTGACTCAACATGCCGAGGGATTGATATGTACCTCAGGATGCATGTCTGCAGAAATCCCTAAGGCCATTGCCGAGGGGAAATTAAGTGAAGCAAGTCAAACTCTGGATTTGTACTTCGAAGTTTTTGGCCCTGAGCGATTCTATCTCGAACTACAACACCACGATATTGAAGAACTCCCCCTCATCAACCGTACACTGTTTGAGCTGGGGAAACGATACAATGCCAAATTCATAGCCACCAACGATATACACTATATAAAACCTGAACATGCTGATTTGCAGGACATCTTGCTCGCCATCCAGACAGGCAAACTCCTCTCCGACCCCGATCGTTTGCGCATGAGCGACAAATCTTACCACATGCGCTCACCAGAAGAAATGTCCCGGCTATTCAACGAGGTGCCGGAAGCCATACGCAACACCCTGCTGATTGCCGAACGTTGCGAATTGGATTTGGAGAAAAAAGAGTACCATCTACCTATATTCAATGTCCCAGAAGGGTATACAGCCCACTCCTACTTGCGAGAACTCTGCGAGACCGGTTTATACCACCAGTATGGTGATCGTGCCGACGACTCCGAAATACACGAACGCCTCGAGTATGAGCTTAACATTATCCATAATATGGGGTTCGATACCTACTTCCTCATCGTTTGGGACCTTTGCCGTCACGCCCGCGATAAGGGTATCTGGTACAACGCCCGCGGTTCGGCCGCCGGATCCATTGTGGCTTACTGCCTGGACATTACCCTGGTAGATCCCCTACGACATGGTTTGATCTTCGAGCGTTTCCTCAACCCCGGACGTATCTCCATGCCAGACATTGATCTGGATTTCAGAGACGATCGACGGGCAGAAATGATGGAATATTGTGCTCAAAAATTCGGCGAAGACAAAGTCGCCCAAATCATCACCTTCGGTACCCTGAAAGCCCGGGCAGCCATCCGCGATGTCGGTAGGGTAAAGGACATCCCCCTCAACGAAGTTGACCGAATCGCTAAATTAATCCCCAACATTCCAGGGAATCCCATTACCATCCAGCAGTCGCTGGACATGGTAAAAGAACTCAGAGAACGCTATGAATCCACCGGTTACGTAAAAGACCTGATCAACACTGCCATGCAAATAGAGGGATGCATTCGCAACGCTGGCACCCATGCTGCTGGCGTCATCATCACCGATAAACCAGTCATTGAATATGTGCCTCTTCACCGTCCTACCGGCAATGTGGAAGAATCGCCCATCAAAACAGTCACCCAATACGATATGAATGCCTTGGAGGTGTTGGGATTATTGAAGGTGGATTTCCTGGGTTTGGCCACCCTGACCATTATGGCCCGCGCTTGCGAACTTATCCACGAACGCCATGGGGTTGAACTAAATCTCAAGAACATTCCAACTGACGACCCGGTTTCATACGAATTGCTCGGACGTGGAGAAACCGCAGGTATCTTCCAGGTAGAAGGTTCAGGGATGCGCCGTTGCCTGATGAAAATGAAACCCAAGCTCCTGGAACACGTCATCGCCATGGTAGCACTGTACCGCCCCGGTCCGATGGAATTTATCAACGACTATCTCAACCGCATGCATGGTAAAGCCAAACCTGTTTACCGACACCCGGCTTTAGAACCCATCTTCAAAGAAACGTATGGCATCCCCGTTTACCAGGAACAACTGATTCGCGCCGCCATGGAAATCGCCGGTTATAACGCACCAGAAGCCGATAACCTGCGCAAAGCAGTCGCCAAGAAGAAAAAGAAGGTGCTCCAGAGGCAGAGGGAGAAGTTCATCGCTGGCGCGGAAAAAAATGGCATCCCAACAGAGACGGCTGCAGCCATTTTTGACGATTGGGAGGAATTTGCCCGTTATGGTTTCAACAAAGCCCATGCTGCGGACTATGGCCTCATCGCGGTGCAGACTGCCTACCTCAAAACCTATTATCCTGTCGAATACATGACCGCCCTGCTATCTGTCTCACAAAACGACACAGACAAGGTGGCTTATTATGTCTTCGACTGCCGAAGGATGGGAATAGACGTATTACCTCCGGATATCAACTTAAGTGGTTGGGATTTCACCATCCAGGATCGCCCAGATAACAAACAGGCCATTCGATTCGGCCTGGGAGCAGTTAAGAATGTAGGGCGCGGAGCTGTGGAAGCTATCCTGAGTGCACGCGCTAAAGAACCCTTCAAAAACCTCAACGATTTCATATATCGTGTTGACCTGCGGCAGGTAGGAAAACGCACTCTGGAGTGCCTCATTCGTGTGGGGGCTCTCGATCAATTCGGCGCACGCCCGGCTCTCCTGGAAGCCCTCGACCGTATCATCGGCATCAGCACCTCTCATCACCGTGCCTGTCAAACCGGGCAAATCTCATTCTTTGGATCCCAAACCGGTCTCATGGGAGGAATCAAATTAACTTCCACAGCTACCCGGGTCAGCCAACGGGAACAACTCAAATGGGAACGCGACCTGCTCGGACTCTATGTCTCTGACCACCCTCTAAACGCGGTCATTGACGATTTGAACAGAATCATCACCCACTTTTCCGGTGAACTTTCGGAGGTCAGTCATAACACACACGTACGGATTGCAGGCCTCATTACCTATTTCCTCTCACGCCAGACCAAGAGCGGCAGCACAATGGGGTTTGTTACCCTGGAAGACTTACAGGGCAGGATCGAGCTGCTTATCTTTCCTAAAATCTGGCAAAAAGTATCCTCTCTCATCGAACCAGAAAAAATTATCGTTGTGGAAGGCCGCGTGGACACCCAATCGAGCGAACCGAAAATATTAGTAGATAACATTACTACAGAACTCACCCTGGTTGTGCCCCTCGATGAGATGGAACCCGACCAACCTCTCCCTAAGGATCAGACAGATGAACCCTGTTGGCCCACAATCCCAGTCTCAGATTCGCCCTCTCCCTCCCAAGAGGAAATTGACCAGGTTTTTCCTTTAGAAGAAACGTTCTTCGAGAGTGAAGAAGAGGAACAACCTGCAATCATTGAACCATCCCCTTCAATACTCTCGAGGGCCTTCGAAGTCGAGGAAGTGGTCGTTGCCCAACCAGTATCCGTGGCAGGTAGGCCTGAGGACGAGGAGGATGTCGAGGAGCCAGCTAGCAGGCAGGAATTTCCTACAAGTTCTTCGGGGTCACAACCCTGGGCAGAGCCTCCCAAAAGCACATCCATATCCGAGACCGGTCACCCACATTCTCATCCCGCGACACAGGAGCCAACTTCCAAGAAAGCTGAACCATTACCTCAGGCATTAATACTTCCCCCTTATATCATCCCCCCGAAAACCCGCACAGAAACAGGCGACTCCCCTCGGATGATAACCATCATCCTGAGAGCCAGCGAGGATAACACGCGAGACGTTTTGCGCCTGCGACGGGCTTACGGCATCCTGAGCGCTTATCCTGGAGAAGACCATTTTGCTTTTTATATTCTGGAGGGAGAGCGCAGCTTTTTGATTGAGTTTCCCAACTTCACCACCGGCGTGTGCGATGACCTGCTCGACCGCCTGCACAAACTTGTAAATCCAGAAAACGTTCGGGTCGAACCGATAACCATCCAATAACCTCTTTCCCTGGTTTTACGCCTGCTTGCCTCCCTCGACGGTATCCTTACTCACACCCCCTCCGCTAATCTCTGAACGGTATCCCCAATCATTCCACCTCCCAGGGAGGAACTCCGCTGCTACTGGTACTGTTGAGCGATTGGCGGACAGGTTCGGCGATACTCGGGAGCAGGTCCGCGGTTGCTGTCAGAAGCCCAAAACATCCCGTCAGCATCATATCGCCGAAGGGTACGGCAAAATGCGGTCGCAGGCGCGATCCCCACATCAGATTCCGGCGAGGCCCGGTGACCACAACCCCAAAATCACCCTCATGAAGGGGTAACGGTTCAGGACTATAGATTAACGCCCCATGTCCATGGTCGGCAAAGACCGCTTTATGAGTAAGCGTACCTGCTGCCAGCTCCTCCAGCAATCCCTCCAGTTTGGGCAAATCCATCAGACCGGTATGGTGCTCCATAACCCCCTCGATACCCGTCACTCCCAGGCGAAAGGCCAAGGTGTGAAAATTACCCACGTTGACGATCATTTTCCGGGGCAGAGTTCCCAAACGATGATCGAATGTCGCCCCCAGCACGGCAGCGGGAGCAGTGTCCATGACCACCAACGGGGCATCTACATCCTCAGCGGAGTCCACCACGGCTTGCAAACGGGTCATAATAGGAGGCACCTCCTCTGCCCGGTAAGCAAAAGCACTTAATCTGTTTTCCTCGCGGATGCGAACATCCAGGTAGTCAAAGCGAAACTGGCGGTCAGAGTAGCCCTTTGGTGCTGCGCCATGATCGAACACCGCTACGGCTACAGCAGCTAAGGCCTCCATCGGTACACCGAACTGTCTAAATGCGCGTTTGATGGCCACGAAATTAAAATCTCGCAACTCTAAAAAGGTAACAGATGAAGGAAAAGAGGCAGCCTCATCATCACTGACCACCGTAATACCCAAATCCTGAACAGCTTCCAGGTCATCATTGAACGATCGGGCTGCATCGGGGGTTGCGTAGATTGGCAGGCCGCTACGGGCGTGCTCCTCGGCTGCCCACTGGCTTGGCCCTCCGCCCATGGTAACGCCGGTGAGCAATACAGTCTCCCCGCGACGCGTGGCTTCCCGTATACGATGGTACACCTCTACGGTCGGCGAGGGCACAACCAACTTGTATCCGTTTTCGATATCCAGACGCGAATCGTAGAGGAAGATATCCTGGGTACCCGTACCGATGTCAACCGCCAAAATTTGCATGTTTGTTTCTCCAAAGGGAATGTACCTTACATATTACCATGATGTCCGGGTAATTGAGAGCGGGCAGGGTTGTGGCCCCAGACCCCACCAAATTCTCATTCATAGATATAATCACCTCCAGAAATTCAGATCACACAGGAGTCTAATGCGTGCTAAGTCCCATCCACACCCTTGATCTTTACCATCTCGGAACCCCTGGAGCTATCGCCTCCTATCTCATCCCCCACAAACATGGTGGCGTGCTGGTAGAAAGTGGGCCAGGTTCCACGCTTGACGGGCTGGAAGCCGCTTTATCCATGCATGACATGACTTTCTCGGATATCACCGATGTGTTCCTTACCCACATACACCTTGATCATGCTGGCGCAGCAGGTTTTCTTGCCCGGCAGGGGGCCCGCATTCACGTACACCCTAACGGTGCCCCCCACATGCTTAATCCGGAAAAACTGCTCTCCTCCGTCAAACGCGTTTACGGCGACAGTATGGAAACCCTCTGGGGAAAATTCCTGCCCATACCAGAAGAGAGCCTATGTATTGCTCAGGACGGAGACGAGGTTGAAATCACGGGTTTACGCATCAAGGTGATGAGCACCCCCGGTCACGCTAATCACCACAACGTGTACCTCTTTGAGAGGACATGCTTCACAGGCGATATCGGCGGAATACGGCTAAAGGGGCTAAAACATATCTGTCTGCCTACTCCACCCCCAGAATTTCATTTAGAGCAATGGTTAGAGAGCATTCACCGTTTACGCCAACAGCGGATATCCCAAATTGCCCCCACCCACTTTGGTTTATATGACGATGTGGAATGGCATCTGAACACATTAGAGCAGACCTTGGAGGATATTGATAGCTGGATAGATACTTTCATGCTCTCAGAACCCTCACAAGAAGCTTTACGCGAACACGTCGCCGTCTGGGAACAAGAGCGCATCAAAAAACCTGACCTCCCTGCGGATGTACTCAAAGCCTATGAGAACGCCAATCCCCCGAATATCACCGCGGATGGTCTGTACCGTTACTGGCACAAACACCGCCAGCAGGCACGTTCTATATAACCCATTAAGCCTGAAGGAATATAAGAACTCCTCAACCCCCTCTTCACACCCCTACCTGTAAAGTACCAACAGGGGCAGCAACAACGATAGGGTAACAGTAGCAGGCACAAATTCCCGGAAGGGAACTCGCTAAAATCCTTCTACTAACCTTTCAATCCCACCTCTTGAAGGAGTTATTTTTTATCTAGAGGATAGATACTAACCTTTTGAATCTTTTCTATTAAAATCTCCCTTTCTTTTGGATCGTTTGCGTTTGCCAACCTCGCTTTTAATTTACGAAGTTTCCGCTTACGACGTTGTAGTCTTCGAAGTTCCCGTCCTCTCTCTCTTCTTCCCATAAACACCTCCATATCACAATATCACATTTGATTAGCAGAACGTATATGCTTATTCTGGTCGCTATCGACCTGCCTAGGTTTGTGGCCTTCCAAGGTAGGCGCGCAACTTCTGTTGGATACCTGGATCACGCAGACGCCTCATTGCCTGGGCTTCGATCTGACGAACCCGCTCGCGTGAAATCCCCATTTTATCGCCCACCTCTTGTAAAGTACGGCTTTCACCATCCGACAGGCCATAACGCAACCCCAACACACGCGCCTCACGGGTCGGCAGCATGGCCAGAGCTTCATTGAGATGTTCACGCAATAAATGATGGGTGGCGGTTTCGTCAGGGGAAGGCGTTTCCTGATCCTCAATAAAATCAGCCAAAACCTTATCTCCCTCCACATTCGTCGGCATTTCTAGCGAAAGGGGGTGCTGGGCTACCCGTTGCATATACCTCACCTTTGAAGGCGATGCTTCCAACGCCTCCGCAAGTTCTTCAACCGTGGGTTCACGCCCTAATCCCTGCTTGATCTGATGCTGCACACGATACATCTTAGAAATTTGGTCACCCATGTGCACCGGTATACGGATGGTCCTGCCCTGATCAGCAACCGCGCGAGTAACTGCCTGGCGGATCCACCATGTAGCCACCGTGCTGAATTTAAAACCGCGGCGGTAATCAAACTTCTTGGCCGCACGCATCAAGCCGATATTGCCTTCCTGGATCAAGTCAATGAAAGGTACACCCCGACCCATGTATTTCTTGGCAATGCTGATGACCAAACGAGAGTTAGCAATAATCAGACGCTTGCGCGCTTCCATTCCAATCTCAATCCATTGGAGCAGCTCTTCCCTGCGTTCGCCGTTCACCTCCCCGCTCAACAATTCCTTTCGCGCATCAATACCACGTTCAACCTGCTTGGCTAAATTTACCTCTTCATCTTTTGTGAGTAGAGGAACACAAGCAGCTTCCCGAAGATAAAGCCCAACCAGATCGTTGGTCTCGATATTCTTTAGCGGGTCATCTTCCAGAAATTTCCCGTTCCCATCCTCGGTTTCATCACTAACCTTCAATTCTTGCTCGATCTCGGCTGTCACCTCATCTTCAACAAAAGAAATGCGTGCACTCAACAAAGCTGAAAAGGCCTCCTCTAATTGAGTGGTGTCCTCTTCAGCATCGGGAAATAGCTCTAGAATGTCATCAAAGGTAACATACCCCTTCTGCTTGCCTGTGGCAACCAGTTGTGTCACGGCAGAGGCATCATTCTCACCGATATGGTCTAGAATTTCTTTTTCTGCAATCTTGCTCATAAAACCTGTCTAGTACCTCTTTCACTACCAATGATAAAGTTGTTTATCTCCCAACGATGTAATCTGGAAAAAAGCATAATTTTCTACCTATAACTCTCACTCCTTCGAAAATACAGACCATCTATCACCTTGGGAGCAAAGTTCTAAGATGTGAGATTCCTATAAATATAACCTATTAAGCGACTTTATGTTGACTGTTTTCTTTCTGCTACATCAACCGCTTAGCCATGTCAACCAGGTTCTCGTCTCTTCGCCTGGTGCCTTCTCGGCCTGCTAATCGCTTTCTCTTCTTTATACGGTTACCTTCACTCTTTACGTACTCACACAACTACGAGTCACTTTCACCCGAAAGCACTTCAGTAATTGCTGTTGCGTTTAATTCTTCGCAGGTCAACTTTTACCCAACCGAAGACCTCCTCGACTTTTTGTTTCTCTAATCTACCAAGTAACATACCTTTCTGGTACAGAAAGCCCAGAGACATTAACCTTAACCGGATTCTGGGTTGTGACCTTTTGTTTGGATAGAAATTGTCTGAAGGGGAGCCGGGAATTAATGTTACCGACAGCGTTTTTCCCGTAGAATCAGACCGAACGCATCCCCTTAGACCTTCAAGGACGATTCGGGTTCACCGCTAAAAGAAGGTCCTTATGCGGTCAACCTCTGCCCAACCGGCAACTCCTTACCCTGATTCACCCAGCATAAAAGCAAAGGAACCTCCCGCCTTGCCCCTACCTTTACACTCCTACCCACAAAAATCACTCTCAGCACTATAGACTTCCAAACCTGGGTGTAACCTTCACTGGAATTCCGCACCACTTGGTTTTGTTATTCAATTATCAAGCCTTACGTTGTATACCCGCTCAACATCTGCCATCCAGACGAATCACTATTCTCTAGTTTTACATCCTTACCTGAAAGGGATAACAACGTAAGCGTTGTATTATAACACGCCTTTCAATAAGCTCAGGAGTTACGCAGTTCGTTGGTCGAGTGACCCTGAAAGGGTCGTATTGAGACCAAGACCTGGGTTGAGCGTGCCTGCCCCCGTGAGGGGGTCGAAACCACTGCGCCAAAATGGGTCTCGGTCTCGATCCCCTTGCTGGGACAAGTAGGCGCGACCAGCGGATACAATCCTCGCATACTCCTTAGTGGCACCCCACTGTGTGGGATAGACAGGTCTCCTCCACATTCTGGGGGTAGTGGAAACTCGGCCCTCTGGTTTCTTTAATCAAGTGCGTAATTCCTAAAGCTTTTAAATTTTTTTACGCTTTTTACCTCATAAGTGAAGACAACTGTATGACCAAAGGAGAAAAACAGTTCCCGATCAGGCCGGGTATAACATCATCCAGCATCCCTTTCTTTTCGGACAAATGATCTCTCCACAAATTTGGGTGAAGTCATCAACTTTTAATAAACTTCAAACACATCTATTGTGTTTTTTTAACACTCAAACCATATAATTCTCACCGAATTGAAAAAACCATAAAAGTACCGTGTGTACTATTTCCTAAGGAGTTACCAAAAATGTATTGGCGATATAGAACCCCTTCAATCTGGCAGGACATGAACCGCCTGCAACGCGAAATGAACCGCTTGCTCCGTGATTATTACCCTCGTCGGTGGCGAAATGCTCCCAGTTTCCCAGCTGTGAACATTTGGGCCAATGAAGAAAGTGCCCTGATCACTGCCGAAGTTCCAGGTGTCAATGCAGATGACATTGATATCAACGTCGTCGGCGAGACTTTGACACTCAGCGGTTCCTGTAAAGCAGAAGAACTCCCCGAGAACGCCGTTTACCACCGCCGAGAGCGCGGATATGGTCGGTTCACCCGCAGCCTCCAACTACCCTACAGCGTGGATGTAAACAAGGTGGAGGCCACTTTTAAAAACGGTGTGCTCAGCATCTACCTGCCTCGTGTGGGGGAAGAAAAACCAAAAAAGATTATCGTGAAAAGCGCTTAACCAAAGAACTGAATGAAAAGAGGTGAATTCAATGGCTGACGAAAGTAAAGCTTTAAAAGTCCAGAAGGAAACCGCCCTGGCTGAACCGACAGAACGCACGCGCGAATGTCAGTGCTTCATCCCCCGGGCAGACATCTACGAAACAGACGAAAACATCGTGGTCGTTGTAGATATGCCAGGTGTAGATAAAAACTCTATTGATATAACATTGGATAAGAATATCCTGACCATCAACGGCTACTCGGATGTAGATTCCCCCGAGGGTTACTCACTGGTTTTCGCTGAGTACGAAGTCGGTGATTACGAACGCAGCTTCAGGCTGTCTGACCACATTGACGGCGACAAGATCGAAGCGGCGTACAAAGATGGGGTACTACACCTGACCCTACCAAAAGCCGAGGAGGCAAAAGCGCGAAAGATCAGCGTAAAAACTGGATAAACCCGCGCCACATTTTTTCTGCCACAGAGACTGCGGAGGATATATGGAGACACACTGCACTTCCAGCGTTCTCTGTGGCTACGCAGAAAGTTCTATCAAAATTACTATGTTTTATGGAGGATTATGTCATGGAGATTAAGGATCTTATCCCGTGGAAACACGAAGAGGGAAAGCTGCCTGTCCGCCGCGAATTTGAAGATCCGTTTCTCGCCCTCCGTCGGGAGATGAACCGTCTGTTTGAGGACTTCTTCACCAGCCCATTTAACAGGTCGTTCAGGTTGAGCCCTTTCTTTGCTGAACGCGAACGTTCCTTTGGCGATTTCTTGCCCAACATAGAGGTGAGCGAAACCGATAAAGAAATCAAGGTCTCGGCTGAACTGCCCGGGATGGAAATTGAGGATATTGACATCTCCCTTACCCACAATACCCTTACTATCAGTGGCGAGAAGAAGGCCGAGAAAGAGGAGAAAGGTAAGCAGTATTATCGCTTAGAACGATCTTACGGTTCCTTCCATCGCTCCATCCCTCTTCCCCGAGGTGTGGATGAAGATAAAGTGACGGCTACCTTCAAACGCGGTGTATTAACCATTAACATGCCAAAAACCAAAGAAGCACAAGAACAGGTCAAGCGCATCGAAGTCAAAAAAGGCTAAAAATAAATAACAACCACATCCTTAGACCAACACAGGGCTCCTTCGACGGAGCCCTGTGTTTTTACTACAAAAGGTTTGTCCTTCCCTGCCGTTCCACTTTATCCCACAAACAGACGTCTATATAAGTCGTTCTGCAAAACACACTCAGGATCGCAACGGTGCTTGAGTTTCCAAAACCGCTGTAGGGTTTCCTCCCCCAGATATTTACGAAAAACCTCAGGTTTCAGCGTGCTATCTTTCGCCAGATAGAATCTCCCTCCGGCTTCTAATACAATCTCATCCAAAGCATCGGTTAGACGTTGGAGAGCAACACGGTTACCTCGGGTCACCTTAAAATCCAGGGCTAAGGAGAACCCGTCCACAGCGTGACTGAGCAGAAAAACGTCAGGGCGGTGGCATTTGACCACTCCCAGGTAAGAGGGTAAACCACGCTTGTGTGTCAAGCGCAATATCTCTTCAAAGGCGTTCACGGCATGGGAGGAGGAGATGAAACACTGGTATTGAATCAGCCCCTCCCTGCCATAAGCCATCCGCCAGTTCGGTATGTAATCCAACAGAAAGTGAAAAGCGGCGTGCGGCTGACGGAAGCGTTTATGGTTCCCGATGGTTGCAGATGACAGGTATTTCAACAGATTTACCATACGAACACCCAGGTTATTCATCCAGGGAGCCATCAACCTCCACAGGATGGAAGCGGGAACCAGGCCAAAGAAGGTATCCGGTAAATTTTGGTAACCCAGGCTCAAAGTCCGGTATGGCTGCGCGTCCTCACCGGGAGGGAGATAATCCGCGGAGTGTAGTTGGCCACGCCCAATGGCAGACCCGCGGGCTACACCGTCCACCCATCCCACAATATAATCTACCTGAGATTTTAACTCCTCCATTTCGGCCATCATACGGCGCAAGCTCGGTGCAGCCCAGGCTTGAACCCACAAATCTCCAGAATATACCCTCTTCAATTGAAGGGTTATTGAGGTGAACACCCCCAACAACCCAGAACCACCTATCAAAGCGTGGAACAGGTCTGAGTTCTTCTTCGGTGAACAGGTGATCTCGGCTCCGGTAGGCAAAAGGGCAGAGAATTCCAACACATGCTCACCAAATGTGCCCTGGGTGTAGTTGTTCTTTCCGTGCACATTCATCGCCAGGCAACCACCAACTGTGGGAAACATCGTGCCTGGTACAACGGACGGCCACCAGCCGTCCTCCAACATATGCTGCCACAATTGCTGGATAGTCACCCCGGGCTCGAGGCGGACGACGCCCGTGTCGGGGTTCCAATCCAGGATGCGGTTAAGACGTCGTAAATCCAGCAAGATGTTGCCGCTATTTAATGGGGCATCGCCATAACTCCGCCCGGAGCCATACAAACCTACACTAAATCCTTCCTTGCGTGCCTGATGGAAAATCTCTCCAATATGCTCGGGTTGCGCAGGCCTATAAAGATATGCAGCCCGTTGTCTGGCACCACCATACCCCTGCACAGTGGTAATTCTTCCAAACTCAGGAAAATGATCAATGGATTTCAAAAGGATAATCTCCGAAAAATGAAGGAAGGGAGGTTGCGAACCACCCAGGCAACCAGACACCAGCGCGCGGGGGTATAGATGACCTGTTTACGGGTGCGAAGCGCCTTGGAGATATCTTCAGCTACTTTCTCTGGCGAGACCACCCAAAACGTCCTACCCTCAGCCTGCAGCATGGTAGTGTTTACAAAACCCGGTTTAACCGTGAGCACATGCACGCCTTTACGGCTCAAGCGGTTGCGTAGGGATTCGAGATATACGCTGAGGCCAGCTTTAGAGGCATGATATCCCGGATTTTTCACCCGACCTCGTTCCCCCGCTATAGACGAGACCCCCACAATGTGACCTCCACCCAGCTCAGTTAACAGCCTGGCTGCCAACCCCAACCAGACCATCGCCCCTAGCAGGTTGACCGCCACCATTTCCCGATCCTTATCAAATGCGAACTCCCATAGGTCAACCGCAGGCATTACACCAGCAACATAAGCGACCACATCTAGGTGTCCCATGTCACGAAGGATCGTCTTGAACAATCCTTCGGCTTGGTCAAAGTCCTTCACATCATGCGGGTATGTCACCGCTCGTCCCTCGCCGACTTCGTCATTGATCTCGGTGCATAAATCCTGCAACAATTCCTCACGACGGGCCAATAAAGCCAGGCGGTAACCCTCTCGAGCCAGCTTCCGCGCCAGTGCAGCTCCAATCCCAGAGGAAGCTCCAATGATTAATGCCCTGGGGCGTGAGACAAGGGCGGTCTCGGTAGTAACTGCGTCTTTTTTCATTGGCATCTTATTCTCCCTGACAATTTCATATTATACGTTCGTCCATCCCACGGTCCTGAGCGGAGCAGCACGCTCTTTGTGCTGCGTAGTCGAAGGATGTCTACTGGGTGAACCACCCGTGGACTGCATTCCTTCCCTTTGCTTAGACTCAGGGCGGTCACTCTACTCAGGTTGGAAAAACCGCAAAGATGTCGCCTCAATCTATTCAGAGTATCCTCCAGAGATACTACCACGTTGGCACACATATGCAACCCAATCCTCGATCTGGTGTCGCTGAGAAGTTACCAGATTGTGCCGAGCCAGTGCTGCCAATACACCCGCTTCCTGCTCCTCAAGTATCCCAGAGAGAACCAGAAAGCCATCTGAAGTTAGCAGGTCAGCCAAACCCTCATCCAACAGGCGAATCAACACAGAGGCCAGGATATTCGCCAGCACCAGTGAAGCTCGGCGCATGGGGAAGCATCCGGCGCGAATATCAGCCACGGACCCCTGGTGAGCGTGGAAGCGCTGGCTAACTCCGTTAGCCTCAGCCGTAGCCCGCGCGGCTTCTACTGCCTGAGCGTCAACATCCACCCCCAAAGCCTTTCGTGCCCCCAGTTTCAAGGCAGCAACCGAAAGTATGCCCGAGCCACATCCAATATCCATCACAGTCTCTCCCCCTTGGACTCTCTCTTCTATCACCTGCAGACAAATTTGGGTGGAGGGATGCACACCCGTACCGAACGCCAGCCCAGGATCAATGCGGATGAGAACCCGCTCGGTTTCGGTCACCTCTACCCAGGAGGGCAGGATAAGCAACCGTCGCCCAATGGGTATCGGCTGGAAATGTTGTCGCCAAGTTTCCATCCAATTGGCTGCGCGAATGACCTTGTAATCTGGCGAGGGCAAAGGATGAATGGTCCCCAGATGCCAGAGGGCTTCTTCCAGCGAATGACGTTTTTCTTCCAGGGTCTCATCCATGTCCAGGTAGGCGCACACGCGCAGAAGTCCGACAGGAAATCCTTCTCCGTTTGGGGTAACGCTAACACCTGTGCTTTCGATGACTACGCCATTGGTCGTAAAGCGGGATAAAACCTCGGCAGTGGATTCTGCTATTTCACCATTGACCAGCAGGGAAACCTCCAACCAGGTTGATGGCGTTGTTGGATCAGGTGACATAAATGATACTACCTGGAAAAAGAAAAAGGACACCAGGTACCTGGTGTCCTGCCCAGCGAATTAACCACCCAAAATTTCCTTCAACCGTTCGAGGAAAGTGGGTTCTTGCGGCTGCGCCTCAGTGCCCAAACTTTCAGCCAGTTTTTCAAACAACTCGAGTTGTTCAGGCGTCAGGCGCTCCGGTACTTTAACATCCACGATCACCAATTGATCTCCCCTTCCGGGACTGTGTAGATGGGGTACACCTTTACTGCGCATACGAAAGACCTTGCCCGATTGCGTCCCCTTGGGAATCTTTAAATACGCCTTGCCATCTACGGTGGGTACTTCCACCTCTGCCCCCAAGGCAGCTTGAGCCACATTGATGCTCAAATCCAGCAATATGTCGTCATCTCGGCGGCGGAAATATTTGTGCGGCAGTACTTTGACAACCAGGTAGAGGTTTCCACTCGGACCTCCGTTCACACCCGGTTGCCCCTCACCTGCCAGACGAATCTGAGTGCCGTTATCCACGCCTGCGGGTACACTCACAACTTTACGCACAGTCTCACGTATCCGTCCACGCCCCGCGCAGCTTTTGCAAGGGGTTGAGATCATCTCCCCACTGCCGTTGCAATTGGGGCAGGTAGTTACCTGCACCATGGAGCCAAACAGGGTCTGGCGCGCTTGACGGACTTCACCGCCTCCCCCACAGGTAGAACAACGTATTGGCGAAGTACCAGGTTCAGCCCGATTTCCACTACAAGCAGGGCAAATCCGATCGCGGTTAATCTCGACTTCCTTTTCGACTCCAAAGACAGCCTCTTTAAAATCCAGATCTAGTTTGTACTGCAGATCAGCACCGCGTTGGGGAGCATGACGACTGCGCCGGGACCGTCGTGATGGTCCAAACCCGAAGAACTCTCCAAATAGATCCGTAAAATCTGTGAAGTCGAACGTCGAGAAATCCGGCATTCCCCCCATACCATTCAAACCGGCATGGCCGTGGCGATCGTACGTCGTCCGTCGCTGATCATCTGATAACACCGCGAAGGCTTCATTGATCTCCTTGAATCGCTCCTCGGCATCCGAGTCCTTGTTCACATCCGGATGGTATTTGCGAGCCAGGCGCCGGAAAGCACTCTTAACTTCTTCCTGTGAAGCATTGCGGGGAATGCCCAGGACTTCGTAATAATCCCGTTTCGTCATTCTCTAACCAAAACTACCCGTACATTTCTTTGTGTTTTGTTGGTGCTGTAGTTCACCCAGGGGGATTTTCAGCCTCTCATTCATGATAAGGGAGGAGAAAATGCCTACTCTCAGCGTCAGGAGTAAACTGAACCCAGAGCAATCCATCAACCTCACCGAACCAGCCATGCTCCCACCGTGCCATGAATCAGGCCTCGGTAAACTCACCTTCAATCACATCTTCATCACCCGGCTTACCTTCCGCTTCACCTTCGGCCTCTTGCTTGGGTTGTTCAGCTTGTTGATAAGCAGCCGCCCCAACACGCTGAATGACCTGGTTCAACTCATCCGTCGCCCGGCGGATTGCTCCCGTATCCTCTTTTTCCATCACCTGACGAACCTTGGATACGGCTGCCTCAACCTCTTTCTTCACCTCCGCAGGAACTTTGTCCCCAAATTCCCTCAGCACCTTTTCGGCAGTGTAGGCTGCATTATCGGCATTGTTACGCGCTTCGACCAATTCCTTCCGTTTTTTATCTTCTTCAGCATGCTGCTCCGCATCCTTGCGCATGCGCTCGATCTCACCCTCGTTCAAACCAGATGAGGCGGTAATGGTAATGTTCTGACTGCGGCCGGTCGCCTTGTCAAGAGCCGTTACTTCCAGGATGCCATTGGCGTCAATATCAAACGTGACCTCAATCTGGGGAATCCCACGTGGGGCCGGAGGTAAACCGTCCAGGATAAACTTGCCCAGCGATTTGTTGTCCAACGCCATAGGCCGTTCTCCCTGCACAACATGAATCTCAACCTGGGTCTGATTATCACTGGCTGTAGAGAAAATCTGACTCTTGCGCGTGGGGATGGTGGTATTCCGGTCAATCAACGGGGTGGCCACCCCTCCCAAGGTCTCAATAGAAAGTGTGAGGGGAGTCACATCTAGCAACAAGATATCCTTAACCTCTCCACCCAACACACCTGCCTGGATGGCTGCACCCACAGCCACCACCTCATCCGGGTTAACGCCTTTATGTGGTTCTTTATTAAACTTTCCCTTCACTGCCTCTTGTACGGCAGGCATTCGGGTCATTCCACCAACCAAAATCACCTCATTGATCGCAGAGGGATTGATACCTGCATCCGATATTGCCTGCTCCACAGGCTGTAACGAACTCTGAACCAGATCACCGGTCAACTGTTCCAGCTTAGCACGCGTCAATTTCATGACCAGATGTTTCGGACCGGTTGCATCTGCGGTGATGTAGGGGAGGTTGATCTCTGTCTGCATCATCGAAGATAACTCAATCTTGGCCTTCTCGGCAGCTTCTTTAATTCGCTGGAGAGCCTGTCGGTCGGCACGTAAATCTATGCCGTGGTCCTTCTTGAACTCATCAGTAATGTAATCCATGACCCGCTGATCGAAATCGTCGCCGCCAAGGAAGGTGTTGCCGCTGGTTGAACGCACCTGGAACACCCCTTCGCCCACATCTAATATCGAAATGTCGAAAGTGCCCCCACCCAGGTCGTACACCGCGATGACCTCGTTCTTCTTTTTATCCATGCCATAAGCCAGGGAGGAAGCCGTGGGTTCGTTGATGATGCGTAGCACCTCCAAACCAGCGATCTTCCCGGCATCTTTTGTAGCGTTTCGTTGGGCATCGTTGAAATACGCAGGTACGGTGATGACTGCCTGGGTGATCGTCTCCCCAAGGTAGGCCTCGGCATCGGTCTTCAACTTCGCCAGTATCATCGCCGAGATTTCTGGCGGTGAATACTCCTTCCCGGCCATAACCACACGCACATCCCCATTCGGAGCTTTGGTCACTTTATAAGGCACACGCTTTATCGTGCGTTGCACTTCTGGGTCGTCGTACTTACGGCCCATGAAGCGTTTGATGGAAAAGATCGTGTTTTCCGGATTGACGATAGCCTGGTTACGGGCTACACGCCCAACCAGCCTCTCCCCATTCTTGTTGATTGCCACCACAGAAGGAACCAACCGTTCCCCTTCTGCCGAGGGGATGACAACCGGTTCCCCTGCTTCCATAACGGCTACTACCGAGTTTGTCGTACCTAGATCAATGCCAATTACTTTACCCATTTTTCAGCCTCCTAACAAGCCACTCGCACACGAGCCGGACGCAACACACGGTCTCCCAGCATGTAACCTTGTTGCACTACCTGGATAATCTCACCACTTTTGTGGTCATCGCTATCCTCTTGTGAAACCGCCTCATGCAAGTTGGGATCAAAGATTTTATCATCTGCCTCGATGGGCTTGACACCCTCTGCATCCAACAGAGAGCGAAATTTTTTACAAATCAACTCAATGCCTTCTTCCCAGGCTTTGTCTTCACTGGGAGGATGATTTTCCAAAGCCCTTTCCAGGTCATCTAGAATTTCCAAATAACCCAAGATGATGCGACCCGCTATCTCCTGGTAGATGGTCTCCTGTTCTTTTTGAACACGCTTCTTGTAGTTGGAAAATTCAGCCATGGCTCGTTGCCAGCCATCAAGATACTCATCCGCTTGCTGACGGATTTCTTCTAACTCATCCTTTACGGATTTGAACTCCTCGACAGTGGGAAGTTCTGCTTCTGGAATCGCCTCTGTCTCTTTCGCCTCGAGGACTTCCGTTTCAGCGGATTCCACCTCCTCTATCACTTCCTCCTCTCTTAACAGAGCTTCAGAAGCCTTTTCTGCTTGGTTCTTCGACTTTGGCACTTTCTCGTCCTTTCTCATTTCAACATCACCTCATATACCATTCAAAGTTAGCAGCCGGATGAGCAACACCCTCACCAAGCTGCCCAGATACCTTCTTTCGATTATTCAGCCAACGTACCTAGGACCAAATTGCTCATCAGATCAGCCACAAAGCGGACTGTCGAGATCGAACGCGCATAGGCCATGCGGATAGGTCCTAAGACACCTAACGTACCAGTGGCTAACCCGGGTGACCCGTAACGGGCTAACACCATTGAACACTCACGCAGGTCATCCCAGGTGTCATCCCCTCCGATAAGCACCTGAACACCACCCACATCGGTCGTCATCACCGTCCTGGAGAGCAGATCGTGGAGCAAAGCCCGTTCCTCCAGCACCCTGAAGGCTCGACGGGCACTCTCCGATTCAGCAAACTCGGGTTCTGCCAGGACATTTGTCAGGCCATCGTGATATATCTCCCCAGCCAGCATGGAATCGGAACGCTCCATCTCGGCATAGATAATCCGCAGGATATCCTTTTCCAGTGGGGCTAATTGCGCTTCCACGCGTAAAATGTCCGCCACACCCAACCCCCTACAAAGAGAATTAATCCGTTCAGCAACAGCACTCAACCGCTCTTGGGGTAGAGGTTCAGCCAAAGCTAAAAATTGTTGCCGCACATCCCCGCCCACGAGCACCAGGACCATGAGTACTTGGTACTCACGAGTGGATATCAACTCCAGATGCTTCAAACGTGCCTCCTCCGGATGAGGCGCCGTGACCAGGGAGGCCGCTTTCGAATAATGCGCCAGCACCGAGGCCGCCAGCCGCATCCACTGATCCACATCGTGGCGTGCCTGATAGAACTGGTGGGTGATCATGCGCTTGGTCTGATCAGGCAGATCGGTATGCACCATCAATTGGCGGACGAAATACCGATAGCCCTCCTCCGTAGGCACACGCCCCGCCGAGGTGTGCGGTTGGGTCAGATATCCAGTTTCGGCCAGAGATGCCATTTCATTGCGCACCGTGGCAGAACTGATATCTAATCCAAACTGCTCCACCAGGAGGTTTGAACCCACAGGTAGGGCATATTCAATGTAATAACGTATTACCAATGCCAGGATCAATTTCTGTCGTTCGGTCAGTTCGTCCATGGATTACCTCTCAATTTTAGCACTCGCTCATCGAGAGTGCTAAAACCCGGTTTTCTGATGATACCATGGCAAAAAAACAGCGTCAAGCAAAAAGACTATAGAGCCTGCCGACATCCTGGTTAAATTCTTATATAACCTGTGGGACGGGCTTCCATGCCCAAAACCAATGGCATGGGAGCCACCTATGCAGGAGCTGTGGGATGGTCTCCCACGCGCGCTCCTCCGGCATTGGAGTCTTTTTATCGTCTAATCGGGCTCCCACGCCCGAAACTGAAACCGGCGGCATAGCAGCCTTTTTATCGTCTGGTTGGGCTCCCATGCCCAAGACCGCGGCATGGGAGCCGCTATTGCAAGAGCTATGGGTCGGGCTCCCACGCCCGAAACTGTAATCGACGGCATGGTAGCCGCCTAAGCAAGAATGAGTAAGCCCCAATGCCCAAAACCGTCGGCCAAGAAGTGGTCTTGCCGACATCCTCGTCAGCGGAAACAATCATGAACCCAGCTTAATATATCCCTCTTTATCCCCCATCAATCCTGCCAGAAAGTGATACAGCGCAGCCACATTCAGCCCGAAAGGCAAATACCCACCATATCCCAGCAGAGGCATCTCAAAAATGTGCAGAAAATCAACAAAAGGCACAAAATACACCCACTTGGGATACGAGTAGTAATTCCACATCTCCCAAAACAACCCACATATTAACGCCCCCAAACATAACGCCAAAACCGGACGCCAGTCCCCCTTCTGGGTACCATCAGCCAACGAACGATAACCCAACCAGACATTCACTGGCTCCAGGATAAAAAACACCCAAAGCCACTGGAAGGGGAAAAAATATCCGGGCCAGACCAGCAGCAAGGCCAGCATGGTAAGCCCAGCGATAAAGAAACCTGTCGTTACGCGTAAGGTCGGTTTTATCACCGGGCCTGGCCTGACACGTTTTACCCAACCAAAACTGGAGACCAGTTCTGCAGTGCCCAAAACCGCGGGCATTACCGTTGAGAAACACAACGAGGAAAAGAGGTTGTACTCCCAACTGGGGATGAACTCCCGCCCCACATATATCCAATTTTGCACCCATGCGTTTGAAAGTTCAAACAACCACCAGGCTGGCATAGACAGCAAGAACAGGCGCATATATCGCCGACGGTCTCTTTGCAGCAGGGAGGTGCCTGTTCTCATAAAAACGACAGCGTCTACGATGAGGCAGTATCCTAACCACAACAGGAAGAACAAATGATGCGTCCTCAACCCCGAGAGCAGCCAATTCAGAGGCCAGATGATGGCAACTAAGAGTATCCCTAGCCATCCATGGATAGGGATACTCCAATATTTTTTTATTGTCCTTATCCTTCCATTGCCTTCCCTTGTTTCCACAAACACTCCTTCGCACCCTTCGACTTCGCTCTGGGCAGGCCCTTCGACTTCGCTCTGGGCAGGCCCTTCGACTTCGCTCTGGGCAGGCCCTTCGACTTCGCTCTGGGCAGGGCTAAGGACTGCAGGTGTTACTCGATCCAAGGCTCTGGGTGAATCTTACCACCAGCCCTGTACTGAGTCTCAAGCCGGGATTTCGTACAGTTCCACCAGAACACCGTGCGTGCTCTTGGGGTGGATAAAGGCATATCTCCTGCCCCCTTCACCCAGGAGAGGCGCTTCGTTAATCAACCTGATACCCTTCTCCTTCAACTCATCCAACTTGGCCACAATGTCGTCCACTCCCACGCAGATGTGGTGCATACCAGGTCCAGACTTCTCTAAAAATCGGGCTATACCTGCCTCCGGATCGGTAGGCTTGACCAATTCGATCTCACTCTCTCCCAGGGGCAAGAAGGCCACCTGGACTTTCTGTTTGGGTACGTCTTCGATATGGGTAAGCTCAAGTCCCAGGGCATCCCGCCAGAAACCTAAAGCCGCCTCAAAATCCTCAACTACAACCGCGATGTGGTGTATCTTCTTTACAATAGTCATTCTTTGGTTACCTCTCACTCGTATGGCACAGTGAACCTTGGCACTCAGGGGATACAAGCCTCACAGCAAGGGCGGAGGCTGACACTCTCCCCAAACCGCGCGCAGTACGTTACATATCTCACCCAGCGTAGCGAAATTCTCTACACAGGCGATGAAATGGGGCATCAGATTTTCCGTGCCCCGCGCGGCGGTCTCCAATTGTTCCAGGAGCATGTTGACTTTCTCATTATCCCTGCGGGCGCGCAAAGCTGCCAACCGCTGGCGTTGTCTCTGCTCGATGGCTGGGTCCACCCTCAGGCGCTCCAAGTCTACCTTTTCTTCCACCTGGAAGGCGTTCACCCCCACGATAATCTCCTCTCCGCTTTCGAAGGCTCGCTGGGTACGATAGGCTGCATCTTGAATCTCACCCTGGATGTAACCTTTTTCGATCGCCGCCATGGCTCCGCCCAACTCGTCAATCTCCCGTATATATTCCATGGCGCGGCGCTCGATCTCATCGGTCAGATATTCGATCAGGTAGGAACCCGCCAGCGGGTCAATCGTATCCCCTACACCGGATTCGTGAGCGATAATCTGCTGCGTACGCAGGGCCAGGCGCACGGCTTTCTCCGTGGGGAGCCACAGAGCTTCGTCCATGGAGTTCGTGTGCAGGGATTGCGTTCCGCCAAGGATGGCTGATAGTGCCTGGAGGGCAACCCGCACAACGTTATTTTCGGGTTGTTGAGCAGTCAAAGTGCAGCCCGCAGTTTGGGTATGGAAACGCAAGCACAAAGACCGTTCATTCGTCGCCCCAAAACGCTCTTTCATTATCCGCGCCCAGATACGCCGGGCAGCGCGGAACTTGGCCACCTCCTCCAAGAAATTATTATGTGCATTAAAAAAGAAGGAGAGCTGAGGTCCAAAATCATCTACCTGCATGCCGGTCTGGATAGCCGCTTCCACATAGGCGATGCCGTTTGCCAGGGTGAAGGCAATTTCCTGAACAGCGGTAGAACCCGCCTCCCGTATGTGGTAACCAGAGATGCTGATGGTGTTCCAACGGGGAACTTCATGCCGACAGAAGCCAAACGTGTCGGTGATGAGGCGCATCGAGGGCTTGGGCGGGAAGATGTAGGTCCCACGGGCGATGTATTCTTTCAGGATATCGTTTTGAATTGTGCCCCGCAGCTTACGCACCTCCGCTCCCTGGCGCTTGGCCACGGCGATGTACATAGCCAGCAGGATGGCAGCCGGAGAGTTGATGGTCATGCTGGTGGAAACCTTCTCCAGAGGGATGCCCTCGAAGAGGGTCTCCATGTCCTCCAAAGAGGAAATCGAGACCCCTACCTTGCCTACCTCACCGGCGGTCATGGGATGGTCAGCGTCGTAGCCTATCTGGGTGGGCAGGTCAAATGCGACCGATAACCCGCTTTGACCCTGTTCGAGCAGATAACGGTAGCGTTTGTTAGACTCTTCCGCGCTGGCGTACCCGGCATACTGGCGCATGGTCCACAGACGCCCTCGGTACATGGTGGGTTGAACGCCCCGGGTATAAGGGTATTCACCCGGAAAGTTCAATTTCTCTAAATAATCCTGGACTTCTTCGGAGGGGAATAAAAACCTAGGCAGAGGAATCCCGGAGGAGGTCCGGAATTCGGGCTTGCGCTCTGGGAATTGGGAGATAACCGGCCCCAGCACTTCCTTCTCCCAACGTTCGAATTCGTCGTGTATGGTCATAGGCGCCTCATGTTTTTTTAATGTATGGGATGGACTCACCGAAAACAGGGTCTGAGAATCTCTGAGATTCTGCTTCTGTTTTTTACGTGGGTGGTTCAATTATACCGAAGTCTGGACTACCCCATGACCATGGCCACATCCATACCCCCGTCCACCAGGAAGATGGAACCCGTGATGTAATCCGAAGCCGGGGAGGCCAAAAAGAGCGCCAGGCTGGCCACCTCATCTGGTTCACCGAAACGTTTCAAGGGCAAGCGCTCCAGGATGGCATCCGCGATTTGAGGTGTCTGCCAGAGGAGCTGGCTGAAGCGAGTCTTGATGACTCCAGGTGCGATGCCGTTTACCTGGATGTTGGCATGTCCCAGTTCGGCGGCCAGCACTTTGGTGAGCATGATGACCGCAGCCTTGGAGATGCTGTATACCCCCATGCCCGCCGAGGGCCGGAGGCCAGCCAGTGAGACAATGTTGATGATTTTTCCCCCGCCCTGCGCTTCCATGTGGGGCACTACAGCCTTACATACCCGGAAAACACCTTTGGCGTTCGTATCCAGTATCTTATCCCATTGGGATTCATCCGCGGTCAGCAACGGACCGAAGTGCGGGTTGGTGGCTGCGTTGTTTACCAGGAGGTCCACCCTGCCGTAGGTATCCAGGGTTCGCTCTACCAGGTTGTTTACTTCTTCGGTGTTACCCACGTGCGCCTGGAGAGCCAGCGCTTCCCCACCGGCATTCGTTATCTGGTCGGCGACGGATTGAACGCCTTCGATTTTACGACTGCTGACCACCACCTTAGCTCCCGCCTGGGCGTAGCGGTATGCGATGGCTTCACCAATGCCGCGGGATGAGCCGGTGACAATGGCAACTTTTCCTTTCAGGGATTTCTCGGTCATGTTTCTCCTTTCCTGGGTGTGAATCAATTCTCCATCACTGCTCTCAATGCTTCAGCGGCACCATTATAAACAGATATGCTTTTGCCTAGGTGGCTCTCATGCCGCCGGTCTCAGGCGTGGGAGCCTACCTTTCTTCTACGAAGAAGCGGCTCCCATGCCGCTGAAGGGACAGCGCGAGCCCATCCTTCTATGAAGAGGCGGCTCCTATGCCGCCGATTTCGGGCATGGGAGCCCGACTAGACGATAAAAAATGATGTTGGGGCCCAACCTCTCGCATAGGCAGCTCCCATGCCGCTGATTTCGGGCATAGGAGCCCGATTAGACGATAAAAAAATGATGTGTGGGCTCGACCCATAGCTCTTGCATAGGCGGCTCCCATGCCGCCGGCTCCGGGCAGGGGACCCGTCCCTCAAGGTGGTGGTACAGGCAGCTCCCATGCCGCCGGTTTCGGGCGGGAGCCCGTACCACAGGGTCTGGGCATGGGAGCTCGACAAGACGAGCAGCTGCGTAGGCGGCTGCCACGCCGCCGGTTTCGGGCAGGGGACCCGTCCCTCAAGGTGGTGGTACAGGCAGCTCCTATGCCGCCGATTTCGGGCATGGGAGCCTGTCCCTCGGGGGCGATGGCAGGCCAGCCCCTGACAGTGCTCGGCCGCGAGAAACTGCTGGACTTCACCCACATCTCTGACGCTGACGGGGCCGTCGGCAAGAGTGGGATGTTTGGGCGCGTGAGCCATCCCACATTAAAAACACCTACCCGTCCCGAAGACATTCGACCTCATTAGTCTATAATATGCATGGTGAGAAATGGTAAAATTAGAAGCAGGAGAACAATATGGCATATAAGGAGATTATCACCATTGAACCTGGAAAACGGGGTGGAAAGCCTTGCATTCGTGGGATGCGCATCACGGTATATGACGTGCTGGAATACATGGCCTCCGGAATGACACAGCAGGATATCTTGGATGATTTCCCTTATCTCACTAAAGAAGACATTTTGGCCTGCCTGAGCTATGCAGCACAACGCGAACGCTCAATGCTGGTAGTTCCAGTATGAAACGATTGCTTTTTGATCAGAATCTCTCACCGCGTCTTGTAGAACAACTATCGGAATTGTATCCTGCTTCGGTTCATGTATCTACTCTTGGGTTAGGTACAGCACTGGACAGAGAAATATGGGAAGTCGCCCGCCAGCAGGACAGCATCCTCGTAACGAAAGATGCTGATTTCTCCGAACTCAGCCTTATCGAAGGCTTTCCACCCAAGATTATCTGGATTCGGAGGGGGAATTGCTCAACCCGTGACATCGAAAATCTACTTCGAGAGAACTACGAGGCTATCGTGAACTTGAGCGATGATCCAGATGTGGGAATCCTCACCTTGCTCTGAATCGCATAGTAACGTAATCTATTACCAATATGTAGGAATTTTCGCATACGCGTGTGAGCCCTTCCAGACGAGCCTAACCAGACGCCAGACTGTGTGAAAACTCCATGAGTATGCGATAATAAGGGCATGCACGCATACTCTCTCAAGGAGAAGGCATGAGTCATATCGAAGGTGTCGATCGCAACCAATTGGTCTTGTTTCCAGAAGCGCTGGATGAGTACATCAGCGCAGATAATCCCATCCGCTTCATGGATGCGTTCGTGGATAATCTGGACCTGGCAGCGCTCGGGTTTCAACGTGCCGTCCCTAACCATAC
>JBFLVL010000020.1:0-60102 GCA_040758495.1 Chloroflexota bacterium
TATCGCTTAATATCGTCACAACCATGACAAGAAAATGACATTGTCATATATGAAGTATAATTCTTGCAAGCATCCACCTAAACCACCATTTCCTTGCTCCATTGCTTTTCATTATAATCACCTTACCTGAAAAGTCAATCACCTATGGCAAAAAAACTCCTCGACCAGATGCGTGATGCCCTCCGCCTGAAACATTACTCCTATCGCACTGAACAATCCTACGTGGATTGGGCGCGGGGCTACATTCTCTTTCATAGTAAACGCCACTCTATCGAAATGGGCACTCCTGAAATCTAAGCTTTTCTTCTCATTAATCGTCCTCCAATCTATTGAGTTCATCTTCCTGTTGTCAGCCCTGGTTTTCTTTCTTCGCGGGCTGCGTCGTACCGAAAGTGGAAGCGCTATTCAGGTTCAGGGTTAACTGTTTGGGGTATAATTGTTCCCCGCGGGCGGATAGCTCAGTTGGTTAGAGCGCTTCCCTTACAAGGAAGAGGTCGCAGGTTCGAGTCCTGTTCCGCCCATGGAAAGCCTCCGTGCACCCCACGTCTGAATGTGGGGTGTAATTGTATCTAGGGGCAGAGTAATTGCCGGAAAATATCTGAAATCCTGTCACTGCAAGCGCAGCGTGGCAGTCTCCCACCAAGGTGGGGATGGCTTCACCCCCAGAATTTATCCTGAAGGCAGTGAAGGAGGGGTTCGCAATGACACAGTTAAAGAACTTTCCGGAGTCTACTGGGTTGGATATTATCTACAACCAGGCTTGTGGTGAGACGTGCCTTCACTGGAGGCACTTTGCTTGACCGATAACTTTCCAGAGAATACAATTTGTGCACTTGTTCCCTCAAAGGAGTCTCAACCATGAACGATTTTCTCTTTCGCGGTTCTCTCGCCGATTTGGACCCACAACTACATGAGTTATCCCAAATAGAGTCCGAGCGCCAGATTCGACGGTTGATCTTAATCCCTAGTGAAAGCACAGCTCCTTTCGCTGTGCGCCAGGCGTTAGCCTCGACTTTCCACAACATTTACGCCGAGGGCTATCCCGATGAGGGGACGCGCGGGATGACCGAAGGTGAAATCCTCGACTATCCCACGCGTCTGGCGCATTATCGCCGCTATTCCGATCCGCGGTATTACAAGGGCGTAGAGTACGCGGATATAGCCGAAGCCCTGGCACGCCGACGCTGCGCGGAAGTGTTCGCCACCAATGGCATCCAGGCAGATGACCTATATGTGAACGTGCAAGCCCTATCGGGCGCTCCGGCCAACAATGCGGTCTACCATGCCCTGGTGCAGCCTGGGGATACGGTCATGGGTATGAACCTGCTCCACGGTGGACATCTTACCCACGGTTCTACCGTCAACCGTTCGGGGAAGTATTACCACATTGTACATTATTCGGTTGACGTGCAAACCGAACGTATTGACTATGAGGCGGTTGAAGCCCTGGCGCGTGAGCACAAACCCAAGATGATTATCGCCGGCGTCTCCTCGTATCCCTGGGCGTTGGACTGGGCGCGCTTTCGCCAGATTGCTGAGGCTGTGGGTGCTTACTTGCTGGCAGACATTGCCCACGTAGCCGGTCTGGTTGCCGGGGGTGTGTACCCCTCACCGCTGGGCTACGCCGACGTGGTCACTTTCACCACCCATAAATCCCTGTGTGGACCTCGAGGCGCATGCATTCTGACGACCAGCCCTTCGCTTTCCCGGAAGATAGACCGGGCCGTTTTTCCTGGTGAGCAGGGTGGCCCGCATGTCAACGTGTTTTTAGCCATGGCCTTGGCCTTCAAACTGGCAAAAACTGAGCAGTTCCGCCAGTTGCAAGGACAGATTGTCAAGAACTGTATGGTATTAACCAGGCATTTGGAAGAACGTGGGTTTCGCATCCCTTACGGAGGGACGGACACCCACTTGACGAACCTGGATTGCAAATCTGTTTTGGGTGAGGATAAGGTACCCCTTTCCGGTGATCAGGCAGCCCGTATTCTAGACCTGGTTGGTATTGTGGTCAACCGCAACACAATACCTGGAGACGCGTCGGCAGCCAATCCCTCAGGTATCCGCATGGGCACTCCCTGGGTCACCCAACGCGGCTTCAGAGAAGCGGAAATGAACGCCTTGGCGGACCTGATTGCGGATGTGCTGCAGGCCACCAGGCCGTACCTGCAGGGGAAGTCGCAACGTGCCAAGGTGGATTTTGCGGCCCTGGAAAATGCCAAGCTGAGAGTGCGCGAGCTGGCAGAAAATGCGGGCATGGATTACGAACCCTCCCGGCACGGGTATCCACATTTTTATTATCTGGATGATCAACCGGCCAGGGGGGGAAAGTGGGCTTCGCTTGAGGTTGGCGGTGAGGGCGTGCGTGCCTTTTTGAATTACGCCTTGAGCAGTGACGTGGAAGCCCTCAAACCTGGTGATAGCCAGGCAACGTGTGTGCATACCTCTATGGGCGCGGTGGACGGTTTTCTCACCTGTTTGGAGGCCGGCACGTTTCAGCTCTCTGTACCTGGAGATAAAGCCGGTCTGGCAGCCACCTGGCTTCGTGACCTGTCGGATGGGTACGTGCTCTTTGATGAGGCTGATCTGGAGGCCAAGTTGCCCGGCCCTGTTTGGGTACAAGCCTCCAGCCTGAAACCGGTAACCATGGAGAAGGGCGATCCGATTGGGACGAGAAAACCTTATTTCATCGGCAAGCAAGCTGAAAGTGGTGACCCGCTTCCCCCCTTCCAATGGGAAGAAAAGGCTGGGGAGGAGATGCGGCTTACTACCCTCTTCAACCTGCATAAAGAATTGGGCGCTAAGATGGTGCCGTTTGCCGGTTGGGAGATGCCGGTGTGGTATTCCTCGGTGGTAGAAGAGCATTTGGCCGTGCGTCAGGCGGCGGGGTTGTTCGATGTCTCCCACATGGGTGTGTATCAGGCGGAGGGTCCGGATGCGGCTGTTTTCCTGGATAGCGTTTGTGGCAACGATATCCATTCTCTGGCGGTGGGTGAGTCGCTGTATACACATTTCCTCGACCCGGATGCCAATGTGGTGGATGACCTGCTGGTGTACCGTCGCGGGGCTGAGAAATATCTAGTGGTCGTGAACGCCTCCAATGATGATAAGGACTGGGCCTGGTTGAACGCAGTGCGTGAGGGGCGCGTCTGTGTGGATAAGGTGCAACCCTGGGCGAGAGCGTATGGTCGAAATGTGATTTTGCGAAACCTGCGTGACCCCCAAGCAGGGAAGGACATGCGTGTGGATATCGCCCTGCAAGGGCCGCGTTCAAGGGATATTCTGCTGGCTTTAGGTTGTGATGATCCCACGCGTAAACGCATCCTCAAGCTCCGATGGGCGGAACTGACAGAGAGCCTGCTCGGCGGATTTGACCTGGTACTATCCCGAACGGGTTACACGGGTGAAAGAATGGCCTTTGAGCTTTTCGTCCACCCCGAGCAGGCGCCGAGATTATTCGAGGCGCTGTTGAAGGCTGGTGAGCCGTTGGGGCTGAAGCCGTGCGGCTTGGGTGCGCGGGATTCGCTCCGCACAGAAGCCGGGTTGCCGCTCTATGGGCATGAGATGGCCGGAGATTTGGGTTTGGGGGTGGCTGAAGCGGGTTTTGGCATGTATGTGAAGACCTACAAACCTTGGTTCATCGGGCGTCAGGCCTACCTGGATCGGGAGAAGGAGCGCCAGGGGGTGGTTGTCCGCTTCCGTTTCAACGAGAAGGGTGTGCGCATGGCGCATTTGGGCGATCCGGTGCTGGAAAAGCGAGGCAAAGTGATCGGCAGGGTGACCAGTTGCGCTGTGGATAGCGAAGGTTATCTGACCGGTCAGGCGTTTGTGGACTTGAAATATCAGGACGAGGGAACGCCAATTTACATCTTCCAGAGCGCCCCGAAGGAAGCCGGAAAATCACCGGCTGAACTGCGGGCAGGCGATCGGGTAAACATCCCCTCGGCAGCGACGGTGATGAAGCGTTTCCTGCGGTAGTTGTGAATCAGAGCCTCTAACGTAGCACGGGGGCTTAGGCGGTGCTCCATCCATAGTAAAATGATAGCCAGCATGACGCCTTTTAAGCCTGCTTACGTAAAACTGCTTGAAAACGGGGAGCTAAAGGAGCGCGTCCAGCAGGCCTACAAACACCTTTCGGTTTGTAACGTGTGCGCCTGGAAGTGTCCGGTTGACCGTCTTGCGGGAAAAGTGGGGGTGTGTCGCACGGGTGTGAGAGCCAAGATCAGCAGTTATGGGCCACATTTGGGCGAGGAAGACCCCCTCCGCGGTTGGCGGGGCTCCGGCACGATCTTCTTTACCCGCTGTAATTTACACTGCCAGTACTGTCAGAACCACGACATCAGCCAGAGGGATACCGGCGAGGAAGTTGAACCGGAGGACTTGGCGACCATCATGTTGAAGCTGCAGCGCTCCGGATGTCACAACATCAACTTTGTTTCCCCCACCCACGTTGTACCTCAGATTATGGCCGGGGTCTTGATTGCAGCAGAGGCAGGTTTACGTTTACCGTTGGTCTACAACACGGGTGGTTACGACTCCATGGAGATGTTGACCCTGCTGGATGGGGTGGTGGATATCTATATGCCAGACATGAAATACGCGGATGCTCAAAATGCCCGGCGTTATTCCACCATACGGGATTATCCTCAGGTAAACCAGACCGCGGTGCGGGAAATGCACAGGCAGGTAGGTGATCTACAGATAAACGAACAGGGGTTAGCCACCCGGGGTCTGTTGGTGAGGCATCTCATTTTACCCCAGGGTCTGGCAGGCACGGAGGCAATCATCCGTTTTCTGGTTGAGGAAATTTCCCCAAACACGTATGTGAACCTGATGGATCAGTACCGACCGGCATACAGAGCGCATCGCTTCCCTGAACTCAATCGGAGGATTACACAAGAAGAATACCTGGAGGCTGTTGAGACTGCCCATAAGTATGGCCTCAGGCGTCTGGATGAACGCAAACGCATACTCATGTGGGCCTGGGATTAATCTTTTCGGATTGTGTGAGGTTCTACTATGGGATGGTTCAAAAAAATCGCCAGGTTATTCTTTGCGGATAAGCAGGGAATATCAGGCTACTGGCTAACCGTACGGTGTGACCGCTGCGGAGAAGTAATCCGCACCCGTTTGAACCTGAGCAGCGATCTCAGCATCCGTTATGAAGAGGGTACAGACAAGATCAGCTATTTTTGCCGCAAGACGCTTATGGGAAGTAAACGATGTTTTCAACGCATCGAGGTGGAGCTGACCTTTGACGACCAACGCCGTTTGATGGACGGGCAGATTGTGGGGGGACAGTTCGTCAGCGAAAAAGAAACCTTTCACTAATGGTGGTTAGAAGTTGATGATGACATTGCTGTACAGGTTCCCGACCGTGGGCCCAAAAATGCTCAGGAGGACAATGACAATAACCACTACGAAAAGGAGTATCAGCGAATATTCCACGAGGCTCTGGCCCCACTCCTTTGGCAGGTTGATCATATATTCCTCATCATGGCACCAGGCTTCGGAAGTCTCCAGGATAGTCGCATCCTGAAATACCCTCGATTTGCCCGAAAATCTGCCTGCCAAACCATCCTGCAAGACTTCCGAAGTCGAGGTCTCAAGTTAGCCGTTAACCGTAAACCTGGCTTCTAGTTCACCCAGTGTGATTCGGAAGGCGCTGTATTCCAGTTCGGTCATGGGCAGCATGGCGGCTCCCACAAACCCTTGTTGTCGGATGTCCTCCGCTTTTCGCTGGGCTTTCAGGCGTGTGGCATCCCATGCGGGATTATCAAACATGTCCACACACTCCGACAATTCCCCGTCTTTATTCACCGAGTATGCCAGGCAAGCCACTAAGGGGATACAGTAGGGGCTTGTTACCGCGGTGTTAATGGGGACGGGCATCAGGGGCATATGGTGGCTGCCACGCGCATCTCCGGCCACGAAGGGTGCAACTATGTATGGGCTGACGATTTCTTCGGGGGCCGGGAAAATGCCCTGTGTGCGGATGATTGCCACAGGGTCATCCTTTCCTTTGTATTCACCGGCGATGGTATGTAGCCGGTCAGTGGAGAAGGCCACCACTTGTTGGTCAGGATACAAACGGTGGTGTATGGCTTGAACCCCGAAACGGTTCTCGTCTCGGAGCAGTAGAGCAATATCAATGTGTTCCTCGGGGGCGACCAATTCGATCCACCGGTCACCGCCAGCATGTTCCATATCAATGATGCGGAATTTGAATCCTGGGCGCATCTTTGGCAGCATGAGGCCAGCGCAGTAGAGAGGGCTGGTGAATACAGTCCATAAGGGGAAGTTGAAAGCACCCGGGCCACATTTATCGGCTGTAAAAACCAAAAATGGCTCGGCGGGGCGTTCTTTGGCGGTTTCGTCAAAGGTGATCTCGGCTGCTCCCGGGCCAGCACCCCGCACATTTCCGGAAGGAGCATCCTTCAGCAAGTCCTGCCCGGCCCCATACAACCCGGTTGATTTGGCTTCCTCAGTGGCTGTCTCGAATACAGCCCAAGCCAGGTTGTGGATATCAGGAGCACTGTTGCCCTGGCGATGGATCATCAACAGGCACAGATCATCTCCGGTATGGGTAACATCAAAATCAATGACCAGGTTCTCATTAACTGCCTCATTGAGTTTCTCCCAGGCTATATCTATCATGGCCTGAGAAGGTTGGGTATGACCACCAATACTACCCACATCCGCTTTGATTGCGCTAATGGTTAGCATCCGCTCTACTCCTTTCAAGGAAGGTATGATGTATGGTTAGGTTTATATAACAGAGGTGGTAAATGCGCAATAGTGTAAAAAAGCGAGTGAATTGCTTAATCACTCTTCCACACTTTGAAGTGCTGTAGGATGGAATTGCCAATGAATTCGCGCAGGATGGAGTTATCTGGGATCAGATCGCTCTCAATAGGAAGAAACCACTCCAAAAAAGAGAGCAACCTTTTCGCTTCCAGGTACTCTGGTGTGCCATGCTGAACCTGACGCAGGAGGGGTTCAGCAAAGGATTTGAGCGCCGAGAGTTCATAGACCAGGGCAGAGTTGAACATCAGGTCGGCATTTTCTTGGAAAGGGAAGATGTTGCGCTTCTCACCCCTGTGTACAGATTCCCAGCGCTGGATGGTCTCTGTTGCAGAGTAGCCGCGCTGGTACGTGTCTCTGACGATGCGCCGGATGAGGCGTGTATCCGTCGTGGAGATGCGGTTATGTCTATCCAGGTTGAGTTGGGTGAGAGCGGAGGTATAAATACGCAGGCTCTTTTCGGGTTGTATGCCAGGCAGAAGGTTGGTATTCATCCCGTGTATGCCCTCGAGGATGATGAGTTGATCCGGTTCCAATCGAATAACCTCCCCTGGTTCGCGTGCGCCTGTGAAGAAGTTGTATTTTGGCAATTGGACTTCTTCTCCGGCAATCAACTTTTTCACATCCTTAGAAAGGAGCTTCAGATCCAGGGCTTCGATGGCTTCGTAATCCCTTTCACCTTCTGCGTCCTTAGGAGTTTTTTCGCGTTCCACAAAGTAATTGTCCATCTCTAGCGGGAAGGGAGAAATACCCCGAGCCAGCAATTGGATGGATAGACGTTTGGAGAAGGTTGTCTTACCTGACGCCGAGGGTCCGGCGATGATGATGATGCGCACCTGTCTGTAGTGGGAGAGGATCTTTGAGGCGACATCAGAAATTTGTTGTTCGTGTAATGCTTCCGATACCAGGATGACCTCACGGGTGCGGCTGGCTTCGATGGCTTCGTTTAACGCCCCCACATGGTTGATGCCTAACCGCTCAAGCCAGTTGCCATATTGGGTGAAGGTGGCCAGCAACTTGGGGTAACTTGGAGGTGGCAATAATTCGGTAGGACGATGGCGTCTCGGAAACTGGAGGGTGAAACCGTGATCTGTGGGGGTAAGGGCGAACCACTTCAGGTATCCTGTGGAGGGCACCATGTAGCCGTGGTGGTAGTCTCGATGCTCACCCATACTGTAAAGTATCAGGTAATCTTTTTTTCGATTTGCGAGCAGTTGAACCTTGTCGTCGTACCCGTGCTCCTTGAAGTATTGTATGGCTTCCGCTAAGGGCACTCTCTGGCGCGTTAGGGGGATGTCCGCTTCGGATAGCTCTCGCATGCGTTTTTCGAGTCGTGACAGTTCCTTTTTTGTGAGGGGAGGTCTTCCCGATACGTTGCAGAAATACCCGCCAGAGAACACGGAATGGTCAATGGTGAGCACATTCCCAGGGAACAGTTCGTTGAAGGCCGATTCCAGCAGGAAGGTCAACGAACGGCGATAGAAGCGCATTCCATCTGCTTCCTCCATTGTAACTGGTCGGATGTAGGCATCTATATTTATTGCGTAAGTGAGTTCGCGTAACTCACCGTTCACAACAGCTCCTACAATGGGAGGAGAGCCGGGATTGTCCAATGCTTCTAGAAATTTGCTTACCTTTTCCCCGCGTGGTCCCTGAATGGCACGTCCATCCGGAAGGTGAACCTCTATTGTATCTCTAGGAGAGACAAATCGTATTTCAGAACAAATCATCGTGCATACCTGTACAGAAAATGGGGAAGCCTATTTTATCACTAATGGTAAAGCGATGCACCCTTCGACTGCGTGTCTCGATACGCTCCTATGGAGCTACTCAACCCTCCGATCTCCCTTGCCTAGATCGCAAGGACAGGCGATACGCTTCGCTACTCGATCCAGGGCTCCCTTCGACTACGGAGCTTCGCTCCTCCGCTCAGGGTGAATATCTGAGTATATTCATCCTGCCTGCACCAGTGCAGCAGGCACAGGTGAGCGGAACGCAGTCCCGAGCGATAGCGAGGGGCGGAGTGCAGTCGAAGGATGCTTGACTGGAAAGCCGTTTTTTTACCTAATGCCCTTTGACTATGGCTCTATCCACCCCTTTCGACTTCCGTGCTACGCCCCTTCACTCTGGGCAGGCCCTTCGGTTAACTGGCAGCACAAAACCAACTCTCGAGCCGCCTTAACTTCATCTAAACGACCAAAGGGTGTCTTGTGGGGAGCTCCTTTGAGCCTCTCCGGGTTATTGCGCGCCTCATCAGCTATTTGTCCCATCGCGTCTATAAAGGCGTCCAGGGTTGCTTTACTTTCCGTTTCGGTGGGTTCGATCATCAAGGCCTCAGGGACAATGAGTGGAAAGTAGTTGGTGGGTGGATGAAAGCCAAAGTCCATGAGTCGCTTGGAAATGTCCAGGGCATGCACATCTGGGGCATCCGGCCAATGTCCTTCGGCAACAAACTCGTGCATGCAGACGCGATCGTATGGGATACGGTAACGTTCCCGCAGGTGCACGCGAAGATAATTTGCGTTGAGCACGGCATGCTCGGATACTCGCCGCAGACCATCGGCACCGTGCATGAGGATGTAAGTGAACGCCCGGACGAAAACACCAAAGTGACCGTGAAAAGCTTTGACCCGTCCTATGCTTTTCGGGGGGGTGACAAAGCTGAATAGAGGTGGCAGATCATCGTCGCTCTTTTCAATGATATCCACAATCGGTCCAGGGAGATAATCTACCAGGTGTTGGGCGACACCCACAGGGCCAGAACCAGGCCCACCTCCTCCATGAGGCGTAGAGAACGTCTTGTGCAAGTTGAAGTGCATCACGTCAATTCCGCAATCTGCAGGACGAGAAATACCCATTATGGCGTTCAGGTTGGCACCATCTCCATAAACCAGACCACCCGCCTGGTGAACGGCGTGGCAAATTTCTCCCAGGTGCTCATCGAAAAGACCAAGCGTGTTGGGATTGGTGATCATCAGTCCTGCCAGGGTGTCGTCGCACTCGGCTCGCAGGGCTTCTAAATCCACGTTGCCACGCTTGTCGGAGGGGATTTGAACAACGGTTAACCCGCTCATTGATGAGGTGGCCGGATTGGTTCCGTGTGCTGAGTCAGGGATGAGGATTTTATTGCGCTGGGTCTCACCACGATCACGGAGATAGGCCAGAATGATAAGCACTCCGGTCAATTCACCATGTGCTCCGGCTGCGGGTTGCAAGCTGGTCGCCGCGTAGCCACCGATTTCGTTCAGCATCTCCTGGAGGTGGTACATGAGCGCAAGTGCACCCTGCACGGTGATAAATGGTTGGAGGGGATGAAGCTGTAAAAAGCCCGGAAAGCGGCAGGTCTCTTCGTTTACCTTGGGGTTGTATTTCATCGTGCAGGAGCCCAGTGGGTAGAATCCCGTATCTACGGCGTGGTTGAGTTGTGAGAGGCGTGTAAAGTGGCGGATCACGTCAACTTCAGAGAGTTCCGGGAGGGGCAAAATTGTTCGGGTTAAACCTACCGGTAAGGGAGCGCGCGGCACGTCAGGTTCCGGAAAGGTTACTCCGCGTCGTCCTGGGGATGAGAGTTCAAAAATCAAGGGTTCAGTCATAACTCACCTCCGCGAGCCTGTCCGCTAGCAGGTCAATCTCCTCCCGGCTGTTCATCTCGGTAACCGCTACGAGCATGTCGTGTTCCATCCCGGGATAGTCTTGACCCAGGTCGTAACCTCCAAGAACATCATGTTCCAGTAAAAAAGCGATGATATCTTTAACCTGGCGAGGGCATCTCAAGGCAAATTCGTTGAAGAATGGCGTCTCAGGAAAAGTCAAGCTGTAGCCAGGTAAAGCGGTCAATTTTTCGGCTGCGTAATGGGCTTTGTGATAGCAAAGCTCGGCCACCTGACGCAGTCCACCTGAACCGAGCAGGCTGAGATACACGGTAGCGGCTAAGGCCATCAGCCCTTGATTGGTGCAGATGTTTGAGGTAGCCCGTTCACGACGAATGTGTTGCTCACGAGCCGTGAGGGTGAGGACGTAGCCACGTTGGCCGCGGGTGTCAATGGTTTCACCGACCAGGCGACCAGCCATCCTGCGCACGTGCTCTTTACGCGTGGTAAAGATGCCCAGGTAAGGGCCACCGAAGGATAAGGGAATGCCCAAAGGTTGCCCTTCGCCAGTGACGATATCGGCGCCAAACTCGCCGGGGGGCTTGAATAACCCAAGAGAGATGGGGTTGACAGAGACTGCAAACAGAGCACCTGCACCGTGTGTGGAATTGGCAATGTCTGTGAGATCAAAGAGACGCCCAAAAAAGTCGGGATACCCCACGTACACCAGGGCTGTGTTTTCATCAATAAGATCTGCAAGTCGTTCAAACTTTTCAGAGTGTTGTTTATCGTCTTCGACGATTTTCACTTCGGAGCCGCGATGGTACGTGCGGATCGTTTCCCGGTAGTGAGGGTGTAAGGCGTTCGAAATTACCATCTTTGTGCGTTTGCCGCGAAAGTGATGGTAGGCCATGCTGACAGCCTCGGCTGCTGCGGTGGCTCCATCATAATGGGATGCGTTGCTCACCTCCATTCCAGTGAGAGCCGCCATCAGGCTCTGGTATTCGTATATCGCCTGTAATGTGCCTTGGGAAACCTCGGGTTGATAGGGCGTGTAAGCCGTGTAAAACTCACCACGGCGGAGGATGCTATCCACAGCCGCGGGAATATAGTGGTTGTACGCTCCTGCTCCCAGGAAGGAGGTAAGCTCGTTTGAGGTTTCGTTTATGGAGGCAAAAGTTTGCAGTTCTTGGGCCACTTCCATTTCTTTCAAGGCTGGAGGTAATTCCAGTTGGGGAAAACGTTGTTTTTCAGGTATATCTTGGAAGAGAGCTTCAATGCTCTCTACTCCAATTGCTCGGAGCATCTCTTCTCGTTCGGAGTCAGTATGGGGGATGAACATATGGTTGTTCTCCTTTCCCATGGTGGGGGATCAGATCAGGCTTGGTAGTTGTAGGCTATTCGCCTGCGCGCTCCTGGCAGTGTTTTTCATAAGCCGAGGCGTCCAAAAGTTTATCTAATTCTGAAGGGTTACTGATTTCAAGCTTGATCATCCAGGCCTCGCCGTATGGATTGTCGTTGACCGTTTCGGGGGTGTTCATCAAAGCTTCGTTGATGCTGGTTACCAGTCCAGAAACCGGAGAATAAATATCTGCTGCCGCTTTGACGGATTCGACGACAGCAAACGCCTCGCCCTGCTTGATGGTTGTGCCCTCCTCAACGAAGAATTCGACGTATACCACATCGGAGAGTTGTTCTTGGGCGTAGTCGGTGATACCCACTGTGCCAAGGTTGCCTTCAACCTTTATCCATTCGTCATTAGCTGTGTATCTAAGATCGGACGGGATGTTCATAAAAGAGCCTCCTGGATTTCGATAGCGATTTTCAAGCCATAGTACGATAAATAGAAAGGCACACGCCAGGATGGCGTGTGCCCTCTGTCTATCTGGAACCTGAGAGATTCGCGCCAGGAGAACGAAGTTGGATGAGGTTAGGCTTCTACCTAATCTACTTACTGGCACTTGCCCCTTCGGTGTCGCCGGGGTGACTTGGCATTGGGTGACTTATTGCTCCCAACGAGCTTTCCAGAGGGGTGCGGAAGCAGGGTCCTTTTACCTGAGAGTTTCACCTGGTCTTGCCAGCTACCAGGCTTGCCCCTTCGGTGCCCTCACAAAGAAGGTCTCTCCCCAGCCTCCGTGGGATTTTTCCCACCCATTCTACGAACTCAGGGGGAAAAAGTCAAGTATTACCCTTTCAGTGTATCGCGCACCCAGTCGCCAATAAGCCAGTACCTAAAGTCGCGCCCCTGACTACATTCAATCCCCCCAACCACGCCATATATCAAAGCAGCCAGGGGAATCAGGGAAAACAGGCAGGCAAATGGTATGCAAAGCAAGCCAATGAGCACTGCGCTTAACATGCCCGTTATTGCCCAAATAGCGGCGACCAGCGCTCCCCCTCCCACCCACCAGATGAGTTGGAAGATGAAGGCTTGCAAGGACTGGTAGGCAAGATAACGGGAACGCTCTTTAAAGACTAGGTAGATTACCAACGCACAAACAGGACCTAGCAAGCCAGTGATGAGGTTGGCTAAAACACTCAAGTGAGCCAGCATAGCCCATGTCCGCTCATCAGATGGGGAGAGGGGTTGTGGGCTCACATTCTGAGGTGAAGCTGAAGCTTTTGTCATTTTGGGTTACACCTCTCTGAGAAACTAACGCTCTAAGCGTGAAAACAAGGGGTGTAAAGACCAGCCTCTCTGCACTGAGAGTACAGAGAGGCAAGCTCTAACTTTATTTTTCAATTGTACAACGAACTACACCCAACCTTGGTTCTTGATGAAGTTGGAGATCACCGGGATTTCGGTATAGTTGCCCTGGTAGGAGTCATATGCAGGCCAAAAGGTCACCAGCCAGAGGACGGGAATGCAGATTGCACCGAAACCAAGCGTGACCGCGCTGAAGATGAAGGCGATGATGGCCAATGCGATGTTGAAGACTAGCGATTGAACGGCATGGAATTTGATAAAAGGTCGGGATTTTTTCGCTTCTATAAGAAGGACAATGAGGGCGATAAGCGCGATGGGATATCCTAGAGCAGCCCAAAGCTTATCGTCACTGGTTATATCTTCCATGTAAAACCTCCTTGTGAATTAGGATCGCAGGTTGATGTATTGTACTATAGAAGAGGTTTATGAGCGGGAGATTTTTTATTTCCCGTTTTTATACTCTGGCCTCTCTCATAAATATAACACGTGGATTTTTGTTTGGTTCTGACATTTTATATTTTCCTTCAACTAGTTCCATTAAATAAATATGATGGGCTTGTAGTGGCGAACGATAGTTCGCTCTCACATGGAACTACGAACCTATCAGAAACTACCATCAGCGAGCAGTTGAAAAATTGAGAACCTGCAATACAATTACACTTATCCGAACCGGAGGTAAGCAGATATGAATAAACGAACGCTTTTCACAGTGACTATCCTGATGATGATTCAAATGTTGTCTTGTCAATGGGTGACCAACATTTTCTCCGTCGGTGAACCAATTTCCAGCACGCCTACAATGACTATACCTTCACCTTTATCGGTTACACCGACATCCCTTGTGGCTCTGCCTCCAACTGTGTCCATAGGCCAGCCCGAAAGATACGCAGTAATACTGGTCAAGCAGGACGATGTGCTCAACGTCCGTCGGGGTCCTGGCGTAGATAATCCTATTGTGGACAGGTTAGATCCCTTAACCAGAGATATTGTCCAGACTGGTCGCCGTGAACAGATGGATGATTCTCTGTGGGTGAAGATTCACATCCCTTCGGGGGGCACAGGTTGGGTTAACGCCTTTTTCTTGACGCAGTATATACCAGCCGAGGAGTTCTGTGCTGACCCGCGCCTCCCAGCGTTAGTAGATAGATTTGTTGCAGCCATTAAAAATCAGGATGGAGGGGCCTTAGCAAGATTGATAAGTCCGGTGCATGGACTGACCATCCGGCATGAGTGGTGGAACCCTGAGGTCACTGTCCGGGGAGAGGGCAGCTTATCGAACCTGTTTGTCAGTCCGGTGAGCTACGATTGGGGTTTACAGGACGGCAGCGGTTTGCCCATTCAGGGGACTTTTGCGGAAGTGGTTTTGCCCAAGCTGCTCAATGTGGTCACTGCGGACTATACTGTCCACTGTAATACCCTGGAGGTTGGGGTAGCCTCGGGTGGTTCGGCTGGGATTGTAGCCTGGCCCTTTGAATACACTAACGTGAACTATGTCGCCTTATACCGAGCCGCTCCTGCAGATGTGGAGATGGATTGGCGAACCTGGGCTGTGGGAATTGAATACGTGAACGGGGAGCCGTTTATTGCTTTCCTTGTCCAGTTTCATTGGGAAATTTAATAGCATATTGAAAACCTCCAGGTGGAGCGTAAACATGTCAGCAGGTCAGGTAATCATCGTTACGGGGGCATCTTCTGGTATTGGAGCCGCAACCGCGAAGTTGTTCGCCAAGGAGAGCTATCGGGTAGCGTTGGCAGCTCGACGTCTGGAACGGCTGCAGGTTCTTGAACAGGAGATCCGAAGAGCCGGGGGAGAAGCGCTTTCCGTTAAGACAGACGTGACCAGGTTGGAGGACATCGAAAACCTGGTCGAACAGACGTTAAGCGCCTGGGGACAGATTGACATTCTGTTTAATAACGCTGGCTTCGGGCGTCTGAAATGGTTGGAGGATTTAGACCCCCTCCAGGATATCGAAGCACAAGTGTCGGTAAATTTGTTAGGGGTAATGTTGTCTACCCGTGCGGTATTGCCGCACATGATCGAGAGACAGCGAGGGCACATCATCAATATGGTCTCTGTGGCCGGTTTGGTGGCAATGCCTACCTATAGTGTGTATGCAGCCACCAAGTTCGGGGTGCGGGGGTTCACTGAGGCGTTGCGGCGAGAAGTACGGGGGTCTGGTGTGCTGGTTTCAGGAATATATCCGGCTGGGGTGACAACAGAGTTTGAGACCCACACGGGTGCAGATAGAAGGACCAGGATTACCACACCCGCGTGGCTGTTGCTCTCCTCGGATCAGGTAGCGGAGGAAGTGCTGCGCGTAGTAAGGAAGCCCCGGCGAAGGGTAGTCATTCCCCGATTGCTTGGCCTGGGCGCGTGGCTGCTGGATATCCACTTCCCGTCCTTATCCGATTGGTTCACAGAGCGCTTTTTTACCCGTCCGGAGCGTGAATAACCTCCCTGGCTGGGGAGAGAATGTTCGGGTTGGAAGGGTGCCCGGGTTCACCGGGCAAACCGAAAACCGAGTATGTCAATGGTCTGGGCAGGCATTGGCTAGGTGCTCCTCGTAGGTATGGGCAAATTGGTGATACCCGGATTTATCGCAAGCCGCCCGGAAGTAGAAATAAGAGGTCTGCTCTGGGTAGGCCACCGCGTTCAAGGCTTCGATTCCCGGGTTACAGATAGGCGCTGGAGGTAATCCCGGGTACAGGTAAGTATTGTAGGGGGAATCCAGGTGCAAATCCGATGATGAGAGGGGGTTCGTCCACCACGTGTTTTGAATGGGGTTGTATCCCAGGGCGTATTGCACAGTTGGGTCAGCGTCCAGTTTCATCCCCACGCTCAGGCGGTTGAGGAAAACAGAAGCAATTCGAGGCATCTCATCGGTCACAACCGCTTCGCGCTGCACGATCGAAGCCAGGGTGACTGCCTCCAGCAAAGATAGTCCCTGGTTGGCGAAAGCATTTTCCAGGTTGAAAACTACCCGCTGCTCGAAGGCACGCAGAAGCACCACGAGCAGTTCGTTTAGGGTGATGGAACGCGGCAGGTCGTATGCTCCAGGGAAAAGCAGGCCTTCCAGTCCGATATCGGCAGGAAGCTCAGATAGGAAGGAGATCCTCCGGGGGTAGGATCGGGAGGTTGTCAGGAAGTCGTCGGGCGTGATGCTCAAGCCGGAGGTGGGTAATGAAGCCGCGATCTCCTCGAGACGCCAACCTGGAAGCACGACGAAGGTTACCGTGTTGGGGGTAGCATCGATAAGGGAATGGGCTATCTCCAAGGGGGTCATCGCTGCGCTGAGGGTGTACTTGTCGGCACGTAAGCGAGTGTCCAGGCCAGTAAATACCAGGTAGGCGCGGAAAGCCCCTGGTTCAGAGATCAGCCCAGAAGTCCATAATCGGTTGATGATTTCTTCGGTAGTTTCGCCGGGTTGGATCTCGAATATCACCGATTTCCCGAGTAGGTTGGTGGGCTGGATTAACTCCTCAGTTTGGAGCAGGAGTTGAGCCCCCAGGGTAATTTGCTGCCAGGTGGTAAGGTTAATACTTGGCTCTCCGAAGGTTTTTGCGGCCCGTTGTGGGATGCTGAACACGACGTTTAGCGCCAGGAACAGTGCGAGGCACACTAAAGCGACAAATGGCAGAAAGAAAACCGCTAGAAAGCGAGAACGAGTTTTGGGCATGGTTCAGGTTTGAGGAGATAAGGTTTCGTGTTGAGCGTTATCGGTGAGCATCCAGGTAAGATTGTAAGATGACGGTTGCGGCTATGTCGTCCAGGAATCGCCTTTTGGAACGGGAGATGCCTAAAGTAATGAGCGCTTCCTGGGCGGTTTGGGTGCTACAACTCTCATCCCACAATTCAACGGGTATATCGGTTTGTGAACGGATAGCGGTGGCTAAGCGAGCAGCTCTTCGAGCCTGGGAAGTTGGTTGGTTTTCCGTGTCTAACGCCTGGCCAACGATGATCCGTTCTACGTTATGCTCAACAGCAATTTGAGCAATGGTCTGGCTGTTGGCTGAGCGAGATACGTGCTTTATGATAGTCAATGGATTGGCGATCGTGCCGCTGGGATCACTGATCGCCAGGCCAATACGTTTTTCTCCTGGGTCAACTGCTAAAATGCGCATACTCAGAGTTCGGATGATGTGTCGCTTATCACCTGGATACGAAAGGGAATAAATGGGAGGCGCGGCCACCAGGAAGGGGTCAGGGTGATGGTCGGGGAGGCCTCCAGGTTGAGGTGGGTAGATAATCGTTCTTTTGCCTGGGAGGGAGGGAGGCCTAGGATGAGTTGCACGGCCTGGTTTTCTGATAAGGTGGCCACCATTGTCCATTGGGCGTACAGGTTCCAATTCGCGCTGTCATCTGAGGTGATTGTGGGTTCCGATTGGCGAGAAATTTCTAACGTGTCCTGAAGAGGGACAAAACCTTCCGGTTGCCTGGCTTGCAGGACGGTCATTGCCAGGTCGTGCAGGTCTTTACCGGAGATAACCATGGCTGTGAATTCAAGCTGCATGGTCAAGCTGATTTCGTCGGCTGGCTGACCCTCTGGTGGGTCGTATCTACGTTCGATGGTGTTTTGCAGGGTGAGCGTGGAAGGGAGCAGGACATCGCCGCTGGTCAACAAGGCTTGTAGCTCTTTCAGCGCGATTTGTTGTAGGGTTGTGTAAAGTTGGCTGTATACATGGCTGCGGTCAAGCGCCGTAGGGCTGGGCGCAGATATGTCCGAGCCTCCAGTAGTAGGACCCGGGTTGGTTGCGCTTAAATACAGACCCAAAGGCCCCTCGATAGCCACTAGGCTGTCAGGGGGAAGGTTGCCTGTAGTGCCCAGGATGAGAGCTTTGACCGGTAAGGTTGTGGTATGACCTGCGCCAGCAGCGACTTCTCCCTCTTCTTCGGTGGCAAAACGGACAGGTGGAGAGCCGGTGGTCAGCACGATTGTACCTGCGGGGATGGTCACGGACTGATTGGTTAAATTGGTGAAACGTACCTGCCCACTGGCAGGCTGGTAGGCAACCTGCGTGCTGCCACTGGCCGGCAGGCTTTCGTGCCCTTCGACGATGACAGTGTACGGTCTGAGGGGAACAGTGCCAGTAGCGGAAACGTTCTCAATGTCTGGGCTGGCTTGTACACGGATCACCACGCTTTCTGTTTTCCTGATGGGGAGCAGGTGCACAGTTGCGCTGGGAAGCAGAACGGCGATGATGGCAAGTAAAGCCAGCACGCCGAGTGAGAAGAAACCCAAGCGTGTGTAGGGATTTGTGAGCCAGTTTGGAGGCTGGAGGCGTACCTGGGAGCGAAGCTCTTCGAGGTTTGGGCGTGGGAGGGGTGGTTTGAAATTTTTTCGTCTTGGGCGTGTTCTCCAACGGGCTTCTTGAGCCTGGTGTGGTGTATCGAAGACTGGCAGATGTAGCTCCCTGGCAAGGTGTTGGATATCGCTATTTTTAGTGACCAAAGCGAGTTGTACGCCCAACTCGGTACTGCGTCGTTGGAGGCGTACCAGGTCTAATTTTCCGATGAGGGGTCGGCCTCGTGGAGGCCAGACGAGAAGGATGCGGTTGGTTTGCCCCCATCCCAATTTATCGCAAATGGATATGACATCGTCGTGCGGCTCCAGCTGGATGATTTGGGTTTTCATGCAGAAAGTAATTTACAGTTTTTCGTATCTGCTCAGATATCCCTTGCCCCGGATTGATCCTTCGACTAGCTCACCTGTGCCTGCGGCACTGGCGCAGGCAGGACAAGAATCCAGGGTTGGCAGGCCCCCCATACGGGGGCAGGCAAAGTCCGTTCAAACCGACTGACAGCTCACTGCATTTTTCAGTCGGATTTCATCCCACTTTGGTTCTCAGCCTGAGAATTCATTCTCAGGCGTATGCAGGCCGAGCAGTTACAATTTTTCATGAATCCACGTAAATACACTTGCCAGAGCTGGTTTTAACTTACTGGCATCGTTGCCACCAGCCTGGGCCAGCGTGGCCCGACCACCGCCTCCGCCTCCGAGTTGTTGGGCAACATGTTTCACCAGCTCTCCAGCGTGCAAGCCGCGGGTGACCAGGTCTTGAGTGATAGCCGAAATCAATATGGGACGATCTTCGATCACGCTGGCAAGCACAACAACGCCGGTTGGGTAGCGCTGACGAAATCGGTCAGCCATCTGGCGCAATGTGTCTGCATTGGCGTGGGGCAGGATGGCAGTGATTACAGGGATGTCCGAAATGACCTCGGAAGGGGTTTCCAGGTAGCGTTCGAATTCCGCGGCCGCTAATTCCACTCGCAGGGCCTCCACCTGTCTACGTGAAGCAGCAATTTCTTCGAGCGAGGTTTTCACCTGCTGTGGCACTTTTTCAGGTGAAGTGTTCAATACACTGGCTGTCTCTTGAAGGGCGTTAAAGCGATCTCGGATCACATTGTAGGCCTCACGACCGGTAACAGCCTCAATACGCCGGAGGTCACTGCCTACGCTGCTTTCGCTGAGGATGAGAAAGATGCCTATGTCACCCGTTTGGTTGAGGTGTGTGCCTCCGCATAATTCATACGAGATCGTATCGTCCTCACCGATGGAAATCGTGCGCACAGTTTCCTCGTATTTTTCACCAAACAGGGCCATGGCACCCTGGGAGACTGCCTCCTGGTGGGACTTGTGTTCAACGTGCAGGGGGTGATTCTGCAGAATTTTTTCGTTTACCCCAGCCTCAATGGCCTCCAGTTCCCCTGGAGTTAGGGCTTCTGGATGGATGAAGTCAAACCTCAGACGGCCGGGAGCTACCAAAGAACCTGCCTGACGTACATGTTTTCCCAGGACGGTGCGCAGTTGAGCGTGCAGCAGGTGGGTGGCGGTGTGGTTGCGCATGATGTCCCTTCGACGTTGGGTATCTACTTGGGCAATTACCCGATCTCCAACCTTCGGAGTCCCGCGGATGACCTCTCCAATGTGTACGATAATGCCGCTTACTGGCTCGCGCATATCGTCAACCCGAATCTCCCATGCGGGATCATCCGTTGAAACGATCGTACCTGTGTCCGAGACCTGCCCTCCGGCCTCGACGTAAAAGCAGGTCTCTGGCAGCAACACAGCCACCGTTGTTCCGGGGTGCGCCTGTTCGACACGTTCGCCTTCTTGTACCAGAGCGAGCACTCGCCCTTCAACCTTCAACGAACCGTATGGGTCATATTTAACACCTTGTGGACCGAGGGTGGTCTTTTTCAGCAGGTTTTGAAAGAGGTCTATGTCTTCAGTGGTTATCTTTCCTAACGCCTGACCGGCGCCAGAGGCGATGCGGTGCTGTTCCATGGCTTTGTGGAAGCCAGCCTCACTGACCTCCATGGTATTTTCTCTGGCAATGTCCCGCGTGATTTCCAAGGGCAGACCATATGTAGCGTACAGATCGAAAGCCTGGCTGCCATCCAGGGTAAGCTCTCCTCGAGACTTCAGCTCGCTTAGCAGGTGCTCGAGGTGGATGGTACCAGCGTCAATTGTGCGTTGAAAGCGCTCTTCCTCCCGATTTATCGTCTCGAATATCACCTTTTTGTTGGTTTCAAGTTCCGGATAAGACTCATGGTAGGTCTGAATTACGGTTTCACATACTTTCGCAAGGAAAGGTTCGTGCAGGCCAATTTTGCCACCGAAGCGGGAGGCACGCCGGATAATCATACGGCAGATGTAGTTACGGCCGGTATTGCCTGGCATCACGCCATCGGCGATCAGGAAGGCAGCCGCGCGTGCATGGTCAGCGATCACCCGGTAGGGGGTAAAGTTTGCTTCTTTTTCTGCATCGCTGTGCCCGGTCAGTTTTTGGGTCGTGTCCAGCAGAGGGGCGAACTGATCGGTTTGGTAGTTGGAGGTGGTACCTTGCAGAAGGGAGGTAAGACGATCAAATCCCATGCCTGTGTCCACATGGGTGGCAGGCAGAGGTTCCAGATGTTTCCCGTCCAGGCGGTTGTATTGTATAAAGACGAGATTCCACAGTTCTAAGAATCTCTGGCAATTCCCGTTCACCCGGCACTGGTGTTTGGGGTCGTCTTTTTTGTTGCAGAATTCAGCACCACGGTCGAAATGTATCTCACTACAAGGGCCACAGGGGCCTGTTTCAGCCATCTCCCAGAAATTGTCTTTCCGTCCAAAAAAGAGCACATGGTCAGGATCGAAGCCGGGTTGTCCTTGCCAGAATTTCGAGGCTTCATCGTCCCGTGGGATTTCGCCCTTTTCGTCCTCAAAGCAAGTGGCCCAGAAGCGTCCTTTGGGCAAGCCCCAGACTTCGGTAAGCAGTTCCCAGGCCCAGGTGATGGCTTCTTTTTTATAGTAATCTCCAAAGGACCAGTTCCCCAACATTTCGAAGAAAGTATGATGGCTATCATCGAAGCCGACTTCTTCGAGGTCGTTGTGTTTACCGGAGACACGCATACATTTTTGGGAGTTGGTGGCGCGGGTGTAGGCGCGCTTGTCGGTGCCCAGAAATATATCCTTAAACTGCACCATGCCGGCGTTGGTGAAGAGAAGGGTGGGGTCGTTGCCGGGCACAAGTGAAGCCGAGGGGACAAAGGTGTGTCCTTTGTTTATGAAAAAATCAATGAACGTCTGACGTATTTGTGCACCACTTAGTCTAGGGTGGGTCATGTCGTCTCCAGAAGACCAGGTTTGTGATATGTATGGAAGTTACGCACCTGACTAAAGAAACCAGCGGGTGGTCTCGATACGCTTCGCTACTCGACCCAAGGGTCTCGATACGGTGCCTTCGGCACCTACTCGACCAACAGGACATCGCGGGTCGAGTGCCCCCTGTCCCCCGCATGGGGGGGAACGAAGTGGAGGGCGTATCGAGACCCCTCTTATTCGCGGGTTTAGCCTGCCTACCCCTCGCATGGGGGCTTGTCCCCGCAAGGGGATCGAGACCGGGACCCATTTTGGCGTAGTTCTTGGTCTCGATATAACCCTTTCAGGGTCACTCGACCAGCGAACTGCGTAACTCCTGATGTATGAATTGTATCCAAAATTCCACGATCGCTTCAACCTTTTTGATTGAGCTGAACCGTTCAGGTGTTTGGCAGAATTATACGCAAGGTGATGGAATGGGGCAACGTATAAACCTTGAGCGGAGAAGTACGATATAATCCCCCCACTGTTTTCATAAACCCCAGCGGATGGTTTTACCTGTCCATGCCCCACACACCTTCCCGAAAATATCTATACTTCACCGTATTCTCTGCCGGCATGACCACCCTGGCGGTTGAACTGACCGCTTCCCGCTTGTTGGGCAGTTACTTTGGCACGAGCAATCTGGTATGGGCCAGCATCATCGGGTTGATCCTGGTCTACCTGACGGTGGGCTACTTCCTGGGTGGTTCCTGGGCTGACCGCTCTCCCCATGCACGGACTTTTTATACCCTCCTCATGTGGGGGGCCTTCACCGCCGGGTTGGTACCCCTGGTGGCTCGACCGGTGCTCCGTTTCGCAGCCATGGCTTTCGACGATTTACAGGTGGGCGTGTTGCTCGGTTCTTTCCTCGCCGTGCTTATCCTGTTCAGCGTGCCGGTAACTTTATTGGGGACAATTTCGCCCTTTGCCATTCGTTTATCCATTGAAGATGCTCAATCTGCTGGACGGGTATCTGGAAGGATCTACGCAATCTCAACGCTGGGTTCTTTTGTGGGGACATTTCTCCCGGTCCTAGTTTTCATCCCCCTCCTGGGAACCATGCGCACCTTTCTGACTTTCAGCCTGCTACTGCTCCTTGTCGCTTATCTTGGCCTCTGGCAGGTAACCGGTTGGCGAGCTGTGCTTCCCTGGTTGTGGATGCCGGTTTTGTTGGGGGTGATGGGATGGTTGAGTGTGCACAATCCATTAAAGGTTGCCGCCCACCAGATTTACGAAACCGAATCGGCCTATAACTACATTCAGGTGTTAGAACGGGATGGATATCGCTACTTACGCCTGAACGAAGGACAGGGGATTCATTCACAGTATCATCCCACGGAATTGGAGTACTATGGCCCCTGGATGCAGTTTTTAGCCGCTCCTTTTTTCAACACACCCACGTATCTTCCTGAGCAGGTGGAGCGCATAGCAATTGTTGGACTGGCTGCGGGGACTACCGCCCGGCAGGCTACGGCTGTATTCGGCCCAATTCCCATTGATGGGTTCGAGATTGATCCCGAAATCATAGAGGTTGGGCGCCGGCTCTTTGGGATGACCATGCCCAATCTGAACGCCATCGCCGCAGATGGACGCTGGGGGTTGGAAAACAGCCCTCACCGCTACACGATTATCGCTGTGGATGCCTATCGTCCACCCTATATACCCTGGCATCTGACCACTCAGGAGTTCTTTCAAATTGCCAGAGAACACCTGACGGATGACGGGGTGCTGGCAGTGAATGTAGGACGCGCCCCAAGCGACCGGCGCTTGATAGAGGCTCTGGCGACCACGATTGCTACTGTATTCCCTTCGATATACGTGATGGACGTCCCTGGTACGTTTAACTCGTTGATCTATGCTACGGTACAGCCCACCCAATCCGATAACCTAATCCTCAACCTTTCACACCTTGTCCAGCGAGGGAGTGAGCAGCCATTGTTGTTAGATGCTATAACGCGGTTGATAACACATCTGCAGCCATTACCTGAGCATACCGTGGTCTTCACCGATGACCGGGCTCCTGTGGAATGGATGACCAACGCCATGATTTTAGAGTTTATCCTGACCGGGGAGATGGACATACTACAGTGAAAGGGAGGGGAAGCGCGCCCCGCTCTAGAGAGGAGTTTGGTTTGTTTGCAAAAGGTAAAACACCGACATCCTGGCTGATAACCCTGCTCGTTCCCCTGGCGCTGGTATTGAGTGTCGTCCGTCTGCTCCTCACGCCCCTTTTCATCCAGTTGGAATACCACATGCCCTACTTTCCCGCGGATCCATACGGTTTCTCTCTGGAGGAGCGGTTATATTGGTCTGAGCTTTCCCGGCAGTATTTGCTCAACGATGAAGATATAACCTTCCTGAGCAATTTACGCTTCGAGGATGGTTCGCCCGTGTTCAACGAGCGTGAGTTACGTCACATGGAGGATGTGAAGGTTATTTTGAAGCGTACTATGACCGTGTTAGTCGGAGCCTGGCTGGTTTTAACTGTAAGATTATACCTTGCCACACGCCATGGCTGGTTGAAGGAATACCGACAGGCAGTATCCCGCGGCGGGTGGTTGACGGTTGGGGTGATAGGTGCGATCGTAGCCTTCTCTATCCTGAGCTTCAACACGTTTTTCATAAAATTTCACCGCTTGTTCTTCGAGGGGGATACGTGGTTGTTCGCGTATTCCGACACCCTCATACGCCTGTTCCCTGAGCGTTTCTGGATGGACACGTTTTTGGTAGTAGGGGTGTTGAGTCTGATTGGGGGGTGTCTGTTGGGTTGGCTTTTTCGCCAGCGACAGCGAATCTGAGCAGATTTCCAAATCTGTTTTGAGGGGGACTAGGCTAATAGTTTCCCACTGGCTTATTCAAGCGATCGAGAAAGCGTGGTACAGCCAGAACTTAAGGAATGACGGAAAAATTGAGTAGCCAGAAATGATGATCGTAAGTGAGTACAGTTCTAATTCCAATACGCTTCATTACTGCCATAACAAGCGCATCTGTAAATGAGATGGCTTGATCGGAATATTTGCCAATAATTCGTACAGCATCAGCGAAATCAGCAATAGTAATATCAATTAAATTTAAATCTTGATTGCTAATATCTTGGTAATAATCATTTAAGAACCGATATGCAATAGTCCGATTAACGTCATATAGCAACCGGGAGTGAGTTTCCGAAATGACTGTAATTGTCACGCAGAGTGGAAAACATGAAGTTACAACTGAGCGAAGTATTTCCTGTATTTGGTTACCTCTACTATCACTTGGATTATATAAAGAAATTAGCGGGCCAGTATCAAGCATGATGGCCCGCTCGTAAAGAGTTGCTCCAATAGACATTACGTTTGACAAACGGCTTACCCCCGAACGTGCAAAATAGCTGCGTCCCCGTGTGCTAATCGTAAGGATGGTGGGGAAGTATCCTTTAATATCCTTATCTCGCCATCAACTATTGCGAGCCGGGTTTCTGGAAAAACCGGGTTTTCACTTTTCATAGGGAAGGAATTCTGCATCCAGAGTCTCTCCGAAAAAATCACATCACCGGACCGAGTAACTTGAAATTGGTATTGAATTAAATATGGCGAGTAGTCAGTTGAGGAAGACGCTTCCGAATTGCTAAAGTGTAACATCTCATACTCCTTTCTGATTCGGTTCCCAACCAATACTTTCAAGTTCAATCTGTATCTCCAGAGGAAATCCGGGAATTATTGGGGGCAACTGGCCTGGTTGCAACGATACTTGGATACCGGGTGGGAATGCTGATCGTTTCGTTACATTTAATACGGATGTAAAAATATACGACACAGAATCAGTTTCAATGAAGCCTCCGACGACTTTAAGTTGACCTTGTTGCGATTGACCAAGTTCACTTGGAAGAACGAATGTCTTTTTCATGGCTAATGAGTCAACATAGTCATAATAAAGACTAAACATCAACGACTGCTCTTCTTCCGAGGCAAAATTAACCATCTCATCACCAAGAAGCTCTAATGATTCCCGCCTATTTAAGATATCTGTGTGAGAATATCGTTCTTGGGTAAGTCTCCGTGCAATCTTGAGTGTTTTCTCTTCTTCACCTTTTTTCTCAAAATCCCAATGCAGTGATAACAGGCGTCTAACTAACTCTCTGATTTGCTTATTAGAGCGTTCAACATTTCCGAGAGCAAGTGGATGAACTCTTTTTGCGAGTATTTCAAATGCTAGATCCAGGTTTACGCTCTCTGGCTCATCAGTTGTATCTTCTCCAGCCCCGTATGGAGCTTTTGCTAATCTAAAGTATGAAGCAACATCTTCGACACTAATCGCTTTCCTGGTTTGCTTATTTATCTCATCAACAGGATTAAATTGATTGCCAGTGGCCGGGTCGACCGGGCTTAATTCACTTAAATCGGTCATGACGAGAGTATCTGCCCCAAGGCATATCAAAGTTCCAGCACTATGAGCTTTATAAGGTATTAGAACACTCAATCTACTTCCAAACTCACGCAGGATACTAACCAATGGCCATACAGAATCAGTTTGGCCTCCTAATGTATAAAGGAACAAATCGAGTGCTTCTACTCTCCCAATAGCACAAAGGGTTTCATAAAAGAATGGTTGAGCCTCAGTTCCCAACTTGGTATTAAGGGCAGGGACTGGCCAGGGACCAGCAGATCTGCGGTCGGAATTGATGTGCGTAATAATCCTGGTTCCGCGAAGCTTCTGGAGCCTATTGATAATATCTCTGCGATCAGTATATCCCATAAACCACCTCATTCACTCTCTTGAGCAGCACACTCAAAAGTATACCATTGAAATAAGGCAATAGATATTTGGTATATGGTAAATATGCATTTAGCTCTAGAGTATAAGCCGCCACTGCAGGAGTGACAAGACATTCTTGTTCACTCTGCTCCTGGCTGGCCCACTTCACCGCTGTTTTCCCTGCTGGAGCCTATTCAGTATCATGATGGTTAAACAACTGTTTCCTGGTTGAATCCCCACGCCTCTTACCGATAGCCCCTGTATTGAAACTACTTGTGACATGAGAACATCTATATAACCTCGATTGCCGATATTTAGACTTTCCCTAAAGTGACTTTAGAGTGGTAGTCTATTTCGCAAGTTTGGATGTGGTTTACGTCCTCTTGAGCAGGGATATCTTATAGAAAGCTCTGAAGTCCTCGCAGACCAGGTCAAAGGATCAAAACACCCTACCGCCACGGAAAGCAAGGGGCTTACTGTACGATCAGCCTGGAATTCTCGATAGACCAGGTGAAATTAGATAACTGCAACTGTAAAATTCCCTGCTAAGGGTTAGCCAATCTGGCGAGGGTATTAAACAATTCATCCACCCCCTCCCCAGTCAGGGCGCTGGTTTCGATGTGTGGGGCTTTGATGACCTCCGCAAAACGCTGAGCGATGTGAAAACTGACCACACGCTCCAGGTCTATCTTGTTACCCACCAGTAAAAACGATTCCTCGGGAACAACTTTCAATATCTCCCTCCGCCAGTGAACCAGGTTTTCCAGAGAGGTTGGTTCCGTCACATCGTAGACCAGAGCCGCGGCTTTGCTGCCCCGGTAAAATCCTGGACGCAGGATGGCAAAATGCTCCTGCCCGGCCATATCCCAGATGGAGAGGCGTACCTTCACATCTGGAAGGGTCACGGTTTGGGTATAGAAATCCACACCGATGGTGGCAACCCTGGAGGTCTCAAATTTCCCCTCGCAATAACGGCGGATGAGTGAGGTTTTGCCCACATTGCCGTCTCCGGCTATCACTACTTTCCTCAGCAGAGGTTTGGTCATTTTGGCATCCGGGAGCTAGCTGCGCCACTTGCCCAGGAAATATTCGTGTGGGTATAACAACCTCGAGGTGTCAATGGATTTTTGCATGAGATGGGGACGGTTGGCTTGTTCAAAAAGCCGATGCAGCTCATCGAGATATTCCAGTTGTTTGGCAGCCGGTTCGTTGGTGAATAAGGCCAGCAGGGTTGTGAACTCACCGGGGACAAAACACACCCATTGACCGCCCTCGATCTGCGAGAAGCGCATTCCTCCACCGAAAATTTCTTTGGTGGCTGAACGGTAGGAGGAAAGCATGGGCACCAGCAGGGCGGGGTCAAAATCAAAATTGCCTAATACCCCAATGGGCAGGCCTGTCTGATTGTCATACAAGGCGTAGGCTTTGGCACGGGCCAGGTGTTTTCGCCGGATAAGCACACTCTGCCCTTCGGTTACTGCGCTCTCCCAGGATTGTGGATCGCTGACCAGCAGGGATTCGACTTGCTGGATTTCGCGTTGGTAGTGGGAATACAGCTTTTGGAACTGGTCGCGATTGATGGTGCCTGCCGCGAAGTCCTGGGCTAATTTCTCGATCTTGTCGCGCACTTTTTCAATGTAGACTTTAGCCTGTTCTTGCTTCTCTATGGTATCCGATGATGTGGGTGGTTGGTCAGAGGTAGACAGGCCGTTTTGACGGGATTCCTGTTCTTTATCGGGTTTCTTGCAACCGAGCAGCCATTGTACCCAACTCATTTACGTCTCTCCTGGGGGCGTGCTTTCATTATATCATCCAGGGTAGCCGTCCTAAGGTTTCCGGAAATAGACCGTTGGGGGGATAGTGGGGGATGTGAGAGGACACCAGTCCGGGGAAGGAGGCGAAGGCGTTGAGGGGACCAGAAAAAGGTGGGGATTTGAAGGACGTAGAAACGATGAGATAACCAGGGCAACCCGGATAGGGTGCGTATTTCGTGCTCAGGATATCGGGATGCCAGGGGAGAGTCTGGCTATTTCCCCTCCTCCATGGCGAGGGCGCGGGATGATTCCACATAAGCCAAGCTTTGATGCCGGAAGTAGGTGTTGTAAAGCGTGGCGTAATGTCCGTCTTGCTCCATCAGGCTTTCGTGTTTGCCTTCTTCGATGATGCGCCCGTTCTCCAGCACGATGATACGATCGGCAGCTTTGACTGTGGAGAGCCGATGGGCAATCAAGATGCTGGTGGACTTTGCCAGGATCATTTCCAGGGCCTGCTGGATTTGCCGTTCGGTGAAGGGATCTATGCTGGCAGTGGCTTCGTCCAGGATGAAGATGGCCGGACGTTGCACAAGTACGCGCAGTAAAGCCACCAGTTGACGTTGACCCATGGAGAGGTGGCTTCCACGCTCACCCACTTCGGTTTGCAACCCTTTGGGGAGAGCTTCCAACCATTCACCATCCCCAATCTCCATGGCCAGGGTCTGGATCTCGCGGGGGTTGACCTTTTCACAGCCGTAACAGATATTTTCCTCGATCGTGCCTGAAAATAAAAATGGTATCTGGGAAACTATACCAAGCTGGTTGCGGTATTCGTGTAAGTCAAGGGAGCGGATGTCCATCCCGTCAACCAGGATTTTTCCTTCTTGAAACTCGTAAAATCGGACGATCAATTTGGCAATGGAAGATTTTCCCGCGCCGGTGTGACCCACCAGGGCGACGCTTTCTTCTGGGTGGATGTACAGGTTAAAGTCTTTGAGGACCTGTTCTTGCTCGGTGTAGCGAAAGGAGAGGTGTTCAAAGCGGATGTCACCTTTCAGCCTGGGGACGTGCAACTGATTGGTTTGGACCACCGCGGATTCAGCATCTATCAGTGCGAAAACCCGCTCCGCAGCCGATAAACCCGACTGGACCTGAGCCCAGAACGCAGACAGGTTGAGAATGGGAGCGAAAAAACTCTCCAGGCTGAGGATGAACAGGTACCAGGCACCAATAGATACTGCTCCCAACACCGCGTTCAAACCTCCCACATAGATAAGTATTCCAACACCTACGCCCTCCATTGCCCGCAGAGTGGGGAAGACCAACGAAAGCACAAAACCACGTTGCACGTTCACCCGATACGACTGTCGGTTGGCTTCATCGAATTCGTCAAAGATGGTAGCTTCCTGACGGAAGTTCTTAGCCACGGCTATCCCGCTTACGGTTTCTTTGATGGCGGCGTTTACATTTGCCATGGCGCGCATACCACGTCGGGTAACCGTGCGTGCTAACCGGCGAAAGCTGCTGGCAACCAGAAATAAGATGGGAAGGAAGGAAAACAGGTACAGAGAGAGCTGCAGGTTGATGCGTATTAATACGATGGTGAGGATGATAGCCTGAACAACCTGGGAGATCAGGTCGGTGACCAGCGTGACCAATTGGCCAAATTCGCGCGTATCGGAGGTGATGCGGGAGACGATGCGCCCGGAAGAAAATTCATCATAGAAGGACAGGTCCTGGTTGGCGGCTGCCTGGAAGGCATCCGTGCACAGGGTGAGGATCACATCACCGATAACGCGTACCATCAATCGTCTGCGTGCCCAGTTTGCGCCCCACACAATGATTCCCACGAGGAGCACGGCTCCCGAGAGCAGGTAAATCCCCACGCCTGTAGACCATTGGGCCAGGAAGTCCACACCTTTGGACACAAAAATGGGCAAGGCTGCTGATGAAGCCGCGATCAGGATCAAGAGCAGCGTTATCCAGGCCATTTGTCGGCTGTGGGGTTTAAAGTATTCGATGATGCGGGCCACTAACTCCCGTTCGGAGTATTGGCGGTCGTAGGCTTCGGAAGCCAATCCAGAGAAAAAACCCATGGGTTGTTTATCCTGATGTGCTACTCACTAAAGATGCACCGATATGCTTTGGAGGTTTCCATTAATTCCTCGTGCGTGCCAATGGCAGCAATGCGCCCTTTCCGTAAGACGATGATGAGGTCGGCCCAGCGGATTTGGGATAGGCGATGAGTTATGATCAGTGTTGTACGCCCGCGGGAGGCGGCATAGATGGCTCGTTGGATCTTGTCTTCCGTGGCGCTGTCGATGGAGCTGGTGGAATCATCCAGGATTAAGATGCGCGGATCGGTGAGAAATGCGCGTGCCAGCGCGATTCGTTGACGTTGCCCTCCTGAGAGGGTGACGCCCCTTTCTCCAATAACAGTTTGGTAGTTATCCTTGAATTGAGTGATGAATTCGTGTGCCTGTGCAGCCTGAGCGGCGGTTACAATCTCCTCCTGGGTTGCGTCAGGTTTTCCGAAGGCGATGTTTTCAGCAATGGAACGCGAGAAGAGGAAAACATCCTGCTCGATGATGGAAATTTGTTGGCGCAGGGCTTCCAGGTTCCAATCGCGGACGTTTACACCATCTACCAGCACCTCCCCTTGGCTGGCATCGTATGTGCGGTTGACCAGTTTTACCAGCGAGGTCTTTCCCGACCCCGTTTGTCCAACGATGGCTATGGTTTGCCCAGGTTGGAGGTTAAAGGTGATGTTTTCTAGAGTTGGTTCTTTGGAGTTGTATGCAAAGGTAACGTTGCGGAATTCGAGAGAGCCTCGCATGATTTGGGTGTAGCCATGGACGTTTTGGTCCAGGTCGGTTTCCTGGTTGATGAGGTCGAGGATGCGACGGGCTCCAGCCAGCCCCAGGGACACCTGGGAATAAGAAAATAAGGACACAAAGGTGGGGAAATTGAATAATTGCAGCAGGCCGAAATAAGCAACCACATCTCCAATTTGGAGCAATCCTTCCTGAAAGAGTAAGAAAGCATGGAATAGCCCAGCAGCTTGAGCCAGCCCAAGTAACAGGTAAGGGATAAAACGGGCTTCCACGTCCCCCTGGTGTACGGAGATGTTCCGGAAGCGCCTGGCGAAACGTTCGAACAATGTCACTTCGTTGCCTTCTTGAGCCATACCTTTGACGGTTTCAATGCCGTCAATTGCCTCGGCCAGGCGGGTGTTCAGCGTGCCAAACACCAGGCGTACAGAGTCGGTAATGGGGCGCAATTCGTGCAGATATTGCCACAGAGCCAGGAAATACCCCACACAAAACAGTATTGGCGTGAGCAGTAAACCGGGGTGGTAACGAGGAGCCAACAAGATAGGCATAAGGATGAAGTTCGCCGAACCGATGACCAGGTTTATTCCCGGGCTGAACATCAGGTTGATTTCACGCACATCGTTTGTTGCCCGGGCCATGGTGTCGCCAACGGATTGCAGGCTGTGGAAGGTCATGCTCTTCCCCAGAAGGCTGATGTACAGTTCATCACGGATGTCGCGTTCCAGTCGTTGGGCGATCAGTTCTGCGCTGAAGTTGCGGCTCAATTGCAGACCACCTCGGACGATCTGGGAGGCAACGACGAGCAAAGCGATAGGGATAAGGGCTTTTGTATCTAGAGGGGAAGCTTTGATAGCTTCTATGGCTTGACCAGTTAGCACCGGTACAACGGCTGCCAGAGCAGCGTTGCTTGCCGCACCAATGAGCATGGCCAACCCTAAATACCAATGCCGTATCACATGGGAGGCAATCCAGCGAATCGGACCGCGAAAGTCGGTTTTGTACTGTCTGGGCAGTGTAAATTCCGAGGGGTAGATGGCAGAGGTTATATCGTTAAGCATGCCATTCCATACTTTGTGAGTGGATATTGGGAGCTTCTCAGTAGGGGCCCGGAAGCTCTCTAAAAACCGGGTGTATTATACGTTTTCCCTGCGGCAGGTAACAAGGTTATTTGTAGGTGTGACACATTTCAAAGTTCTGTCCTACCCCGTACCAGACACGCCTTAGCCCGTCGGGTAAACGCGGCTATTCGCTCTTCAGCCAGCCGGACATAAGCGGGGTGGATTTCGTAGCCTACGTAATGGCGCTCTGCTTTGATTGCCGCCATGGCCGTCTGTCCGCTCCCCATGAAGGGATCCAGAACAACCTCTCCTTTGTAAGTGTACAATTGGATCAACCGGTAAGGTAATTCCAATGGAAATGGAGCCGGGTGGCCAACCTTTTGGGCAGATTCTGCCGGGAACTCCCACACGCTTTTGGTCAACTCCAGGAATTCATCTCGAGTTATTGTGGATTTACGTTTCTTGGGTGGCTTACGGCGAAATGTGCCCTTCGAAAAAACCAGGATGTACTCATGCACATCCCGTAGGGTGGGGTTGCTCGCCGAGCACCAACTGCCCCAGGCTGTCGAGCTGCTGGCACTGGCTGCTTTGTTCCAGATGATCTCGCCGCGCATCAGAAACCCCAGCTCGATCATATCCCGCACAATGAATGTCTGCAGGGGGATGTATGGTTTGCGTCCCAGATTAGCAACGTTGATGCATACCCGACCGCCAGGTACAAGCACCCGCAGGACTTCAGCCCACACCCTCTTGAGGAATTTCAAATATTCCTCCAGGGTCAGATCCCGGTCATATTCCTTGCCCACGTTATAGGGTGGGGAGGTGACCATAAGATGCACGCTGTCGGAGGGTATTTCAACCATGTTCTCGGAAGAGTGACCGTAGATCCTGTCCAAGCTATCTGATGGTATAGGGTTTTCAATGTACTCGACTTCTAACTTCTGGGATAACTCCTGATACAGTCGGCTGTTGTAAAAGGGTGAGGAGTCGTGGCTGATTCGACCGGGAGAACCGAAAGAACTGGTGGTTGTACCGCGCTGGTTTTGTTTGTCTCGTTTGTCCTTTGCCATGTGACACTCCTCGCTCACCAGATCACGAAACTCCTGGCGCTCTATCGTTTTGGAGATTATATCCTCATTGAGGGTAAGCACACGCCGCCCGAGCCAGGCGCGGCAGCCAAAGAACTAGGCCGCGCTACCAATATCGGGATGATGGATTTATGGATGATACCCTGAGAGCTTCGTCTAAGGAGTGTCCCCCACGGTGATGTAGTTTTTTATTTTTTCAAACATGACAGGACCAATACCGGAGACGTTTTGGATTTCCTCAATAGAAGTGAACAGGCCGTGTTCCTGACGGTAAACGATGATCTTCTCTGCGGTGACCGGTCCAATTCCGGGGAGGCTTTCCAATTCTTCTTGTGTAGCCGTGTTGATATTGATGACCGAATCCGTGGTTTGTGGATTTGGGGGTTGATTTGCAGATGAGGTTGGGGCGGGATTTTTGCCTGCTACCGGTACCCAGATGCGTTCTCCGTCCTCAAGAGGTGCGGCCAGGTTGAGGGCTCCCTCCTGAGCCTCTGATGTTAGACCCCCGGCCGCGTTGATTGCCTCCTGAACGCGGCTGCCGTGAGGCAGGGTGTAAACGCCAGGCTGCAGTACAGCTCCTTCAATATGAATTGTTACAGGTTGTGGACTGGGAGGTGGTTGTAAAGTAATGGGAACTCCACGGGGTGGGCTGGTGACCAACAGAAGCACACCAGCACCTAACAAGCCGCCGATCAATCCGATAACAAGTGCCCACCTGGCGTTCATACTCATCCCTCCTAAATGTTATGGCTTATCATCATTATACATCCTGCCTATTTAACCAACAAGCATCTGACCAAACAAGCAGGTGTAGATTAGATATAATTACCCCATGACTCCACGCTTCTACACGAAAACAGGCGATGATGGTACAACCGGTCTGCTAGGGGGTGGTCGGGTACCCAAACATCACCCTCGCCCCAGAGCATTTGGAGCAATAGATGAAGCCAGTGCTGCTATTGGCATTGCTAAAGCTGCCTCTCGGAACGCGCAGATCGCACCTTTATTAACCAAGGTGCAGCGTGATCTGTACCACATCATGTCGGAAGTGGCTGCCACACCTGAGAACGCGGAAAAGTTCCGTCGTGTAGATGGTGAGCGCGTTTCCTGGTTAGAAGGACAAGTTGACAGCTTGAGCACCCAGGTTAAGGCGCCAGAGGAGTTTACTTTACCAGGTGATACATTGAGCGGGGCCTATCTTGCCCTGGCGCGCACGATCGTTCGACGGGCTGAGCGACAGGTAGTGGCTCTCTATTTTGAAGGGGAGTTGGAGAATCCCTACCTGCACCAGTACCTGAACCGGCTCTCCTCTCTGTGTTATGTCCTGGAGTTATTGGAAAACCAAATCGTGGGAGGGGGGACACCCACCCTGGCTAAAGAAGGGTAATGCATGAGAGGGACGTTACTTAACATCGCCACTGTGCTGGTAGGTGGGACGTTGGGGCTGGTCTTAGGTGCTCGATTACCTGAGCGGGTTCGTCGTACGGTTGTGGCAGGTATCGGTCTGTTTACTGCTGCCATGGGGGTAAAGATGTTTTTGGAGACGCAAAATCCCCTCATCGTACTCGGCAGTCTGTTGTTGGGAGGATTTTTGGGGGAATGGTGGAAGATCGAAGATGGTCTTCAAGGGATTGGAGCGTTTTTAGAGAGAAGGTTCGGTGGTTCAAAAAATCCGGAAGATAGCAGTCTGTTCATCCGTGGGTTCCTGGTCTCTTCGTTTGTCTTTTGTGTTGGTCCGATGACAATCTTAGGTTCCATTCAAGATGGTCTGAGCGGAGATTACAGCCTGTTGGCGATTAAATCTGTTCTGGATGGGTTTGCTGCTTTGGCATTTTCTTCCACTCTGGGTGTGGGTGTCCTCTTTTCCACTTTGGTCATTCTGGTATACCAGGGGGGATTGAGTCTGCTTGCCGCCCAAGCCCAGGCATTGACCTCGCCCGCGATGATGGCTGAATTAAATGCTGTGGGAGGTGTGCTGCTTCTCGGTTTGGCAATCAGCAACCTGTTAGAGATTACACCTATTCGGGTGAGCAACTTCTTGCCCGCCTTAGTTATCGCTCCACTAATTGTGGCGGTGGTGAATGCCCTGAGTGGGTAGCTGTGTTTATTCTGTTGGGATGGAAGCTAGGGCTGCCTCAACTGCCTGTTGGATGTCCTCGAACGAGGGAACATAACCTGGCATGAGGAGTTGTCCATTGACGAAAACGCTGGGTGTTCCTTGAACACCTAGTTGTATTCCCTTGGCGATGTCTTCGTCTATCTCGTCTTGGTGAAGTTTGTTGCGCAGGCAGTTATTAAACTCATCAATGTCTAACCCCAATGATTGGGCAAAGGCTTCCAACCGTTTTTCCGTGAAAGCCCCCTGGTTCGCTCCAATCCAGTTTGCGAAGAGTATGTCGTGATAGTTCCAAAACTCACCCTGGTCAGCCGCACACATGCTGGCAAGCGCAGCCTGATCGGATTCTTTGATTGCCACGCGGTCATCCATAAAAGGATAATGGCGGTAGATATAATACACTTTTCCGGTGGCTACATAGTTTTCCGTAATGAGGGGTTCTATTTGTTGTGAGAAGTATTGGCAGGCAGAACATTGGAAATCTTCGAATATCTCTATGGTTACCGGAGCATTGGGATCACCCATAGCTCGTCCGTTTTCCATGGGACGTTCAACGGGTGTGATCTTGACAAAGTCGGTCACGGGCTTCAAGGTAGGGTAAATCAGTAAAGCGACGAGGATTAGCGCAATACCAGAAACGATCAAGATGATGGTTATTCGTTTCTGGCGTTGTTTTTGGCGGCGTAATTCTCGATAAGTTTTTTGTTTGCTCATTAGGCTTCACTCCGTAGTTAGGTAGTATCGTAGGTACGGATTTTACCAAAAAGTCAGATGGGTTGCATGGGTGCTGAAAGCAGGCAAGGGTGCGACAAATTTCAAAAGTATATCGCACCTCTAATATGAAAATAGCTTTATCAGGGTGGTCTTTACTTTGAACCAGGCATAGCGTTCAACCAGCCTATCATTTCCGCTAAAACCTGATCCTTCTCGTATTCGTTGTGAATTTCGTGGTAAAGGCCGTCCCAGGGGCGGAAAGAGCACCGTTTACCTGCTTTGGTGGCAAATTCCCGGCAGGCATCTGGGGAGATGATCCTGTCCTCTTTCCCGCACATAAGCAGGAGGTCGGTTTTCAACTCTTCCGCATGTTGCAAAGCCCAAAAGCCGGCTTCATAGAATTCAGCGAAAAGACGAGCGGTGACGCGATCGTGAACCAGAGGGTCCTCTTCGTATGCCCGGACAATAGACTGATCGTGGGATAGGGCTGAAGTATCCAGATTGTTCGCCTGAGTGAAGGATGGCCATAGACGGTTCATGAGGCGAGCGAGGGTAACTTGTAATGCGGGGGGTTCGAACGCCAGTCTTAGCCAGGGAGCGGTGGTGATACTGCCCTTTAACGTATGGGACCGGCGAAGGATATAGTTTAACACTGCGTTACCCCCCAGGCTGTGTCCGTAAAGAACGCGCGGGAGGTCTGGAAAGCGTTCTTCGGTTTTCTCTATCAGCATGGTGATGTCGTCAAGCAACAGATCGTAGTTGGGGATGTGTCCTCTTGGCCCTTCGGATTTTCCGTGTCCCCGCAGGTCCACCCCAATGAATGCGAAACCTGCCTGGGTGAAAGCCTTGGCTACATGGATATACCGGCCAATGTGTTCTCCTAAACCATGTACCAGACAGACCACGAGGCGCGGTTTCTGACTGGGTTCCCATAGGAGGCCAGCCAGTTTCAGGTTGTCCGTGGTGGTTATTTGGAATTGTGTGGATTTCATAGTTTCACCTTTGATTTGTGTTATTGGTCATCATTCGATCAGTTCGCCAACTTCGAAGCGACAGTAAGGGTCACCTTTGGCCAGGCAATGCGTTTCGATGATGTGATAGTTATTCCCTGTAGCCCATTTCACCGCTTCGGAGAGGGAACCGATATATAACTGGCAAATTGGTTTATCGTTTTTACGTCCATGGCAGATCGCACACGTACTTTCCAGGTACGCGATCACGTCGCCTTCTTCTTCAACCCAGGCGTTTACCTGAGGGTTGGATTTTTTCAGCGCGTTAGCCATGTTGTTGAGGATAAAACGAATACGTTGTTTTTGGGGTAATAATTTTAAAGCGGCCCCAGCGACGCCTAGTAGGGTAGCCTGTTCACGTACCGCATATTGGAATGAGGCTTTACCAATGCGGATTAAAACTCCTCGACCGCCCCGCCCGTAAAAGTTCTCTATAGCCTGGTTGAATTGGGCATATTCGGTTGCTCTCACTCCTGGTTCTAGATTGTCTGGAGGCAGGTTGTTGATGAAGCGCTCCAGACCTGAGGTGCGCAGAACAACGTTCAGTCCATTTGTCCCCATGACCTCTTCGGCAGCAACTAGTGCCTGTCGAACCAGGGCATTGACAATAACTGCTTCATCTCGATTTTCCATAGTTTAGTTCTCCCTAATGCTTGTCGGAGTATCCCAAAAAGCAGGTCGCGCAGGCGGGACAAGGCTGCTAAGAAATATATCTTAGTGTCATCGCGAGGAGCGTTTTGCGCGACGAAGCGATCTCCCACTGATTAGGGAGGCGATTGCTTCACTCCACTTCGTTCCGTTCGCAATGACATGCTAATAATTATTCCTGTTTGAGCAGCATCCTCCTGTTGAGTGTCCAGCGTGGTTTCCCTTGCCCCCCTTACGGGGGCAGGCCAGACCGCAAGGACAGGCGATACGTTCCCTACGGTCACACTCAACTGACGCTGGACATACCGAAACCAAGGATACTGAGGGTTTACTCGCAGTGACATTGACTCGCAGTGACATTGACTTCAGAAATTCTCCAACAATATTTTGTATGTCTAGATTTAAGCAGTAGCACCACAGAATATTGTGGTTGGAAAGACATGCAGCCCGACGGCGGTCGAGTAGCCCTGAGCGAAGCCGAAGGGCGTATCGAGACCCCGTTGGGCGGTGGTTCTCGGTCTCGATACGCCCGAAAAACACGGGCTACTCGACCAGCGAACCGCCTCGTGACTAGATTATCTCGCTCCACAGTTTATTGCAGTACCACCGATTTGATCTGTGCATGAAAAAACTATTGCTTATCAAGGGTATGCGTATACAGGGTAGACATCTCCCGTAGGTTGAAACCCGACCTTTTTGTATAAGGCCAGGGATGCCAGATTATTTTGCTGCGTGTTAACTGTCAGTCGAATTGTACCTTGGTTGGACAATTCAGCTAATAAGGCACTTACCAGGTTGAGGCCTATCCCTTGCCTCTGAGCATCCGGGTGGGTGGCTAATCGGGATAAATGGCCGCTGAAGGGGGCTGGACTGGTTATCTGGTAAGCGACGATTCGATTGTCCTGTACCGCCACTGTGGCTACAAGAGAATTATAAAGGGCTAATTGGAGTGTCGCCATTGAGATCTGCCAGATGGGATCAAAGGAAGCTACATCCACTGCCAACACAGATGCCAGGTCGCTTTTTTGCATTGGCCGTATCTCAAGTCCTGGAACTGTCCTTTGGGGTGGTAGACTTCTCCATTTCCAAGATAACATCAAGACGTTGTTTATGTGCCTGAAATGGCTGTGTTTAAGTAACCTGACGAACCAGGGTCCTGTACACATGGAGAGAGCCACACCTTTGTGTCGGCACTGTTCCCAAGCGGCTCCCCAAAGTTGTTCCCATGTGGGTAGCAATGACAACTTGGTGGAGCAGGTAAACAATCGAATCCAATGAATGTTTGCCGGGTCAGGAGGACATGCCAATGCGGCAACCGCCTGGTCGTTTTTTTCCATTATGAGAAATGGTTGATGACCTAACCAATCCAGAGGAGACCGCCATCCACTGTGGGAGTGGTTGTAGACATCATCATGGATTAAACGAGTAAGTTTACTTTGATCGTCAGGTGTAGCCGCTCTGATGGTTTGATTTTGGATTGGGGACACAGGCTATCACTATAAAGGACGAGGATATTTATAGGGATTTATTGAGCAGGCGGAATGGCAGGCGAGAGAGATATCTGATAAGGCGGTGTTTGATCCCTGAACCCGAATGTATCTGCATGCCTTCTTGAAGTTTGGTTACTGCTTCTAATGGTTTACCACAGCGAAGCTGTACCTGGGCTAAGGCCTGTAATACCGTGGCGCGCAAATCATTTTCGCCCAGTGCGGCCAGTAGATCGGCCGATTGCTCGTAAAATTTAATTGCTGAGTGTGGGTCTCCCAAAGCTTCTAAGGCGGCAGCACAATTCCCTAAGGCCATGGCTTGTCTGCGCGGATCACCAGCCGCGGCAAATTGCTCAGGTGTATCCTCTACAGCTTGAAGAGCTGCTTCAGCTTGACCAGCTTTTAGCAAGGCAACACTTTGGTTGTTGGCCATTTCTGCAGCAAGGAGGTTATCTCCCTGAGAAAGATAAGCGGATTTAGCGGCCGCAAAGGCTTGCGCTGCGGATAGGTAATCACCCGCCTGGTAAGCTTTTTGGCCACGCCGGGCATATTCCGTTGGGGTCAGGTTTGGGATCATGGGGATAAAGACAGTTACAGGGTGATATCCAGCAATCCCTCAGCGACAGATCGAAGTTTTTCAACCGACATTTCGCTTAACCGCTGGGCAAGTTCCAGATACGGACGGTTGATGGGTTTGATAATAAAGTCTTGAATTTCTGGTGAAAGCTCAAAGAATGCCTGGATGGCAAGTTGTTCATTAACCCAACGGCCAACCGGTCCGTCTTCGTCCTGAAATGTGCTGATTGGAAGTTGGAGGGCTTCGGCTATCACTTCTAATTCCGGCAGGGGAATGGGACGCTCGCCTGCTTCCGATTTCTTCAAGGTACTTGAGGATATACCCGTCTCTCGTGACAATCCGGCTCTGGATAAATCGGCATTTTTACGGGCTTGATGAATGGAGGCTCCAATCACCCGGTGACGAATGGTGAGGAAACGCGAGTCCAGGCGTCTTTCTTCTTTGCCATTTGTTTCTTCGGTGAGGGTCTCATGCCCCCGGAAGTAGTTGGGAAGGATGTCTAAAAAATATGCCAGCGCTTCAATTTCTGGATATGAGGGAGCTTTTTTGCCCGTTTCATACGATCGGTATGTAGATTTTGAAACACCTACAGCTTCGGCGCATTCTTTGATGCTTTTACTAGTAGAAAGACGGGCGGCGCGTAGCAGTACGCCTATTTTTTTTGCATGTAGCTTGAACCTTTGAGCGTGTATAGACATGGTGTATCTCCGGGCGAGGTGTTCATACTTTGAATAATGTTAGCGTTCTATGTCTTCGAGAAAAGGTCGGGTTAATCAGTGAGGGGTGTTGCGGAGAAAATGTGTGGCTGGCTATTTGCGCGGAGGGCGATATCGCTGTCCGATGATATCTGCAACACTCGCTCCGAACACTTCGGGGCCTAATTTAAAACCAGACATTTCCAGCCTGGGCATGAATAGAGGGCGAATGCCTGTCGGTTTCAGGTCACCGATAATTTTCCCCTCCGGTGTGATTTCGGTTTGCTCAAACTTGAAAATATCGGTGAGCACAACAATATCACCCTCCATGCCGGCAACCTCGCTAATGTATGTGACTTTTCGTGAGCCATCTTTGAGGCGGGACTGCTGGATAATTAAGTCTACAGCGGAGGCTATCTGTTCACGCACAACTTTTAGTGGAATCTCTAAACCCGACATGAGGGTCATTGTCTCTAAGCGGGAGATAGCGTCGCGCGGGCTGTTGGCGTGCAGTGTGGTCAGGGAGCCATCGTGGCCTGTGTTCATCGCCTGAAGCATGTCTATTGCCTCCCCGCCGCGTACTTCACCGACAACTATGCGATCGGGTCGCATACGCAGAGCATTTCTTACCAGGTCACGGATATTTACCATTCCCTTACCCTCTAAATCACTGGGCTTGGTCTCCAAACGAACCACGTGGTCCTGGCGTAGTTGCAATTCGGCAGCATCTTCGATGGTAACGATACGTTCATTTTCAGGGATGAAACTTGAAAGCACATTGAGTAAGGTTGTTTTTCCAGATCCAGTTCCCCCAGAGATTAAAATGTTTAACCGGGCGATGACGCAGGTTCGTAAAAATTCGGCCATCGTATCTGTCAGCGATTTGTATTGGGTGAGTTGTTCGATGCCCAGCAGGTCTTTTCTGAACTTTCGAATGGTGATCGAAGGGCCATCTATGGCAACAGGAGGGATGACTGCATTTACCCGTGAACCGTCCGGGAGACGGGCATCTACAGAGGGATTATCGTAGTCAATATGACGTCCGAGTGGGAGTACAATGCGCTCGATAATGGTTTTCACATGGTTATCATCGTGGAATTTTACGGATGTTTTCTCTAATTTCCCATTTTGTTCAACATAAACCGAATCTGGTCCATTGACCATAATTTCGCTGATGTCGGGGTTATCAAGCAACGATTGAATAGGTCCATAACCCAGTAACTCTGCGATTACATCGTTAGTGATTTTTTCCCGGATATCGGAAGCCAGGTTGAGGCGTGTGGTGGAGTAGATCTCATCCAGAGATTGTTGTACAGCTTGTCTGCGTTGGTCTGGGGGAGGCGGATCGGATTCTAGCCTCCGCGATACCTGGTTTACAAGATATTGCTTGAATTGGTTGATCTCTTGGTTAGATAGGCTTGATTTTATCCCCGGTTCGTTTGTTGTCACCTTATCACTCCTCTTGGTTACTTATCTTCCAGTATCTCATGCTGGGGGAGTAACCAGACCACCCGATCCTGATTGACAGCGATGAAATTCGTTTTATAGAGGACTTCCCCATGGTCATCGAATACGGTTGCGTTCGTAACAGCTATGAAGTGGTTACAAGCATTTATTTCATCGCTGAAGCGTTCACTGAGGCGTACATGAATATTGCCATGGATGCAATGGGTCAGGGTTTGAATAATCGTGGGTATGGGTTCCTTTGAGACTACCTGAGTAAAAAATTTCCCTTTTTGGTTGTAGTGTACAGTCATAGTGACCTCCTCGGTAGCTTTATTTCCTGAACCCCGTCTGGATGTGCTTATCCAGGTATTTTACTGTCCCCAGCAGTGCAATCGTACCCGTGGTGTTTGGAAATTTGTATGCCAGGGGTAGATGTAGGTTGTTAGCCACTGTGAAGTTCTCGCGCATATATGGTATCGTACCAGCGATTCCTATACCCAGAAATTCTTCCACTTCCTGTTTCGTCAGACCCTCAAATCCTACCGCTCGGTTTAGTAGCGGGATGATCGTGTCCCGTTCAACGCCCAAGGCCACTAGATGTTCCAACACGGTCTTTGTGATGTGAACGGCGCTCAGGTCGGTGCTTAAGACAAGAACTACCCTATCCGAATCGAGGATGATTGGTATGCTGATCTTTGATAATGATCGCCCTAAGTCTACGAACACAAAATCAAAACCTTGGCGTAATAAACCTATCGTCGCGAAGACCTGTTCGGCTTCTATCTGTCTAGCAGCTTCAGGATCGGGAGTGCTGGCTAAAAGGTGGAATCGCCAGGCTTCGGGTAGGGGCAGGTTATCGCATAAGTATTGAAAGGTCAGTTGTCCTGATGGAAGGGAAGTGAAAGATAACAAATTGATGCTTCCTGTGTAACCAACAATTTGGGCGATGGAACCAATGGGCAGAACCAGATCAGCAACCACGATATTTTTTCCTGGTCGGATTTCAGCTAAGATGTCTGCGATATTAGCACACAAGGAGGAAGTCCCTATCCCTCCTTTTGCACTGATGAAAGTGATTACTATCCCTTGTTTCGGTGGAAGCCCATCGTCTGGAGTTTGGCTGGCTTTGGCTAACAGATTGGGGATTATTTCTGTTAGGGTATTTATGGCCTTAGAGTCCTTGGGCACATACTCGCTAAATCCCGCCTCTAAAGCTGTCATAACAGCCTCGGAGCTTTTCTCCCCTGATAATGCGATGATGGGTATATGTTGTGTGCATTTATCCTGTCGAATTTGTAGCGCTATCTTTAAACCATCTATATCCGACAAATCGGGGTCTATGATGATGATGTCAGGAAACTGTCCCCATGCAATCTCTGAACCTTCTTTACCTGTTGTAGCTGTGAGGACTCGATATCCTATCTCTCGTAAGATTTTAGAGATGAAATTTAAAGTTAGCTTATCGGAACAGATAAAGAGAAGGGATGCGTTTTCCACAATTCATCCTGACGTAAGTGGATTTGGTCTGTCCTCTGGAATGAAATCGGAATTTGTATAATTCATAATGTGCCACAATTTACTTTTGTGGAGAGGTCAGATCAAATTCGAATCGGGAACCTTTCCCGACTTTCGATCGAACCAGGATCTTCGAGCCGTGGGCCTCCACTATACGGCGGACCAGTGAAAGCCCTAACCCAGTGCCTCCATAATGCCGTGTCGAAGATCCGTCCAGTTGATGAAAAGGCTCAAAAATTTCTGTGAGGTGTTCTTCTGGGATGCCGATACCTGTATCGGTTACTGCCAGGGTGATTATGGAGCCATTACCTTGAGCGCTGATGGCAACCTTTCCACCCTCTGGGGTGAATTTTATGGCGTTATCTACGAGGTGTAGCAAAGCCCAGTTTAGTTTCTCTTCATCACCGAACACCGGCGGAAGTTCGGGCGAGACAAAGGTATTAAGCTGAATGCTTTTTTGTCTGGCTTTTACCCTCGATTGAGTTTCTACGGATTGTAGCAGGTTGATTACATCCAGAGGTTTTCGGTTTAACAGTATCTGGCCACGAGTATAAAGCGAATAACGGATAAGGTCTTCAATGAGATTCTCTAACCTATTGTAGGCACGTTGAAGTATTGTCAGGCCTTCGTTCTGTTCCGGTGTAAGTGCGCCTAAAGCACCGTCGGCGAGGAGTTCCAGATACCCCTTCATGTGAGCGAGAGGGGTACGCAACTCGTGGGAAATGTTGGCGATGAAATTTGATTTCAACTGGTTAAGTTCAGTAAGTTTTACCAGAGCTTCTTGAAGCTCTTTTGTTCGTTCTTGTACTCGCTTCTCTAGTTCTTGGTTCGCGCTCTGTAAAGCTGCCTGATACCGTAAGATCTGTTCCGTGATGGCTCGTTCCAGTGTTGAACGATCTATCAGGTTTAGCTCCACTAAGGCTTGCCCGAGCAGGATTGGTTTACCGATGGTTGTCTGTTGTTGTTGATAATCTAACGCCTTTTGTAATGTCTTTTGATTAAGTGCTCCCTTTTTTACCAGGTAATCCCCCAGTCGTGGAACCAAGAGTTCTGGGGAAACAGGTTGGAGCGGTTTGGTGATTGTTTTTACCTCTAGGGCTTGTTCAACTAAAACCGCGGCTATCGCTATGTTTACCCCGCATTTTGGGCAATCGCGCTGTGAAGCCTCAATTGGTTGATGGCATTGGGGACATGTCATCCCCTGGAAATCATTAATCGCCTTCATCTCCTTGTTATAATATCCTCTCTTTGAGCGGGATGCAAGATGTTTAGAAGGTTTAATGTAGCTGCAGAAAGCATTAATAGTTCTGATGTATTACAATTAGAAAATAGCAACTAACGTGCCATGTGATTTTCTCAGGAGATGTTCCCTAAAGAGTATTCATCAAGTACCGATAGACCAAATGCCGGAGATAAATGGTGCAAACCTGTTCAAAATGCCACGCACAATCACCAGACACTGCCCTTAAGTGTGATAACTGTGGGTCTGATCTAACCAAATACTCGGTGACGGCGGTGTCCATAAAACGCTTACGGGATAATCCTCGTGTGAGGAACCTGCGGTTGATGGTGAGCGAGGATGGATGCCCCGCCTGTTTTAAAGCCAATGGTACCTACCCGAAAGATAAATTGCCCAGGTTGCCAATCGCTGGATGTTCTCATCCTCAGGGATGCCGTTGTTTTTTTGAACCGATGTTTACTGAGCTTTATCCCTGATTCTCCACCCCTAACAGGATGTGCAGGAGGGGATTTATGCCTGCTGTGAGTTCAGTTCAATACCCTTTGTTTTGCATAAAAAAGGAATTTTATGAAGGAATCCAATGAAAGGATAGTCCCTTCACATTTACTTTTTACGAATTTTTGTGTTTTTCTAACCATGAGCGTACCCATTTTTGAGCTTCTGTGCGTGTTTTTATTTCCCCTACTGCCTGTGCTTCTTGCAGAGAATCCAGGATTTGCCCAAAGATGGGTCCAGGTGTAAGGTTAAATGTGTCTTTCAGGTCCTCTCCGGATAATAGCGGAGGCGGGGATAGGCGTTCGGTGGGGTATTCCCACCAGGCTTCGAATAAGGCACGTACCACGTCCAGATGGTTAGACCATATTTCTGGGGGTATGACATGACCATAGGTTGCCAGGTTATCGGCCAGCGACAGCAGACATGTGTCTACGCCCGCGGGGCCAGCAGCTTTAAAGAAACGGTAGATTGTGCGTGGGGTGGGTTGTTCCCGGTCCTTGGTGTATGATCTTGGTAGGGGATGATACCGAACGATATCTGCCACTCGCTGTACTTCAGCATTGCTAAAATGTAGCTCACGGGCGCGTCTGGCAGCCATGGTGCTGCCAACTACTTCATGTTCTGGGAAGCGGATATGTCCGTCAGGTGGCTGGATGATGGTTTGAGGTTTAGCGATGTCGTGATATAAGGTTGCAAAGAAGAGCACTGCCCGCGGGCTGCGATCTGAAGTCAGCGGGGTGTTAAAATGGTCTTTCAAGTGAGAGCGGTAGCGTCCTAACCGTAGTACGGCTAAACCCAGGGCCAATTCGGTCGCAGTTTCTGGTTCGTATTCGGGGCTGAGAGCTTTAAGCAGGGCTTCTAATTGGTCCACTACGTGCAGGGTGTGTTCCCAAACATCGTCCTGGTGTGGGGGGCTTTGGGGTATGCCGCGTAGTGAGGTAAGTTCCGGTAAAAGGTAGGGCAATGCGCCGAGCATTTCGAGAGCACGGACAGCGGTTCCTGGTTTGGGGCCTTCCAGGAGGAGGAGGATTTCGTCACGGAGGCGTTCCGGAGAAACGTGTTGCAGGTGAGCTGCGGCCTGTCGCCACAGTTGACGAGTTTCTGGGACGGCGTGAAAGTTGAAAATGGCAGCCAGGCGAATTCCCCTCAAAACTCGTATTGGATCAGCGGTACATGCCTGGGAGGTGCAAACGCGTAAGCGCTTGTCCTTTAAATCTGCAGTTCCTCCCATGGGGTCGAGCAGTTTTTGGGGCTCTCGAAGCTCAACGGCCATGGCGTTCACAGTGTAATCACGAGCGCGCAGGTCACTTTCGATATCCGTACCGCGTTGGGTGGCAAAATCCAAAATAAAACGTTGACCCTGCTCATCAGAAACCAGCACGCGCCCTGTTTGTCGCTCTTCATCCAGAGTGAAATATGCGCCACCTAAAGCGTCTGCAATTCGTCGAGCCAAGGTTAACGCTTGCCCAGGACTGACAAAGTCGAGGTCTTTGGTGGGACGTTTCAGCAGTGCGTCGCGCACTGCACCGCCGACGAGATAGATGGGTGTATTGTAAGCTATCTCTAGTGCCAGGAGGGCTTCACGCACCCGTGTAAATATGGGAGGGAATTCTAAGGGGCTTGTGGTGGGCACGTAATTGATTTCGGGAACTTCCTTCGGGCGGGCGGCTTTGGCGGCGCGTAGGGCTTGTTCTGGTGTACCGCCTTGACCAATAACCATAGAGCCGACTCGGGCTATCCAACGGCCGGCATATTGAGTACGTGTTTCCTCATCGAGCCTCTGTTTGCGTTCAGAAGCTGACATGCTTCAATTGGGTGGTTGAAAACGGGTTTCGTCCACGACCCCGATGAAGGGGAGATTCCGATAGTATTCGTCTAAGTCCAGGCCATAACCAAAGACAAATTTATTGGGGATGATGAAGCCGCGGTAGTGAATGGGAACAACTACCTCCCGGCGTTCAGCTTTATCCAAAAGGGTACAAATGCGTAATGATTTCGGGCGACGGGTTTCCAATACCTCCAAGACAAAAGCAATCGTGTTCCCGCTGTCAATAATGTCTTCTACAACCAGGACATGCCTGTCCTGGATGCTGGCGGACAGGTCTAGTGTGATGCGTACCTGTCCGGTTGTTTCTCGCGCTCCGGTACCGTAGGAGGACACGGCCATAAAATCTACCGTTATGGGGATGGTGAGGTGGCGCATCAGGTCGGAGAGGAACATCACCCCACCTCGAAGGATACAGACCAGATGGAGTGTCTCATCCTGATAGTCTCGGCTGATTTCTTCGCCGAGTTCAGCGATGCGTTTTTGTAATTCTTCCTCAGTAATGATGACTTCGCTAAGAAAATGATGGTAGTCTTGCATAACCTGGATGGTTAGTGTTTATGGGGAACGAGATGATGGGTTCGGCATCGGGCTTCATACAGTTCAGAAGCTCCCACGATTACTACCGGGTCTTCATAATAGGCTGGCTTGCCATTTACCAGACGTTGGGTACGGGTTGCTTCATCTCCACATACCATACAGATGGCGTGTAATTTATCCACCCGCTCAGCCTGAGCCATGAGTTTGGGCAGGGGGCCAAATGGTTCTCCACGAAAATCAGTGTCCAGACCCGCAACGATCACCCGCAACCCCTTGTTGGCCAGTTCCTGTACGATGGTGGTTATTTCATTGTCAAAAAATTGCGCCTCGTCGATTCCCACAACGGTTGTGTCTTGTTCCAGGCGGTTTAACAGCTCCGAAGATTTGTCAATGGGGATGGCTGTGTAGTTGCTTCCCGCGTGAGAGGTTACTTTGTCCTTTTCAAACCGTTTATCAATAGAGGGTTTAAAAACTTGCACTTTTTGCCGTGCGATAGTGGCACGACGAAGGCGGCGGATAAGCTCATCGGTTTTACCGCTGAACATGGAACCTGTAATTATTTCAACTTGACCGGTTCGGTGTTTCATGATGTCCTCTCATTATCAATTTATAGGTTAGGTATAGATTGCTGAGATGGTTTTTTGTGGACATTTGTTGGGATTCTCTGGGCTTGGTTTGCACCCTGGTGGAATTCTACCATGTGCATGGGTAACTCACAAACTGTTTGATAGAAAGCGAGGTTGTTAGTCAATATGATATTGAACACATATTTACCCGCGGAAGAGTGGCAAAGGTTGTTTGGTTAGAAAGCATAAGGAGGGATAAAAAAACGCCCACAAAAACTGTGGGCGGTTTTTTGAGGAAAAGGGGGGATGGGTTATACAACGATCTCTTCTGTAACTTCTAGTAATTCGTAGCCCGATCTGCGTAAAGCTTTCTTTAGATCCGCAAGTGACTTACGTCCAAAACCACGGATATCCAGCAGTGTTTGTTCACCGGTAGTTAGTTTCTCCAACACCTCGCCAACTGTGGTGATGCCTGCATCGGCTAAAGTTTCCACAATCCGTTTATTGACATCTTCCAGGTCAGCAATAGGGCGTTCTGGTGAGGTGCGGGCAGCTTCGCGTTGTTCAAGTTCTGTCAGGTATTGCTTGCGGGCGTCTAATTTCTTATAGAACCGTTCTACCTGTCCTTCGGTGTCCACGATGCGTTGTTCGCCAGTAAATAAGGGATGGCACTTAGAGCATACATCCGTGGTGATGACTTTAAGGGTGGAGCCGGTTGTCCATTTGTTTCCACATGCGCAGATAACCTGTGCATCCGGATAGTATTCTGGGTGGATGTCTTTTTTCATTGAGGACTTCCTTTCGATGATGGGCAGCTTATGCTGTTGGGATCACACTGACCCGTTTACAAGGGCGCTTGCGGCTATCGCGCACAGTTTCGTAGACCACAATCCCGTCAACTGTAGAAAAGATGGTGTAATCTTTTCCTATTCCTACGTTGATGCCAGGTTTGATCTTTGTCCCACGCTGTCGCACCAAAATGAAGCCGGGTTGAACGACCTCACCACCGAATTTCTTAACGCCTAAACGTTTCGAATGACTGTCACGATTATTGCGGCTGGAGCCGCCACCTTTTTTGTGAGCCATATCTACCTCTCTTACTTACTCTTCTTTTCGACTGTCTTCTTTGACTTTCCAGATTTCGCTGTGGATGCGGGTTTCTTGGCGGAAGTCGCTTTCGAACTACTTGCAGCCTTAGCAGCCGGTTTTTTCTTGGCTGGGGCGGCTTTCTGCTTACTTACAACTTTGGCCGCGGGTTTTTTCTTCGCGGGGGTCGCTTTTTGACCGCTTTCGGCTTTGGCGGCCGGTTTTTTCTTGGCTGGAGCCGCCTTCTCCTTACTTACAACCTTGGCCGCGGGTTTTTTCTTCGTGGGTGCTGTTTTCTGGCCGCTCTCGACTTTGGCCGCAGGCTTTTTCTTGGCTGGGACGGCTTTCTGCTTACTTACTGCCTTAGCGGCAGGTTTTTTCCTTACTGCTTTCTTCGGCTCAGCAATTTCCGAAATGCTTTCTTTTTTCGTGACCTTTTCATCTGGTCCTGTTTGAATGAGATTAACCTGCAGGCGGGTGTACTTCTGGCGATGACCGCGCTTTAGGCGATACCTGGTCTTAGGCTTATACTTAAAGACAATTATTTTGGGCCCTTTAACATGGGCCAGAACTGTGGCTTTAATTTTAGTGTCTGGTACTGTGGGGGTTCCTACAGTTACCTTCCCGTCCTCAGCGAGCAGGAGTACCCGATCGAGTTCAACCGTTTCACCAACTTTGATGGGCATACGGTCAACCTCGATTGTACCACCCGGAAGGGCTTTGTATTGTTTACCACCATATTCAATTATTGCATATAACATCCGTCTGTCCTCCAACCTTCACTTCGCCATACTATCCGCACCTCAGTGCCGAGGTATGGGGAAGATGGGGATTCACATATATGCCCCAGCGAAGAGCGCCGGGGCAACGTGGCCAGATTATAAATGATAAGAGAAAGGTCTGTCAACGTTTAATGAAGCAGGAATTTGGTGAGCTTACACTGTTTGCTAGTTGAATGGGGGTTGTGGTATTGCATGGTTTTATCATTTTTAGGACCCTGAACCGCTGGTTTTGTGGTAGTTTGCGGCATGTGGTAAACTATCACCTAATTTCTAACCAATAATCAGGTGAATAGTTGGGTTTTTAGAACCATTCATAAGCGTGTTATAGAGATGATAATACCTCTCGAAAGAAAAGAGGTTGTGTGGAGGACGATATGAATCAAAAGAAATGGATATATTTGTTTAGTGAAGTGAAGCAAGCCGAAAAAGATGCAGGAGGCACGTGGGCGGGTGTAAAAGCACTTTTAGGAGGCAAAGGTGCTAACTTAGCGGAAATGAGCCGCATCGGGGTGCCAGTTCCCCCAGGTTTTATCGTAACCACGGAAGCATGTAACGCTTACCTTAACGCCGGAAACCAGTTTCCTGAGGGGATGTGGGAGCAAGAATTGGCGGCCATGAAGGTTGTGGAAAAGCAGACAGGAAAAAAATTTGGCGATCCCCAAAATCCTTTATTGGTTTCCTGCCGTTCGGGGGCCAGGTTTTCCATGCCAGGCATGATGGATACTGTGCTCAACATCGGCCTTTGCGATGAAACGGCTAAAGGAATGGTTGAACTGACCGGCGACGAGCGTTTTGTGTATGATGCCTATCGCCGTTTGGTACAGATGTTCGGTTCAGTGGTTTTAGGTATTCCGGATAAGCCGTTTGAAGATGCCTTAGATGTATATAAAGAAGAAAAGGGGATCACGCAGGACACTGATCTGGGAGCTGAGGATTGGAAAGTCTTGACACGCAAGTTTCTGGATATTGTACGTGAGTACAAAGGTTTCGATTTTCCTCAAGACCCGTACGAGCAGTTGAAATTGGCGACTGAGGCGGTATTTAAATCCTGGTTCGGCAAGCGGGCTGTGGATTATCGTAATGCTGCCGGTATAGCCCATGATTTGGGTACTGGGGTAAGTATTGTCACCATGGTGTTTGGTAACATGGGTTGGGATTCTGGCACTGGTGTGGCTTTTACCCGTGATCCCGCTACGGGGAATAAGAAGCTATATGGCGATTATTTGCTCAATGCCCAGGGTGAGGATGTGGTAGCGGGGATCCGTAATACCAAGAAGATTGAAATCCTTGGAGATGAGATGCCTGAGGTCTATCAAGAATTTGAGGCGATTTGTGAGAATTTAGAAGCTCATTATCGTGAAATGCAGGATGTAGAGTTTACGATTGAACGAGGCAAGTTGTGGATACTCCAGACCCGCGATGGTAAACGTACAGCCAAGTCAACCGTCACCATCGCAGTGGATATGGCGAATGAGGGATTGATCTCCAAAGAGGAAGCCGTCAGGCGCGTCAGCCCGGATCATGTGGATACCCTGCTACACCCCCAATTTGACATGGGAGCCAAAAGACAAGCCCAAGCAGAGGGGCGCCTGTATGCCACCGGGGTAAATGCATCTCCTGGAGCGGCTGTAGGACAAATCTATTTCGATGCAGACACCGCGGAGCGAAAGGCCAAGGAAGAAGGTCAATCAGTTATCATGGTACGCCCGTTCACTAAGCCGGATGATGTGCATGGGATGCTGGCTTCTAAAGGTATCCTGACCAGCGAGGGTGGTGCTACCTCCCACGCCGCGGTGGTTGCCCGTCAATTTGGTATCCCATGCGTGGTTGGAGCTGCTGCTATTCAGATTAACCTGGATAAACGCCAAATGGAAGTGGATGGCAAGATGGCAAAAGAGTCAGATTGGGTATCGGTTGATGGAACCAGCGGGGAAGTCTTTTTGGGTCGCATTTCCACGATCCACCCAACCCTGGAGGAGCAAACCGACTTACTCACCATCCTTTCGTGGGCCGACGAAATATGCGCCACACCCAATATTCGCAAAGCACCGAAGGGTTGGCCAACCAAAGGGTTGGAAGTATGGGCAAACGCTGACTATCCTCCCGATGCCCGTCGTGCCCGTCAATATGGAGCCAAGGGGATTGGCCTGTGTCGCACGGAACACATGTTTTTTGAACAGGACCGTTTGCCCATTGTGCAACAGATGATCCTGGCGGAAACGAGCGAAGATCGCAAGGCTGCCCTGGATAAGTTACTACCCTTCCAACGTTCAGACTTCGAAGGCTTATTTGAGGCCATGGATGGTTATCCGGTTATCATCCGGCTTATAGACCCGCCATTGCATGAGTTCCTTCCCTCCCAGGATGAGTTATTGGAGGAGGTCATTACCAAGCGAGTGAAGGGTGAGAAGGAAGGATTGGCAGAAAAAGAGAAACTGTTAGCCAGTGTTCGGAATTTGCACGAAAGCAACCCGATGATGGGGTTGCGAGGCGTACGTTTGAGCGTGGTGATGCCGGAAATCGTCGAAATGCAGGTGCGTGCTATCTTTGAGGGGGCTGCTAATGCGGTATTGAAAGGGATTGAGGTCAAACCGGAGGTGATGATTCCCCTCACCGGGCATATCAACGAGTTGCATTTCATCCAACCACGCCTGGAGGAAGTAGCTGAAAAAGTGATGGGGGAGAAGGGAGTTGAATTCCCCTATAAGTTTGGCACCATGATCGAGATTCCCCGTGCCGCGGTTACGGCTGGTGAAATCGCTGAAGTAGCTGAGTTCTTCTCCTTTGGTACCAATGACCTAACACAGATGACCTTCGGCTACAGCCGTGACGACGCTGAACGCAACTTCTTGCTGGAGTATGTGGAAAAAGGTATTCTGCCAACGAACCCTTTCCAAACGATTGATCGGGAGGGCGTGGGTCGTTTGATGCAGATCTGTGTGGAGGAAGGACGGGCGACGCGCGTGGATCTGGAAGTGGGCATATGCGGTGAGCATGGTGGCGATCCTCAATCTATCGAATGGTGTCACATGATTGGACAGAATTATGTCTCATGCTCTCCTTTCCGCGTGCCGGTTGCCCGTCTGGCCGCCGCGCACTCGGCCTTGAAGTACAGAACGGATTGAACAGGTTAGTCTTATTTATAGAAAAAGCCGCTCTGGAATGGAGCGGTTTTTTGTTTCTGAAGGGTTCGACAATTGAGGTCAAAGCTAATGTTGAGTGAGCTGTGTAGGATGAGTACCGCGCCGGTTTTACCACACCACTTTTCGGTTCACCGTTTCTCCATCGGGGATGGAGGCTTCGCACAAGACGACTGCGTTCTGTAGGGTCACCCGATTGCCAATCGTGCAACTTTCCTCCAGGTACACGTTTGGTCCGAGGGTGCAATGCTTACCGATGGTCACTCCCTTTTCAATGCGGATTGGGGGAATGAGGGTAACATGGGCAGCGAGTGCTTGTGCTTGGATGTCGTATGCTTCCTGGCTGTGTGAAAGATAATGCATGTTGATAGTCAGTAAATCATCAACGGTGGATAAAGTCATGCGCCCTGACAACATCAGGCCAAGCACATTTCCCTCCCGTTCGATGAGCAGTTGGATGGCGTCGGCCAGTTCGTATTCACCGCGGGGAGACCAGGGCACTTGGGGTAGGTATTTCAGTAAGGCGGGAGAAAAACAATACAACGGCAGGGAAGAAATATTGGAAGGGGTTTTATCGGGTGGTGGTTTTTCGATGACATGTGATACCCATTTGCCGTCCCAGAGGACAATACCCGTGCTGCCCAAGCGTTCCATTTCCACAGGTAACAGGGAAAGGATGGCATTAAGGTTATGATGTTGTTTCCAGGTGGCTAGCAATTTGCCTGCATCCAGGGTAGTAACCAGGTTATCACAAGCTGACAGTATGAAATCACCTTGGATGTAGGGGGTCGCGTACTGCAGCGCGTCAGCAGTGCCCAATGCCTGGGGTTGGTGAACCAGGCGAAAATTCGCCTCTAAATCTTTAGGGCGTGAAAAGTAACGAGTTATGGCTTCGTCCTCAGGGCTGGTTACCAGGATGAAATCGCTGACCCCGTTTATTATCAGCGGCTCAATTACCCGTTGGATGATTGGCTTCCCCAGGATGGGCAACATCGCTTTGGAGCGCTGGTCGGTGAGGGGCTGCAGGCGCTTGCCTCTGCCAGCGGCAAGTATAACGGCTTGCAGGTTGACTGTCATGGTCTGATTATGTGAGTCATCCATAGAAGGGCTGTTGTAATGGCGCGGCTAATTTTATCATTACCCCATTATTGAGACTTCGGAAGTTTTATGGGTGGTATTGCAGACGGATTTTCGAGTAATGCGGGGTTGATTTTACGTTGCAATCATCTTAGAAGCTTCCGAAGTCTGGAGCATTGGCGAACCGCGTAGTACTGAATATTACCAAAGAGGGGTTGTAGACAGCGTTTACGCTATGATATGATGGTAATGACATACGTGAGATGAAGAAGAAGTATTGGCATGTAGCGCAACATCTAGGAGGGTTTTTTGCAATCGAAAAATGCCCATGTCTTGATCGTTGACGATGATCCGGATACCTTGAGTTTACTCAGCTTGACATTGCGGAGTTCAGGTTATGAGGTGACAAAAGCTATCTCTGGCGCTTCTGCCATTGCCTTTATCGAAAACAATGATTATGACTTGATTATCCTGGATTTAATGATGCCCGAGATATCGGGCTTTGATGTGCTGAGGGCCCTACGGGTACGCAAGCGGGAAATGCCTGCGGTTATCTTGTTGACAGCCAAAGATACACTTGAGGACCAGCTTACAGCCCGACAATTAGGGGTGGTAGATTATGTGACCAAACCGGTAGCCAGGGACGTGCTGTTGAAAAAAATACAGGCGGCCATAACCTGAAAGGTGGCTCTCATCCATGTTTTCGTATTTCCATAAATCATCTCTACCAGGGAGGAGATGCGGTTCCCTGAAGTTTTATGGAGGTGCCTGGGATGCCCAGCGCTGAAAGCGATTGGGGCTTCATTTGCGCCGGTTTGCCTGAGCTGGAAACGTATCTGTTTTCAGAGGAGCTGTATTGGCCTCTCGAAGGAGTAAACGCCATAGGCCAACCCTGGCCGCGTTTGACCTTGGGCAGTTTGTTGCTTACCCGCCATCGTTTGCAAGTCCGTATGACGGGTGTTCATCAGAGGGTTGAATTACAACGCTGGGATAGGGAATTGGAAACCGTGCGTTTCCGCTGGCGAGGTGCCTGGCAGCGTAAAGTACAAAGAGAAATCGCCTCCCGCCTGCGCCAATGGGAGGCGTACTTGGAAGAGGTTCATAACGACCCAGAAAAACAGGGAGGTTATTTTCCTTACGAGGTGCACCTGCGGGTGATTGTGGATTTGCTACAATCAGAACTGGGGGAGGAGGGTTCTTTTGATATATCCAGATTGGAAAATCTGGACGCCCGTTTGAAATCCGTATTCCTGCCTGGAAATTTCATCTGGGAGCTTGACCTGGAATCTGTCTTCCCCCCTGAGAGATTCTGGTATCTGTGGGGGAAAACAGAGGCCACACGATAATCCCATTAGTCACCAGAGAGTGCCTGCTCTTCCATCAACAACTTCAACCGTTCCTCTAACAGGCCGTAGCCGGTGTTCCGGATTTCCAGGGGAAGGTTCAAATACCGGGAGATACGTTCAGCCTGTGCGATAAGCTCAGGATCATGCTTCTGTTCCAGGTAAATGACCCGCTGGTAGTTGCGGAATTGTTCCTCCCTCAATTGGGGGTAGCGATCCAGGCCCAGGCCCTTGATGACAGATCCGTGAAAGGCACGCGCTAGGAAGTCGGTTAAAAAGAATGTGCCGGGTTCCTCGGCCATTATTTCCTGAAAGGCTGCTCCAGCATACATTTCATAGCAGTGGGGGCCGCTCAAGCGTTTGACCGCATAACGAGAGAGTACTTCATCTAGGGCACCTCGAGTGCCGCAATCCCCGTAAACCACGATGATGCGTTCGTACTGGTTCTGGGCGTCTAAAATACGTTTTTCTACGTGAGGGGCGATGCGTTCTGGACGCAGGTGGTCATTGGCGGGTATCCCCAGGATGTGAGCATCCCATGTATAGATTTGAATAATCGCTGAGACTTCGCGAACTAGTGCTCCGCATGTAATGAGGGCAGTTTTCATGGTCGGTTACAAGTGTGCACCTGAATGGAAATACGTTGAGTGGTAATTCTGGACCCTATCGGTGTGGTCTCTTGGTTTGGCGTCCTTGCCCTTCCTCTCTTATTTCTGATGTGCTGCTCTTTGTGCGGAAATCCAGGCGAGACAATGTTTATCGTGCCCCATCAGCAGATTGGCTGCCTGGATAGCATCGCGGTTTTCGATTTCCAGGGGATTTGTGATCGCTGCGGTTACCCCGCAGGCAATTGTCATGGAGAGAAAATGGGCGTTCAACACCGGGCGGTTGGGGAGCCCGAAGGACACATTGCTGGCGCCACATACGATATTTACACCCAACTCATCCCGTACTCTTTTCACGACCTCGAACACCTGCTTTCCAGACCCCTCGACTGCGCCTGTCGGTAGAACCAGAGGGTCAATGAGAACATCCTCTTTGGGTATGCCATAGTCCCCGGCGCGCTGTATGATTTTTTGAGCCACCTGGAAGCGAATCTGTGGGTCATGGGATATGCCCCTCTCGTCGTGACATAAACCGATGACGGCTGCGCTGTGCTTTTTTATCAAGGGCAGGACATTTTCCAGGCGTTCATCCTCGCCAGTAACTGAGTTCACTAACGCCTTGCCCTGATAGATTTCCAACCCTCGCTGGAGGGCAGCAACCACCGAAGAATCGATAGATAGGGGCACGTCTACGAGGGATTGCACCAACTGGATTACCTCGGCCAGAATGGCTGGCTCATCAACCATGGGGATACCAGCGTTGAGGTCTAACATGTGAGCGCCCGCTTCTACCTGGGCGAGTGCGTCGGCTTTCACGCGGGAGTAGTCCCGCGCCGCCATCTCTGCGGCCAGCTTTTTTCGCCCGGAGGGGTTGATGCGTTCTCCGATGATGGTGAAGGGCCTTTCAGGGCTGATGATGACCGTTTGGGTTGCTGAAGTAAGAATGGTTTCCATGGGTTACCTCAAATTACAATTTTAGAGTGCATACACTCTATTACGTTTTGCGTTCGCGGATGTACTTCTTGGCCGTCTCCACGGCGACAGCCGCGTCGCGGCAGTAGGCGTCCGCTCCAATATCCTTAGCAAATGCCTCATTGAGAGGCGCACCTCCAACCAGCACGATCAGATCCTCCCGTAGGCCTTCTTGCTCTAGAGCTTCGATAACCGTGCGCATGTAGGGCATGGTGGTCGTCAAAAGGGTGCTCATCCCCAAGATATCAGGGTGGTGCTGTTTGATGGCCGATAAAAAATTGCCCACGGATTGGTTGATACCCAAATCTATCACCTCAAAACCGGCCCCTTCCATCATTATGGCCACGATGTTTTTTCCAATATCGTGGATGTCACCCAATACCGTGCCGATGACGATAGTGCCGGCTTTGGTCGCCTCCGTCTCTGCTAACCAGGGCTTCAGGACGGATACACCTGCCTGCATGGCTTGGGCTGCCAGCAGCACTTCGGGGATGAAAAGTACTCCATCCCGAAAATTGACGCTTACCTTCTCCATCCCCGCGATCAAGCCCCGATCGAGGATTTCTTGGGGAAGTATCTCGCCTGCCAGAGCCTGATTTACGTCAGCAACCACCTTATCTGAATCCCCTCGGTAGAGATCGTCTATCATCTGACAAAAGAGTTCTTCTGGAGGGACTTTGGTGATATCCTTATCATCGTTCATTAACGCCTCGATCTGATTGTGAAACAATATGTGCAGGAGGATGTTGTTTTATTTTCCATCCGAGGATTTCCGAGTGACGTGGTCAGATTCGTCCGCATGTGCCCCCGCACAGTCACGTTGTTCAGATAAACATACCTGGATGTGGGGGTAGGGGTCGCGGGAATGGGGCAGATTTAGTGCGGCTACGAACTCATCCTGGAATGTGGGTTCTACAGCAGTTTCCACGTATTCCACCCATCGGGCGATTTCTTTTGCCTCCAGCCTCTTCTGCCGGTTTAGCAGAGCAATGCGGGCTCCGTCACCGGCTGCGTTTCCCACGGCAAAGACCTTATCTAAAGGACAATCGGGTATCAATCCCAGCACCATGGCATGTTTCGGGGAGATGTAACTGCCAAATGCACCCGCCAGGATGATCTTATCCGCGGTGTGAATGTTGGCTCGTTTCATCAGCAGCTTGGCACCAGCATGCAGAGCAGCTTTAGCTAATTGGATGGCACGTACATCCTTCTGGGTAATTACTACAGGCTGCCCTGATTTGGTTTGTTCGGCGTTGGCTAAAACGTAAGCCCTTCCCTGATCCCCTTGCAGGAGGCGCGGGTGTTGGCAGTCGGGGTTAAACCTGCCATCGGGTAGCAGAATGCCTGCCATGAACAGTTCGGCGACAGCTTCGATGATCCCTGACCCACAGATGCCAGCAACCGATCTGGGGGGAAATGCGGCTTCATCTGACCAATGATCATCGCTGATAATCTTGAGGCGCGGTTCCTTGGTTTGGGGAGGGATGCGGACTCTCTCGATAGCGCCTGGAGCGGCACGCATGCCATGGGTTATTTGAGCACCCTCAAATGCCGGACCGGTTGGGCTGGATGCGCTGAGGACGCGGTTCCGGTTACCAAGCAGAATTTCTCCATTCGTGCCAATGTCAAAAATCAGAACCATCTCATCCTGGGCGTGAGGTTCCTCAGCCAGTAGCACACCCACATTGTCTGCCCCTACATGACCTGCGATCAGCGGAAGGATGTGGGCATTAGCTCCCATATTCAGGCGCAATCCCAAATCACGGGCTTTGATGTCCAGCGGGTCGTGAGTGACTAAAGCAAACGGCGCTTTACCCAATTGGTTGGGGTCTATCCCTAAAAGGATATGATGCATTACGGTGTTGCCAACCAACACGGCTTCATGGATATCCTGGGTCTGAAGGCCTGCCTGTTCGACTGCCCGTTTGGCCAACTCGTTGATGGCATGGATGATGTTTGTGTGCATTTTCTCCAACCCGTCGAGATGGGTCATGGCGTAAGAGACCCGGCTCATCAGGTCTTCCCCGTATGTTACCTGGGGGTTCATCATTGCTTCTGTGGCCAGTAATTCTCCTGTACGCAGGTCACACAGGTAAGCCGCCAGTGTGGTAGTTCCAATATCTACCGCCAGTCCGTGTATCCCCTCTCGGAATCCAGGATAGACGGCAATCACTTCGCCTTGTTGCCAGAGTATCACCGTAACGGACCAATGGCCCTGACGTAGTACCTCCGGCAGATTTTGGAGTGCGGAAACATCCATGCGCAAGGATTGCAACCCCCACTGCACGGATAATGCTTTTTGTAGGCGTTCCCAATCCCCCTGGGGGTCTTCCAGCTTCGGTTCTTCTACCGTCACATACACTTGCCTGATTGCGGGTTGTACTTCTATAGGCCTTTCGGTGGCCGACTTACGGATGATTTGTTTGCGAGTCTGGCTCTCTTCCGGGATGGTTACCAGCACGTCACCCAGCAAGGTTGTGGAGCAGGCGAGTCGGCAACCTTGCGCCCGTTCCGCTTTCAACAACTCTGCTTCCTCTGGGCTGGTTGGGGATACGTGCCTTTCTTCCGAGCGGATGCCATGCTTAGGAAAGGTGCCCGTTTCGATGCGGATTTTACATTTTCCACAGGTGAGTTGACCGCCGCAAATGGACTCTATTTCTACGCCCACCTGTCGAGCGGCATCCAGCAGGGTGGTCCCTGCAGGTATACGACCACGCAACCCGCTGGGCATAAAAATAACTAGAGGGTGTTCGTTTTGAGGTTTGTCTTTATCCATTTTAGATATCCACAAGCCCTGGCAGTTGCCCCTCAACTGACACGCGGCACAGGAGGGATTTTAACCTGTTTCCGTTGATTGACATGTGCTAATCCCAAACAGAAGTGTGGTGTCCAGCCACGCCAATCTTATTCCCAAGGAAGGTATGCCTCAAGCAGGGAGTCTTGACCAGCCCCACTTTGCAGACAGGCTATCAAAGTATAGAGGGCACCTGTTGGTTTGGTGGCGGTGAAAGCCAGAACTGGCAGGCG
>JBFLVL010000021.1:0-57900 GCA_040758495.1 Chloroflexota bacterium
GGCAAACACCGGCTCGACGATGGCCAAGCGCCTGGCATAGATCTGTTTGCCTTGGTCGGTGTCTATCTTGGCTTTCATTACCTTACGCTTTATCGCCACTATTTTCTGCCCCTTTGCACACTTTTTCAACAGTTACAACGGCTGGTGCTTCACTTGCACCGCAAAGCGGAGCTGGGCGGCGTCAGGTGCAAGCGCTTGTTGGGTGCGCGCCTCTACCAGACAACGATGCCACATTGAAGGCCGTTATGCTTTTTGCGATACTTTTTGAACAAGCGTTTGCAACTCGCGCTCAAGTTTTTCTGAAAGAAACTTGGTGTTTCTAGTTGCCTCTCGTTTGGCATGTGCCATTTCAGATATTTCGACCAACCGTCGGTGGTCGTCGTCTTGTGGATCATACTTCGGTACATGCATGTACTCGAATACAGTGGTACCAATCTGTTTGCCAATCAAAAAGCCTCCTAGCCATATCCTTACAGGGTGGGAGTTCAAAAATGCGCAAAGGTAATGGGCTCCTTCAAGACTGTCTGTGACCGCAAAGTATAACTTGTGGTCGGGAACAATGACCTTGTTAGGAAGCACCGCGTCTGCGTCCCTGGTTACAACGGCGGCTCGGAATGCCTTTGGATTCTGCTGTTCCAACCAAACCACCTTATAAGGACTGAAACTATAATCACCGATGCAGTAAATGCTGTAGATGGGTAATCCCAACTTCTTCTGGTATCTCTTGTATGTTGAGCGCTCTGGTAACAAATCTGCATAATTCATCAGGTAAGAGTACGTGGCGGGATATGCATCCGCAAATTCGTCTTCCGTTTCAAACTTGGCGTAGTGTCGATTCGGCACAATTTGATGCCACCCCTGTGACTGCACGCAATAACGACCAACTTCCCTGCCTCGAAGCAATGGGAACAAAACATCGGCTTCAATCCACGCCCCTTCAGTCGGGTCAACCATTCTAGCGCCAGGGAGTTCTTTCTCGGTCAGCGTGCGAATCAGAGCTCGGTTGGTCTCAGGAGCATATTTCTCCACCTTGACCCAGTAAACACGTGCCAAGTCCGTTACAGTTCCTCGGTGTGCTCGCTGCAAGTACTCTTGAGACTTCCCTCTCAATGAGGCTGCTTCTTCATAGTCAGCCCTTTTCCCCATAAAAAGAGGCGCCCCAAATTCGCCTACGGGACAAGCTTCACCGTCCTCGAAAGTTGTTTTCTCATTGACTTCGGCCAACGACAAAGATGGTGAAATCCGCGCAGATTCTTTAGGATATCATATTCGGCAAGGCACATGGGAATATTCTGCTTCGCTAGCGCTCTTTACCTTGGTCGCAACATAAATTGATGTCTCATTGGACGCATCTGGAAACGGCTGGATCCTGGAAAGATCCTCAATCCGATCTACGCGCATGCCTGATGAGTTGGGCAAGCGACCAATTCTAAAACCAGTTGCGGAGCTCGATTTGAAGACAGTGGAAGTTATCAGGAAGCCGATTCGACCGTTGTCTTTCAACCAGTGATCAACTGCGCTAAAGGTTAATACAGTAGAAATGTCACTTTCGATGCCACCTGTATAACTATGCCCAGAAACCAAGCCATAGTAATCACAGAAACGCTTTACTCGCTTTCTGTAGGTTTCGGGCAAACGACTCCACCTTACCCAAGGAGGATTACCCACGATGTAGTCCACGTTTGCGAACCCACCTGGCGAGAAATTATTTTTGACAATTCGACACCATATACTGTCCCAAGGCGGCTCGCGTCTATTGAGTGATTGAATTGCCCTGTAGAAGCTGACCAGGCTTTTTTCTGCGGTAGCGTCGAGCAAGTGGCTGATACTGCTTTCTCTAGACAGGCTTGCCCAGAATTGGTCAGCTGTGCGATTCCGGTTGATAAAGTCCTCACACTTCAACAGAATCTTACCAAGCACTTGCTCCCGAACCATCTTGAGAGGCATTGTAAACCTGATGTCGCCAACTTCTGTATCAAGAGTGTACTCAAGTAATCCATTAGGCTTCTCCACAGGGACATTGATACTATCTGCAAGATACACTGGAATTTCGACATCGTGTCCCAGTGAAAAAACCAAGTCAGCTATGGCAAGAACATAATTGGCACGCGCAGAGATCACCGCAAGAGGGTTAAGATCCAGCCCGCGGACACAGTGCAATATGGTCTCGAGTGTCTTGAGGGGCGAGAAATCAGCATCCTCGCATCTCTGACGAAGTCTTTTTATGCACGCTACAACAAACGTCCCAGAACCACAGGCAGGATCAATGATAACCTTACCGGGTTCTCCGTCATATCCCAGTTGATCCAGCAAGTACTCAGCCAACCAATCAGGAGTATAATACTCGCCAAGATCGTGCCTGATTTGCTCATCAACCAAGCTCGAGTAAAACTCCTTCAAAAGGTCCTTCACAACTTCTGGTTTCAGTTTGGCTGTCGCAGGCTCAAATTCCCGAAAAGTGCGAGCTATGGTCTGTACACTTTTCGCCAGTTGGGGAGACTCCTCATCGGTGTACCAACTGAAGAAATCTCCCTCCAATAAGTTGCTGATGCGATAATCTCTAAAGAAGTCGCCATTTTCCAGCTTTGTCAACTCCTTATACAGGCTTTCATTATCGGGTGCGTTGGCGATGGCTTCCGCAATTGACGATTCCCTGTCTATCTGAGTAGCCCCAAGGAGTTCTGCCGTGAGGAGTTTAACGACCAAACTATAGTAGGTGTGCATCGCAAACAGTATTTGAGAAGCATCTTTCGTGGCAATGCCGTTGCGCTGACTCCACTCTTGTAGCGAGGGTAGCTGGGAGAGACCATAGGTTGAGACCTGTTGGAATAACCTCTTCCACTCGCGGAAAAGCAGGTTTGTCCGATGCTTGGGCTTTGAGAGATGGCTGCACATTACAAGCAGTGTGGCTTTGGCTACATCTGAATCTTTGCCAAAGTGCCTTGTCAATAATCTTGACGTTAATGGTAGGCGACCCAAGGATCGGTATATCTGAACTAAGGACAACAGAGAGGCTTCAGAGGTCTTATGAAGTTTGGACCATGACCACTCCAAACCAGAAGCATGGCAGAAAGTCAAATGGTGACCATCCCAAAGCACGCCGGCCCATTTTGTTGATTCGCCGGGATTGAATGAAGGGCCACCATCTGTTACCTCATTTAAATAGCTCTCCACCTGACTCTTGGCTTTAGCCAATTCGGGTGGGCGAGCAAGTAGCCTGGGCTCCTTGTAATCCAAGACCACATGACCGAACAGGCTGTCAGGCCTTTCGGAACTCATCTGTGAAAGGCCTAGTTTGGCAAGAGACTCATTAACTGCTGGATCGTACTTTATCCCTTGTTGGGTAAGTAGCTCTTGCAGAATCGGTTCCAGACCAATTTGCAACTTAGCCTCAGAGCCAGCCGTTTCAGCAACCCTGAGGACTTTCTTCGCTGCGATTTTGTAGATTGGCAATCCATTTCTCCTGTCAGGGGGTAACGATGCAGTGCATTCCGGCATACTCCGAAAAATGCGCCCAACGAGACTGTCGAAAAATATCTTTTTGAATTATCAAATTATACAGAAGCACAAGATGATTAAAGGGTGGGGAGCTTTCGAGGCTGTAATCTTGATCGATGCCTGGTACATTCGTCCTTCCTTCTTGATGCCATACCGAGAACTCAGTTAACCAGCCCATAATTGTGGATTTTGCCGATATTGTGCACCAGAGCAAACAATCTCCACTGCACATCCACCTTGGATTTCGTACGTAAGGTGAAGCGGTCCAATCGTTTCTGGACGCAGATATTGGCAAACACCGGCTCGACGATGGCCAAGCGCCTGGCATAGGTTTGCTTGCCTTGTGGAGTGTCTATCTTGGCTTTCATTACCTTACGCTTTATCGCCACTATTTTCTGTCCCTTTTCACACTTTTGCGATTTCCTGATTTAATGCCCCCTCCCTCACCCCTGTCTAACATTTTACCCAATACTACCAGTGTAAAAGAGAGCCAAAAATATTTCACCCCATTGGGGGTCAAATTGTGTCCCTATGTGTTTCTTAATCTCTTCTGCCGCTTTTTCCGGTTTCATCGCAGGACGATAGGGTCTGGCAGACGTCATCGCATCATAAGTGTCCGCAATCGCGATTATTCTTGAAGCTTCAGGGATTTGTTTTCCATTTAGACCATCTGGATATCCGGTTCCGTCGAATCTTTCATGGTGATGTTTTACCGCCTTCGCCACAGATCTGAGTTTCTCGATGGGTAGCAATATTTCCTCTCCAATAATCGTGTGCTTTTTAATATGATCAAATTCCTCATCAGTTAGTTTTCCTGGCTTGTTATATATGGCTTCTCGAATGCCTACTTTCCCGATGTCATGAAGTTTACTTGATAATTCAACCTCTCTTACCTTTGGAGAAATTCCATATTTGTGCTCAGTCATTTTCACTGCCATATCGCAGACTCTTAGAGAATGTTCTTTTGTATAAGGGTCTTTAGCTTCCAGGGTACTCACTAAGCTATTCATTGACGATATGAATAGATCATGAAGTTTTCCTGTTAGTTCGGTTACCCTTTCCTCAAGGTCCTGTAAGTACCTTGTCCTTTCTTCCTCAAGTTTTCTCTTATCTGTTATGTCCCTGGAGAGTATGACCGCACCAATATAATTATTATTGCTATCCCTGACAGGAGCATAAGTGTTCTCATAATATTTATTTTTTACTGTGTCTGTAACCATTCTTTTGAACGTCGTTGTCTCCTCTCTCCTCAAAAAATGCAGAGCACGCTTGACTTTCTCAAAGGATTTCTCAGGATGACATAACACGACACTGCGTCCTATCACTTGGTCTGATTGAATATGGCGGATTTCCTCGGCAGCTCTATTAACAAAAATGATTTCGTCATTATCATCAACAATAATCATGCCCTCCGGCAGTTGCTCTGCCACTGTTTTAAGCAACTCCTGCATATTTGTTAGCATAAATATCGCCTCCCTTTTCAGAACCTGGCCGAACGATTAAGATTAATGTGGCGGTCAGAGCCAATGCGGAAACTCAGTTCAAAGCGCCGCCACATCAATCCGAATTGAACTAAGCCTTCTGCGGAACGAAATCAGGTTGGGGATTAAGGCGCTGAGACAAAACGAAGGCGATCCCCTGAAGATTGTGCTGGACAGATTGTACAATCAAAAGGCCAAACAAAGCAAGCCGAAATGGGGATAAAATGCCCAACAGCCTATATATTGTACTGAGCTGGTAAAAAAAATCAAGCACCTATGCCGCCCATTGGATTTCTTCCCCGTTTTTTTCCAAATTTATAACATATAGGAGTTACGCGCTTGATCAGCGAAGCCTGCGGGGGAGACTGAGATCTAGCCATAGGGTGGTCTCGATACACTCCCTTCGTGCCCTTACGGGGCACTTCGGGAGTTACTCGACCAACTGCAATTCGCGGATCGAGTGCCCCTGCCCCCCGCATGGGGGGCTGTCTCCGTAAAGGATCGAGACCGAGACCTGGCCATAGGGTGGTCTCCCTGGCCTGTCCGGCCAGCCTGCTGCCTGCGGCAGCGGCCGCGGGCAGGACAGGCGATACGTGCCCTTTGTACCCCTACGGGGTACTTCGGGCACACTCGACCAACTGCAATTCGCGGGTCGAGTGCCCCGAGTGGCCTGTACCCCGCAGGGGTAAACGAGGGGCGTATCGAGACCCCTTTAGGGTTGGTCGATACGCTCCGCTATCTCGATCCAGGGCTCAGGACCACTCGATCGGCGAACTGCGCAACTCCTGACTTTAAAGCTTGAGATTACAAAATTTGCATCCCCCCAATAACTGGTTATTCGTTGAAACTTACCTACTCACCCCCTGGAGCTTCTTCCGGGGGTTGGGTGGGGTTTAGCCAGGGGATCAACAACACAAAGCCGATGGCAATCATCGCCTCGCCTATCTGTACACCTATGGCTTGCCAGCGCCCGAAGAAGGGGATAGCTGGCCAGGGTTGACCGCCAAACCCGAAGACATCTGCCATCCCTGAGGCCACACAAATAACATACCCCGTGCTGACCAGGCGCACACCGATATCCGCGGCAATGCTCAATTGACAGCCGTTCCATAAGGCTGTCAGGGTAATGTACCCCCCCAGACAGATAAACGCCAGACCCAGCAGAAAAACAGCGATCTGCACAAACCCGATGACCGGGCTGCGGTCAAGCCCAAAAAAGTCAGGCCTCGCCCCCACTAAAAATACAAAAAAGCCAATGAAGGTGGTAATCAATCCAAAACGAATGCGTGAAGAAGGTAAAGCCTTGTTTGTCATGAGGTCTCTGGCAGAATACTGCTAACCTTGCGCAACCAGTTGTTGCCCATAATAGCAGCTATGTCCTCTTGGGAGTAACCCTTTTTGGATAGCAAAGGGATGAGTTTTTGAAGATCGGCGATGGTATCTATCTCGGTGGGGACGGATTGAAGTCCGAAACCGCCGTCAAAATCTGTACCCAGCCCAACGTGGAAAGCATTTCCTGCAAGCTGGCAGATATGATCAATTTGGGCGGTGACGTGGTTCAGGTTGGCTTTTTGGCGTCCATCGCTTGGTGTCCATCCATCCACCAGGAAGCGGTTAAACGGCACCACCCCGATCACGCCAACCCGTTCTATCAAACCTCGGATGATACGATCGGAAAGGTGCCGGTTGCTTTCAGTTTCCGGAAGCAGGGATTTTGCATTAGAGTGGGAAGCGATAACCGAGTCAGTGTACATGTCCAGAGATTGTAGCGCAGAAATTTCGTCCATGTGGCTGAGGTCGAGAAGAAAGCCAATATCCCCCATTGCCTGTAACAGTGCACGGCCTTCTGGGGTCAGAGGCCCTGGCTCCCGTGTCCCTCCGCAGAATCGCGTGCCAGCCCAGGCTGGTCCAATGATGCGAACACCCAACTCCCACCATTCTTCCAACTCCTCGACATTGCGAATCCCTTCGCCGTTTTCCATCAACTGTACCAGCCCTACAGGATGTTCCTCTGTTCCCTCAACATTCCAGTGGTCAAGTATATCTCGCAGGTTTTCTTGGTTGTAGATGATGCGGAATTTATCGGGGTGGTCATCCGTTAATCGCTGGTAGGCCTCAGATTGAGCCCAATAGAGGTCGTTTGCCTGGTTACTGTCTGCATAGCAGAGGATATCCCAAGGTCCTCGCTGGCGTCGTTGCGGCGAGGCGAATAGTGTAGCAAAGATCACGGCCACCTTACCGCGTTGATATTCTGGCCATCCGAGCAAGGTGTCACCATTGTGGATAGGGGCTTCCTTTCCTTGCTCTCGCCTGCGGGTTTCGCTGGCAGATAAGGTGTAATCTCGCTCGAAGGTCAGTATATTCCAGGCCAGGTCTTGGTGGGCGTCAACGATAAGCACAGTTTTTTCCTAAAGACAGTTGCAATGATATTTCAGGCTGTAGGTCAGGTTCATCTTCCTGTTCATCCGTATTTTGTGGATGTGGCTATCAGGGTTTGCCAAAACGTATCACGTTCTCCAGGGATGAAGGGGAAGTAGAGGTACAGGCGATCCACCAGACCCCGATACCTTTCCATGAGCGCTAGGGAAAGGTCGTCAGGATCAGCGGCGGTGGCAAACGTTGCGATCATCTCGTCGCTGATCAGGTCGGGCATTTCGCCCCACTGTTTGGCTGCGGCCAGGGCGGAGAGCTTTTCGGCTGTATCTTCCCAACCATGAAGGGACATGACTCGTCGGTAGGAGGGCGTGGAAGCGTAAAAGGCGATCTGGCTGCGGACGAACGACCGTTCCTCAGGAGAGGTGACCACAAAAGCAGGGATGGTCAGTTGGATGTCAGAAAGCTTGCGACCGGCTTTGATGGCTCCCTGTTCGATAGTGGGGCGGATGACCTCTCGCAGATATTTGGGTGAATGCAAAGGATGAACATGGAAACCATCTGCGATTTCACCAGCCAGGCGTGCCATACCGGTGTTCACTCCGGCAATGAAGATGGGGATGTCAGGGTGGGGTATCGGTCCGGGGTTGAAAAAAGGGGACATCAGGTTGAGCTGGTAATACTCCCCTTGGATGTTGAGCCGTTTCCCGGTTTGCCAGGTTTCCCAAAAAGCACGGATGGCGGTGATCTGTTCGCGCAGCTTCCCCACTACGGACTTGGGCCACGGCATCCCAAAGCGGCGTTCGATATGACCTTTTACTTGTGTGCCGAGTCCCAGGATGAATCTCCCTCCCGAAGCTTGTGAGAGGTCCCATGCCGTGTAAGCCAGGGTTGCCGGGCTGCGAGCGAAGCTGATGGCTACTGCGGTGCCAAATTCCAGGAGGCGAGAATGTTCGGAGATTAACGTAGCAGGCAGAAAGGGGTCATGTTGCGCTTCGGGGACCCAGAGAGCGTCAAAGCCCATGGCTTCAGCCGCTTGTGCGATTTTTGGAATGTTGTCCAGTGATGTAGGAGGTAGGGATGCGTCTATTTTCATGTTCTGTAAGGGAATTTTCGTCAGTTCAATAAGTAAGCCATCACCCATGATGTGGTCGCCACCAGCGCCTCGGTGTGGGTGCGTTCGTAATTGTGTGAGGCGTCCACGCCAGGGCCGATGAGCGCCACGGCCAAATCTCCTCCCGCGCGCCACAAGGCTTCGCCGTCGGAGCCGTAGTATGGATAGATGTCTACTTTGTAGGGGATGTTGTGTTCATCGGCAATTCTGCGAAGGTGTTGACTCAGACCGTGGTGGTAGGGGCCACCGGAATCCTTTACACACAGGGTGGCGTGGAACTCATCGGAGGTCTGTCCCTCACCTACGGCGGCCATATCTAATGTTACCAGCTCGGTCGCCTCAGCAGGAATGCCGCTAGCAGCACCGTGACCCACCTCTTCGTAGTTACTGATGAATAGCGTGGTGGTTTGGGTGGGTTTTAGATTGGCATCGGTCAGCGATTTGACCGCCGCGACCAGACAGGCAACGCAGGCTTTGTTATCCAGATGTCGGGAGCGGACAAACCCATTGGTCACTTCCACGCGTGGGTCGAAGGCCACGAAGTCTCCGACTTTAATACCTAAATCCTGGGTCTCTTCTTTTGAGTTGGCACGTGCGTCCAGGCGTACTTCGATGTTGTCGTCATCGCGTTCCGTTTCACCTACTTTCTTGCCATAGACGTGTACGGAGGAGGTTGTAATTAATATCGAGCCGCGCAGGTTCTCACCATTACTGGCAAACACCGTACAACCCTCCCCTTCAACAGTATTCCAGGGATAACCCCCTATCTTGCTCAATTTTAGCCGACCGTTGGATTTGATTTCTTTGACCATGGCCCCAAGTGTATCTACATGGGCAGTCAACGCTCTTGAGGCCTTCTCCTTTTCACCCGGCCAGGTAGCGATCAGTGCACCCTTGTGCGTTGTTTTTAATCTGAGGAAGGGATACGTTCCTAAAGTTTGAGCGGTGAATTCGATAGCTTTGTGGGTAAACCCGGTTGGGCTGGGGATGTTTAATAAGTCAGTAAGGAAGTCAATCAGATATTGGGTATCTATCAATGGTAAAGAGGGCATATTCGATGCTCCGAAATATTCTCTGCGTTTGTTTAAAGGATGGGGGACAAGGGTGGTAATTTCATGGGGATGAGAAAGCTGTATTGATAGTCACCGTCCGTGGCATTATACCTCAGTTAGGGTGGTGACTTGACACGGAAGCAGCTCTAACTTTTTACTGGGGTATAATGTGGCGCATGGATACGCAACCGATGAAAATACAACCAGATTCCGAAAATGACCGCCAGGGACCAGCGCACTTTGCCAGAGGTGCGTGGTGGCGTTGGGCTTTAGGCGGTTTTTTTGCGCTCCTGATTATTGCTACTTCAGGAGCTTTTATTGGCTACCAGGTTGGGATGCGTGATCGCACCCAACTGGCTGCTTCCCAATTGACCGATATTTTGCAACAACAGTTCAGTTTAGGTCTCCAGGATATTGACGCTGGTCGCTACGAGCTAGCGCGGCAGCGCTTTGAATTCATTGTTGAGCAAGACCCGAATTTCCCGGGTGTGCTGGATAAACTGGCAGAGGTCATATCCATGCTCAGCATCACTGCCACTGCGACCACAGAGCCAACCCCAACCGAGGAGCCGCCTACACCCACTCCCGATTTACGCGGTGCGGAGGAGCTATACCAGGAAGTACAACAAATGCTGGCTGCAGGTGATTGGACGCAGGCCTTGCAAACCCTGGACACTTTACGAAAGAACTATCCTACTTATCAGGCCGTGAAGGTGGATGGGATGTACTACATTGCCTTCCGCAATCGGGGTGTGGATAGGATTTTAAGGGAAGGCAATTTGGAAGGGGGAACCTATGACCTGGGACAAGTACAGCGGTTTGGCCCGTTGGACGCCGAGGCCAGTGGTTACCGCGATTGGGCACGATTCTATATCACCGGTGCCAGCTTTTGGGAAATTGATTGGGGGCAGGCTGCTTATTACTTCGGATTGGTAGCGCCTGTGGCTCCCAATATACATGATGGCACGGGATGGACGGCGATGGCTCGTTACCGGGAAGCCGTTCTCAAATACGCGGAATTTTTAGCTGAAGCCAAAATGTGGTGTGAGGCGCGTGATCAGCTCGAGGCTCTGCTGGCTCTGGGGTCTGATCCGGAGATTCGACCGACTGCAACATACCTGGAAGTAAAATGCGAGCCCCCGACACCCGTACCACCTGAACCAACCGAGGTAACACCGACGGAGACACCGACCCCGGAGGTAACACCGACTCCCTGAAACCTTTCAAGTTCCCAACGGAAACGGGGGATTATGCTTGGGTGCTGATTCCTTAGTTGTGATCGCGTCCTTGAATGTCGAGGGACGGGAGCCTGTAAAACAAGGGCGGTGAAGCTCAGTCCCCTCTGGGGTTGTACACCCCCAAAGTGCCTGTCACCTGATGAGAGGTAGTGGGCACTTGTTTCTGTTAAGCCAAGGGTTTGATCAAATACAATTCACCCCGCTGGAAGCCACGCTCCAGGTAATACCGGCGGGTGCCCACCGCAGAGATGACTGCTAAATGGGGGTAACCCGATTGGCGCGCGATTTCCTCGGCTCTATCAATAAGCTCTGTGCCCAAGCCTATATGCTGGGCTGCGCCGTTGTGTTCTTCGCTTAGGGGCAAAGATTGTCCATAGATATGCACTTCCCGAATGATGGCTGCCTGGCGAAGTTCCTCTATGCCCGTATCGGGAGCCTGCATGCCGGGCAAGGCCAGGCGCAGGAACCCTACCAGCTTATCATCTCCGGAAACGAAAGAAATAAAATGCTCTTTTATATCCCCAGCTTGGTAGGTGAATTCCGTTAAGTGAAGAGATGAGGGGGTGACATGTTGTTTATGCACTTCGCGACAACGGATGCATTGGCAGTGGGTCCCGCGCTGTCTCATCTCCCGCTGAATATCCTGGCGGAGGCTGGTACGCTTGTTACCTGCGACGATGTTCGTGGAGGGGATGTCGCGTACCACGCGGTTCACACGGCAATAGCGGGGGATGGCGGTTTTTATATCGGCAATCAGGTTGATAAGTTCGTCCGTGCTGTAGGGTGTGTACTTTCCCTGTTTCCATACATTGTACAGTTCGGTGTTTTCCAATAGCTGGGTGGGGTAAATCTTGAGTTCGTCGGGGCACAGATGTTGCCATAAACGCCTGAAGTCTTCCTGGTCGGAGGCTAACGTGGCACCCAGCAAATTAGGCATCCAGTGTAATACGATTTTGAACCCCGCAGCACGCAGTAAGTCTACGGCTTGGGTTGTATCCGCAAGGGTGTGTCCCCTGCGGTTGAGCGCCAGTATGCGATCATCCAGACTCTGGACACCCATTTGGACCTTGGTAATGCCTAATGAGCGCAACCAGGCCAAATTCCGTACAGTCACTCGATCAGGTCGGGTCTCAATGGCCAGGCCAACATTGCGATGGGTTGCGGTTTCGTTGAGTGAGTGTGCTTCAGCCAGAGTGAGGCTGTCAACTTTGTTCATGGCGTCGAAGCAGCGTCGTACGAACCACTCTTGGTAATCCTGGGGGTAGGCACACCAGGTTCCCCCCAGAATCAGCAGTTCGATTTTATCTGTAGGATGTCCCACGGCTTCCAATGCTTGAATGCGAGCCTGAACCTGGTTGTAGGGATCATATTCATGGTAGAGGGCGCGCATCGCCCCTGGTTCGTCTGGTAGGTAGCTTTTGGGCATCTCATCGTTAGTAGGGCAGAAAATGCATTCGCCCGGGCAGGGGTACGGTTTGGTGAGCACGGTGACAACGGTCACACCAGATAGCGTCCGTCGTGGTTTCATGCGGATCTGGGTCAACAAAGCCGGGTCAGGTTCCCATTCACCGCTTCTGGTCTTGAGGTTGTAGACTGCCACCAGCATGTGCTTTCCGAGGTACCCACCATCCGGTAGCGGGTGGTGGCGGATGGCGTCGAATACTTGGCTTCCCGCGCGTATTTCCGCTAATACACGCTCAGCGCGGTCAAGTGTTTCAGGCGTGTAATCCCGCGCCTGCCACCATCGCTCTTCTTTAGGCCCTGACTGACTCTTGTTCATCGTGTTAGGGGAACTTTCATCAGTGAAAAAGTTGGGTTTTGGTTGGAAGTATAATTGAGTTATGAACCCGGACACTTCGGCGAAGCTATTAGAACTTAATAGGGAATTCTACCAAAAATTTGCTCGTTCCTTTTCAGCCACACGGGTGCGCCTACAACCGGGAGTGTTGTCCATTCTGAAAAATATCCCCCGTGAGGTACGCATTTTGGATGTGGGTTGCGGAAACGGAGCTCTGCTACGCGAACTTATTCGCTGTGGGTATTCGGGGCATTACACTGGCATAGATTTCAGCGAAACGCTTATAGAGGAGGCAAGCCAGAGTGTAGGTGAATCCCTTGAGGCAGTTTTTTATCTAAGGGACCTGGCGGATCCAGATTGGGTTATTGGTCTAACCCCACCATTTGATAGGATATTCGCTTTTGCAGTGTTGCACCACCTACCTGGAAGTGATTTGCGCAGGCAGGTTTTATTTCAGGTAGCGGAGTTGCTTAACCCTGGAGGTCGGTTTATCCATTCAAACTGGCGGTTTCTTAGCAGCCCGAAGTTGCGCGCTCGCATGCAATCCTGGGAGCAGATAGATCTTAAACTAGAGGATGTAGAGCCTGGGGATTGTTTACTGGATTGGCGACGCGATGGTTATGGTCTACGTTATGTGCATTACTTTACCCGAGAGGAATTATCTACATTAGCGGTCGAATGCGGATTCACCGTAGAGGAGACTTTCTACTCTGATGGAGCAGGGGGACGTTTAGGACTGTATCAAATCTGGGTTCGGTTGTAGTAGAGGAAAATTTTCCCCAAACGGAAAAATGTGCTACCATATACGCCTATGAAGGTCCTGGTTATCTCAGATATCCATGCCAACCTGACCGCCCTGGAAACCGTATTAGCTGACGCTGATGAGTATGATACGGTATGGTGTCTGGGTGACTTGGTAGGCTATGGTCCAGACCCCAATGAATGCATTGATCTTGTGCGGGGGTTATCCAACCTTGTGTGCATCCTGGGCAATCACGATGCCGCAGCGTTAAAACAGATTGGAGTAGAGGCTTTCAATCCAGATGCTCAGCGTTCTGTGCTGTGGATGCAAGAGCAATTAAGCTCCAAAAATGTCGCCTTTTTAAAGGGGCTGCCGGAAAAAGTTGTTCTGGGGGAGGTGACAATCGCCCATGGTAGCCCCCGCAAGCCCGTTTGGGAATATATATTGGATGTATTCACGGCCACGATCAACTTTGAGAGTTTTGACACCCCATATTGTTTTGTGGGGCATACTCACGTCCCGTTGGAATATAGGCTAATAGAAGGAAGAAATCTGGCTTTGATGTCCTATCCTGAACCTAAGAGCACCCATACACTGATTCCCCGTACCATTATCAACCCAGGTTCTGTGGGTCAACCGAGAGACCGAGATCCACGGGCAGCCTACGCCTTATTTGATACAGAGACCAGCATTTGGGAAAGCCGTCGAGTGGAGTATGATATTATCACTGTACAGGATAGGATGCGCTCGGAAGGTTTTCCTACTCGTCACATAGAACGCTTATCAGTGGGTTGGTAATTTTTTAGAAATTTTTTAGATTGCTTGACAAACTAAAACAAAATGGCTAATATGTACTTGCAGGTGAAACTGGCTGTTTGGGTGAGCAGTTAACCATATGACCAGTTCAATAAGATATTTTCTAAAGTAAGGAGTTGCCATCATGTTGACATATCTAAGGACGTATCTCCGGGTTAAGATGAGACCACATCTGAAGAAAGTGGTTAGAGATGAGCGCGGGCTCGAGACGGCTGAGTGGGCTCTGCTTCTTGTAGGCATCGCCATCGTTATCGCGGGTGTGGTGAAAGGCCTCGGAGGTCGCATCCAGCAAATTTTCAACGAGATGATTTCCAATCTCTAGCTTTTGTTTCAACCCATTGCTAAAAGCTGGATACTGTGCCTCATTGGGGAGGAGTCTTAGGTGCAGGTATTGTGCTTATGCCGTGCTCTTTTTTACATGGAGGCGGCATAAGTTGGGATAGGATTTGTCTAACTTAGCCTACTCGCGAGAGGGAATATGTCTGTTCGCAGATACATAATTATTGCAATTCTGAGTGGAATTGGGGCCTGCATTGTCGCGGGCCTTTTGTTGTTTCAACTGTCACGCAGTTCGGTGAGAAAGGCCGAAGAAGCGGGGGTGACGATAAAGATTATTGTGGCTTCCCGAGATTTAACCGTGGGCACCCGCTTATCGGAGGATATGTTGGCTGAAGCTCGCTTTCTTGAGCAATCGGCACCAGATGGTTATTTTGTTGATGTGGTAGATCTGGTAGGCATGACCTTGAATACGGCCATCTATAAAGGTCAAGCCATTACTGAGAAGCAGGTTGGTTCTGGCAATGAATTACGGCCCTCAAGCCAGGTCTCGTCTGGGTATGTTGCCTATGCTTTAGCCATTGATCCTGACCTAGGCGTGGGAGGGGTCATCGAACCTGGTGATCGCATAGATATCTTGAGCACAACGGAGGAGGAAACCAAAGTGCTCTTGAGTGATGTGGTCGTCATTGGCATTGCGGGAGAATTTCCATTTGGTCCAGCTCCTACTCCAACGTCGGAATTGGGTTCTACTGGTGATAGTTTGGGTCTTACCAGAAGTCTCCCTATGGGTACGCCTACGGAGAAGATATTTATCCTGGAGTTGACATTAGAGCAAGCCAGATTACTGGCCGATGCACGTGCTAATGCCATCGTATCCATTGCCTTGCATTCGTCAAAGTAAAAAACCAGGCAGGAGGTCATACCTATGCTGAAATTTTGTGAGAGGGCAGGTGTTCCATGAGTGCAAGCCGCCGGGAAATCCGGGTGCTCTTGGTAGGGCGTACACAAGCCAGCACTGAGAATCTCACCCAATTGATACGAGCACATCCAGGGGTCAGCCTGGTTGGTTCGATCAACGATAGTTCGCGCACCATCACCGAAACCCGCAATCGTAACGCAGACATCGTTATTGTCGAAGCTGGTGCGTTACCGCTGAATGGTCTGGAGGTTGCTCGGAAGCTTCGGGATGAAATGGGGGGGATTGGGGTTATCATTGTTGCTGACCAGACCGGAATCGGATTATTCCAGGAAGCCATGCGTTTGGGGGTGAACGATTTTCTTGTCATGCCAATCAAAGAAAACGAGATTGTAAAGAGCATAAACCGTACATATGAGACGGTTCAAACGGCTCTAATTCCCGGTGTACCCGCGCGCGGTCTCACTCCTGAAGGGAAACCAGGGCGTGGAAGAGTAGTGTCGGTGGTGAGCGCAAGGGGAGGTGTGGGTAAATCCTTAATCACTACAAGTTTGGCAGCCTATTCAGCAGCCAAATATAAAGAAAAGGTACTTTTGCTTGATCTGGATTTGCAATTTGGAAACGTTGATCTCTATTTGGGAATACAAGATAGCGAGGGAAGGACTATTCGAAAACTGAGTGGTGTGCTTAGCGAACTCAGCAAGGACGCTTTCGAAGCAGCGCTCACCGATGGCCCTAACCAGTTGAGGATTTTACTTGCCCCTCAACATCCCATGGGAGTGGAGACGATCGAACCCGAAGAAGTTGAGTCGTTACTGGTGTTTGTAAAAGATAACTACCCTCTCACTTTTATTGATACCACCCACCACCTGGACGATGTCCTCCTTTTGTGTTTGCGTGAATCGGATTATGTGTTGTTGGTAGTTACGCCCGATCTGCCTTGCATTCGTGACACAGCCAAACTCATCCAGGTTTACCGAGATCACCGCTATGAGATGAACAGAGTAAGGACAATTATCAACCGGTCTAGCCTCAAGGATGATTACAATGCAGCCAAGATCTCGCGCACGTTAGGTTGTTCTGTGCTTGCTTCGCTGCCGGATTCTCCAGGCGTGGTATCCGCACTGCTCAACGCGGGTGGTTCAGTCAACAAACCAGTGAAGGCTCCCTTGTTTATAGAGTTGAGGTCATTGGCCGAGTCCGTTGATCAGTTTGTGCGCTCGAGGGCATTAATGGCAGGATAAGAAGGACGAATGACAGTTAACGAACGACAATCCACAGCAGTACGACGTCAAGAACGGGAGTTTATTTCAACCCGTGAACTCAGGAAATTGATACGTGAGAAGGTGTATGCCAAGATCAATCCTCAGGAATTGGTCGAAGAGCTACGCCTGAATCCCCACAAAGTGCGTCGGGATTTGCTGAATTTGGTAGACCAGGTTGTTGCCGAGGAGGGATTCCTCCTTGCTTCCTCAACCCGAACCGAAATGCAGCATTTTGTTGTGGACGAGATTTTGGGTTTGGGCCCCCTGGACCCTATGGTGCGGGATCAGGAAATCGAGGAAATCATGGTCAACAAAATAGATGAGGTGTGGGTAGCACGCCGTGTCCGGGGTAAAGTAACTATGGAGCGCACCGATATTGTCTTCGATGATGAAGAGCATGTCTTGCATGTAGTTGACCGCATATTGGGTCCCATCGGACGCAGGGTGGATGAGGCCAACCCGCGCGTGGATGCACGCTTGAAAGACGGCTCGCGCGTCAATGTGATAATTCCACCCCTGGCTTTGGATGGTCCGGTAATCACCATCCGCAAGTTCCCAGAGCGTTATCTCACAGTGGATGACCTGGTTTATAAGTTGAACAGCCTTACACCAGAGGCCTGCGAGTTTCTGGAAACCTGCGTCAAAGGTCGTTTGAATATCCTTATTTCTGGGGGAACGGGTAGTGGTAAGACGACCCTGCTCAATGCGCTGGCTGGTTTTATCAATGATCAAGAACGTATCGTTACCGTGGAAGACACGGCCGAACTACAGGTTCACAAGTACAAACCCCACGTTGTGCGCCTGGAATCTCGCCCTCCAAACATCGAGGGTAAAGGCGAAGTAACCATACGAGATCTGGTAGTTAACACCCTGCGAATGCGTCCGGACAGGATCGTGGTTGGTGAGTGCCGTCGAGGAGAAACGGTGGATATGCTCCAGGCCATGAACACCGGTCATGATGGCTCGTTGACCACCGTGCACGCCAACTCCCCGGAAGAAAGTATTTTCCGCCTGGAAAACATGTTCCTCATGTCAGGTTTAGACGTACCCACGCGAGCGATCCGTCAGCAAATAGCCATGGCTATACAGTTGATCGTTCAGCTCCGGCGCTTACCGGATGGTTCGCGTAAGGTGACGCATATCAGCGAAGTTTGTGGGATGGAGGGTGACACCGTCCTTTTGGAAAGCCTGTACCTCTATGAAGATGGTGAATTGAAAGATACCGGTTCGAAATTCCAGAATGTCCGAAAATTAAAAGAGACGTTGGGTCGTTTACCCTCCCTAAGTATTATCAACCGATCACTTTAAAGAAATGGATAACCTGGTTACAGAAATTTTTATCGAAGTTGGAATTGGGGCACTACTACTGGGAATTACGGTTGGTTGCCTTGTTTTTGCAATCATGCTCGTCCTTAGAAAAGCCTCGCGTACTAGATTGTTGGATGAACGTGTAGCCCCTTATACAGAAACCACACTACAGGAAGATCGGTCTGGAACTTTGGCTGCGACGTTTTCGGAGTGGCTTACCCGGAGTGAGGTAGGAAGACGGATCATCCTCATGGCTGAGGAAGCTGATGTGGGGTATAGTGCAGGTCGCCTGATGTTATACACGATTGTCTTATCTGGCATGTTGGGAGTATTTGCCCAGATATTGGGTGGGGGCATTCTCTTGTCTTTGCTTTGCATCGGTGTTGGGCTGGTTATCCCCTATTTCTGGCTGGAACAACAGTCCGAGAAGCGTTTGGAAAAGATACTTGGGCAGTTGCCGGATTCGTTGTTAGTCATCGCCAATGCCCTTAGCGCGGGCGCAAGTATGGTACAGGCTATTGAAAACAGTGTTGACGAACTTCCTCGTCCCATTAATTACGAGTACAAACGCATTGCTGAAGAAGTACGGGTTGGGCGGAGTCTGGAAGAGGCGCTGATGAACTTCCGCAAGAGAGTACCGTTGACCGAGTTGGACAGCCTGATCGCTTCGATCCTTATCCAGCGGCGAAGTGGCGGTAATTTAGCCGATCTGATGAACGAGATGAGTGAAATTCTCAAAGAGGATGTCAAGATGAAGCAGGAGATGATGGTTCAGACCTCCCAGGCAAGAATGTCGGCTCGGGTGGTCGGATTGGCTCCGATTGCGTTGTTCATCATGATGTATTTCGTCAATCCAGCTTATATCACCCCCATGACAAGTTCGACGTTGGGTGTGGTAATGTTGATTATTGCATTTATTTTAGAAATTGTCGGCTTTTATGTGATCCAACGGATTACGGTCATTGAAGTGTGAGGCGATATGACCACTCTAAATATTGTGTTCATCGTTTTAGGGGCTCTTCTGTTCGGGGTGACGGTATTCGGCATCGTCCTGGCATTGTTGCCAAAAAGACGGGAGAAGCAGACCGCAGGTCAATTGGGCAACGCTCTGGAGTCCGTAGGTTTCGAGCCGGGAGTGGAGGAAGAGGAAGAAGTTCAAAAGACAAAGGTGCCCTCTCTGATCATGCGTCTGGTTGGCTACTCCCGTCAATTTACCGGGAAACCCTGGTTTGATAACCTGGTGCGTTTGGCAACCAAACCCGAACGTGTGCACATCCTGCAGCAGAAGATGGACAGGGCGGGTTGGGGCTTCCTGTTCACTCCCAAGGAGTTCATTGGTGCACAAATTATTGGTGCTATCGGATTGACGATTATTGGTCTGGCTTATTTGCTGATTTTTGAGGTGGAGTGGTATTGGTGGTTAGCATTGCTCATTTTACCTCTGATAGGCTATCGTCTCACCGAAGCGAACCTGACCAGACAGATTGAAGAACGTCAACGGAGGATCCAACTGGATCTTCCGCGAGCTACGGATATCTTAGCAGTGGCAGTTGATGCAGGTTTGACGTTGGATAAGGCTATTGAGCTGTACTGCGAGCGTTTTACTGGACCCCTGGCACAAGAATTCGGGAAGGTGCAAGACGATTTGAAGGTTGGAAAGCGGCGCCGTGAAGCTTTACGGGCGATGAGTGAACGCACGGGTGTGGCTGACGTTGAGTTGCTGATATCCGCTATCCTGCAGGCCGAGCGCTTTGGCGTCCCCGTGGCTCAGGTACTGCTGACCCAATCTGCGGATTTGAAAGTACGACGCAACCAATATCTCCGTGAGCAGACTTTGAAAGCACCGGTCAAGATGTTGTTACCCATGACTATCTTTATCCTGCCTGCGCTGCTGTGTGTGATGTTGGGTCCTCTAATTCTACAGTTCATGCGTGGAGAAAGTTTCTTCTAAAAAACTTTATTGTTGTAGGACCCCCTGATGATATGAAAACTGACCGACTTACTTTAGCCATCTTGATCATTGCGGCTTTATTACTTGGCTCTTTTATTATGGGTCGTCAATCCAGGCAAGAGGAGGGGAGTACTCCGGTCGCTGAGGTGCCTGTTGAGGGAGATTGGGGATATGTCGAAGGACTAACCACCGTGGGAGGTCAAGGTGAGCAATACATAGAAGAAGCACCTGAACCTCTGCCAACCTCGACATTGACCACACATCAGGTATTTGCTGGTACTGACTTTCCGGTTGTTCCTGCTTATCCCGGAGCAGAAGTCCTGTGGAGGGAGAACAATAAGCCAGATGAGTATTGTCAGTATGTAGCTTCTGACCCCATCGCCCTACAAAATTGCCAAGATGAGTTAGGTGAGTTTTCTGATATTAAAGATATGCTATTGGTTGTCTACCATGTACCCGCTCTCCCGGATCCGGTGAGGGATTATTATATTGAACAGTTGAACCCAGAAGAGTGGGAACTACTTATGGATTGGACCTCCCTGCCTGACGTTCAGACTGTGATTTGGGCCAGTTACAGACACCTGGAAACAGACAGTATCGTATCCCTCATGATTTCTCCAGAGGACCCCGACCTGACCCCCTCAGTCAGTAATAATCCTACAATATTACAAATTATATTGGTGAAGGAATGATGAACGAAAACAGAACAGTTTTCTTCTCACAAGCTAAAAAGAGGCCGAGAAAAGAGCAGGGGACAAGCTTGGTGGAATTTGCTTATATCTTTCCAGTCTATCTGTTAATCGTCCTTGGTTTTTTCCAACTGGCGATTTGGGGTTATCGCGCCGCAGTGGGGGTGTTTGCTGCTCGACTGGCGTGCAGAGAGGCTGCCACGAGGAATCAGATTGGCGGGTGGGGTACATCTGGCAATGTTGAGGCAATGATTGAGGCCGGTAAATGGATGGATCAAGGATATGTTGTTTTCCCGATGGGAACCAGTGTCTCAGGTATCTCCAAGGGTATAGAGGGTGTGCGTAGCTTTAGTCTTCAAGTTGTCAGAACTCTACCAGCCTTTATCTCCAGCTTAGGGTCAGCTAGGGCTTACTTCGTTGACATGACATGTCGGATAGAACATTATTATCCATAGAGTCGGAGTAGACTGTGCGCGGACAAGCTTCGGTTGAATTTGCACTCATCGTAGCGATTATTGTGGCTCTGGGCCTGACATCCTTGGTCATTGGCGGAGTGTTCATCGAGTACCTCAAAATAGATGCTATTGCCCGTGAAGCTGCTCGTGTAGGGGTTGAAGCAGGTAAAAAGGATGGAACCGCGGGAATAGCGGTGGCCAATGCTCGTCGTTGGGCGAATATAGTTTACAACGATTTACAACCCAAGTGTATACGGTGGAGTACTTCTATATCGTACTCCGGTGGTTATAACCGCGGTGGGATGTTTTCGGTAATAGTGACATGTGATTACCGTCTGCCTTATGATCCCGCGGGGGTCATCAGTCAGCTTGCCAGCTTCAGTGGTGTTCCTTCGACATCCAGTTTAGGTTCTGGAGGTGTCATCCGGTTGACGGCCAGGCACTATTTCCGCATCCAAAAACATAAAGCTCGCTTCCCGTAATGTAAGGAAGAACCTGGTGAAGACTAAACACCGAGAAGTAGCTCAACGTTTGGAAAAAAGCAAGGGACAGATTATCGTCATGTTTGCGCTGATGTTGACCGCGCTGATCGGTATGGCTGCGCTGGTGACGGACATGCCCCTGTTTTTGCGTGAACATGCCCGTATGCAGGCGATTGCGGACAGTGCAGCGTTAGCTGCTGCCATGGAACTTGATCAGATGATGCTATCTGCTGACATGGGAAATCATTTTTATCTGTGTACTACGGGCGTATTTTGTAGTGTACCCTTAGGTCCGGGGTCTACGTATTGTGCCCAGTATCCCGGGGTTAGTTGTTCGCTCATCCACTTTGACCCGATATTTAATCGCAATGTGGGTGTAATAGCTTGTAAAACTGTACCAACGTTTTTTTCACGCATCTTTGGGAGGGCGAATATTACGGTCTGTGCAGATGCTTACGCCGCAATGACAGATCAGTATTAGGAGGCATGATGCTCATAAAGAATACGTGTTTAATAAAAATGGTTATTGCGGTGGTGATCCTTTTTTTGTCTTTCTACCAACCCGAAAACAGTGTCTTTGCCGGCAAAGAGAGTGTAGAAAATTCATCAGTTAGGGATTATTCCTCATTAAATAATTTGTTGGGGTTTATCAACTCTTGTGGTCCGCAGGAAATGCTTTGTACCTACCAGAGGTACAACCCAACAGTTGTGTTGGTGCCTGGTCTGTACAATACCTCAGGGTACCTGGTTATTTATGATCGCCCCAGCATCAATTTCAAATGGAATCCGACCAACCCCCTGACCATGGGTGATGATCGAACTATTTCCGCAGTGAATGTCCAAACCTGGTTTAAGTTGGACGAGTTAAAGGACAGGACAACCTGGGGAGGGGCATGGAAGGGTAAATGCTTTGGGGTGGCTTGGGCGAAGTGGAAGCCCCAGAGTTTATGCACCTGGTGTTTTGCTGACTACACACCAATAGCACCCTGGGTTACCTCGGTTCCAATTAATCACAATTATGGGTATAGCAGTTACCAACAACCCATGAAGGCAGCCAATGGCGATAGGGGTTTTGAGGTGACTGTAAATACATATTGGGAAGTAACAGTGAAATGGTGGGCTTGGACCATGTGTGGCAAAATTCCCTGTCCATGTGGTTGGATCAAGAAAGTAAATCTTTCAAGCTGGGATCCCCAGGCACAAATCTGTAAGAAAAAAGCAGTTCCGGTTAGACAGGTTATTTCGGTCCTTGTCCCCGGTCGGTGGTATGGCATTGAATCTCCCTGATTGGAATGACTTTTATAGCTACATTGGTTGAGAAGAGTAAAGTAAGGTGATCAAATGAAAGAACTGGAAGGACAGACTCTAGCAGGGCGTTACCGCATTTTGGAAATGCAAAAACAGGATGCCGCTCTGGCTACCTTTACAGTGCATGATAAGCGCACAGGGACAATGATCTTCATGAAGACCCCCTCCCGGATCGCCATGCAAGACCCCGAGATGGTCGCTCGTTTTAAACGCCAGTGTGAGTTATTGCAAAGGATAGATAATCCCCATGTGGTTAAATATCTGGCGCATGGGGAGGAGAACGATATCCTGTATCTGCTCACGCGTTACGAATCCGGGCGCTCTGTTTTGGCTTATATCGGGGTTGCAGGAACGCTGTCTCCCCACTTAGCTCTGGGCATTCTCAAACAGGCCGCTCAGGCATTGATTACTCTGCATGATAATAATATTGTCTTGCGCGCCCTTTCCCCTGAGATTTTATTGATTACACCTGAAGGGCGCGTGGTGTTGTTGGATTTTACCTCTGCAAAGGCCACCGGTGGGGAAGACCTCACCAGACCGGGTTTTGCTCCCATGGGCAATCTAGCGTACATGGCCCCAGAGGTGCTCAACGGCAATGCAGAGAGGCGCTCGGATGTGTATTCTTTGGGGGCCGTGCTGTTTCCCATGCTTACCGGTCGCCCCCCATTTGAGGAAACCCAACCGCTTCAGTTGGCCATGTCCATTATGAAGCAATCGCCTCCCAAGCTCAGAGCAGTAAGCAGTATTGATTCTGAAGAATTAGAACGTTTCCTGGAACGTTGCCTCCAAAAAGACCCCGCTGACCGTTTCCATTCGGTTGATGAAACCCTGGAGGCTATCGAACAATTTCGGACAGTTTCGCCAGCTTCGCAGGAAGAGCTTCAAGAGGAATTACTGGGAATACCACTCGAGAAACTTGCCGGAGGGAAGTTTTGGTTGGTTCATGAGGCTTCAGGGACAAGTTTTCCGCTGGAAGGGTCGGTAATTACCATTGGCAGGGGGAGTGACCGTGATGTTATCTTGGAGGACGTGGACCCTCAAAAGTATGTGCATCGTAAACACGCCCGTATGGAAAGACGAGGTCCAAACTGGGTGATCATTACTGAGAGAGGAGCAAAAAATGGCGTGTGGGTCAATGGACGGCGTCTGGCGATTGGGGAGGAGACCATGCTGAATACCGGTGATGAAATTCGTCTGGCGAATGTGGCTCTCAGGTTGATGTCGGGGGTACCAAAGATCAATCTCTCTGGTTTGCTTCAAGTGAACTGAACCGACCTAGATGTTTCATAAAAAAATGCGGGGTTAACCCGCATTTTTTGCTTAATAATAAGGGGATAACTTTCAGTATCCTGGATGGGTATCATCCAGTGCGGCATCTCTATCGGAAGCTCCCTTTTTTCTGCCTCGTGACCGTTGACGCGCAATGATCACTGAGATGTTATCTGGCCCCTGGCTGGCATTGGTCATGGCTACAAGCTTGTCGGCGGCTGCCTGTGGAGGTAGATCGGTGACAATCGCTTTGATCTGGGCATCTGAGATTGTTCCCCATAGCCCGTCTGAGCACAACACGACGATATCTTTAGGGCCGATTTTATACTGACCCATGTAGGGTTCGATGGTTTCGCGACGGGCACTGATAGACATGGTAAGCTGACTGCGTTGAGGATGGACCCGGGCCTGAGCAGGTGAGAGCACATTGTTACGTAGCAACTCACCCACGTAGCTGTGGTCGTAACTGAGTTGTTGGATACTCTGTTCAGAGACAAGGTATATTCGCGAATCCCCGATGTTGGCCATAAACAGATTGTTGTTATCTATGATAACAACTGCAACTGTACTCCCCATTTTGGTCAATTGAGAGTGTTTGGATGCCCGGGAACGGATTTCCTGATGAGCCACATGTAGGCATTCTTCAAGGAGGCGCAGGTAGTCCTTGTGTTTCCAAGAATGCAGGTAATGGTCCTTGATGGTTTTTACCACCAGGTGACTAGCGAGAGCACCCCCGATATGACCTCCCATACCATCGGCCACGACCAACAGTGGGGGGTGACGTTTAATGAATGTGGGCATGACTACACCGATGGCGTCTTCGTTGCGCCTGTCACGACGTTTGCGCCCCGCATCGCATGCAGACCCGATTTCAAGACGGTATAGGAGGGATAATAACCAGGGTGTTGTCATTGTCGCCATCAAGAGCTGGGCATTTCGTGGGTTTTATCTGCGTCCCATTCACCCGGTTTGTTGAATTCTCTGGTTCTATCTGTATCAAAAGCGTCTGAGGTCACGGTGGGAGCATCTCCACTAACTGCTCTGGGTGCTCCTTTGCGATCGAAACGCATCCGTACCCGTGGTCCTAGTTGGATGACATCTCCATTTCTAAGCGTGATGGCTTCTGATCCTATCTTTGAATCGTTCACGTAGGTTCCATAGGTTGGAGATTTTCCTTTGTAGGTTGTCTCAGAGATTACCACCTGGTCGCCTCTTTTTTCGATGATGGCGTGGTAGCGGGATATCGGGCTGTCTTGGGCAAAGACAATGTCGTTATCTGCCTTGCGCCCGAGAGTTGTAGGGGATTTCGTCAGGTCAATGCGCTGCTCTATCATCAGGGCATCATCACTATAGAGCACAACCAGTGTTCCGTAAACCTCCCCGAATTCTCCAATAGGTTCGAGACGATCGTAGGTTTTATCCTCATCCAGGCGCCCAGGAGTGACCGGTGTAGTCAGCCACTCCTCTAAATCCATGGGTTCTCTTTCTGCTACTACTTCTTTTTTCTTCCTCTTCTTGAGGAATACGAAGGCAGCAATTCCAAGGAAAGCCACGATCAGTCCATATAGGAAGAGGGAGCCAAGCATGTCACCAGTCGATGTGGCTTTTCTCCCTTCTCCGGCCGGAGCCGGCGTGCCTCCCTCTTCAGTCAACGGCTGTGTTGGAGGTGGTGGTTGCGTCGGTGGGGCTGGAATAAACACTGTCACGCTGCGCCTGGCGAGTTCAGTGGCGTCCGGGCTATAGGCGATGGCAGTCAGCTCCAATCCGCCTGGATCAAATTCCGAAAGGTCCAATTCGATTTCATAAGGGGAGGTTGAGTCATCGGCTATTTTCTCGCCGTTGACTTCAAATTGGACGCGTTCAACCGGTTCCCCCGTGCCCGATACATACACCACAACGTTGATCACACCGCTCACTTCCTGCCCATCGGTAGGAGAGATGAAGGAGACGGTGGGAGGCAGGACGGGGAGCAAGAAGTTGCGGGTGTCCTGATCTTTTGCGCCTGAGTAGCTGACTTCGAGGATCAGGGAGTGCGCTCCCGGCGCGGCGCTGGACTCGTAGGTTAGCAGATATTGGGATTTTAGCTGGTCATACAGACGCTGGAAGAGGGTGTCCACCTCGCCAACCTGGTTGGATTGCAGAAACCTGCCTCCGGTTCTGCCTGCCAGCCGCCTCAGGGCCTGTTCGTCAATTTGGGTGCCCAGCCCTAGAGTGTAGATAGGGACGCGGGTTGTGCCTGCGGATGCCAGGTCGATGACATCGTCAATGGTGTAGGTGCTGCATGGCCCGCCAGTGATTACTTCATCAACGCCGTCCGTCAGCAACACGACCGCCCGACGTCCGAAGGGGAGGGTGGCTGCTATCTGAGCAGCTTCATAGGCTGCGTCGTACAGGCAGGTGCCAGCGCCTGGAACGGCTTCAAGCAGCGCCAGTTGGTTGAGCGCGGCTTGGTGGTCGGTGGTGAAATCCAAGAGAGGGAACAGGTCGTTGTTAAAGTGGAGCAGAGCTACCTGGTCTCCCATGCCCAGCTTTGAGATAAAGTCCGAGGCTGCCTGTTTTACGGACTCTATACCCAAACCACGCATGCTCCCGCTGGTATCTATGACCAGCACCAGGTGAATCGGTTCATCGGCTGCCGGTTCAACTGAGCTGATTACAGCTTTCCGCGAGTCTTCGGTGAGGGTGAAGTCCTCGGCTGTCAAGCCTTGGATGGGGTCGCCGGCGGCATCCAATACCGAGAAGAAGACACGTATGATGTAACCTACGGTTCCCGGTGCCGGGTTGCCCTCGACATAATGGACGACTAGGTCTACGGTTTCTTGGGCGAATGCGGGGCTGAAGTAGGCGAACATGCTAATTGCCAGGATGAGGGCAAGGGTGATCAATCGGGGTTTCGCATTCTGAAATAAAGTCATGGCGTTCTCCATGGAGGTAAGTGTTTGGTTTATAATATCCCTGGTTTTGAATAAGATTAAGTCCAACTCAGAATCACGTGTGATGGGCTACACATCAGAGAAACAGATTGGAACATCTCCTGCTGATTTTAATGTTCCCTTCACAGGCTACATTATAAAGCATAATTAATAAGCAGGTAGACCATTCTAACCATCGTTTATGTTTATCTGCTGCTTGACGATAAATGGGGCCTAACATATACTTTTGTGGCACTGATTTGAGGCTGTCATGACGCATATTTATTCTGGTTCTTTCATACATGGCTACACTAATCGGCGAGTATCTTGATCGTTACCGCATCGATGACCAGCTCGGAAAAGGGGGTATGGCAACCGTGTATAAAGCCTTTGATACCCGCCTCGAACGGCACGTGGCTATAAAGGTTATCCTCCCCAAATTAATGCAGCTTCAAGAAGCAGATAAGTTCCTTTTACGCTTTGAGCGAGAGGCCAAAGCGCTTGCTCAGCTCTCTCACCCCAACATCGTGAAAGTCCTGGATTACGGTGAATTCAGACAATTGCCCTATCTGGTGATGGAGTTCATATCCGGTGGGACACTCAAAGAACGGTTGGGGCAACCTGTCACCTGGGAGATATCTGCGCGCCTCCTGGCTCCTATAGCCCGTGCTCTTGAATATGCCCATAAGCGGAAAATTATCCACCGTGATGTTAAGCCTTCTAACATTCTCATAACCGAGTCTGGACAGCCCATGCTGTCCGATTTCGGTATAGCAAAAATGGTGCAAACCGAAGAGACCTTGGATCTGACCGGCAGCGGAGGGGGATGGGTTGGCACTCCTCAGTACATGTCTCCAGAACAGGGTTTAGGACAGGCGATTGATCATCGGGTGGACATATATGCGTTGGGTATCATCTTTTACGAATTGCTGACCGGCCAGGTGCCCTTCAAGGGGGATAGCCTTCTGGCTGTTTTGGTGAAGCATGCCAGCGAACCTCTCCCCAGAACCAGAACGTACGGTGTGGGCCTGCCCCGAGCGGTGGAAACCGTGCTTTTAAAATCCTTGGAAAAGAATCCTGCCGACCGTTTCCAGAGCATGACGGAGTTTGTTGCTGCGTTAGAGCAGTTAGCCCGTGGGGATGTGTCGGTACGATCTTTAAAGGTTTCAGGTAAACCCATAGAAATCACCCCTACGCCCACCCAGAGGCATGTGGCAGAAGATGTACGCACGGCTATTTCGACGGTTACTGGCGGATTTGGAAAGGCGATCGGAAGGTTTGGCACCGCTTTATTGAATGTTCTCCGCGGTTTGGGCAGGGTTGTAGTATCGGGATTTAAACTAATCCCTCGCTTTTTCAGTGCCCTGGCCCAGGTCTTGCGAAAAAGCGTTCAGGTACTTAAGAAGCCCAAGGTAAAGAAAGAAGCCGCGGTTCGAGAACGGGTGCGCAAGCCTGCCAAAGCCCGCGCGAGGATATCCCCCACGGTGTTGATTGGTGTGCTGGTTGGGTTGATGTTCGTTTCACTGTGTGGAGCTGCTGTCTTTGTGGCAAGTACACAACCTGGGTTGCTTTCCAACATAGGGTCGTTGGTCGTTTCCATGGGAGAGCGCGCATTGGGTATGAGAGGAGGACCCGCTATCGGAGCAAAACTGACGAATACTCAGGAGGTGGAACCGCGTCCCACGAGCACCAAGACGGGTTCTGGTCTGGTTGCTGATAACGAACCAACTTCTCGTCCTCCAACCAATACGCCCTTGCCCCAATTTACTCCCACACCCAGCCCTACTCCTACCCCAAGCTTTACTCCCACTCCTAGCCCCACACCTACACCTTTGCCGCTACAAATCTCTTCACGAACCGTATCAGATTTGACAGTCCTGGCCAAGTTTTCTTCCCAGGCGAAAACGTTTGCCATTTCACCTATTGGCGGTGCTACCGATAGAAGTGGACTGTTAGCCACAACTAGCTTCCAAAACAGCAGGGTTAATGTGTGGCAGCTTCCCTCTGGGGAGCCGGTATCTAGCCTGGATGGGATAATAACCAATCGCTATTCACCCAATGGGGTCACATATACCCCGGATGGCGTATTATGGGTGTGGGAATTTCTTGGCAAAAATGTTGTCAGGATTCATCGGGGTGCCGGGGGAAACGTACAGGTGATCAACCTGCCCGTTGAGTATCGAGGGGATGTTGATAACTTATACTTGGCAATATCGCCGGATGGTCGTATAGCTGCTCAAGGTCAGCGCTCTGCCGAGGGTGTGCGTACGGATACAGATACTGGAGTTTATTTTTATAGCGTCTATTATGGTGGAGTGTTTTTGTATAATCTAGATGAGCCTGATAGGTTGGATTTAGACCCCGAAGCTTCTGTCAGCAGCCTGGCGTTTTCACCCGATGGGAGTATCTTGGCGGTAGGTCAACGGGACAAGACGGTTGTTTTATGGGATGTGTCCGGGCGGAGGGTGCTTCAGGTTTTAGGAAATCCGCAGGAAGATGTGGTTATCACCAGTCTGGCATTTTCACCAAATGGTGCTTATTTGAGTGCAGGGACAGACGTTGGGGATGTGCTCATTTTTGAAGTGACTCGTGGTAGGGGCAGTGTGGTCGCTGATTTCAAGGGACACGGTAAAGCTGTAGCTGGCTTGTCTTTTACTTCCAATGGGGAGTTACTTGCTTCTGGTTCTTCAGATGGTAGTGTAAAAATCTGGCGTGCCAGAGACGGGTACGGACTGAATACTCTTTATGATCTAAATGGTGAAGTGATAGCTGTAGGTTTTACATCCAACGATCAACTCCTGGTGGGGTTAAATAAAGACGGGTTGGTGGTGGTATGGGGTGTTGTCACCCCCTGACAGAATAACGGCCTAACTTTTTTCGAGCGATCTGGTTATTCAACCCCTGGCAATATGCTCGGGTTAGTCAGGAGTTACGCAGTTCGCCGATCGAGTGGTCCTGAGCCCTGGATCGAGTAGCACCCGCAGAGTGCGTATCGAGATCAGAGTGCCGACAGGCACGCAGTCGAAGGACATATCGAGATCAAGACCTGGGTTGAGCGTGCCTGCCCCTGTGAGGGAGTCGAAACCACTGCACCAAAATGGGTCTCGGTCTCGATCCCCTTGCGGAGACAAGCAGATAGACCCGCGAATAAGAGGGGTCTCCCTTGCCCCCCTTACGGGGACAGGCCAGACCGCAAGGGCAGGCGATACGCCCTCCACTTTGTTCCCCCCACCGTTCGGGGGGCAGGCCCCCCATGCGGGGGACAGGGGGCACTCGACCCGCGAATTGCAGTTGGTCGAGTAACTCCCGAAGTGCCCCGTAGGGGCACGAAGGGGGTGTATCGAGACCACGCTATGGCTAGATCTCAGTCTCCCCCGCGGGCTTCGCTGATCAAGTGCGTAACTCCCAAGTTTAACCGTTCCCTTTTCGACTCGACTATTGGCAACAACGCGTGGGAGGTAAAAACGCTCATTGGTTAATTGTGCGAACATATAAAATATTAAAGTTCACTACCCGTATCCTGGTGGTGCAGTTATAATGTTTGTCGGTTTCACCCCGGTTTATCTTTTGGTTATTCAAAGAAATTGTCCTTCTTTGTATGGTAAACCAATGACGGGTGATTGCTGGATGAGCAAATTCAATATCGCCTCTGATGACGAATGGTGAGGATTTCTTTGGTGAAATGTCGTTCCCATATCTTTTTTAAGTTCATCTACTCATTCTTACTGGTGATGCTCTGGACATTAGGAGGATGTAGACCTACAGGCCAGGCTTCTATCGCTGGTACTCCGGTATTGACAGAGACAATCGAGAATAAGGGTTCCGACACACTGGTCAATTTGGCATTAGCGTGGGCTGAGGCCTTTATGCAAATTCATCCAGAGGTACGGATATCTGTCACAGGTGGGGGATCAGGTACTGGAATAGCTGCCATGATTAACGGCACTGTGGATATTGCCAACGCATCCCGGGCGATGAAGTCTGAGGAAATAGAGGCCGCTCAGGCGAATGGTATTTCCCCTGTGGAATTTATAGTCGCCCAGGACGCAATCGCAGTAGTTGTCAATCCAGCTAATCCGGTGGACAGACTCACCCTCCAACAGATATCCGATATCTACACCGGCATAATCACTAACTGGAGCCAGGTAGGTGGGGAGGATCGTCCCATTGTCCTCTTGTCTCGCGAGTCGAACTCAGGAACGTACATCTATTTTCTGGAAAATGTGATCAGGATGGGAGACGAAGAAAGTGATTTGTTATTCTCTTCGGATACTTTGCTAATGCCTTCCTCTGAGGGTATCAGCAATGAGGTGAGGCAAAATCCAAACGCCATCGGTTACGATGGCTTGGGTTATGTGACGCCTGACCAGAAAATGTTAGCTATTGGGCTGGATGCCAATGGCCCGTATGTGTTTCCCTCAGTAGAGACAGTCAATGATGGTTCGTATCCTATCTCACGTCCACTGTACATGTACACAGCCGGTGAACCAGCGGGGGAGGTGAAGGAATATATGGATTGGGTTTTAAGTGAGGGTCAGGTGTTGGTATCTGAACTAGGTTTCGTGCCAATAAAGTAAAGGGAGAGGTGCATCACACTATGAGATCTATTTTGACGAAATCCCGAGCTCGCTTTTTCTCCAACAGTCGTTGGTTGGAGTTTAGCATCGAGGCTTTCATCAGGGTGTTGGGATTTTCCAGCATTGGTATTATGGCACTTATCTTCCTCTTTTTGCTCCGCGAAGGATTACCTGTTTTTTTTGAAGTGCCTGTGGAGAACTTGTTTGGCACAGGCTGGTATCCTACTTTTGACCTCTTTGGCACCACTCCTCTTCTTCTGGGATCCATTTTGATCACTGCAGTGGCCATATGTATTGCCTTACCGCTGGGTGTGGCTACGGCTGTTTTCGTGCGTGAGGTGGCGCCAAATTGGGCCAGGGAAATCCTCAAGCCAATGATCGAAGTGCTGGCCGGCATTCCTTCGGTTGTGTTAGGTTTCTTAGGGATGACATTAATCGCGCCCCTCATTCGCCGGTTTTTAGGTGCTCCTACCGGCCTGACCGCTTTCACCGGTGCGTTCATCCTGGCCTACATGTCCCTACCGACCATTATCAGTGTGGCTGAGGACGCCCTCGATGCGGTGCCAAAGGGTTATCGAGACGCTGGTTTAGCCATGGGGGCTACTCAATGGCAGACAATATGGCGGGTGGTGGTGCCAGCGGCCCGTTCAGGCATTTTGACAGCAGTGATGCTGGGAACAGGACGTGCCATTGGAGAGACCATGGCGGTGATGATGGTTACAGGTAACGCCGCTCGAGTGCCTCTCAGTATAGATTCTCTCTTTCGTCCAGTGCGTACCATGACCGCGACCATTGCTGCCGAGATGGGTGAGGTGGCTCAAGGTAGCACTCACTACCATGCTCTTTTCGGCATTGGCATTATTCTCTTTCTATTGACCTTTGTTATCAACCTGGCGGCTGCCTCCACGATTTTCAAGAAACGGCGAAGAGGGGGACTGCGTTGATGAATCGTTATCTGACCCAGCGTATTGGTTTCGTCCTTTTGGGATTGGCTTCGCTGGTCGTAGTAGTTCCCATCCTTTTTGTCATCGGAGCTATTGTTGTCCAAGGTATTGGAGCAGTGAACTGGGAGTTTCTCACCCAGGTTCCAAGGGATGGGATGAAGGCTGGAGGTATTTTCCCTGCCATCGTTGGTACGCTGCTGCTCATGCTGGGTACGGCATTAGCCTCAATCCCCGTTGGGGTAGGCAGTGCCATTTACCTGTCCGAGTATGCCCGCGATACCTGGCTCACGCGTGCTATCCGTCTTGCCATTATCAACTTGGCCGGCATCCCTTCCGTGGTGTACGGTTTGTTTGGTCTGGGATTGTTCGTCCTCTTTTTGCAGTTTGGTACTTCCATCTTAGCGGGATCGTTGACATTAGCGATCATGACGCTGCCCGTCATTATCAGCGCGGCCGAGGAAGCCCTGCGAGCAGTTCCGACTGAATATCGAACGGTTAACGCCAGTTTGGGCGGAACCCGCTGGCAGGGCGTTCGTAATATTATCCTTCCGCAGGCGTTACCGGGCATTATCACCGGTGTGATCCTTGGCTTGCTTCGCGCTACCGGGGAGACCGCCCCTATCCTGTTCACCGTAGCTGCTTTCTACCTGCCGACTCTACCTCAATCTATCTTTGACCAGACCATGGCTTTACCCTATCATCTTTATGTCATCAGCACTCAAGTCCCGGGAATGCCGGTCAAAATTCAAAACGGAACAGCATTGGTTCTCTTAGCGCTGGTGCTTTCTATGAATGTAGTAGCCACGACCATCCGCAGCTTTTTCAGACGGCGTAGGCAATGGTGAGATATGTTTCAACAGCCAAATGGTCCCAAGATCCGCATTGAAAATGTGAGCTATACCTACGAAAACAAGGTGGCACTTCGGGATGTGACCCTGGATATTTCCCCGAATACGATTACGGTATTGTTTGGTCCCTCTGGTGGAGGCAAGTCCACATTGCTACGGCTGATCAATCGGCTGAACGATTTGGTGGAGGGCACGAGGATGTCAGGGCGCATCTTGCTGGAGGGAAACGATATCTACGACCCTCGAACAAATATACCCGAATTACGGCGCAGGGTGGGTATGGTCTTCGCCTTACCGCTGCCTCTTCCAGGAACAATACGCGAGAATGTCTTGTATGGTCCTAAATTGGCTGGTATACACAGCCAATCCAAATTGGATGAAATCGTCTTTCGCAGCCTTACCCAGGCGGCTTTATGGGACGAAGTGAAAGACCGTCTTGACGATCCGGCAAACTCACTTTCTGGTGGTCAGCAACAGCGCTTGTGTATTGCCCGCAGTCTGGCTCTGGACCCAGAGGTCCTCATGCTGGATGAACCCACCTCCGGTCTTGACCCAATCTCTACTGGCAAAGTAGAAGAGACCTTGTTTGAATTGAAGCGAAAATACACCATCATTATTGTCCCTCACAGTATCCAACAGGCCGCTAGAGTAGCAGATAGTGCGGCTTTCTTCCTGATGGGTGAGTTGGTTGAGTACCGGAGGGGAGGTGAGATATTCACTTCACCACGTCATAAACAGACGGAAGACTATGTTACCGGTCGGTTTGGATAGTTGATTCTAAGAAGTATAACCATGGTGAAAATCAGCATTGAACATCTACACTTCTTCTATGGTGACTTCCTCGCACTATCTGACATTTCGCTTGATATTCAAGACCGACAGATCACAGCCCTGATCGGACCCTCAGGGTGTGGTAAGTCAACCTTTTTGCGGTGTCTCAATCGGATGAATGAAACCATTCCTGGAACCCGGGCGGAAGGAAGGATTTTGCTGGATGGTCAGGATATCTTTTCTCGAGATACTGACGTGGTTGACCTCCGTCGTCGGGTAGGGATGGTGTTTCAACGACCCAACCCCTTTCCTCAATCCATATTTGACAATGTGGCTTTTGGGCCACGTGTGTTAAGAGTACATAAGGACAGCGACATTGATGAAATCGTAGAACGCAGCTTGCAGGGGGCAGCATTGTGGGACGAGGTGAAGGAGAACCTCAAACAAGATGCATTAAGTCTGTCCCTGGGACAACAACAAAGGCTGTGCATCGCGCGCGCGATTGCCATTCAACCAGAGGTGATATTAATGGACGAGCCTTGCTCAGCTTTGGATCCCATTGATACGCTCCAGATTGAAGAGCTGATGCGTTCACTCAGCACAGAATATTGCATTGTCATTGTTACCCACAACATGCAACAAGCTGCGCGGGTTTCCGATTGGACCGGCTTTTTCTGGCTGGGGAAACTGATTGAGTTTGGTGCCACTCAGGATATCTTCACCAGCCCAAAACAGGAATTGACGGAGGATTACATTACCGGGCGGTCGGGTTAATATGGTTAGGGATATAACCCGTGATGGTCAAAATGGGAGGCAGAGTGGGGTATAATTGCGGCGCGGCCCGTTAGCTCAATGTGGCAGAGCAGCTGACTCTTAATCAGTTGGTTGCAGGTTCGAGTCCTGCACGGGTCACCACGGTGTGTGGGGTAGCGAAATGAGCTACCCCACTTGTTTTAGTTTTATTGAAAAAGCGATCATGCGGCTGATTCAGTCAGGGCACGTTCGAGCAAATCATGGACTTTCAATCTTTCAGCCCAAGAGTGCAGATAGTTCAGATCGAGTCCCTTCGCCTGGACTTTCAATATACCCAGCACATCCCGCCACTGTAGCTCGGACGTTTCTCCGCCAAGCCGATACCATTCCAGTTTGGCAAGCAGGATATCTTCCGCGCTGGAGACCAGTGCCTCTACCCGCGGCTCGACTGAGATGATGTGCCGTCGAGCACGGGCAAATTGTGAATTTTCGAAGGGACGCTGGCGGGGGATAAAAACATCCACCTTGAACATAGTCTCGCGGTGGATGATGTTGAAACTGGTTTGCCGAGCGACAGCCCCAGCGATCATCTCTTCGTCAATATAGAACTCTCCCCGTAATGCCATAACAAAAGGCTCGATGTGTTCTGTGTGTAGTTTTACTACCAGGTCGGAATCCTGCGTGGTGCGTACTATGCCATAGATGGTGCTGGCCAATGAACCACTGATGAGATACGGCACGCCAAGTTCTTCCAGCACTGCAGTAACTTTCGCCGTGACAGCGATGGGTTCAGGTAGCATTCTTGAGTTCCCCGTAGACTTTACAAGCCAGCTCTTCACCCAGCAGCAGACCTGCCAAGCGACGGTGTAGTTCACCCTCGCTGGCACTGGGGTAACGCTGGCGCAAGCCGTTCAGCGCCAGCAGGCGAACCGAGGCGTTCAACTGCGCCAGCATTTCCAGCTTGCGCCAGGTTGGGGCCTCGCGCAGAAGTTGGATTTGCAGGGCTTCCATTTTGGGGTGAGTATCGGGATGAAGCCTGCTCATGGTTTGAGTATAGCATAGCCATATATTTTTAGGGCACTTATAGAAAAATCAATGAGCACTGTTGCCTGCGACTCGGCGGACTGGCGCTCAAAGTCATTGCCCGTAAAATGGATGGGGATTGGATCAACTTCGGGCGTCTCCAGCTTCGTTGAAATTGATGAAGAACGAGAAGGCAAAGCTGATGACCATCAGGATGGGTGGAAATACGGTCAACAGGAACTGGGCAGCGTTATCCGGCTGGGTTCCAGGGTTTAGACCACTTTCAAAGCCAAAAAGGATGAAGACTAGGTAGAAAGCGGCGCTCGTGAACAGGCCGTTCAGCCGGTTCATGAATCCCAGAGCGTTGGCGATGATGCCCTCCCGCCGTAGGTTGTATTTTTGGGTATCCTCGTCCATGATTTTGGCGCCGATCAAATCCATGGTCGTGATGACCCCGGCGAAGCCGAAACCCACCAGGGCGCTGAAAATGACAGCAGTGAGGAGGGAATTGGCAAAATAGAGCGGGATGAAGGTGACGGCCAGTGTGATAAGCGAAGCCCGCCAGACAGGCATCAGCGAGAACTTCTTGACCAGCCTTGCCCAGATGGCGACACAACCGATGGCAATGAGCAAAACAGCGGCGAAAAGAAATGTGGTCTGGCTGTCAGAAATTGCCAGCGTATATTTGGCAAAGAAGGGCATGGAGGCGAGGACGAGCGACATGGCCGCGCTGTAAAAAGCATTCGCAAAACCAGCCACCCAGAGAATTTCCGGTTTGTGAGCAGATCTTTGATGCTCTTCCACAGTTGAGGTTTTTCTTCCTCCGGCTGGGGGTCCGTTTCCCTGCAAGTGAAGGTCATGTAGAGAATGACCCCACCGCCCAGCAGACCGTACAGGAGCGCAGTGAGGCTGAAGCCAAGGGCGTGGGTCACCATCGGCGTCAAGGCGATGCTGATGATCATACCAACCAGCATAAATGCCTGGCGCCTGGCGTTTGCGTTCGCCCGGCTGACGTCATCGCGGAAAAGCTCCGGGAAAAGGGCGGCGTAATTGGCGTTGAGCACCGAATCCAGCGTGCCAGCGAGCATGTAGAAGAGCATGCAATAGGCAACCAGAGAATTCCCTGCCAGAAAGGCGGGAGGGCTGTAGAAGAAGACGAAACACAGAACCAATAACGGCGTGCCGATGGTCAGCCAGGGCCGCCTGCGGCCCCAGCGCGTGCGCGTCCGATCGGAGAGAAAACCGTACACGGGATTATCAATGGCATCAATAAAGGTATAAATCAGCAACATGAGCGCGAATTGTGCGGTGGTCACCCCCAATTGATCCACGTAGAAGATGGCAGCATAGGTCTTGAGCATATTGATGGGGATGGACGTGCCAAACATGCCGATGGCATAGTCAAAGGATTTCGTGGGCGGCTTGGACATGGGGAAATACATCCTTGGTGAATTCGTGTTCACGGTACAACGGTACAGGTGTTGGATCTGGATATCGCTTTCCTCTATATATGGGAATCTGAAGTGAGTGACTCTGCCTGTACCCGCCTGGTGAAAAGCAAAAATCAAGGAAAGCGACTTGCTCGAAGTTGCCGTCGAGGGAAATGAGTCCCTCCAGCTTATCCCTGAACTGGCTGTAGGTTACGCCTTGAGGGAGAAATATCAATTCGATGACATCGGTTGGACGATAAAGTGGAAGAGGGAAAAAGGATGACGCGCATGGTTGTATTCGGAACTGGCTTGTTTTACCTTTGTGCAACGTAAGATCAATTCATCTGGTAATGCAGGAGGTGATCTGGTAGCTGGCTCCGGGGTTCCGGTTGCGGCGATAAAGTCGAGATTATCCTGCTGCTGGCTCTGCCGGTCAGGGAAGGTGGTTGGAGGTATCAGACATATATATTTCAAGAGGGTGTTCGGGTATCCAAATCGCCTATCCAGAGCGCACCGACGGCTTTTGCCAGCGGTTCGTCCGCAGTGACCAGGGGCAACTCCAGACGGGACGCCAATACCGCATAACAGGCATCATACGCGGTGATGTTCTGTTCCGCTGCGAGCAGCAAGGCATCTTCCATCAACTCCGCTGTGGGAACAACCCGTAAGAATAAACGGCCCAGGTCCACCAGGTCGGCTCTCGAATCTTCAAGCGGTCGCCCGTAGCGGCGAGTGTACTTCAAAAGGATGTTGGCGCACTCAATGTAGAACAAATCGGGCACGTATATCCTGGCGGGAGGATCTGCAGACAACTGTTCAAATAAAACATGTGTCTTGTCCGAATTTTCCTCGTCAACGAACAGCTTGACTCCCACACTGGCGTCAACAACAAACCAGAGCGGTGCATCCATCATCTCCGGCGGTCCTCGTGTAAAAGATCGAGACTGGAGGCAGCCTTCTTGGGGGGACCAAACCGCCGGCGGCGAATGGAAGTCAGCACGCGTGCCTGATCTTTACGTTGTTCTTCTTCATCGAGTGCTTCATAAAGCATTGTAATAACCTGCGCGCCAAGCGAACGGCTGCGCTTTTGCGCCAGCTGTTGTAACCGGTTATACAAATCCTCGGGGACACTACGCACATGCAGGGTGGGCATAGTTTTACCTCCTTATAAAAAACGATTATACCTCCCGCGGTAGCATTATGCAACCACTCATTTGTGCACTAAGTGCCAGGATCTTATATATCTTATCCAACCCTATCGTGTGCTGCCTGTTTCTCATGGGTAACCTGAAATCACCTCACTGGGTAACTGTTCAGCCTGCATATGCCTGAGAATGAATTCTCAGGCTGAGAACCAAAGTCGGATGAAATCCGACTAAAAATGCACTGAGCTGTCAGTCCGGCTGAACGGACTTTGCCTGCCCCCCGTATGGGGGGCCTGCCCCCCGTATGGGGGGCCTGCCAGCCCTAGATTCTTGTCCTAGTCGAAGGATCAATCCGGGGCGAGGGATGCCTGAGTAGCTACCTCGTTGGTTTATTTAACGTGAGCTGTGGGGAGATATGATAGCCGGATCAATCGGGGATTTTATAGGTCTTCATCAAGGCTCGCGCGCTGGATGAGCCGATGATAAAGAAGGTTATGATCGAGAAGGGGATGAAAATAAACAAGAAGACCGGCAGGATACTGGTGAGACCCCAAAATAACCAAAACATGAGGCCGTAAAGAATCCAGAAGGTCACCATCAGGAAACCACGCAGCCACCTGCCCCGGATCATCCACCCAAGCCCCCAGATCAGGAATTCAAATGCCACGGTCAATCCACCTAACGGTTGGCTGCGCAGCAGGCGAAAGAACTGTCCCACGGTGCTTTTTAGCTTCCGGAGTTGGGCAATCGAATAAACCAGCAAGCCCGCGAAGGCGAAGGCAAAGATGACCAGGAGCAGGACGATCAGCCAGGGGTTGATACTGGCCAGGGCGTAAAGCAGCCCCATCACGATGAAGGAGGCAACATTTTCTATAGTGGTGTAGACTGGGGCGGAGACATGCCCCAGAGTGCCGGTACTGGCACTCAAGCCAGGTTTCGCGGCTCCCTTTATCGCTGTCAGGGTCATGGCTGCCAGCGCACCGCCACCCGCAATGATTGCTCCGCTGCCAATTGCTCTGCCACCTGTTCCAAAGATACGCAGCGTTTCCAAAATGTGACGTGTCTCCGGGTTCAGGTTGGTAATGATCCCCACCGAAGCCAGGGCGATCATGGCACCCGACAGGGGGACGACAAAGCCGCTCAAGAAGTTGACGGCTGTGTTGATTGAATTCATCACACCCGGCGCGACGGTGGTCAGATAAGCCGGGGCGACGGTAAGCAGCCAGAACACGGCTACTATCGATAGAAACCACCAGCTTTCCATGAACCCGGTTTGAGGGGAAAGTTCGATCCAGCCCAGTTTGGCGGCTACCGAAATGATGATCAGACACATGTACTGATCCGCAACGCCGATCAGGCCCCCCGCAGAGATGGTTGCCAAAATGAGTTCCATGGGAATATCCTTTACGCCCGGCTAAGTTACAGGTGAACAAATAATTCTGACAGTACCTAATAACCGATACGGATTATCGGGCATTTTTTCTTTTCCTGCAAGAGGCAGGTAGTCGTGGCGAGGATTGTGATGGGCATATTCCCATTCCGTTGCTCTTTTCCGTGGCAGAACCATTCTTCTGATAGAATAACATCTGCGCTTGACCGTCGTCATGATGAGGTGATGGCGGAGGAGCTTGTCTCGTCAACCAACCAATTTTCACTCAAGGGCATCTCCTGTGCAGGAACTCCCAGCCATTCCCTCACGACTAGAAGTTATCCGCGGATACAAGGGACGAGGAGGTTCAGTGGCCGCGGTCTTGCCCATCCACTACCCACGATCACTGTTGCGAGCTTTTGACATCCTTCCGGTGGAAGTTTGGGGGCCGCCCAGGGTGAGTACCGACTACGGGGCAGCTCACCTGCAACCGTACCTCTGCTCGATCGTCCACAATGCCTTATCTTTTCTCCTATCCGGTGGTCTGGACATCACGGAGGTCCTGGTTGTGCCTCACGCTTGCGACTCGCTTCAGGGGCTGGGAAGTATCCTGCTGGATTTCATTTCCCCAAAGCAAGCAGTCCTGCCTGTCTACCTGCCTCGGGGCACAAGGGAGAGCGATATAGCCTTTTTTGCCCAGGAATTGCGCTCTGTTTACGACCGTCTGCAAGCCCTCACCGGTCGTTCCCCTACCGAAGGTGAATTGATGGACTGCATTGAGCGTGAAGAGGCTGCTGATCTTCTGCTCATCCAATTGCATCGGTGTCACAAAACCCTGCCTCTCACGGATTTCGCTTTTTACCGTCTGGTCCGCAGCCGCGAGTATCTTCCCGCAGAGCAGTTCGCTACGCTTGCTCAGGAGGTGCTGGCGCGGGGAGAAGCCCTTTCACCGGATGGCATTCCCCTGGTCATTTCTGGCATCCTGCCAGAGCCTATGAGCCTGTTGGATGCTCTTCAAGGGATGGGAGGGAGGATCGTGGCCGACGATCTGGCTTGTTGTGGTCGTCGTTTGTACCCTCCGGGAGAGAGCGATGATCCCTTTCGCCGCATGGCAGAACGGATCATCCATGCGCCTCCTGACCCCACGCGAGGCGGCCTCCTCTCCGCGCGGCTCAACCACCTATTGGGCCTGGTGGAGGCGAATGAGGCTAAAGGTCTCGTCTTTTACCTGGTCAAGTTCTGCGAACCTGAGCTTTTCGACCTCCCTGACCTGCGCCAAGAGCTGCGTCAGGCTGGTATCCCTTCATTAACTATTGAAGTTGACGTGAATAATCCGGTTTCCCAAGGCGTGCTGAACCGTCTGGAAGCGTTCCTGGAGATGATTGGATGAGCCTCTGCAGAGAGCTGCGCTATCACTGGTATGTCAACCTGCTTGGAAGGACGGGGTTGCGTGTTCGCCGCTGGCAGGCGACATGGCAGGCGAAAAGCAGCAGCCGCTGGAAGAGCGAGGTGCTTACCCCACCGTTGAAAATCTCGGCATGGACGAAGGAGTTGATCGGGAGGCATTATCTGAAGGGCAACTATGCCAACCTGCACAACAAGGTCACCTGGGTCACCTCCGGGGCTCCGGTTGAGTTCCTCCAGGCATTGGGTTTTTACATCCTCTACCCGGAGAACCACGCCGCGGTGTGTGGGACCGTACGCCTGGCTGAAGAGATTGCCTCCCAGGCAGAGAACGCTGGATTTTCGCAGGATATCTGCTCCTATGCACGCACCGACCTGGGGACGGTGATATCGGGGAAAACACCTGTAGGACGGCTGCCCAGGCCGGATTTACTGGTAGCATGCACAAATATCTGTCAGACCGTCCTGTTATGGTATCGGGTACTCTCCCATCGCCTGGATGTCCCCCTCATCTTGATTGATACTCCTTTTATCTATTCGCAGGTCACTGACCATGCAGTGGAGTTTGTCAAAAGACAAATCGAGGAGGCCATTCCTACAGCAGAAAAGGTGGCAGGTAAATCCCTGAAGATGTACAAGCTGGAGGAGGTTGCTAAGTTGGGCCTGCAGGCTTCGGAGTTGTGGCTGGAGGTGATTGAACGGGCCCAACATCGCCCTGCCCCGATTTCGGTCTTTGACCAGTTTATCCACATGGCGCCTATAGTGGAGATGCGCGGGAATCCGGGCACGGTGGATTTTTATGCCGCCATGCTCCGGGAGGTGGACGAACGCATCGCACAAGGTATTGGGGTAATAAAAGAAGAGAAGAAGCGTCTGTTGTGGGATAATCTCCCCATCTGGTACCGCCTGCGCTTTCTGGCTGAGTTCCTTGGACGGCGAGGGGTGGCTGTGGTGGCCTCCACGTACACGAATGCCTGGGGGGAGCTTTCTAGGTTGATTGAAGTGAGCAGGCCGATTGAATCCATGGCTCGGACGTACATCTTTATCATCCTCAACCGGGGAACCGGTGATAAGCTGAGCGTGATGAAGCGCATGGTCGAGGATTTCCACTTAGACGGAGCTATCTTGCATTCCGATCGGTCATGTAAATCCTATTCGATCGGCCAGTTAGACCAGCGGGATAGGCTGATGCGCGAAGTGGGGGTTCCGGCTTTGCTGCTAGAGGCGGACCACAACGCCCCGCGCGCTTTTTCGGAGGAACAGGTGAGCAACCGCCTGGCAGCTTTTGTAGAAATGTTAGGGGTTTAACCGTGTCTGCGATCCGAGCTTTGGGCATGGATGTGGGCTCCACAACCAACAAGCTGGTGGCTGTGAATGCGGAGGGTGAGATGCTCTGGAATGTGTTAGAGCAAACCGAACCGCGAGTCGAGGAACAGATAAACCGTTTGCTGGAGCAGGCCGGGGAGGCTTTAGGCCCATTGGAAGGCATCCCCCTGATAGCCACGGGGTACGGTCGGGGTTTGGTGCATCAGGCCCGGCGCACGGTCACCGAAATATCCTGTCACGCCAGAGGCATCTACCGGGAATTTGGTCACGGAGGTACGCTGGTTGACATTGGCGGTCAGGATAGCAAGGTCATCGCCATCAGCCCACAAGGTGCGGTGCTGGATTTTGTGATGAATGACAAATGCGCAGCCGGCACGGGACAATTTTTAGAAAGGACGGCCAACCGTCTGGTGGTGCCCCTGGAGCAGATGGGCAGGGAGGCCCTGTCTGCTGCTCGCGAGGTGCCCATATCTAGCACCTGCACGGTTTTCGCCGAAACGGAGATTGTCTCTCTCATTGCCCATGGGGAGGCAGTACCTTCGATTTTGCGCGGGCTTCACCGGTCGCTGACTAAACGCCTCCTGGCGATGGTCCGCACGGTTGGTCTGGTGACTCCCCTCATGCTTTCGGGCGGGGTGGCGCAGAACCCGGCCATCTTGCACATGCTGGAGGAGGAGACCGGTGAGCAGGTTATCCTGCCGCTTCATCCCCAGCTCGTGGGAGCGCACGGTGCAGCCCTGTTTGCGTTAGAGATTATGGAGACTGTTTAACTTTGAACAATCCCACCTTTTTTTGTCATCATTACTTTGAACAGTTGTCATTGCGAATAACTCCACTCCGCAAAGAGCAGCAGGGCTCAAACCAACAGAGACTGTATTATGTCATTGCGAACCCCGAAAGGGTGAAGCAATCTCATCCCCATGAGAGGGAGATCGCTTCGCAAAAAGACGCTCGCGATGACATGCTGTTTAGATTGCTGTTGACTACCACACAATCCCACTTTTATTTCAAGGAGGAACAATGATGGATTTTCGTCTTACCGAGGAGCAAAAAGCGGTTCAGAAACTGGTGCGGGATTTCTCCCGGAAGGAAATCGCACCCCTGGCTCCGGAATTGGATGAGGAACAGCGTCACAGCCCGGAGCTGGTGAAGCAGTTCTTCGATATCGGTCTGCTACATTACACTGTACCTGAGGAGTATGGTGGAGCGGGGTTGCACTCGCTGGATGGGTGTATCATCAGCGAGGAGGTCGGCGCGGGTTGCGCGGGAGTGGCGGCCACTTTTGGGGGAAATATTTTGGGTCTCACCCCCATTCTGATGGCCGGCAGCCCGGAACTGAAAAGGGAGATACTTCCCAAGCATTGTTCCGGACCGAACCTGGCCGCCTTTTGCCTCACCGAAGCAGATGCCGGGTCGGACGTGGCTTCCATCCGCACCACGGCTCGGTTGGAAGGGGAGGAGTTCGTTATCAACGGAACCAAGCGATTCATCACCAATGGCGGCGTGGCAAAATTGTATTCCGTCTTTGCCAGCGAAGACCCCCAGCAAGGACACAGGGGCATCTCGGTGTTTGCGATCCCATCCGACCTACCCGGTGTAAAACACGGCAAGAAAGAAAACAAGATGGGACAACGATCTACCGACACCAGGGAGGTGATTTTTGACCAGGTACGCATCCCGAGGCGTTATCGCCTGGGTTCAGGTCGGGACGGGTTCAAGATTGCGATGATGACCTTTGATGATTCTCGTCCTGGAGTGGGTGCTGCGGGCGTGGGAGTTGCGCGGGCGGCTCTGGAAGCCGCCGTGGCGTATGCTAAGGAGCGCGTCCAATTTGGAAGGCCAATCGCTGAGCTTCAAGCTGTACAGTTCTTACTGGCAGACATGGCCAAGAAAGTGACCGCGGCCAGGTTGCTCTGCTGGTATGCCGCCTGGCTTCACGACAACGGACTGCCCAACACCATGGAAGCCTCCATGGCAAAGTGCTTTGCCGGTGATACGGCCATGGAGGTGACCACCGACGCTGTTCAGGTGTTCGGCGGCTATGGATACATGAAGGAATACCCGGTGGAAAAGTACATGCGCGACGCCAAGCTGCATCAGATATACGAGGGCACCAGCCAGGTGCAACGCCTGGTCATCGCTCGACAGCTTCTCAGGGAATGATCGGGAAGACCACCGGTAGATTACCCTGTTCAAGGAGGTAGATGATGTCTCAAGCCAAACCCTGGCTCAAACATTACGACCCTCATGTGAAAGAGCGGCTGGATTATCCTAAAATCACCCTGCCGGCCTCATTGGAAGAAACCGCCCGAAAACATTCAGACCACCCCGCGATGGTCTTCAAAAATAACACTATCTCCTACGGGGAGTACTTCGAAATGGTGCTGCGCTTTGCGGCTGCGCTGCAGGAGCTGGGGGTCAAGAAAGGCGAACGGGTGGCGGTGCACCTTCCTAACTGTCCCCAATTCCTCATTTCTTACAATGCCATCCTGCGGATTGGGGCCATCGTGGTGCCCTGCAACCCGGTTTACACGGCCCGCGAGATGAAGCATCAACTCTGTGACTCGGGTTCGGAATACATGATAACCTTGAGTTCTTTGTACCCCCTTGTCAAGCAAATCCGGAAGGAAACCCCACTGCGTCATGTCATCGTTGCCCAGATCAAGACCTTCTTCCCACCGGTACTCAGGCTACTCTTCGCCCTGTTGATGGAGAAAAAAGGAGGGCATCGCGTGGACATCTCGGGTGAGGAGAACACCTATTGGTTCTCAGACCTGATGAAAAAAGCTCCACCGAAACCCAGGCCTGTGAAAGTCAACTGGGATGATACCGCCGTGTTGATGTACACCGGTGGCACGACGGGCGTATCCAAGGGTGCCCAACTTACCCACAAGAACATTTACGTCAACGCCTATCAGGTAAACGCCTGGGTTAACGCCGCGGATAGAGAAGATAGTACCCTGGCAACCTTGCCCCTCTTCCACAGTTACGGAATGACCTGTTGTATGAACGCGGGCGCCATCATTGCCGGTACCACGATGCTGGTGCTCGACCCCCGTAACCTAGATGACATCCTCAAGACGATAGACAAACATCACCCCACTTTATACCCGGGTGTGCCGGCCATGTACGTGGCCCTCAACAATCACCCCCAGGTAGACAAGTATGACCTGAGCTCGATAAAGGTTTGTGTGAGCGGTGCAGCTCCGTTGCCCGTAGAGGTTCAGCAGCGCTTCCAGGAGATAACAGGTGCCAGGCTGGTAGAAGGTTTTGGTCTGAGCGAAGCTTCACCTGTAACCCACGCCAATCCCATTTACGGTGAAAACCGCATCGGCACAATTGGCCTGCCCTATCCCGATACGGAGGCCAAGGTCGTGGATGTTGAAACTGGAGAGAAGGTATTGGGTGTGGGGGAGGTGGGTGAGCTTTGCGTCCGCGGCCCGCAGGTTATGAAAGGGTACTGGAACATGCCTACCGAAACGGCCAACACGTTGCGACCCGATCCCAAGGGCGGCGACCCCTGGCTTTACACCGGAGACCTTGCGATCATGGATCAGGACGGCTACTTCCAGATTGTAGACCGAAAGAAGGACATGATCCTGGGCGCGGGTGGTTTCAATATCTATCCCCGCGAGGTCGAGGATGTGCTCTATGAGCATCCTAAAGTGCTGGAAGCAGCCGCGGCGGGAGTCCTGGTTTCCGAAAAGGGCGAACGGGTCAAGGCCTTCATCGTCCTGAAAGAGGGCGAGACAGCCACCCAGGAGGAGATCATCGAATTCTGTAAGCAACACCTGGCTCCTTATAAGGTGCCTAGCTTGGTTGAGTTCCGCACTTCCCTGCCAAAGACGCTGGTGGGCAAAGTGCTCAGGCGTGAGCTGATCAAGGAAGAGGCAGCGGAGAAGGGGCAGGGGCGTGGGAGCCCATCCCACAGGTTATAACGAAACCTGCGGGTCGAATGCCCGAACCGTAGGTGAGGGTTTATCGAAACCCGCGGGTCGAGTGGGGCGAAACGAAGTGAAGCCCGTATCGAGACCGAGATCCCGTCCGAAGTTGGTCTCCCTGGCCTGTCGGGCTAGCCTGCTGCCTGCGGCAGCGGCCGCGGGCAGGACAGGCGATACGGTGCCTCCGGCACCTACTCGACCAACGGACTCAGCCAGTGGACCGCGAAACTACTAACAAAAAACGGAGGTTGAAATGCTGTGGAAATATCGTATTGTCTGGTTAGTTGTGGTGGCTGCCATGCTGTTCTCCGCCTCCTGTGGCGGGGCTGTGGACAGCTCTGAAAAAGTCGTGAAGGCTTACTTGCAGGCGTTGACGGCCAAAGACGCGGCACGCGTCTCGGAGCTTGTCTGCGCCGATTGGCAGGCAGTGGCGGTACAGGAATTGGAAATATTACAGGAGGTAGAAACCCGCCTGGAAGACCTGGCCTGCCAGCAGAGCGGTGTAGAAGGCGAGATGGCTCTGGTCACCTGCCGGGGGAATATTATTGTCACCTCTGACAATGAAGAGTACGAGCTTGACCTATCCTTGCGCGTGTATAAGGTTGTTCAAACCAACGGTGAATATCGGGTGTGTGGATACCAGTGAGGGTATAAAGACGTAGGGCGGGACTTGGGTCTCGCCCTACGATGACCGATCCCTCCGATCTGTGGGCACGAGGAAGTCTAATGCCAATTGACACCTCTCGCCAATCTGAGGCCGGTCATCCTGCCTCGAATTAGAAACCGAATGCTGCCTGGTTTCCCTTGCGGCATTTCGATATTAGTAATATCCGTATTAGCATCAGGCAATCAACCCCATCTGCTTGCCAACCCGTTGATATATTTCCAGTACTCGGTCAATCTGTTCATCGGTGTGCGTCGCCATGTAACTGGTGCGCAGCAACTGCTGACCAGCCGGCACGGCAGGAGAAAGGATGGCATTGACGAACACACCCGCCTCGAACATAGCTTTCCATATCTGAAGGGTACGGATGTCATCGCCGATGATGATGGGAATGATGGGTGATACGGAGTTGCCGATGTTTAAGCCCATCGTTCGTAATTCATGGTGCATGCGCGCGGCAATCGTGTTCAAGCGTTCCACACGTTCTGGCTCCTGGCGCATGATTTTGAGCGCGGCAAGGGCTGCAGCGGCATTGGCCGCCGGAATGCTGGCACTGAAAATGAGGGCGCGAGCGTGGTGCTTGATATAGTGGATGATGTCTTCATCACCAGCAATAAATCCACCCAACGAGGCGAACGATTTGCTGAAGGTGGACATGATCAAATCCACCTTGTTGGTCAGGTCGAAATGCGCTGCGGTTCCGCGCCCTCCGCCAAGGACGCCGATGGCATGAGCATCGTCCACCATCAGGCGAGCCCCGTATTTTTTGCAGATTGCAACGAGGTCGGGTAGCGGGGCGATATCGCCGCCCATGCTGTACAGGCCGTCCACAACCACCAGCCGGCCAAATTTTTCGGGGATGCTCGAAAGAACGCGCTCCAGGTCTTGCATGTCGCTGTGACGGAAACGCTTGGTCTCGCCCCAGGACAGACGCGCCCCATCTACAATGCTGGCATGGTCGTCTTTATCTAACACAACTATGTCATCACGGCCAACCAACGCGCTGATGGTGCCCAGGTTAGTCTGCATGCCAGTGGAAAAGACCAGCGCGGCCTGCTTGCCGACAAATTCGGCCAGTTCGCCCTCCAGTTGCTCGTGCAGTTCGAGTGTGCCGTTTAGAAAGCGCGATCCGGTGCAGGAAGTACCAAAGCGCTGGATGGCATCCAGCGCGGCTTGGCGGACGCGCGGGTCGGTGGTCAGGCCGAGGTAATTGTTCGAGCCGCACATGATGAGACGATGCCCCCGAAAGACTGCCTCCGTCCCCTCGCTTTCGGTCATAGGGATGAAATAGGGGTAGAGGCCTGCGGCCATAGCCTCTTTGGCTGCTGTAAACCCAGAGCATTTTTCAAAGATGTCCATGATTATTTCTCCTCAATTTGCGTTTATATCTTCTGCCGGGCGCGGGTAATCAACCAGTCCATGATGGCATAAACACCGTTGCCCAACATATTGTTCAGGTGGTAAAGCAGCTTGGTATCGAAACCCGGCAGAATGATATATTTGCCGCGTGCTGCGGCGCTTAAAATCTCCCGTGCCACAACCTCCGGCGAAAGTATCTTGGTAGTGCCGGAGAGTGCCTTCGTCTCCGGGGGTTTGAACGGGGCTTCGTAGGCCAACTGCGGTGTGTCGGTATCCGGCGGGAAGGCGACCGAGACACGGATGCCGTGTGGCTTGAGTTCTACGCGCAGCACATCTGAAAAGCCGCGCACGGCGTATTTGGACGCACCGTAAGCCGAGTAGCCAAAGACGCCCAGGAATCCGGCCGCCGAAGAGATGTTGATGATATGCCCTGAGCCGCGCTCGATTATCCCCGGCAACAGGGCTTTAACCACATGCACAGTGCCCATATAGTTGATTTCCATCATCTGGCGGAAAATGTCCACATCCAGTTCTTGTACATAACCAGGCTGCGTGACCCCCGCTGAATTGATGATGATATCCGGTACTCCGCTCTCGCGGATAACCTGCCCGACCGCCCTCTTCACCTGATTCCAATCGGAGACATCCATGCTGATTGTCCGGCACGCTGAGCTGATTTTTTTCTGCGCCTCAGACAGCGCATCTTTCCGCCGCGCCAGTAGCCAAACTCGGGCTCCGTGTCCGGCCAGTTCCTTCGCCAGCGCCAACCCGATGCCGCTCGAACCGCCGGTGATGAGGGCGAGTTTATTGGCATAATGGGATTTCAGATCGGACATGGGACCCTCCACGGAATATGGATAAAATGGGGCGGTTTGAGTCTGTCAAAACTATTTTACACGAGAAAAAGTCGGACAGGATAAAATTCTTCTCTGAGAGTGTTAACCCTGCAACTGTGCCTTGAGTTTCCTGGCCGTCTTCCGATAGGCAGCCAGTTTCTCTCACCCCTTCTGGAGGACCGACGCACCGGGTTGGTCAGAATCTGATCTCACCGATGTCCTCCACGCATGGAAGCCTCCTCTTTATTATCGTCTGTTCGGGCTCCCCTGCCTGAGACCGGCGGCATGGGAGCCGCCTGTAACCTTTATGTCGTCTCCTGGGGCTCCCATGCCCAGACCCTGTGGTACGGGCTCCCGCCCGAAACCGGCGGCGCGTGGGAGCCACCTATACCATTACCTCTCCGAGGGTCGGGCTCCCATGCCTGAAGAAGGCGAGATGGCTCTGGTCGCCTGCCGGGGGAATATTATTGTCACCTCTGGCAATGAAGAGTACGAGCTTGATCTATCCCTGCGCGTGTATAAAGTTATTCAAACCAACGGTGAATATCGGGTGTGTGGGTACCAATAAGGGGCTAAATACCTAGGGCGGGACATGTGTCCCGCCCTAGGGGTTATTGGAGACCAGACAGGTCTATCAGAATATTGCCCGGATGATTAGCGGATCTCCACCAGCACAGCACGTACCATCACGCGAGACTTGTAGGTGCCGCTGTTCTGGTCGTAGCTGCGACAGGTGAGCAGTGTCAGCGAGGGGAAATCCTGATGCTTGAAGACCGCTGCGCTGTTGCTGGGAGAGATTTCACGAACCGAGCGCACTTCGTAGACGTACTGCTGACCCCAGGCATGGATGATGATCTGGTCACCCCACCACAACTGGTTTAGGTACAGGAAGGGGCCGGGGTTGTTGTAGGCATCCCAGACATGGGCGGTGATCACGCTGTTGCCCGCCCAGGTGGGGAAGATGGAGCCTTCCAGCCAGCCAGCGCTGTTGCCCAACCAGGTCACGTCCCATTCACCCTCGTTGGCCGACACACCCACGATGGTGGCCTTCACGCCCAGTTTGGGGATTTCCAGCCATAGATCGCCGTAGGATAGATAAGCCTTATCGGCAGGCTGTAGGGGCAGCGTGGTGATTACGCCGGGTGCAAAGCCGGTGGGGGGTAGTTCTGCGGCCCTCACCTTGAAGTGGAAGCGTGTGTCATTCAAGCCGCCGTTCAGCTTGACGCCCGCCAGGTTTTTGACGGAGGTCGTACCGCAGGCGAACAGCCGGTAGGAACCAATAGGCAGGGGTACTCCATGGTTGACAGCGAGTGTGGCCGTGAAGGTTGCCGCGTCGTACCCCAAGACAGCATCCACAGAGATCTGATCGTCGTCAACTTGGACGCCGCCCAGGCAGGTCAGGGTATCGAAGTCATGGTTCCCGTTCTCTTCCACCAGCAGGTAGTTAGCCGGGTTGAGAGCCGAGAAGGGCCAACTGGGATCGCCGAAAGGAACGCTCAATACCGGTTCGTCGAAGGTGACCTGCAGTCGCGTGGGGCCCTCACCAATCAGCGTAGCTCCGTCAACAGGAACGCTAAAGGGCGCCAGGGGCAGGTCGCTGCCGTAGAAGGTGAAACTATCCGGGTAGACCAGGAGGCCGCCGGGGGTGGTGATGGTGATGTCCACCAGGTCAGCGGGATGCGCTGGGGTGTACACCCTGATCTGATTAGGGGATATCAAAGCTATAGAAGCAGCGGGTACACCATCGAAGGTGACCGCCGTAGCGCTGCCCAGGTTCGCACCAGTGATGACCACCGGGGTTCCGCCGATTATGGGGCCGAAGTTGGGGTAGATATCCGCAAACACTGCCGGCGGGATGAAGGTGAAGCTGTCGGCGATGGTTGCCGGATTGCCGCCGGTGATGTTGACATCCACCGTGCCAGCCGCATGAGGCGGGGTGATGGCGGTGATCTGTGTGGGGGAGTCGATCGTGAAGGAAGTCGCCGCCGTACCGTCGAAGAGGACATTCGTGGCCAGGCCGAAGTTCAGGCCGGTGATGATCACGCTCGTGCCGCCGTATGTCGGGCCAGCGTTGGGGTTGACACCCACAACCGCAGGAGGCACGTAGGTGAAGCTGTTGGGGAAGTGCAGGTCGTCGCCCGGTTTTATGACCACGATCTCTACCAGGCCAGCCGCATGCGCCGGGGTATTGCACCTGATCTCCGTGTCGGAAACCACCACCAGGCCGGTGCAGGCCGTACCGCCAAAGGTGACGCCGGTTGCGCCGGTGAAACCCACACCCGTGAGGATCACGGCGGTGCCGCCAGTCGTGGGTCCGTAGTTCGGGTCAACGCCCAGATAGGCTGGCTGGACGTAGGTGAACCCGTCGGGGCGGGTTGCCTGTCCACCCGGGGTGGTGACATTGATGTCCACCTGTCCGGCCACGTGGGGCGGGGTGGTGCAGGAAATCTGGGTGGCTGAGTTCACCGTGCATACTGCCGGAGTGCCATCGAAGGTGACCTGGGAGGTCCAACTCAACCCATCACAAGGGCCGCCCATGAAGTTCGTGCCGGTGATGACCACCGGAGAGCCGCCGGTCGTTGGCCCAACATCAAGCGATACGTTGGTGATGGTTGGAGGTGGGACAAAGAGGTACTTACCCAAAGTCGCCATGCCGCCCTCAGGGTCGGTGTGCAGGGAGATGTCCACCAGGCCGCAACCAAAGGGGCTGGGATAGGCTGGGGTGGTGGCTGTGATCTGGGTAGGAGAATCGACCGTGTAGCCGGCCGCATTCGTGGGGCCGAAGTGCACCCAGTTGGTTGTAAAGCGGTCAGCAACCCACCCGGTTAGGGGTTTGAAGTAGGTGCCGGTGATGGTTACCACCTGGCCGCCTGTGTCAGGCCCTATGTTGGGGGTGAAGTTAGTGATAGTCGGTGGCGGGACGTAGGTGAATAAGTCTGCGCCCCGGAATTCTCCGCCCAACCCAATCACGCCCACATCCGCATCGCCGCCATCCGCATAGCCAGCCGCTGCTCCTGAAGGAGAAGTGGCGTTGATCTGGGTGTTCGATATGATCGTGAAGGCAGCCGCTGCGGGGCCAGGGACATCAGACGGGTTATCGAAGTAGACCGTTGTGATTGCACAACCGGGCTCGTTGAAGTGGGTGCCGGTGATGGTTACAGCCGTTCCGCCAGCAAGCAACCCCGCATTGGGTGTAACATTGGTGATGGTCGGTGGTAGACAAGGCAAATACTCGAAGATATTGGCCGCAGTAGCGGAACCGGTTGGATTGATCACTGTTATATCAACCAGACCGGCAGGATCGCCCGGGGTGGTAAACACAATGGTGGTCGCGTTTTGGGAAATGAAGCTTCCAGATCCAATATTATCTTGACCAATGGTGAGCGAGGTCACAGTATCCAGACTGGTGCCGGTGACTGTAACGGTTGTTCCGCCGCTGTCAGGTCCGTTGTTTGGCGTGACGTTAGTGATGTTAGGTGTTCCTCCTCCAGGGGGATTGAACCCAAAGTCATCCACATAAACATAGCCCGCATGACCTCCGAGAGAACACCCCGCAGCGATGACTTCAAGTTCAAGCGTATCGCCAACTGACATTATAGGATTCGCGGCCGTGGAAATGATATCCACCCGGTACCAATCCATATATTTCCATGCACCGGCAGATTGCCAAGGATACCCTGGTTGATTGGCATAGGCAAACGTTTCATACAGGTACTGACCCGTGTTCACATTCTTTAGGCCCACAAAGAAATACGGTTGGTCCTCCGGGCTGTGACCAGGATCTTCCATCACAGGCGCATACGCGTAACTTACATGAATACTACCATCACCTTGCACATCACCAACTCCCACTGTGAGTGTCTGTTTGATGGCATTCGCATTTCGTCCGTTACCTGTTTCGCTGTTTATGCGGGCAGAATAAGTACCAGTGAGAACCTTGTTGATACCAGCGATTGGATCAACTCCCGCTGTCACGACTGCGCTCTTGTTGCTGCCGCCAGGGTTGCGGACAATGGAGTTATGATCAAAGGGGCCACCTGGGGGAGTGAGACCGGGGTTTAGGAAAGTGTCTGGTCCAGTCCACCCGTTCCAGTTACCATCTTCAAAGCCGCCATTGGTAAAGGCTGCCAGAACTCCGGTGGCAACCAGCAAGGCTACAACCAGCGCCAGGGATAATGCGATCAAATGTTTTTTCATTGGCGTTCTCCTTGTATCATATATTGAGTAAATAAATCTTGAGCGAATAAGGTTTATTGATAGATGTCAATGGTCTCTCCTTATTACCATGATATAGGTTTTATGGAGCGGAAGACTTGCACGCCCTCTACAGCTTTTATAGTATATGCATTCAGTACTCCCTTGTGAAGCTGGCGGCAAAAATAAAACGGCAAAAAAGCGGCAAGAAAACGGCAAAAATAGGATAATGTTGTATAATTGGGCCGGGTGTATGCTGTTTATAGGATTTTCTCTAGAAAGGATGCGTTTTCTTTGCCCACCCTCTACCTCACCCCCGCTTCTATCAGTTCCTTTGCACAGTTCGTTCTTGTCCTGATGATCACTGGCTACCTGCTCTACCTGGCCCTGCGGTCCAGCAAGCGCGGAAAAAAGTCGCCTCACATCGTGCTCTTGGCCAGCTTCTTCATCTGCATCACCCTGCTCATCCTGCTGCTGTTTCTGGAGGCCTCCAGCCTGCCTGGCGACAGGTTGTTCCCTCTTTTCTGGGAGAGCGTGGCCGTAGCTGTAGGGCTGGTCTTCCTGGTCTATTTTGCATATTCCTTCCCGGCTTTCGACCCGCGCCAGAAATGGGAACGGCGCGCTGTGATCGCCCTGGTCATACTGTATGCTCTGTACGAAGGGGGGTATGCCCTCTACCGTTTGGACCTGCTCCTGACTGTCGGGGAAGTCCACTGGCGGCCGCCGTGGACCGATTTTGCCATGGTAGCCTGCTTCCTGTGGGTGCCGCTGGTGATGGTGCGCCAGGCCGTGCGCGCCTCCGCTGCCCATGTCATTGCGAGCTCCGAAGGAGCGAAGCAATCCCCTTCCAAACCCGTCATTGCGAGCGAAGCGAAGCAATCTCCCCACCAGAGGATTGCTTCCTCACTCAGCACGCTCTTGGCGGCCTCGTTCCTCACAATGACAACCTGGCTGCGCCACCTGTGGAAACCCCAGGGGCGGCAGGCTCGCGCCACCCGCGCCCTGGTGCTGGTCTTCCTTTTACCTCTCGCTCTGAGTGTGATCTTGCTGTTGAACACGTTGTGGGTCATCCCCGCCAACGCTATTAGCGCAATGTTCTCTTTGGGTATCCTGTTCAGCCTGTTCGTTTTTTCCGTGGTCTATCTTAACCACCTGGTGGAGACGACCACCTTCATGGTGCGGGTGACCAGTGTAACCCTGATGAGCATCCTGGCTGTGTTGAGTGTGACCGGATGGTGGCTTGGGCCCCTGTTTATTAAGCAATACCCTCCTGATTGGCCTCCCAGTCAGCAGACCCTGCGTTTCACGCCCAATGCGAACCGCGGATACGATGTGACCGAAGTGCCTTTTCACCTTGAGCCGATAGGTGAACCCTGGCAGGATGTTCAGATGCACGAACTGTACGCCCGCCTGTCTTTGCCCTTCGCTTTTCCCTTCCACGATAAGGTGTGGCAGGAGGTTTACATTTCTATTTTTGGTGCGGTGACTTTCGGACGGGAACGAGTCTACCAGGATTTCGAGTACCGTTATGGGGGGGTGCCTGCCATCCTGCTGCTTTACCCCAAGGTGTTTGTCCAGCCCTTGAATTTCGGGCAGCCATACATCCAAACCGCTGAGGATAGGGTGACCATCACCTGGCAGCAGCCACTTTACTACACCTCGGAGCAGCTCGCCTACACCCTCCAATTGACCCTGTACCTGGGAGGCAACTTCGATATCACCTACGCCAACCTGAACGTGGTCGATCCCCGCACCTTCTGGACAATTGGCGTGCTCCCCGGTGACCCGGAGACTCTGCCCCATTCGGTAGACCTGTTCGATGAACTTCCCTTCAACGGCGGGCCGGAGGGCATCATACATGATAATTACCCCCAGTACAGGCAGTATCTGCACAGGGTTATGTTGCCACTGGCTGAACTCATCCTGGGCAGCCTAGTGCTGATTATTATCGGTTTGCCCTGGTTCCTGTACACGAATGTGATACGGCCGCTCGGTAATCTAATGGAGGGTATCAGGCATGTTGAAGCCGGTGACCTGTCTATGAGAACACCGGTGGTTTATCACGACGAGGTCGGTTCGCTCACCCAATCCTTCAACACCATGACTGCGCAGTTGCAGGACATGGTGACCGGCCTTGAATCCCAGGTGGAGGCACGCACCACCGAACTGGCCCAGAGCGAGTCCCGCTATCGTGGGTTGGTGGAACACCTGGACGTGGCCATCTTCCGTTTAAAATTGACGAAAGGGATTCATGAGTACCTCAGCCCGGTCGCTGAGAAGGTTTTTGGTCACCCGCTGGCTGTCATCCAGAGCACGCCTCACTTTACGCACTGGGTGGCTCATCCCCATTCAGCCAAAGTGGTAAATGAATGGTGGGCCAGCCTGCTAAAAAGTCAGGTACCCGAAGCGCTGGAATACCAGACACGAGATGCTGCTGGAGGCGAGCGTTGGATCTTTCAATCGAACACCCCCATCTACGACCAGGCTGGCCAATTGGTGGCAATCGAAGGATGGTACCGAGATATTACCGCTTACCGACAAGCCGAAGAGCAGGTGGCCGATCAACAGCTTTCTATGGCCATCCTGGAAGAACGACAGCGCCTAAGCCGCGAACTGCACGACAGTCTAGGTCAGGTGTTGAACTTCGTCCAGACACAAAACCAGGCAGCTCAGGACCTCATCGAACGAGGTGACCTGGTCACGGCAATCTCCCACCTGGGTAGATTGGGGGAAGCAGTCCAGGACGCTAACGTGGACATGCGTGAGTTCATCCAGGACATTCGGAGTGACTCGCTGACCGAAGCCGGTTTCTTCCCTTCCATAGAGGCCTACCTGCGCGATTTCCAACGCATCTACAAACTGCCGGTCAACCTGGTCATATCCAACAAGGAGCGCTCCTCTCAGATATCTACTTCCGCGCAGGTACAGTTCCTACGCATTCTCCAGGAGGTGATGACCAACGTGCGCAGGCATGCTTCGGCCAACTCTGTCCAGGTCATCTTCACCCGCACGAATCGTCACCTTCAGGTGGTGGTTGCAGATGACGGCGTGGGTTTCGATGCCCAGCAGGTCATGGGAAAAGATAGCGATCGTTTTGGGCTGGAGATTATGCGTCAACGGGCAGTCGAGGCTGGCGGTAGCCTGGAGGTGCGATCGGTTCCCGGGCGGGGCACCCAGGTCATCGTCCACATGCCGCTGATCGAGGCTCCGGCGCCGCTTCCACCGCTGCGTATCCTCCTGGCCGACGACCATGCTCTGGTTGTGGAAGGGCTACGCAACCTGCTCAGCGAGCGCGGCGCGCAGGTGGTGGGTACTGCGCAGGATGGTGAGGAGGCCGTCCGTTTGTCGGCAGAGCTGAACCCCGATCTCGTCCTGCTCGACGTGCACATGCCTGTCCTGTCCGGCCCCGAGGCGGCTCAGCAGATCAAAGCCGCGTGCCCGGAGATAAAAGTGGTCATGCTTTCGGTTTCTTCTGCCGAAGAGGACCTGATGAGTTCACTACGCAGCGGGGCGGATGGTTATCTGCTGAAGAGCCTGGATCCCGAAGAATTCTGCGCTCAATTGGCCTCTTTGGCGCGAGGCGAGACCGCCCTCGACCTGTCGCTGGTCGAGCAACTGGCACAGATCGCTCGCCTGAGCGTGCAGCCCCCGCAGTGGGATAACCCCGACAAGTTATTACCCCGGCAGGTGAGTATTTTACGGTGGTTGGCTGAGGGCAAACGATACAAGGAAATCGCCCTTGAGCTAAATCTGAGTGAACGCACGATACGTTACGAAGTCAAGGGAATTCGAGATCTGCTGGGGTTGACCAGCCGTGCGGAGCTGGTGGAGTACGCTCGGCGCACCGGCTTGGTTAGAATCTGATCTTACTTTTAACCGTCCGCTGGGGCTACCATGCCCATCCCGTTCGGTCGGGCTTCCACGCCTCTGTCCCCCCCGATCTTGCCGACATCCTCGTCGGCACAACCTTTATGTCGTCTGCTGGGGCTTCCACGCCCAGAATCGGCGGCATGGGAGCCGCCTGTACCATACCCCGAGGGACGGGTTCCCATGCCCGGAGCCGGCGGCATGGCAGCCGCCTATACCATCACCCCGAGGGTTGGGCTCCCATGCCCAAACCCTGGCCCGACACCGGCAGCATGGGAGTTGCCTGTACCATCACCTCGAGCATGGGAGCTGCCTGTACCACCACCTCGAGGGACGGGCTCCCATGCCCGAAACCAACGGCATGTGAGCCGACTATGCGACAGACTGTGTGAAAAGTGTTGGTAAAGCCCAGTCTTCAGCAATGTGTTATCTGGCAATCCAAACGATCTCAGGACCGAACATTTGAAGAGGGAAAAAAATAATGAGCGCATATCATCCCAGGG
>JBFLVL010000022.1:0-56114 GCA_040758495.1 Chloroflexota bacterium
TCATCCTGACCTTCGACGCATCCTGATGTGGGAAGGGTTTCATGGCCATCCATTACGCAAGGATTGGCAAGAAGCTTATTTTGAGGGAGATAAGAAACCCTTCAAGAGCCGTTGGCCTGAGGGGAAGGTTTATCGTGCCGAGGACCAGAACCCCTTTTCTAAAAATGTGGTGTATCCTACCGGATTTTTGCCTGAGAGCTGGACCCCAGAGGGAGATGCCGTCCTTTACAGTGGTCTAAAGCAGGTCGCTCAAGCTGATGACGGAAAAGAACTGAAGACGGAAAAGGTGATCGTCAACCTGGGCCCGCAACATCCCTCCACGCATGGAGTGTTCCGTATGGTTGTTACCCTGGACGGGGAGACCATCGTAGAGCTAAAACCTGTGATGGGGTATTTACACCGTAATCACGAAAAAATAGGCGAGCGCAATACCTATTTGATGAACATCCCTTTTACTGACCGCCTGGATTACCTGGCCTCGATGAGTAACAACTTTGCGTACGTCCTGGCAGTGGAATCGTTAATGGGAACCAAAGCGCAGCCACCTGAACGGTCGCAGTATATCCGTGTGATCATGGCTGAGTTGACACGCATCAGCAACCACCTATTTGCTATTGGCACCTTCCTCAACGACCTGGGTGCATTCTTCACCCCCATGTTGTACGCCCTCGAAGAACGTGAACTGATATTGGATATTTTCGAGGCTACTACGGGATCGCGCATGATGTGCAACTACTTCCGCTTTGGAGGTGTGTCTCGAGACCTGCCTGAAGGTGTGCTCAAGCAGATTGAGGATTTGGTGTTCGAACGCCTACCACGAAAAATTGACGATTTAGACATCTACCTGACCAGCAACGAAATCGTGCGTTCGCGTAGCGAAGGAGTGGGAGTGCTGACACCTGAACAGGCCATTGCCTATTCCACCTGCGGCCCTGTGCTGAGGGCATCCGGTATACCTTATGACCTGCGTCGGGCTGAGCCTTATGGTGTCTACGACCGTTTTGATTTTGATGTGGTGGTTCGCTTCCATGGTGATGTGTATGATCGTTATCTGGTCCGTCTGGAAGAGATTCGTCAGTCTATCCGCATTATCCAGCAGGCAGTTCGGGATCTGCCACCAGGTGAAATTTTGGCAGGCAAGCCGCAGTACCAGGTGCGCGTTCCCGCGGGGGAGGCGTATGGGCGTGTGGAGGGGCCCAAAGGAGAGTTGGGTTTTTATATCGTTTCCGATGGTAGCCCCAATCCCTGGCGTTATCATGTGCGTGCTCCTTCGTTCATTAACCTGACTGCCTTGCCTGCAATGACTAGAGGGCATAAGGTGGCCGACGTGGTCGCCATTCTGGGGTCCATTGACATTGTCTTGGGAGAAACCGACAGATAGGAGCAAAGATGGGTTCACAAAGAGAAAGCATGTATGGCTTGGGAATATTGAGAGGCTTAGGGGTTACCTTTAAGCATTTCGTGGAAACATTTCTCGATGACCTCAAGTGGTTGGGTAGACGCTATTTCACCGATGAGGGGATTGTCCATCGTTCAAGCCCGGAAACGCGCGGCATTTTCACCATACAGTATCCAGAAGAAAAGCTGCCTGTTCCTGAAGAGTTCCGTTTTATCCCCTTTCTGATATACGATGAGGATGAAAATGGAGACCAGCGAATTCGCTGCACATCATGTGGTATCTGTGCGAAAGTTTGTCCTCCACAGTGTATCTGGATTGAGCGTTCGCAAGACCCTCAGACAGGGCGCCCAATTCCCGAACCAGCCGCCTACTGCATTGATGTGGATATCTGCATGAATTGTGGCCTTTGTGTGGAGTTTTGCCCCTTTGATGCCATAAAGATGGATCATGATTATGAACGGGCAGTTTATGATCGGCATACCTATAACATTTATAATAAACAAACCTTATTAAAACCCGTGGGTTATTACGCCTCCATACGACCGGAAAACTATGCCCGTGAAGAGGCTGAACGGCTAGAGAAGCAAGCCATGCGCTAATCTTGAAGTAAGTCGGAGGAAGCGAATCCATCATGGAGCGAAAGCAGCGTTATGTACAACCGGGACACTGAGATATTATTCCCCTCCAGAGTTATCGTGGATCTGCGTAAATTGCGAGGCGATACCTGGCAGGAGCTGGTGGAACGTGTGTTGAAGCAGGACCCTCGCTCGGTTGAGCACCTAGGTTTTGTATACATGATGGTCAAACTAAACAATTGCCTTACCTGTCAATCGGATTCCTTTCGTGCGATGCGGGGCTGTACATTATGCGCCTGCCAATCTGTGTTGCGCTACCGAGGAAGCGATAGTGAATTGCTAGACCTGTATACAGAAGCATGTGAAGATGTGAAGTCCCTCATCAAAGAAAAAGATATACGGATATAGGTTATTATTATCTTAGGAAATAACTAATGAAACAGAACGTCACTCCAGAAGCCGTGTTAGAGGCGCTTCGCAAAGTAAAAGACCCTGAATTGAACCGAGACCTGGTCTCGTTGAACATGATCCGGGGTATTGAAGTTGATGGCGGGAAAGTAAAGTTTACTGTAATGCTTACCACCCCGGCTTGTCCCTTGAAGTCGCAGATCGAAGAAGAAGCCCGTCAGGCTGTGGAGGCTCTGCCTGGCGTGAGTGAAGTTGAGGTCAACCTCAAAGCAGAGGTCCCTAATGATGGCCGGGTTCGTGGTCTGTTAAGGGTGCCGGTACGTAATGCCGTGGCGGTTGCCTCTGGAAAGGGTGGGGTGGGAAAAAGCACGGTGGCAGTCAATGTGGCCGTAACTTTGGCTCAGCGTGGAGCCAAGGTTGGTTTGTTGGATGCGGACATTTACGGGCCGAATATACCCACCATGTTGGGGTTATCGCGCCAGCCAGAAGTCAGGGATGGCAAAATCATCCCCCTCCAGAAATTTGATGTTCAGGTTATGTCCATTGGTTTCATCGTCAACCCCGGACAACCGCTCATCTGGCGTGGGCCCATGTTGCATTCGGTTATCCAGCAGTTCCTCACGGATGTGGCCTGGAGTGAGTTGGACTACCTGATCATTGACTTACCCCCAGGGACAGGTGATGCTCAGCTTAGCTTATCCCAATCTTTGGCTTTGAGTGGTGGTTTGATCGTTACCACACCTCAGCAAGTGTCTCTGGATGACGCCCGCCGTGGTTTGGAGATGTTCCGTGCACTTGAAGTGCCCGTATTGGGTGTGATTGAAAATATGAGCTACCTGGAAATGCCAGATGGCACGCGCATGGACGTGTTTGGCATGGGCGGGGGTCGAAGGTTGGCTGAAGAAAGGGGTGTACCCTTCCTTGGCGAAATTCCCATAGACCCTGCTGTATGCATGGGAGGTGATGACGGGAATCCGGTGGTCATTTCGGCACCCGATTCGGTTGCGGCGAAAGCGCTGCGCGCCATTGCCGATACCGTGGCAGCCAGGGTGAGCGTGGCAGCCCTGCGAGACAGCAGCTTAATACCTGCCGATGATATTGCCTGACGAATATGCACTGGGAGGGAACAGGCCTGCCGGTTAAGTGAGGACTTGCCCATATGTTCACATCTATTGAAAACCTTCTTGGCTGGCGAGAATAGGACGGGCAGGTTGGACTGGTTTGATTTTGCAGAGGTTAAGCAGTTTTCAGAAAAAAAGTTATGGCAACAGAAGAAAAGAGCTTAGTTGTTGGTGTACGATTTTCAAAAGCAGGGAAGGTTTATCATTTTGATGCCTCAGGCTTTAAGGATATTTGTGCTGGGGATTTTGTTGTAGTTGAGACCAGCCGAGGGAATCAGGCTGGTCAGGTTGTGGAGATTTTGGAGGAACCGCAGCAAGTTGAAAAATGGAAACCGATCATACGGAAAGCTACAGGAGGGGACCTCGTTCTGCGACAGATATGGATGAATAGGGAGACGGAAGCACTGGAGCGGTGTAGAATCAAAGCCAGGGAAATGGGCTCCTACAGGGATATCAAGTTCGTATCTGCGGAATTCAGCCTGGATGGTAAACGATTGGACATTTTATACAGCAACATTGGGGAGGGGAAAGTAGACATGAATCCCCTGCGCAGTGCTATGGCCTGTTTGTATTCCAGGACAAAAGTGGAGATGCATCGGATTGGTCCGCGGGATGTGGCAAAAATCATGGGTGGATTAGGAGCCTGTGGTTTGGAGGAACGCTGTTGTTCCCGCTTCCTGTGTGATTTTGGGCGGGTCTCGATAAAAAAGGCCAAAGTGCAGGGTGTCTCTTTGAATCCCGCTGAAATCACAGGTATGTGTGGTCGTTTACGCTGTTGTATGCTCTATGAATATGAACAATACGTGGAAGAGATGAAGACAATGCCCAGGCTTAAATGCCGCGTGCTAACACCTTCAGGAGAAGGGAAAATTGTGGATTTGAACCCCCTGAACCGGTCGGTGACAGTTGAATTTGAGGAGCAGGGTCGGCAAGAATATTCCCTGGATGAGGTAGAGTCCCTCGATGAGGATGACAGGTAGCAGAGGGAAGTTCAAGTAACGAAAGTCTCGAATAACGGTATCAGGCAGAAATCCGTTTGATCTCTTTGTGGAGGGTGTATCCCAGGAATTTTTCAGTGAGGAGAGGTAATGCAAGAGGTATTAACTTCAGCCAAAGAGCTGTTCACCTATACACGGGATCTCAGGCGAGACATTCACCAAAATCCAGAAATAGGTTTTAAAGAATACCGCACTGCAGGTATTGTAGCCCGTGAACTGGAGAAGCTATCTCTGCCGGTCAAGACAGGCGTGGCAAAAACAGGAGTCATCGCCGTGTTAGAAGGGGCTCAGCCTGGTCGGACTGTCCTGCTGCGCTTCGATATGGATGCTTTGCCCATCGCTGAGGAAACGGGAGCGCCGTACGCCTCTCAAAACCAGGGGGTGATGCACGCCTGCGGTCACGACGGGCATATTGCCATTGGATTAGCTGTCGCCAGGTTGTTACACGCCCGTCGAGAGAATCTGCGCGGCAAGTTTAAGTTCGTCTTCCAGCCTGCCGAGGAGGGATTAGGAGGCGCAGAAGCCATGGTGGCAGAAGGGGTTTTAGAAGAACCACGGCCGGATGTCTCCCTGGCGCTTCACCTGTGGAACATCAAACCCGTGGGATGGATTGGGGTTACTGCGGGGCCTGCCATGTCGGCCTCTGAATCGTTTCAATTATGCATAAGTGGGAAGGGTGGGCATGGTGCCGCTCCTCACCTGGTGGTGGACCCGGTGGTGGCCTCTGCCCATATCGTGACTGCGCTTCAGACCATTGTTTCTCGCAATGTGAATCCGCTCAAGTCCGCGGTGGTCAGTGTGACGACTATCCATGGAGGCGATGCCCATAACGTGGTTCCTCCTGCTGTTGAGATGAGTGGCACCATACGGACATTCGATCCAGAAATTCGAGAGACGGTGCTTAAACGATTTGAGGAAATCGTTACCAGAGTAGCCGAATCGTTCAGTTGCCAGGTTAAAGTAACCGTCAAGAGGATAACCCCAGAAGTGATCAACCACCCCGACGTTTCCGCCCAGGTGCAGAAATTAGTGTTACAGTTGTTGCCGGACTGCACGCTGGATACTACCACCCAGACGATGGGTTCGGAAGACATGGCTTATATGATGGAATCCATTTCCGGATGTTACTTCTTCATCGGGTCTGCGAATAAGGAAAAAGGTCTGGATGCTCCTCATCATCATCCCAGGTTTGATTTTGATGAGGAAGTATTACCGACTGGGGTAGCCCTTATGACCGCGGTCGCGTTAGAACTATCCGGCTCAACAGATGGGAAATGAAGCCTGCGAGGTGATCCCTGACATTTCTACACCCCCCAACAGGGTGGTCTCATTAGTTCCCTCCCTGACAGAGAGCCTGTTTGATTTGGGGCTGGGGAAGGTCCTGGTTGGGATTACCGATTACTGTGTGTACCCGCAAGAGGGAGTAAAAGGTTTACCGCGGGTTGGGGGTACGAAGGACCCCCGCGTGGACGACATCCTGGCTTTACGCCCCGAGTTGGTGCTTGCCAATCGGGAGGAGAACACCAGACTCACGGTAGAGGCACTCCAGGCTGCGGGAGTGCGGGTGTGGGTGACGCACCCGCGCACGGTCAGGGAGGCGCTGGAGGTGCTGTGGGGTTTAGTGCATATTTTCCATCATCCCGCTGCCACTCAACAGATCGTGGTACTTGAAAAGGCCCTGGCGTGGGCACAACTTTCCACCCCTCATCCATTGGTGCGCTATTTTTGTCCCATCTGGTATGAAAAGGTTGAGGGAGGGAGGTCATGGTGGATGACTTTCAATGCGGATACCTATTCCCATGATGTTTTGCGGATTTTAGGAGGGGATAACATCTTTGCGGGGAGGGAGCGCCGTTATCCCTTAGAGGCTGACATTGGGGAAGCACTGCCAGAGGAGGCCGGGGATCGGGACAGACGTTACCCTCGGGTGACGAGTGAAGAGGTTCTGGCAGGCTTGCCTGAATTGATCCTGCTGCCCGATGAACCTTTTCCCTTTGGAGAGGTCCATCGGCGGATAGTGAATGAGCTGTTCGCTGGGATGCCCGCGGTGGAGCAGGGTCGTGTGAAGCTGATGGATGGTAGCCTGATCACCTGGCACGGTACAAGGTTGGGGCGTGCACTGCGGGAGTTGCCCGGGGTTCTGGTAGAAGTGTAGGGAATTTGGTCACTGAGAGGGGGTCAAGTGACCGTGAAGTCACCTTCTAGCAAGGTATTTTGCAGGTACTCAGGTTAATCAACGAACGTTGATATCAGGAACGCGAAAATGAATATCAAGACCTGGATTCCGAACAAAGCCGCGAAGACGAAGGCTACGATTGTCCAACCCGACCTGCCACCTGGAAAACGCACTTCTTCACCCTCGGCCAGTTGACGTAGGGTAGCAGCAGCCTGATCTGCACGGGTGGACAAGGAATGGCTACGACCCCCAACCCAGAACCAACCTGGCATATCCATCGGGACGATAATCTTACTCCCTTCGAACTCACGGAGCCACAGCCTGAGTGCTTCGGGCGGTTCGAGAGCCAAGTTCTCCGGCAAGACCACTGCTTTAACCAATCCTTGAGCTTCCTGAGAGATGCCCTCCGTGATGGGTTGCACGGCCAGCGGCAGGTGCGGGGTCTGCTTTTGTACCGCCGCTTCCATGGCTTCCCAGAAGATCCCATCGCCAGGGTCAATCACCAGGGTGTGGAAGAGCGCATGTTTTGATACCAGTGCTAATGTAGCCTGTCTTCCGTCCCGGCGTAGCACCTGCCAGTGGTAGGTCAGCAGGATGATGAAAAGGATTAGGACCTGTGATACGTTTAAAAACTCATTAACGTAATTGATCGGTCGCTCGCCTAGGAGTGAACTGAGCAGCAGAAATACCAACCGAACAGCGAAGGTCATGCCTCCAACTACTCCGGCGAACAACACCAGATAGAGATACGCCTTGCGTACCACCGACCGGCGGGCGTGGTCGCCCTCTTCACTCGTTTCCAGGGCTTGAGCCTGCATGGGACGCCAGGTCAGCAACCAGAGTGGTAGCCCAACCAAGAGCGTAGCCAGCGAAACTGCCAAGTTATCCCGCAACGACCCCACCCATACTCCTATTCCCAGGCCGAGGTCAATCACGAAGGACAGCAGCATAGAGATACCGATGAAGCTTGCCCCCAGTCCCATCAAGGAAAGGAGATAATTGTACAGCCGTCGCAGGCCGGTGCGGCGCATCGGGTCAGGGAGCGCTTCCATGTCCCGTCTGAGCCAGTGTCCGTAGTAAGCCCACACCCCGCCCAGGGGTATCCCGATTGAAGCCGGTCCGCTGATTTCTGCCATGATCTGGCTGAAGGTCATCTCATCACCTAAAATCCATTTGAGCAGCACGTTCAGCGCGATCCCACCGGAAGATAACACGGTAATCACACCCGCCAGCGAAAACAGGTAGAGAATCCCTAACCGCAATTTTGACTCGCTCTCCGCAGCTTCGTCCAGTGCACCTTGAACGGTCCTCCAGGCAATTACCCACAGGGGCAAGCCAATCAACAACAACGCCAGGCCGTTCGCCAGCCAGGTCTGATCAATGAAACCAACCAGATGCAGCGCAGGACGGCTGAGGGCGTATTGCAAGATCTGCTGCAGGCCGAATACGACCATGATCAGGGTGTATCCCACCCAGAAGTAACGGTAGATGCGGCGTACCTCAGCATGCGTGTTCTGGTCGGTTACCGTCTTCCAGTCGTCCCGAACCACCAGGATGAAGTAGACCGCGATCAGTCCGTTCATAAACATGGCAATCAGGTTGTCGCTCAGGGTCTGTTGGCTCCCGATGATGGCCTCCCTGGTCGACAAACCGAACGCGCCAAGCAGAAGTCGGTCCAGGAGAGCTAAGCTGTTCTGTGTGACCGGGATTAGCAGTGCCAGCAGGGTTGCGTAAAGAAATACAGCGCGTACTCCCGAGGCGTGTTCTTCCTGATCCCAGCGTGCGCTCCGTTGAGCGACCCACCAGTGTATACCGAAGACCGGCACCCCTACCAGGATGAGCGCCAGCGCCTGGGCCAGTTGATCCACGCTGCTGACGGCTTCGGGCGAAAAGGTCGCCCGTACCAGGCCAATCAGGCCCCACAGGATGACCTCCAGGCTGATGAAAGCGATGGCATAAAAATAAAGACGACGAACGGTACGCATGGCTCCTCCTTTGGCAGGTCAAGGAATGCTCAACGGCTTGGAATCTGGTTGGTACCAGTCCCAACCCCAATATGGATAGGGCATCTGCGAGAGTCGCCAGGCGCCCTCTTGTTCCACCAGGATGGCATTCTCAATATAACGTCTAATCTCCTCGAAGGGACCACTGGGTGAGTAGATCACCGATACTTCTACCCAGGCCTCACCGTCCATCGTTTCAACGTTGTTGATGGCGAGCCCCGTGCTGCTGACGTCCAACTGGCGGCTGATGAAAGCCGAGCGGAATTGGTCGAGGGTTGGCTTGTGCTCTTTATCCACCAGGTAGCCGTATGCGCGCTCGAAGTCGCGTTGATGTAAGGCCAGGGCATAGTTGTGCACCACGCCTTCGGGTGTATCGTCTGGCAGATAGGCTTGCTTGTCCTTGTGGATAAAAAAGAGCACCAGCGAGGCGATCACCAATAAACCGATTGCTACCAGAATAGCGAGCAAATAACGGTCTTGTTTCATGGGGATATCCTTATGGAGAAATAATGTGAGGAGAGAACGGGAGAGGGGGGAAATCTTCAGCGGTCATAGTCGGGATTGTATAAGTTTTCAGGGGAAAACGCAAGCGGGTAGTTGACTCGTCTGAAGTGGGGTGATAGAATCCATTCATCTTAATCATCAGATTAATAATATTAACATTCAACCTGAGATGCCTGCTATCAAGTTATCGTCCGATTTTCTTCGCTACCTGGCTTCCTTGCCGAGCCACGGTGAAGATGAACCCCTCCAACGTTTACCGACGTTAAACGAGCTGAGCGGCGAGTTGGGGGTGAGTGTAGCCAAGCTGCGCGAGCAGGTTGAGGCAGCCAAAACCCTTGGTTTTATCTCCGTGCAGCCACGCACGGGAATCCAACGTTTGACCTACAGTTTCTACCCCGCGGTGCAGCAAAGCCTGGCGTACGCTTGCGCATTGGATTGGCGATATTTCGAACTGTTTTACGATTTACGCTATCACATTGAGGCGACGTACTTTCACCAGGCTGTCCAGGTATTGCAACCTGATGATCTGGAAAAACTGCAATCTTTACTCCATGGCGCCAGGGAGAAGTTACGCGGTCATCCCATACAGATCCCTCACCTGGAACACCGGGAGCTGCACCTCTCTATTTACCGACGCCTGGAAAACCCCTTCGTGAGCGGACTGTTAGAGGCTTATTGGGATGTTTATGAAGCGGTCGGGTTGAACCTGTACGCAGCTCACGACTACCTCGAGCAGGTGTGGGCCTACCATGAACGCATGGTAACCAGTCTCTGTGGAAGGGATGTGAATAGCGCCTATCAGGCGCTTGTCGAACACGTGGATTTGTTTTCCCGTTTGCCCAAGGGCGGGACACCTTTAGAGGTTGGGTAGCAGGCACAATTTCCGTAACGGATCACTCAAAAGGAGGACATGTATGTCCCTCGTGCAACCTATCGAACAGGTTGTAGTCGTTCCCACCGAACCACCCAAAGTAAATGATTTCTCCATAAAGATTGGAACGGTCAACGGTTCAGGCAGTCAGACATCCAACCTGACCCTGTTACGAGCCTTATTCAAGATGGGTATTCCCGTCTCGGGGAAGAACATCTTTCCTTCGAACATTCAGGGGCTACCCACCTGGTACACCATCCGGGTCAGCAAGGACGGGTTTTCGGCCCCTCGTGAAGAATACGAGATAGCTGTGGCGATGAACCCGGAGACGTTTGACCAGGACCTGGCAGGTCTGGTCACGGGAGGTGCCTTCTTTTATGGTGATCACATAGATAAAGTGATAAGCCGTGAGGATGTGATCGCTTATCCCATACCGGCGCAAAGGCTGGCTCGCCAATCGGGTGCCCCTCCTCAATTGCGGAACTATATTGCCAATATGGCCTACGTGGGTGTGCTAGCCCAGATGTTGGGTATTGAATTGGACAAAATACGCCAAGCCCTGAATTACCACTTTGAGGGGAATGAAAAGCCCGTCAATTTGAACTTTGGGGTGGTTGAGGCTGCGGCAGACTGGGCGAGGGAAAATCTGGAAAAACGCGACCTCTATCGTGTGGAAACGATGGATGCCACCGGAGGCTGCATATTAACAGACGGCAACACCGCTGCAGGTCTGGGGGCGATATACGGAGGGGTGCAGTTGGTCTCCTGGTATCCTATAACCCCAGCAACCCCCTTGGCTGAAACCCTGATCGAGTACTTACCCAAGCTGCGTAAAGACCCGGTGACGGGGAAAAGCACATACATCGTCCTTCAGGTGGAGGATGAATTGGCGGCCATTGGCATGACCATCGGTGCAGGTTGGGCTGGGTTGAGGGCCATGACCACCACTTCGGGACCGGGGATCAGTTTGATGGCCGAGTTCGCCGGCCTGGCGTATTACGCAGAAGTACCCGTGGTCATTTGGGATGTGCAGCGTGTAGGTCCCAGCACAGGGCTTCCTACCCGAACACAACAGGGTGACATCATGGTCACCCGCTTTTTAGGGCAGGGGGACACAGAACACGTGTTACTTTTCCCGGGTTCGGTCAATGAATGTTTTGAATTCGGGTGGCGAGCGTTTGATGTTGCTGAGCGCCTGCAGACACCCATCTTCGTGCTCAGCGATCTGGACTTGGGAATGAACCAGTGGATGGGTGCTCCTTTTGAGTACCCCGATCAACCGATGGATAGAGGAAAAATTCTTTGGGAAGAAGACCTGGAGAAGTGGGTAGGCGAGTGGGGTCGATACCAGGACATGGATGGGGACGGTATCCCCTACCGTACGGTGATGGGCAATCGTCATCCTAAGGCCGCCTATTTTGCCAGAGGTACGGGACATGATGAGAGGGCTAATTACTCTGAAGAACCCGAGGTTTGGGTCAGGACAGGTGAGCGACTCAAGCGTAAATTCGAGACCGCCAGAGGACTTTTACCCCAGCCGGTAGTAGAGGTCAACGAGCATGCTCAGGTGGGGATCATTACTCTTGGTTCCAACTATTCCGCAGTGGAAGAAGCGCGCCACCTGTTGGCAGGAGAGGGTATCCCAGCCAGTTACTTGCGTGTGCGTGCAGTCCCCTTTGCACGAACCGTCAGCGAATTTATTGCCCGGCACGAAAGGGTTTACGTAGTAGAAAACAACCGCGACGGGCAGTTGCACCAGTTGCTCATCCTGGAAACGCCGGGATTGGCGACGCGGTTGAAATCCATTTGTCGTTCGGATGGCCTTCCATTATCTGCCCAATGGATTGCCGATACCATCTTAGCTCAGGAGATGTAGGCCATGTCACAGGGAAATAATGCTCGAGGAACCAACCAGATAGGGTTGACCAAGTCGGATTACCGCGGTGCTCCCTCGACGTTGTGTCAGGGATGTGGCCATAACTCTATAGCCAGCCAAATAATTTCCGCCTGTTATGAATTGAACCTCCCCCCAGAAAAGATTGTCAAATTCAGTGGCATTGGCTGTTCGAGTAAGAGCCCGACATATTTCCTCAACCGATCCTTTGGTTTTAACAGCTTGCATGGGCGCATGCCTTCTATTGCCACGGGAGCCTTGTTCGCCGATCGAACAGTACGCGGGATTGGCGTGAGTGGCGATGGGGATACAGCCAGCATAGGGATGGGACAGTTCAAGCACGTGTTGCGTCGTAATCTGCCCCTGGTGTACATTGTAGAGAACAACGGTGTGTACGGACTGACAAAGGGGCAGTTCTCAGCGACAGCCGAAGTGGGGTTAACCCTAAAGCGGCAGGGCAGGAACATGTACATGCCCGTGGACATCGCATGGGAAGCTCTCGTCGGACATGCGACCTTTGTGGCGCGTTCCTTCGCTGGTGACCCCCGGCAGGTCAGGGAGTTGATCAAGGCCGCACTGAGTCACAACGGTATCGCTGTGTTAGACATCATCAGCCCGTGTGTGACCTTCAACAACCGAGACGAGTCCCAACATTCCTATGCCTGGGGCAAAGACCACGAAGTTGCTTTGCATGACCTGGCCTATGTACCGCCAGCCGAGGAGATCATGGTGGAATACAAAGAGGGCGAAACCACGGAGGTAACATTACACGATGGTTCGACCATCATCCTGAAAAAAATGGAAGAGGATTATGACCCCACCAATCGGGGTGAGGCCTTGCGTCTGTTAGAGAAAGCCAATGCCAACCAATGGTTGCTCACTGGTTTGTTATACATTGATACACAGAACAAGTCTTTGTACGACTTATATGATGTGGTTGAGGATGTGCCGTTAAATCGTCTGGGGGAAGAGCGCCTGCGTCCTCCCCAAGAGACAATTCACGTGGTAAATGCCTGGATGTTTTAGGCAGGGAGATACTGACCGGAAATCTAGCCTGCTTGCCATCCCCAACAAAGAGGTCAGGTCTTATGGAAAGACCCGACCTCTTTTGTCCGATCCCTGAATTGTATTTATGCTGGCTTTACCTGAAGACGTTCCTCCTGAAACACCAGCCACATGGCTCCCAATCCGAGGAGGGTGACAGCCATCCCAATCAGCCATCCAAGCAGGGGGATAGCGCGCAGGAAGACGTATACGAACACCCCCACAAGCAAAGGCCACACCTTGTGGTCAGCATGTTTAGGAGCGAGACCTTTGAGGATGAGCTTCCCTAGCAATACTGCCAGGATGAGCTTGCTCCCGTAAGAGACCAGCAGAGTGAACGCGGTGACGATCAGGCTCAGGCCAGACAAGCCGACACCGGAGACAGTTCCTGCCAGCCCTCCTAACGTAATGGCTCCCAGGATGACCCACAGGAGGATTATGGATAGCGCGATGATAAGCGCCCCCGCGTATCCACCGATAAGGGTCAAAAATCCCCAACCCGCGGCTGGTAATGGCTGTGTACGTACTTTCTCGGTTAATCGTACCAGCAGATCAGGAAGTTTCCAGACTGCCAACCCGCCCAGTGCAAGCAGGGTCACGAAATCCCTCAGCCGGGTCAGCATCCAGCGACCAATGTCAATGAAGATGTTCACCCGTCCGGTTGGGGGTTTTGCTTCTTCTACCGGAGTGGGAGTTTGGTAAATGACCCCACCCTGGGGTTGGGCTTTGATCTGCCCGGCCTGTTCTTGAATGCTGGTATATACCAGTTCTCCACCAATGACTGCATCTTTACCTACGCGTATACCGGGGGCAATCATGGGGGGCGCGCCCGGCGGGGAAAAGAACATAGGAAATTGAAAACCGTCTCCCGATTCCCCCACATCCACTTTCACATCCCTGCCTACTTTGCCTGTGATCTCCAGTGCGCCCAAACCAGCGAGAAGGTCGCGGCCCACCTCCCCCGAAAGCACAGCTTGATAACCTCCAACTAACAGGTCACGGCCGATTTGTGACCCCGATTGGGTTCCTAAAGCAAAGCCACCCAAGAAGACATTGCGGGCTACCATGGCACCAGAGTTCAGGATGAGCGACGAGGCACCACAGTAGACACTGCCTATAACGTCACCAGCGATGGTGACATTTTGTGCCCCAACAAGCAGGCTGCCGTTGATTGTGCCGTTCACCTGTACGGCAGAACCGAAGGCAAACACATTCCCATTCACTGTGCCGTTTATCTCTACTCGCTCTGCGCTGATGAACACATCGTCATCTATGACCGCGCCCGTAGGGATGGTGTCTTCCTCGATAATTTCAATGGCCTTAGCGGAATGAACTACTCCCAGCGTAAGCAGGAGAGACAATCCAATAATGGCCAGCCAGCGAAGTTTAGAGCTTGTTCGTTTTTCCATGTTGCCCCTCATCTTCAAAGAGAGAATAACTTGTAACAAAAAAGAGCCTCATAGTAAAAGTAGAGCCAGAAATGTCCTGCTGGTACCGCGCTCAGCAGCCTGTTGAGCATCGAGGTACACGTCCTCCCCATAGGCTTGGCGTAGGTAAAGATTGACCGCTTCGCGCAGATGGTTGAGTTCTTCATCGGAAGAACAGATATTGGCTAATTCCTCGTCCAACTTTTCCAGAGCATCAGTTTGATCGGAGGCGGCTGCCCGTGTAACAGCAGCAAAGAACATGATGACCAGCGCCCAGGCAGCGGGTTGATCGTTTCTGATTTGGTGAAGGGCGTATCGTTCGGATGCGTTAGCGAAGCACAGTTTGGCTTCTTCTACCTTCCCAATGCGCCGGGCTGCTAATCCTAGGTTCAGCCAGGCCAGGCCATCGAACCAGTTCTTTTCATAGCCAGGGTTTTCAGCTAAAAGTTCCTTGGCATCGCTCTTAACCGTGTTGTCATCTTCAAGAAAATTGGCTGCCCAACAGCGCAGACCCAGAGAGCCGTAATGCCAATAGGAGTCTGGTTCAGCAAGTTCCAGGCACTGGGTGGCAAGCGAAATAGCCTCGGAGAATTTCCCCTGGTTGAAGGCACGGTATCCGGCTAAATAGATTTCTTCTGGGCTATCCATCTTCGTCCTGGTCTTTCGTTTCTGATTGTTATAGCTTGTAAGGTCATCTTTCTGCGTGATGGTTTGGTTGCATTATCTCATAATTGTCCACTTTCGGCTTGTTGGTCTGCCCATGCCTGATAGGCCGGATCAGAGTAGCGTTCTAGCGAAAAATCGTCCGCATAGGACGGCAGAGGGCTTAGGGTCAGGTGAGCAGCCAGCAGTTCTCCAGCCGCGCAGGAAGCCATGATCCCAAAACCAGAGAGCGCACCGATGAGAAAGCAACCCTGTACGGGAAGAGGTCCGATAAGAGGGCGGTTCTCGCGCGTTTTGGTATAGTACCCAGCGTCTATTTGGGGCTTGGGCATCTTGCCCTCATAGGCAGCCAGCCCGGGGAGCATGGTCCTTATCCCGCGCAAAACCACCTCTGGGTAAAACGGATCAAGCAGGGGAGGAAACCGGGGTTCCATAACGGGTGCGTGATATGCCCATAACATGATGGCCATAGGACTATCGGTTCCCCCTTCTGGGCGAACGTGAGCACCCGCGGGTAGTTTTCCAATAAGGTGGTGTGTATCCTCTGCCTCCAACAGTATGGCTTGCTCTTCTTGCGTCCAAGGTATAGTTTGGGGTTCATCCCACACCAGCAGCGGAGCAGATCGAGGCACCACTCCTAGGTGGTCGTTCATCGCCATTTTGGTATGCAGCTCGCAGAACACGGGCAATTCCACTCCCATAAGACGACCCACGGGCTTCAAGAAAGGTCCAGCCGCGTTGACAAACCGTCCGGTTGTTACCTGGGTTGGGGCACCTTCCCCCTCCATTCGGACAGACTGAACCCGATTGTGTTTAACCCGTATATCGGTTACACGCGCCTGAATCAACTGTGCACCCCCGGCACGGGCTTCGGAGAGCATGTATTGTCCCAGTTGTTGAGCGCTGAGCCAACCAGCTCGCCGGACGTGTAACGCAGTAGTAGCCTGAGGCGAAACGTACGGGAAATGGCGCTGGATCTCTTCGGAGGATAAAAAGAGGTCCGCGCCAGAGGGCTGATTCTCGAAACCTTCGGTTGAGGCGGGTTGGTAGGCAGGGTCATCAGTGTGTCCTTGGTGTACCCGCAGCGGGCCTCCCCCCTGAGCGGATGTGTGTTGTGCTGCCTGGACAATACTACTCCTGTGTTGTGTGTGGCTGCTAAGGTATAGATATCCCCGACGGTTGAGGTGGAAAAGGTTGTTATTTTGGTGTGCCAGTTCTTCCATCAAATCAACACTGCGGTTCATCAAGGCGACCATGGCAGGGTCAGGCCACCAGTTGCGGTAGCATTCGGTGGACTTATCGCTGGTCAGAGAAAGGGGAGGATGTTCATCTACCAGGATGACATCCTTCACCCCCTGTCGGACGGTAAGGAAGTAAGCCGCGGCTACCCCGGCGATTCCCGCTCCACAGATGATGATGTCTGCGCTTTGTTCTGCCATATCTGCCTTTCATTTACCGTGACTTATAGTATAACAAAGCCGTTGGTGAGGATTGATCTGTAATTCTGCGAAAGGTTTGGCTCAGGTCAGGTAACTGTGAAGGAGAAGTCTTCATGCGCATCCGAGGGTTGATAGCCGGTCTGGTGGCGACTTCCATTTGGGGGGGTATGTACGTAACCACAAAGGTAGTGTTGGAAGTCATCCCACCTTTTGGCTTATTGTGGCTGCGTTTGTTGTTGGGGATCATGACTTTGTGGCTGGTTCTTACCAGGAGGGGAGGTGTCCGTTTCACTCCCCAACAATGGCGCCAGGTTATGGGAGTGGGATTTATTGGATATGGCATATCAATCGCTTTTCAGTTCGTTGGCACCAAGCTATCTACTGCCTCTAACGCTGCTCTGGTGACCTCGACGACCCCCGCTTTCGCCTTTTTGTTTGCGTTGTGGATTTTGAAGGAGCGCGTCACCCCGCGCCGGTTCGCGGCCCTATGCCTCTCTACCCTGGGCGTGGTCGCGGTGATTGACCCCCGTTCCACACGCCTTTCACCTGAGCTATTTTGGGGTAACCTGAGCCTGATCATGGCAGCTCTGACCTGGGCGTTGTATTCCGTGTTCATCCGAAAGGTGACTCGAGACCTGGACACTTTGTCGGTCAGTATGGCGGCTTTTTTCGGTGGGCTGCCGTTAGCTTTACCCGCCGCAGGGTGGGAGTATGTTGCTACGGGGTGGGGGGATATCACAGTCGGGGTGGTTCTGGGGGTGTTGTATGTAGGGGTGGTTTCCACTGCTTTAGCCATGTACTTGTGGAATCTGGCTTTTACTTACTTGGAAGCTGGGGTAGCTTCACTGACCTTTTTCGCCCAGCCAGTGGTGGGTGCTGCATTGGGGACGATTTTCTTGGGGGAAGAGCTTACTCCCCTTTTTCTGCTTGGGGGAGTGTTAATTGCCCTGGGGATATTATTCGTCGCTCAGGAAAAGGAGTAGAGGGTCTTTCTGGTGCCGCGCTGACTTATGCGTTATTGCCATACCCATCGCTTCTGTGGTTTTATCCTTTCGAGGAAGAAAAGCACCTGTACATATGGAGTGCCGTTCGCCGAGGCCGAGTTTCCGGCGTATCCACTCGTCAGTTGTTAATGACCTTCCCTATAAGTTCGGCACTGGTTCGGATGTACTAACTGACGGTAATCCCCTTTCGTTATGTGGGTCTTGCACCCTTTTAGGTGAACTGACTGAAGATCAGCGAGGCGTTGTGGCCACCGAAGCCGAAGGAATTAGACAAGACATGTTTCGGTTCAGCGCGTCGGGCAATGTTGGGGACGTAATCCAGGTCACATTCCGGGTCTGGTGTTTCATAGTTGATCGTAGGTGGTAACATACCCTCACTCAATACTTTGACACAAACGATAGCTTCCAGCGCCCCCGAAGCACCTAATAAATGGCCGATCATAGATTTAGTTGAAGACACAGGGATGTTATAGGCTTGTTCGCCGAAAACAGTCTTGATAGCCGCGGTTTCATTCTTGTCGTTAAGTGGAGTAGATGTGCCGTGGGCGTTGATATAACCGATCTGCTCCGGGAGGAGACCTGCGTTTTCGAGGGTTAGCTGCATGCAGCGAGCGGCCCCCTCGCCTCCCTCAGCGGGTGCAGAGATGTGATAGGCGTCGTTGGTGGTGCCGTAACCAGTTACCTCAGCCAGGATAGTCGCACCGCGCGCCAGGGCGAAATCGAGGGATTCGAGCACCAACATGCCTGCTCCCTCCGCCATCAAGAATCCATCGCGATCTTTATCGAATGGCCGGGAAGCTTTCTCCGGCGCATCATTGCGAGTGGAAAGGGCTTTCATTGCATTCATGCCAGCCATGGCCACAGGTACTATCGTAGCTTCCGATCCACCTGCCAGAATGGCATCTGCTGAACCACGCCGGATGACCTCTGCTGCTTCACCGATGGCGTTCGAACCCGTCGCGCAGGCGGTGACCACAGCCATGTTCGGACCGCGCAATCCCAAAAGGATGGCTGCCATTCCCGACGGAGTGTCAGCGAGCATCATCGGGACGAAGAACGGGCTAACTCGCGATGGGCCGCGGGTATGAAAAACTTCAAGCTGTTCCGCTATTGTTATGATGCCCCCCACGCCCGTGCCAATGATTACTCCAATGCGGTCACGGTTGGAATCATCGATTGTAAGCCCGGCATTCTCAATTGCTTGCCCGGCTGCAGCGAGGGCGAACTGAGTGAAACGATCCATGCGACGGGCTTCACGCGAACCGAAGAGTGCCGCAGCATCAAAACCCTTTACTTCTGCGGCAAAGCGGGTCTCATGCTCACTGGCATCAAACGAGGTGATCGGGGCGGCACCCGACTTTCCGGCGAGCAACGCACTCCAGGTTTCGGTTACATTATTCCCCAGGGGGCTGATGCAGCCTAATCCAGTCACAACAACACGTTTACGCATCTCATCTCCTTTATTGTTCACTTTGCCTTATATAACACAGGCTTTGGTTTATGGATGCTTTTTGTCAGAATGTATTTGATATCAAAAATATCTGGAAATTCCCAACCATACTTGGTCCTCTCCCCATAAAGGATGAAGGGTTAAGTGGGAGAGGGGAGAGAAGATCTCTGGTGACCCCAGTTTGGATGGTATTATAAAACGGCGCAGATAAAGACAGTGCTGCTAAATGATGAATCCCATCCACTTCTGTTAGGTCGTCAAACCGGATAGAGCATGGTGAGCCTGGTTGAAAAACCAAATTGCATGGCCACCTCTTCGGTAGTCTGTTAAAGAAGTGTTCGGGATTTAATGAATGTGGAGTTCAACGTTCTGTGTAAAGTGTCTTGAGCAGTCTGTACACGTGAAGGGTGACCCATTTGGAGGGCTGTCCGATTTCCTCCAGAGGTAGATATTTTTCAATCCACTTGCCACCTTTGGGATGCTTTTCGCAAGGCCATCGTCCTTGCTTATCCTGTTTTTGCATCACCAAGTCAAGCCCCTCCTGAATACCCTTATCTTCGGGGGAAACATAAGGGGCTATGAGTTCCAACACTTCGAGGATGTCTGTGTCCCATTGGAGCGGGAAGCCAAATTGAAACCATCTTGGACTGGGTTTCCCCTTTCCATATTTGTACAGGCTAGAGTTCAGGAAAATATCAACCGTACGTTCCCGGGCTTTCACGACTTGGGGAGTAAGCCAGGTTGGTGGAATTTCGCGTAGAGCCCGGAGGACGACCGCGGTGGCCCACAGACAAGGGAAAGGTTTAACTTTGGAAATGCACAGCCATATCCCATCCGATTGTTGTACGCTCAAAAGCCAGTTAAGCAATTGTAGAGAGCGGGGGTCGTCTGTGTAGCCAAACCAAAGCATCAAACGCAAGAGATCAGCACCGTGACAGGGTAGGAATACGGTGTGTCCTTTTATTTCCAGGCCATAAGACCCGTCTTTCTGAAGGCAGCCATTTATGCGGTAGTCCATCGCTTTTTTGACTGCCTGGTCTCCTCGATAGCCTAGCCACATGAGGAGCATTAACGGTCCTTTGGTGCCATGATGGGGTTGGGGGTCAGAACCCCAGTATCCAGCCGGGCGTTGTTGTTGTAGAATTTTTTGAACAGGTTGGGATTCACCGATAGATTGTCTGGTTGCTTCTATGAGGGGGTCGTCCTCAGCTTTGTCCAGGAGCCAGCGGTAGGTGAAATATCGAACCGAGGGGTTGGTCTTTTCAAGCAACCAATCGGTGGCATCCTGATGTAGCAGGGATTTCCAATTGTCCATTTTTCCTCCGGTCAATTACGGGTCAGTAAAAGGTCAGATGGTTAGAAGCAGGCTGAAGTCCGATGGCAGGTAAAGTTTTGAGGGGTAATGTATGTTGTAGAATTTAGTCTCCAATAATCTTGACCAGCACACGCTTTCTACGTCGCCCGTCAAACTCTCCATAAAAAATTTGCTCCCAGGGACCGAAATCCAGTTTGCCCCTGGTCACGGCGACAACGACTTCCCGTCCCATTACCTGGCGCTTCAGGTGAGCGTCGGCGTTGTCTTCGCCGGTGCGGTTGTGAAGGTATTGGCTGACTGGTTCGTGGGGTGCCAGTCCCTCCAGCCATTTTTCATAATCCTGATGCAAACCAGGTTCATCGTCGTTGATGAACACAGATGCGGTGATGTGCATTGCGTTGACCAAAACCAGCCCTTCCTGGATACCGCTTTCCCGCAGGCAGGCCTGCACCTGAAGGGTAATGTTGATGAAGGCGCGGCGTGAAGGGACTTCAAACCATAGTTCTTTTCGATAGCTTTTCATACAGATGATGTTCTCCTTTCCAGTTCGGGTTTCAACGGGTAGAAAGTCAAAGCTAGAGGGAGGTCACTGACGTCAAAGTCTGATATATTATAGGATAGATGATCAAGGTTGAGGTACAGGTAGGGGATCGAGGTTTGAGGAGTTGCGAGATAGGGTATAATAGAATAAACGTTCGGAATACAATCAAGGGATGTGTCGGTATGGATTTTGTTAATAAGATTATCCTTGGCGATTGTGAAGAAGTACCAAAAGAGTGGCCTGATAACTCTATTGATTTAATTTTCACTTCGCCCCCCTATGCAGACCAAAGAGCGAGTTCGTATGGTGGCGTGAAACCTGGTGATTATGTCGATTGGTTTCTCCCAAAAGCCGAACAATTTTTACGTGTGCTAAAACCCACTGGGACTTTCATTCTAAATATCAAAGAAAGGGTCGTAATGGGGGAACGCCACATATATGTAATTGAATTAATTTTGAAGATGAGAGAACAAGGGTGGCTATGGACTGAAGAGTTCATATGGCACAAGAAAAATTCCTATCCAGGGAAATGGCCTAATCGTTTTAGGGATTCTTGGGAAAGGCTGTTACAGTTTAATAAACACCGTAAGTTTAACATGTATCAAGAAGCAGTCATGGTCCCAGTAGGAGATTGGGCAAAAACGCGTTTGAATAATCTAAGCGAAACCGACAAGACAAGGGATGAATCTAAAGTGGGAAGCGGATTTGGTAAAAATGTATCGAATTGGGTCGGTCGTGATACAGTTTATCCAACTAATGTAATTCATATGGCTACCGAATGTTCAAATCGAGAGCATAGTGCAGCTTTTCCTGAAGATTTACCCACTTGGTTTATCAAACTGTTTACTCAGACAGATGATATTGTTTTGGATCCATTTGTCGGCTCGGGAACAACCGCTGTAGCAGCCAAGCGTTTGAAACGCAACTATGTGGGTATAGATAATAACGAAGAATATTGTCAGCAGGCAATCCAAAGAATTATGCAAATCCAGCCCCGTTTATTTGATGATCGAGCATTTTACAACGTGGAGATCAATGATGAAACCATTGGAACTCGATAAAGTAAACGAATTCGCAAATAAAAATATTGTTGATTTTCACAGAAAGAGAATCAATTCACTGGAGAGTTTGAAACTCGAAAAGTTGTTGAAGAAAAATCCTTATCTTTTCAAAGCCAAGAACATAAAAACGGCTGGAGAGTTGATGCAGGGATTGCTTGAAGCTTTTCTATCATCATCTGAAGAAAAGCTTTTTGGTGATTTTCTGGAAGACCTTGCGATCTTCATCGCAAGTCAGACCTGTGGCGGTCACAAATCAACTGCACCTGGGGTTGATTTGGAATTTGAGAATAGAGGTATTCATTACCTCGTTTCTGTCAAATCAGGGCCAAACTGGGGAAACAGTTCTCAACAGAGTAAACTTGCCGATGATTTGCAAAAAGCCGCAATTCGTCTCAAGCAATCACAACATGGGAAATTTGTGGTGAAGATGGTTCGATAGATTGGGTCAGGCTCGTAGAATTCAATAGCGGCAATTACGATTTGAATACATTTTTCTCATAGGTTTGGGATGAAAACGGCAAGCTGTCCATTACAAGGAGCTAGACTGGTTTTACTAGGGGGGTAAACGAGCAATCTGCCAGGTGGGGCTCTGGTCGAGCAGATGTTGGGTAAAAACGCCTATGGGGGGGTCTAAAATCCTGGTCATACGCAAAACACACATATCTCGGTTATTGTTTATACACCATGGACATCAACGAGAATGACCAAATTGAGGCCTACTGGCGAAGATTCCTAGTTGGTCTCCCTGAAGATTCTCCGTATCATCAACGTACTTACCATGTTGAAAAATGGGGAGAGGATCAAGAACTGGCTGATGACCTGGGTAATTTGATTGCTGCTAAGAAAAAGACAGCATCTTGTACCTCTCTGTGGGAGTGGGAAGCAGAAGGGGCTCCTTTACCTGAAGCAGGAAAAATCACGATTGTGTTGGATTGGGGAGGTAATCCGCTTTGTATTATTAAAACGGTCGAAGTCGAGATAAGGCCTTTCAATCAGGTAGATGAACAGTTCGCCTATGAAGAAGGTGAAGGAGATCGTTCCCTGAAATACTGGCGAGAGGCTCATTGGAATTACTTTTCGTGTACGTTAGCGTTGATTGGTAGAGAACCCGTCGAAGATATGCCACTGGTGTGTGAACGATTCGTGGTGATTTACAAAGAGTAGGTTTGGTTTGCAGTTGTCCAAGTTGGGCTTATACTTGCGGAGGTGCTCTACTGCGGGTCCGCGATAGGCAGTGCGTTTTGAAAAGTCTGAATCTGGTTTGTTAGCTTTGGAGGAAAAGCTCACGTCGGTTGGAAAGATATATATCAGTGAAATCGTAACAGTATCAGGAGTGATTACAATGAAAATCGCTACGAATGTATCGCTTAAGGGTGAGGCAGAAATGGCGCTCATCACCTATCAGGAATTATTCGGTGGCAAAATCATATGCATGCACAAGTACCAAAAGGGGATGACTGATGACCCACGGTTATTGGGCAAGCTATTCCATGCAGAGTTAGAAATAAAAGGTTTTTATATCTATCTCCAGGACACTGTAGAGGAGTATGATTACAAAAAGCAAGCCTATCAAATAACAGTAGAATGCGACACATTCGCAGAGGCTGAGAAGTATTTTGACACGCTGAAAACCGGTGGAACTGTGCTGACCCCCATCACCCATATGCCCTACGGTCCCTACATAGGCCATCTTATAGACAAATTTGGTATAACCTGGGATATCGTTTACTGCGAGCCATAGTGATCTATCTATTAACCGAGCGGCTCAGGTTTGGCAGTGGTGCCCGATAACGTCTATCTCCTACTGCCTAACCGCTGTTGGGTATAAGTCACTTGTGGAGTACATGGTTGGTCTAAATATAGTAGGTTTGGGTGTACAATGGCGCTGAGATAATTACCCCAACGGTTTATACCTTTGTTGGTGTTAACCAGTCGGAGGGGGTGCAAGTATGGCAATCGCCTAATCTTGAGCTATCGTGAAAGGTGCGCAGGAATATGGAGTCAAATTACAGGCCGATAGGTATCATTCATAGCCCTTTCAATCGCTTGGAAGAAATGCCAATCCAGCCCACAAGTGAGGTAAGCGGAGCGGGTATTGTAGAGATTTCCCCCGATTTTGTGGATGGTTTGAAGGATATAGATGGCTTCTCCCACATCTACTTCATCTACCACTTTCATAAGGTAAACCAGTCCAGGTTGATGGTTACTCCCTTCCTGGATAAAGAGTTGCGAGGAATCTTTGCTACTTGCGCGCCTAGCCGTCCAAATCCGATTGGCCTATCGTTAGTTAAACTTGTCCGCGTAGAATATAATCTTATCCATGTTGATCAGGTAGATGTACTTAATTTTGGAACCCCCTTACTGGATATCAAACCCTACGTACCTGATTTTGAACACAGCCAGGAAGCTCCAATTGGATGGTTAGAACAAGCAAGGGGGCAGGTCCGCACTATGAAGTCAGATGCGCGCTTCAAGTGAAACTACACAAACTTTGTTGAGGAACAGAAAATGGATAAGGAGAAAACGCTAAAAATCGTTAGAGAAGCATACGGTAAGATTGCTCAGGAACAGGAAGGTTGTGGGTGTGGCCCTTGTGGACCCGATACCTCGGAGTTTGCCAGGTCCATTGGTTATTTAGAAGAGGAACTAATCAACATTCCAGATGAGGCTAACCTGGCTCTAAGTTGTGGTAACCCAACAGCTTTAGCCAACCTCAGAGAAGGTGAAGTGGTGCTTGACCTCGGTTCTGGGGCAGGGTTTGATTGTTTTCTGGCTGCAACCAGGGTCGGTCCAAAAGGTAAAGTCATTGGGGTGGATGTGACACCTGAGATGGTTGAAAAGGCGAGGGACATTGCTCAAAGGAACAATTTTGAAAATATTGAGTTCCGGCTTGGTGAGATTGAAAATCTACCTGTGGGAGACAACTCGGTGGATATCGTCATAAGTAATTGTGTTATTAACCTATCGGCTGATAAAGCGAGAGTCTTTCAAGAGATGCATAGAGTTTTAAAGCCAGGTGGCAGAATCGCAATTTCTGATACTGCTCTTCTCAAAGAGCTCCCCCCAAAATATAGAGAAAGCATGGAGGCTTATGTAAGTTGTGTCGGAGGAGCGATACGTATCGAGGAGTATAAGAAGATGGTAGAAGCTTCTGGCTTGAAAGATGTAAAAGTAACAGTCAAAGAATCTTCTGCCTGTATTGACCCTGACGCAAAAGATCCGATCGGAAAGGGCAATCTAGAAGAGGGAGAATCGCTTAACGACATTGTGGCCAGTATTTATGTAGAAGGCCATAAGTCGTGATAACCCTTCTTGCATGCCTCGCAGAAGTCAACTACCTGCACTGGAAGATTCTCTGAAAAACCAGAAGTGTGAATAGTGTCGGGAGAAAAGTGAGGCGTGACAGTGACGAGAGATGATATCAAGAGGGGGTTGCAGGAGCTGGGCTTGAAGCGAGGGGATATCGTGGGGGTTCACAGTTCGCTCAGTAGTTTTGGGTATGTAGAAGGTGGGGCTGAGGCCGTGATCGAGGCATTGCTTGAGGTTGTTGGTGAGGAAGGGGCTGTGGTAATGCCTACCCATTCGATTAATTTGCTTGAAGTAGAGCGAACACCTGAAGAGGTTGAGGCAGGTTTGATGTGGAAGTATAAAATCTTGCCCTACGACCCCGTTGAGACACCGTGCAACACAGGTACTATCCCTGAGACGTTCAGAAAAAGGAAAGGAGCTATCAGGAGCCCACACCCTTCTCTCTCGCTAGCTGCTATTGGCAGGGACGCAGATAGGCTGTGCCAGGGCTGGGATAGAGTTTTAGAAGCTAATGGATACGTACTGCTGCTTGGAGTAGGACTTGATAGGTGCACAGCCATGCATCTGGCAGAATCGCGGGTCCAATTGCCTGAACGTATATTGAAAAAGATAACACCCCCACAAGGATTCACCGATAGATATCCCGAAGATGAATGGGAGTGGGACTTTGGACCCTATCCTGATTTTGCCAGGCTGGAGCCAGTTTGCAAAGAACATGGCATCATGAGAACGGTCACTATTGGCAGAGCCATAGCCAGGCTTCTACGGTTGAGCGAGCTGGTCGAACTCTACGCTGAAGCATTGAGAGATAACCCTGACATGTTCTATCATGAGATGTAATGCAGAGACCCTCCTAACTTCCACAGCCATTCTCTTCTATTTTTAGGGAAGAGGGTCATTTGTGATCATCCACTCTTCCTCGGAAAAATTCATGATCGAAAATTTGAAGATCGAGCTGCGTGAGGGGGATGCTCTCACCAGGGACGAGAAGGTTGAGATTATCACTTTCTGCAACCGAGCCTATCAAGAAGACCTGGAACCGTTGTTTAAGGTGTACCCCGGTGCGACTCATGTGATCGGTTACTTTGGTAATACTATGGTCAGCCACGCCATGTGGGTCACGCGCTGGCTTCAGGCAGGAAATAGTCCCCTTCTACGGACCGCATATGTGGAGATGGTGGCCACCGCCCCGGAATTTCAGAGGCGTGGTTTCGCTACTGCCATCATGCAGGAGCTTGCTAAATCCATCACTGACTTTGACCTGGGTGCTTTATGTCCCGCAAAATCAGGATTGTACGCAAGACTAGGTTGGGTTTACTGGCGTGGACCCTTGTATATCCGTAGCACCAGGGGATTGGTACCCACTCCTGAGGAACGGGTCATGATTTTGCGCCTGCCCAAAACACCCCAGCTCGACCTTGATGAAGGATTATCTGCAGAATGGCGAGAGGGTGAGTTGTGGTGAAAAGTAGATTGACAGAAGCCCTCCTTTTCTCTAAGATGAAAAGCGCAGCGGTTACCGCCTATCACCTGCACTTCGATATCAGTCACTCAGATACCTTGAGGACAAAACCCTGGCATTGGCCAGACCTGACTCGATACCGACAGCTCAAAGCCCAGGGAGTGAGTACGGGTTCTCAACAATACCGGGATGCCGTGGCAGCCATCAGACGACGTGAGGTGGTTACCCATTACCTAGGCCCTCTCCAAGCATACGAAGAAACCATTAAATTCCTAGCTCCCCATGAACCTTTCCTGCACGGGGAGCTGTTGAATTAAAAACATTTGAAATCCTCCATCTAAATTGGTTGAGATGGCTACTCGACCTACTTCGCTTTGGGTATGCCCACCTCTAAGTTCCCATCCCTGATACGAACCGGATAGGTGGATATATCCACAACGGCGGGTAAACTAAGCGCTTCCCCTGTTCGTACGTCAAATCGAGCTCCGTGACGAGGGCATACCACATTCCAACTTTGTAGCTCTCCATCACCAAGTGGGCCGTCGTCGTGAGAACAGACATCCGCAAGGGCGTAAAAGTTACCCCCAATGTTGAATATGAGCATGGATAGGCCATCTACATCAATGTAGAGCCTCTCATTGTTTTTTAGTTCATCTACCGGACAAACGAGGATATATTCAATTTTCCCTGAATCTGTAGACTTCTGATTATCCATATTTACATTATCCAGGACTCGAAAATCTCAATCCACCAGTTCATCAGGTGCTTCAGTTAGCCCATAAGCACCCGCTTTGAGCACTTTTAGGGATAGCAGGGCACATTTGATACGTACAGGACCAACCTCAATCCCTAGCAGATCCAATACCTCCTCCTTGGTAAGCTTTTTCACCTCTTCCAGACTTTTACCGATAATGGACTCTATCAGTAAATCAGCGGAAGCTAAGGATATCGAACAACCATGACCGCTGAAGGCGGCTTCCTGTATAACATCGTTCTCGTCCACCCGCAGGTCAATACGGATACGGTCACCGCATAGAGGGTTATCGTCCTCAAAAGAAATGTCATGAGGTTCTAATTTTCCGAAGTGATGTGGATTTTTATAACGATCAATGATGATTTCTCGGTACAGGTCTTCCATATTTTCCTTGTACTATCATTGAGTGAACGATTTCCCGCTCCTTACAACATGAAGGAAGGCAGAGTTGAACGGGCATTTGTACACTGTCACGGCAAAGGTACAGATTTCCAACCACCCAAGTAATTAGGAGAAAATCACCTTTACTTTGTAAATTGCCTCTACCAGACGGTCTACTTCTTCCAGGGTGTTGTACAGGTAGAAGCTGGCTCGTGTAGAGCCCGGGAGGCCAAACTTCTCATGCAATGGCATAGCACAATGGTGGCCAGCACGTACTGCTACACCGAAACTATCCAGTATATGGGCAACATCGTGGGGGTGTGCCTCATCGAGGGTAAAAGCAATCACACCACCTTTTTTATCAGCCGGTGGACCGAGTACCCGCAGACCTGGAATCTCCTCTAAGCGATCCAGGGCATAGGAAGTCAATGTATGCTCGTAATCGCGGATGGCATCCATCCCAAGTGAGGAAATATAGTCAACAGCCGCGCCCAACCCGATGCCCTCGGCAATCGCTGGGGTGCCAGCTTCAAATTTATAAGGCAATTTACTGGTAGTAAATTCCTCCAACCATACACGTTTGATCATGTCCCCGCCACCCAAAAAAGGGGGCATCGCGTCCAACACTTCAAGACGCCCATAAAGCACACCAATACCCGTTGGTCCACACATCTTATGGCCGGAAAAGGCCATGAAATCTGCGTCTATATCCTGTACATCCACCGGTATGTGAGGCACAGATTGGGCTGCATCCACCAGGGTAACGGCACCGACTACCTTTGCTTGTTGTACAATTTCCCTGGCTGGATTTATGGTCCCCAACACATTCGACATGTGAACAAAGGCCACCAGTTTTGGATTGAATTTGAGTAGATCACGATACACATCTAGGTCTAACAACCCAGAATCTGTTAGTGGTATGAATTTTAACTTCAGCCCCTTCTCGGTGGCTAACATCTGCCAGGGCACCAGGTTGGAGTGATGCTCCATCTCAGTCAGCACCACTACATCACCGGGATTCAGATTCGTCCGTCCCCAACTGTAGGCCACCAAATTGATCGACTCGGTAGTATTCCGGGTAAAGATTATCTGTTGGGCTGAGGGAGCATGGATGAAATCAGCAACACACTGACGCGCTTTTTCGTAGGCCGCTGTGGCTTCTTCAGCCATTGTATGGATGCCCCTGTGGATGTTGGCGTTGTAATGGTTGTAGAAATCATCCATGGCTTCGATGACCTGTTGTGGTCGCTGGCTGGTAGCTGCAGAATCCAGGTATACAACAGGTACTCCTGATCGAATTTCTCTGCGCAAGGTGGGGAAATCCAAACGCACCTTTTCTACGTCAAAAACAGGTGCATTTAGAGAATTGGTTTGCCTGTTTTCCATAAAATGACAACCACCCCAAAGGGACCGGTTCTGAGGAGTAATCCTTCAGACCGATGGGGTGGTTTTATCCTCGCCTGCCTTTTTTCTTTGGGTATCGGATATTTTTTGACTTTTGGGGACACCAGAGTACATGGTCGGGAACCATCCAGCCATTGGTCAGATAAACATTTTCATTGAACTGGATGGCGACCATCTTTTCATCCGACTGAACGACGACACCTTTTAGCCAGTCTCGAACCCGCTCACCGCCGCGTTCGTGATCACAATACACCTCTACAACATCACCAATTTCATAAATCCCCTCTCGCTCAGGTGCAGATTTAAATCGCACTTCTGCCAATGCTACCTCCTGTGCCTATGTACACTCATACCATTTTTTGGATAATTTCCCGCTTTAATCGCTCACGCATCCCCTCGAAGGGAATACGTTCCATAATTGGATCGAAGAAACCATCTATGATCATCAGGATTGCATCAACCTTTGGGACACCTCGACTGAGAATGTAAAAAAGATGGTCTGGGTCAATTTTACCAACGGTAGCCCCATGTGTGCAACGCACATCATCGGCCAATATTTCCAACCCAGGGATGGAATCCGCTCGAGCCTCTTCACTGAGCACCAGATTTCGGTTTGCCTGGTAACCATCAGCATTTTGTGCCCCCGGAGCTACATGAATCATCCCCTGCCAAATCGCTCGACTCTTCCCATTGAGAGCCCCTTTGAATTGTAAATCGCTGGTCGTATCTGGAGCCAGGTGGTTCTGTTGGGTATCCAGGTCTACGTGCTGATGGTCAACCACAAAATAAAACCCGGAAACCTGAGCTGTGGCCCCAGGAGCTATCAGATCCAGAGTGGCAAAGTTCTTCGTTACTTTGCTTCCCTGGGTGCCTATGATCCAATCCAGATGCCCATCCTCGGCCACACGGATACGCTCATGGGTGAAATTCCACACGTGTTTACCCCAGGATTGCAGATCGACAAATTTCAGAGCCGCTCCAGCCTCTACTATCACCTCAACCAGTCCAGCATGTAGAGTTTGGTTTCCTTCGTGTGTCGGTGAAGCGGCTTCATGGATGTAGGTAAGGGATGCTCCTTCATCCAGGTATATCAGCAGGTGGGAAAAATATGCCAACCTTTCGCCAGATCCCCAGAGGAGGCTGTGCAAGGGCTGTTCAACGTGAACGCCAGGTGGCACGTATACCAACGCACCTGTTCCGGCCAGTGCACCCGCCAGAGCCGCGAACTTGCCTTCATCCGTACGGATGACTTTACCCAATATCCTCTCTAAAACATCCGGATGTTCCCGCTCCGAAGTGATCAGATCCGCAAATATCGTCCCAGTTTGTCTCAGTTCGGGGCTCATTTCTGCGTGCACGCTACCTGGAAGCAGGACCAAACGACCACCCTGCCCTTGTTCTGTGAGAGGCAGTAACAACTCCCCCGGGACTGGGGGCAACCGCTCCGAAGCCCGGATATCTGCCAGCCGAAAAGTATCAGCTTCAAGCCCTCGAAGGTCCGTACGACGCCAGGGTTCGTCTTGGGTCGTGGGCATGGGAATCCGCTCAAAGTCAGACCATGCCTGATGGCGGTACGCACGCGCAAATTCCGCACCGTCACTCGAGGGGACCATCCCCGCGGTAAACGGGAAATCGGATATCCCTTTGCGTAACACAGGTTGTTTTCGAGTCACAACTCTATCAGCCATAACCTATCACCGGATTGCTCAACCCACAGAACCTTCCATCTGCAATTGGATCAAGCGGTTCATCTCAATGGCGTATTCCATGGGAAGCTCTTTGACCAAGGGTTCAATGAAACCTGAGACGATCATTGTGGTGGCGTCTCCCTCGCTCAACCCCCGGCTCATCAGGTAGAAGAGCTGGTCCTCCCCTATTTTGGATACCGAAGCCTCGTGCCCCACGCTGGTATCCTGTTCATCAATCTCAATGCTTGGGTATGTGTCCGATCGAGAGCGGGGATCCATAATTAGTGCATCGCAGACCACGTTTGACTGAGAATGATTAGCGCCTCTATACACCTTGACCAAACCGCGATACGAAGAACGGCCCCCATCTTTGCTGATAGACTTGGACGTAATTTTGCTGCTGGTGAAAGGAGCGACGTGTACCATTTTTCCACCGGCATCTTGATGTTGCCCAGCGCCCGCGAATGCCATGGAAAGGATTTCGCCATGAGCGCCTGGACCCATCAAGTAGCAAGCAGGGTACTTCATGGTAACTTTGGATCCCAGGTTGGAATCCACCCATTCCATGATGGCATCCTTGTGAACCAGCGCCCGCTGGGTTACCAGGTTGAACACGTTGTGCGACCAATTCTGGATGGTGGTGTAGCGAACACGTGCGCCTGGTTTGACAATGATCTCGATAACGCCGCTGTGGAAGGAATGGGTGGTGTACGTGGGAGCTGTACAACCCTCCACATAGTGTACCTGTGCACCTTCATCGGCAATGATTATAGAGCGTTCAAATTGACCGATGTTTGCCACGTTCAACCGGAAGTACGCCTGCAGTGGCATTTCCACGTGCACACCAGGGGGTACATATACAAATGAGCCCCCTGACCACACTGCGCTGTTCAGGGCCGCGAACTTGTTATCCTCTATGGGCACTACTGTGCCGAAATATTCACGGAAAAGGTCAGGATGCTCTCGAAGCCCATCCTCGATGCTTTTAAAGATGACACCCTGCGACTCCAGGTGCTGCTGGATGCTGTGGTACACCATCTCGGATTCATACTGCGCACCCACACCTGCCAGGAACCTACGCTCGGCTTCGGGGATACCCAGCCGTTCGAAGGTCTCTTTGATCGTATCGGGGACCTCGTCCCAGCTTCGGCCTTCTTTTTCGGCAGGTTTGACATAGTAGTAAATATCATCTAAATCTAACTGGGAAAGGTCTGCCCCCCAGGTGGGCATGGGCCGGGACACAAAATGTGCTAAAGCACGCAGGCGGAATTCTTCCATCCAGGAGGGTTCCCCCTTCAAGGCCGAGATTTGACGGACGATCTCCTCATCCAGCCCCTTTCGAGCTTTGAAGGTGTACGTTTCGGGATCGCGAAAACCGTACTTGTAATCCCCAATTCCAACCAGGATCTCGGGATTGTTGGTCATCAGAGCCTCAATTTGGATTATATTCGTTCGATGTGATTCTGTTTACGCAACCAATCGTAACCATGCTCTTCGAGATGCAACGCCAACTCGGGACCTCCTGATTCGACGATGTGACCGTCCATCATGATGTGCACATGTTCTGGTCGGATGTAATTTAATATGCGTTGGTAATGGGTGATCACCAACACACCCAAATTTGGTCCTCGTAAAGCGTTAACTCCGTCAGAAACGATGCGTAAGGCATCAATGTCCAATCCAGAGTCGGTCTCATCGAGGAGGGCAATTTCTGGTTGAAGGGTTGCCAGTTGTAAAATTTCAGCGCGCTTCTTCTCTCCCCCCGAGAAACCTTCGTTCAAGTATCGGCCGGCAAAGGCATAATCCATCTGTAACAGGTCCATCTTTTCTTTCAGCATTTTACGGAATTCCGGTATAGGAATTCCTTTATCCTCCGGATCCTGCCTCTTGCGATGTGCGTTCAGGGCTGTGCGTAAGAAATTCGCTACCGATACCCCCGGAACAGCTACTGGATACTGAAAGGCCAAAAAGAGGCCCAGCCGGGAGCGCTCATCGGTCTCCAGGGCGAGTAAGTTCTGCCTCCCAAAGAGCACTTCTCCCTGTGTAATTTCATATCTTGGATGTCCCATAAGAGCATAAGCCAAGGTTGATTTACCGGTACCGTTTGGTCCCATCAATGCATGAACTTCACCAGGCTTTATGGTTAGATTGACCCCTTTCAGGATTTCCTTTTCTCCAACATGGACATGTAAATCACGGATAACCAATTCGGACATTTCAGCTTGGTCTCCTTATATAGACCTTTCACAACCCCCTACAGGGGGATGGCAATTTTAGAATAAGACTATCAATCAAATGTAAGGCGGGTTTCAAACCTACCCTGATTAATCGTAGCGGTTGAGAAATCCGCCTACAGGCAAATTACGTTAAAGTGCAGTTATCTTTTTTGAAAATTTTCTTCCAGAGCGAATTTCTGGCCGATTATAACACACCCAAAACGCATGGTCAATATTTTGTATAAAAATCTAATAAATTCACCGCTTATAACCAGGCAATAATAACCTCAACTCACTTGCCTTCTGAATCTATCTGCGCGATAATGGCTTGAAATCCGAGGAGGCATCTATGAAAAATAAAATTATTGGATGGATATTATTTGCTATCGGTCTGATCGTCTTTCTTGTTTCGATCTTGGCTGATCTGATTGGTATTGGAACAGATCCAACCATCATCGGATGGGCTCAATTGACCGGGGCAGCGGTCGGCGTCGCTGTCGTTATCGTTGGCAACCGCATTATTGTTAGGTCCGGGAAGAAACAATAAATTCAAATCTTCGCCATGCCAATATGACGTAAAATTTTCATGTGACTCTTTAATTCTTGGTGTGTGTTGCTATTCATGGGGATAAAAACTCTGTCATCCAAGTTGTCACACTTACCTTAAGTAAAGGAGTACAGATATGACCTCCAAAACTATCAGCATCATTTTGATCATCATCGGAGTACTGGCCCTCATCGTTGGGCTGGCTGCCGATTATATAGGACTTGGTAAAGACCCGGGTGTGTTTGGATGGAAGCAGATGACCGTTGCCGGTGTTGGGTTGGTCATCACGCTGATCGGGGTTGTTATGGCCTTCCGAGGTTCGAAGAAAACATAAGAATGACCAGAAGTTTTCTATAGTACGCCAAATCTGATCCGGACAAACAGACGGATTATGGCTTGTTGCTTAGTGAGGGAGGTCAACAAATAGTGCCGGTTAGGTGGTTGCACACCTCACCGATCGGTGTCTACGGTTAGTGGGAGGAGGCAGCCGGTAGGTCTGTCCTACCACGTAAAATATCTGAGGAGGAGAAGGTCGAATTTGTCACATCTGGTCACAGTACGTCGCAACAGTCCTGAATATTTAGGATAAAAATCTAGATTATTGACGCTCCTACACTGGCATGATATACTGACCGAGCTTTATCCTTAGGGGTACTCGGAGGTTTATAGGTTAGAAACCATGGCAATCAGCACTCGTGAACGTGTTTTGGAAACGTTGCTAAAGCGCCAGAGCTGTAGCATTAATGAACTTGCCGAGGTAATTGGCATAAACCCTATATCTGTCCGCCATCATCTCATCAAACTAGAAGCAGATGGTCTGGTGACCTCGGACATTGAGCGCCACGGCGTGGGGCGCCCGCGCCGGCAGTATTTTTTAACCGACGCAGGAATAGAGCGTTTCCCCACCGGCTATCTCCGCCTGACTGTGCGCCTGTTAGAACAGATCAAGGAAACCCTGCCTCCGGAGACAATACACAACCTGTTCACTAATATGGCCAAGCAAGTGGCTAAAGATTACACTGCAGAGATCAAGCATGAGGGTACTGCCCTTGAAGACCGCCTTGTCCTGCTGCAAGACCTGCTCACGGAAGAGGGCTTCAACATCTATTGGGAACGAGTGGGTGATGAATACCACATCCGGGGGTTTAACTGTCCGTATTACCGCGTAGGGAAGCACCATCCTGAGGTGTGTTCCGTTGATCATGCCTTGATAAACGCTGTCCTGGCAACTCAGGTCAGGAAATCACGTTGCATCCTGAGCGGCGACGATTACTGTATGTACATTGTCTCTGAACAATAACATACCAACCACCACATGTCTGAAGAAACCCCCACAACCCTTACCTGGAAAGCGGATGCCTCCTATCCTGAATTATCTGCTGCGGTACGTAAGGTTTTACGCCACGTGATGGATACGGAGCTAGGGTTGAATATCGTCGAGTTAGGGTTGGTTCGAGATGTGGAGATAAACGAGGAGGAAGCCCACATAACGATGATTTTGACCACGCCCTTCTGTCCTTATGGCCCTGCATTGTTGGAAACCACCCGGCAAAAAGGTGAGGAGGTCCTCAAACGCCCAACCACGATCGAAATGGGTGTGGAAATGTGGGAACCCTCCATGATGGAAGAGGGTTCTGGGGGAGATTGGGGGTTGTTTTAGACTAAACCGCTTGACAGCCGAATTGGGTCTGGCTACAATACCGTTGTGAGCGGGTGTTGCCAAGCGGTAAGGCAGTAGCTTCCCAAGCTACTATTCGTGGGTTCGAATCCCATCACCCGCTCTATATTCTTCTGACACCAACAAATTATGAGGAGGGTGAAATGTCAGAGAAAAGAAAACCATCACTTTTATTTAGAAACCTGATAGTCTTACTTACCTCTGCGCTTGTCGTTGGACTGGCTCTCAGCCTATTTCCGGTGGAAGCAAATTATGCAGCTCCCCCTCCACCCCAAAACCCAGTTTCCCTTATCAACAAGGTGGGTGGTGAGATTGATAATGGAGTAATCCAAAGGACCGTTACCTTCACGAACCAGCAAATCCTGCCCGGGGCTGCCATCGTTGATGTAGACCTCAAAATCGTCTTCGAAAAAATAGATGAAGCGGGACTGGGTTTCGGCGCTTGTCCATCCGTTGGTGGTCCTGGTCATCAAGGAGGAAATGCTTATAACGGTGAAATCAAATTCACCCTAAGAGGTCCTACAGGTGTTAACGTTCAAGTCATTCCTGCTAATACCTATGTTGGAAACGTCCATGGTGGTCAAGTCACCGTTATCCTTAATGACGGAGCGGCAGCTCCACCAGGTGGCACACCGACCAGTGGTACCTTTCAACCAGTCAATCCCCTGGCTGCCTTTAATGGAACTAATCCCCTGGGAGTCTGGACATTAGATGTTGAAGACACCGTAGGTGCAGACCCCCTTTGCTTCTACTCATTTAGATTAACCTTGACGACGGTGGGTGGTGGAACAACTTATACGAGAGGGAGATGTGCCCTGAATAGCATCGACGATGTGATTTATTCAGGTATTGACAATCCATTCATGGCAGATGGAAATGGTTACGTAACCCGGTTACGCTTTAATTACCTCGGTGGTGGCGTTGCTGGTTGGTTGTACCCTCAAAATATTACCTGGAGAGGGGTTGACTGGAGTGCCAGCTTTATTAACGCAGATCCAAACAGCGGTGAAAGATTAATAGCACCCGGTGAGTACAGAGTCGAATGTTTCGGTCCCGCAGGAACGGAAGGTGACTCGGGTTTCAAAGTCACAGTTAAACCATAGCCCCTTTTTCAGGTCGTATTCTGATTCTGTCAGAAGAATATACTCCAATAAACAAGCGGTCGCTCGACCGCTTGTTTATTTCTTTGAGAAGATGCTCACCTACAAACACTGCCCGTGATTAACATCAATTATAATAATTCTCCAGCTTCTTCTTTTGTTCAAGTTGCCTGTATAGAATAAACCTGTATATTCATATCCATTGGTGTTCGTCAGGGGAACCTTGGACATTATGATCAATAAAAATATCCAACCGATCTTATAAAAAAGGACTGCAATGACCCAAGACATCTACCGCAAACTTGCACAGAGGCTGGACGCCATTCCGAACGGTTACCCGCCTACCGAGAGCGGCGTGGAACTACGCCTATTGGAAAAAATCTTCACCCCCGAAGAAGCTGCTCTGGCCAGCGTGATGCGCCTCACCACGGAACCCTCCAGCCAGATCGCTCCTCGCGCAGGTATGGACTCCGAGGACGCTTATCAACTGCTCAAAAACATGACCCGCAAAGGCTTAATCCGGGCGAAGAAGGAGGGGTCTGAGCTGCAGTTCGGGTTGATGCCCTTTGTGGTCGGAATCTACGAAGAGCAGTTGCCCAGGTTAGACACAGAACTGGCCCAACTGTTTGAACAGTACATGCAGGAGATCAATGGCGGCATTCTAAGAGAAAAGCCCTCCTTGCATCGCGTGATTCCCGTGGGGGAGGCAATCTCTTTCGACCTGGAAATCTTCCCCTACGAACAGGCTCATGAACTCATCGAAAGCGCTAAATCCTGGGGGGTACGCAAATGCATCTGCCGGGCACAACAACATCTCATCGGTAAGGGCTGTGATCACCGCATTGATAATTGCTTGTTCTTTGCACCCGTAGAGGGTGCCTTCGGAAACAGCGAGGTCTCCCGTGTGATCTCCAGGGAAGAAGCGCTGCAGATACTACACGAGTCAGAAGAGGCCGGATTGGTGCACACGGTGGCCAACCACCAAAGCCGGCACTTCTACATCTGCAACTGCTGTACCTGCTGCTGCGGCATCTTGCGGGGTATAGCCGAATTCGACATCCCTACTGCAGTTGCGCGTTCAAACTTCCGTGCCGTAGTCGAATCGGATATCTGCAACGGTTGCCTGGATTGCGTAGGACGTTGCCAGTTCGAGGCGTTATCCGTACCAGACATGGTGTGTGAAGTAGACCTGTCCCGCTGTGTGGGTTGTGGTGTATGTACCATCGCCTGCTCCACGGGCGCCTTGCGCCTTGAACGCCGGCCGGAAGAGGAAATCACCACTCCACCAGGGGATATCAAAGAATGGATGCTGCAACGGGCAATTGAACGGAAAATACCCATCCAGGAAATCCTGTAGGCTCTTTTCCAGGATGATGAAAATGTTCGGGTAAGGAATTAAGGGTAGTGGATTGGGACGCCCTCTATTTCTACTTTTTCGAGAGGCGACGTTCGCCTTGGAGGCTTGCCCTTCACCTGGGGTGCCTGACCGCCCGGCTGTCTGGAATGGCAGGCAAGCAAAATCCCCTCTGTAACGCTTCAAGGAGTATAAGACTTTGATCAAAGAGGAACATTTCCGTAAGCTAGAGCACATGTATGTTAATGCTCCGCTGAACAAATATTTCCGTCCAAAGTTACACATCACCGAAGGTCAGGCACGGCTTACCCTACCGGTGCGGGAAGAGTTCTTTCACGCAGCAGGGGCTGTGCATGGCTCGGTCATCTTCAAAGCCTTGGACGATACAGCTTTTTTTGCGGTCAGCTCGCTGATCGAAAATGTTTTTGTGTTGACGGTGAGCTTCAACATCTACCTGATCCGCGCCATCCAGGAAGGGGAAATGACGGCTGTCGGGAGGGTGGTGCATCACGGGCGTCGTCTGTTCATCGCCGAATCGGAGGTGACCGACAACCAGGGGCAGGTTATTGCCCGAGGCAGTGGTACCTTCATGCTCAGCTCAATCCCTCTTTCTCCGGATATTGGGTATACCTAGAAACGTGCATGCGCAACCGGCTGGTTGGTGAACGTTGGTGGGTGGCGGACGGGCAGATATCCTACCTGTGATATACTCGCAGGCGGAACATAAAAATTCCACCAATGGAGATAACCATGAAAGACTTCCTTGCGATTGCTGATTACTCACCTCAAACGCTTCTCGAGCTGCTCGATTTGGCTGTTCGTCTGAAGGAGGAATGGAAAGCTGGGGGGAATCGTCCCTTGTTGAAGGGAAAAACCCTGGCCATGATCTTCCAGAAACCCAGCCTGCGAACCAGGGTGTCCTTCGATATGGCCATGCGCCATCTCGGAGGCGATGCACTGTATCTATCCCCAGCCGAGATTGGACTGGGCAAGCGAGAATCCATCGCCGATATCGCTCGCGTGATGTCGGGGTATGTGGAGGCGATGATGGCGCGGGTGTTCGATCACGAGCATGTCGTCGAATTAGCCCGTTGGGCCAGCATCCCGGTGATCAACGGCTTGAGCAATTACAACCACCCCTGTCAGGCATTGGGGGATGCCCTCACAATTTACGAGCACTTCGGCAAGGTCAAGGGGCTGAATATATCCTTTGTAGGTGATGGCAACAACGTGGCGGTTTCTTTGATGCACATTGCCGCCAAACTGGGCGCTAACTTCACCATCGCTAGCCCGGAAGGCTACGAAATCTCCCAAAAAGCCGTCAGGTTGGGGCAGTCAATCGCTGTTGAGAACGGATGTAGGATAACTACCCTCCGCGACCCCCGCGAGGCTGTGCAGGAGGCTGACGTTATTTACACCGACACATGGGTCAGTATGGGACAGGAGGATGAAGCACGCAAGCGGGAAACGGTGTTCCCACCCTATCAGGTTAACGCCAGTCTGGTGTCAAAGGCCAAACCGACGGCCATTGTGATGCACTGCCTGCCGGCTCACCGCGGGCAGGAGATCACCGATGAAGTAGCCGACGGGCCTCACTCCATGATCTTCCCCCAAGCGCACAATCGCCTTCATGCCCAAAAGGCAATCCTCGTTCACCTGCTTGGGGCTCAGGAAAGACCTGCCTGATCAAGTGAAATAATGGAACGACGTACGAAAATTGTCGTCACCCTCGGTCCTGCCAGCCAGGATGAAACCATTCTGGAACAGCTCATCCTGGCAGGTATGGATGTGGCCCGTCTGAATTTCTCTCATGGCACACACCAGGAGCATGGCCGGATGATCCGAGATTTGCGTCGTCTCTCTCAGCAACTGGGAAAGCCGGTCACCATCATGCAAGACCTCCAAGGCCCAAAAATACGGGTCAAAGAAATAACCGGCGGTCAGGTTGAGGTCCAGGCTAACCAGCACCTGAAGTTAACCACAAAAGACATCGTAGGGGATCAGCACCAGGTAGCGGTAGATTTTTCTGATCTCCCCAGAAACGTCGCGGTGGGTGGACGAATACTAATAGATGACGGCCAAATCGAACTGCGAGTGACGGACATCGGAGAGGATAGCGTGGACACGCACGTGGTGATTGGGGGAACCTTGAGATCGAACAAAGGCGTAAACCTGCCCGGAGCCATCCTGAGCGTTCCCTCATTTACCGACAAGGACAGAGCGGACCTGGAATTTGGGTTGGGAGCAGAAATTGACGTGGTGGCTATCTCATTCGTGTGTTGTGCTAAAGACATCACCGCAGTGTGTGAGGCCATATCCAAACATGGTGCCGTCCTTCAACAAACCCCTACCATTGCCAAACTAGAGCGACCCGAAGCTGTGGAGAACCTGCAAGAAATCCTGCAAGTGTCAGATGGTGTCATGGTCGCTAGGGGAGATCTGGGCGTGGAAATGCCCCCAGAGAGCGTTCCCATCACCCAGAAGCGTATCATTGAGGCTGCCAATCAACAGGGTAAAGTGGTCATCACTGCCACACAGATGTTGGACTCGATGGTGTACAACCCGCGCCCCACGCGTGCGGAGGCAACCGATGTAGCCAATGCCATCTTTGATGGCACAGATGCGGTCATGCTCTCTGCAGAGACCGCTTCGGGCAAATATCCCCTCCAAGCGGTCAAGATGATGGACGCCATCGTACGTCAGGCTGAAGCCCACCTGGAAGAGTGGGGGCACTGGAACAGACCAGCTAAGGAAATCAATTACGATGATGCCTCAGCCATAACGCGTGCAGCCTGGGATCTGGCTCATGATAGGGATGTGGCTGCCATAGCAGTGTTCACTCAGTCCGGAAGGACCGCGCGTCTGATGTCAAAAGCACGACCACGTGTACCTATCTTCGCTTTCACTCCTGAGCCGCGGACATATCATCGGCTGGGGTTATATTGGGGAGTGATTCCCATGTTGGTTCCCTTTTCCAACACCGTGGAAGACATGCTTTCACATGTCGAAGAAGTTATGATGTCAGCCACTCCGGTGCAAGCGGGTCAACAGGTAGTGATGATCTCCGGTTTTCCTGTGGGAGCCATGCGTCCACCCAACCTGGCTTTGCTACACACCATTGGGGAACAGAAATAACCTAAAGATAGGGCGGTCACTTTCCGTCGTAGATGCACTGACTCAAATGGGGACATTGGCATAACATGTCAACTATTAAATTTCTCCTTGTTCAGTTTTTCTAAATCGTTCTTGCCACTGTCCTTGGCCTGATCATATGTAGCAGAATTTTTACCGATTTTTCGGCGCGTCACCGCCTTCAATCTTCACCTTATCTTCGTCATTCATTCACAAGTTCTTCACAATTAACGATTATCATCTGGGTGTCGTTTCTACTATCACACACCTTGGAGGTTTATACCAATGAAACGCATCGTTATTTGGATCAGTGTTATCGCCATAATCTTGCTCGCCTTGTGGCTAATACCTACCTGGTTCATGGTGGATCAAGGTTGGGTTGGTGTCCACAGAGGCATGATGGGCGGTTTTCCCATGGGAGTCGTTCCCTCAGGTTACAGCGCCTTGGGCTGGTTGTGGATGCTTAGCCGTTTACTGATCCCCCTGGGATTACTGATACTGGTAATAGCTGGAGGGATTTATTTGGGGAATCTTATCAGTAAAAGAGGCGTGAGCGATTCTCCCGCCTCAGCTCAAATTAAGTGCGAACAATGTGGTCAACCATCTGAACGGAACTGGAAGGTTTGCCCCTATTGTGGCACCTCTCTCCAGAAGTGAGGTTGAATATGTGCTGTGGTTTCGTCAACCCTCGGATTCACTCAGCCATACTCACGCCTCCCACCACACAGGAGAATAGGACTTCAATACCTCAGGTCGAAGCACAACTTTTGTGCCCTTCCTGCGGTGGGAACCTGCGGGAGGAATACACCTGGTGTCCAACTTGTGGAACCGCACTGACATCTCAACCTTGTACTTTTTGCGGTCAGTTATTGTCTAACCGAGACCAGAACTGTCCCCATTGTGGCGCGCTGAAGAAAAAGTGAGGGAGCTACCAGCCTATACCATAGCTATACCTGATACCGGGCACGAAACTCATCTTCCAATATGCTCATCATTACGAAATCCTGATAGCCATGATTGGAATAGTACCCATCTCGTTGTACCCCCTCCCGCACAAAGCCCGCTTTCTCATAAAAGCGTATGGCCCGTTCATTACTGCCCACGACTCCAATGGCCACTCGATGCATGTTTAAATAACCAAATGCTAAATTCAACATCAAAGATATTGTCTCTGTGCCATAGCCTTTTCCCCACGCGGTCTTATCCCCAATGATGATGCTGAGATCGGTAGTACGCCATGCTGGAAACATTCTAAGAAGGCCTGTTTCACCGATGAGCCGATGGCCTTCACGCCGAACAATTGCTAACCAGACTCGATGCGGGTCATGGATGACCTTTTCCAGAAAGGATGCCTGATCGGCGCGAGATGTGGGCATGACTTCTCCAGTCAGTTCCCGGATTTCAGGATCGTTGGCCCAGACCAGGAGTTGAGGGATGTCAGTTTGTTCAAGTGGACGCAAGTAAACAAGCTTGCCATTTAGAAAGATGGGGGGAGGGATTTCCTTTTCAGTTGTAGACATGGTTGGTTTCAGCTTTCTTGATTTGAATAATTCTGATATTTTTTACGTAGCAAATTCAGCAGAGACACATCCGTCTGGTAGCGCGGGCTCAAAACCTGTGCCAGCCAAAGTTTAATTTAGCCATTCACGCTATATACCTATTGACGCCAACTGGAGCAGTTGCAGGTTGGGTTGTGGTGTTCTATTTGTACCTCACATCCTCCTCCCCTCGCGAGCCTAAAATCGCCTGCCCAACACGGACAAATGTGGCTCCCTCTTGAATAGCCACTTCGAAGTCCGCGCTCATTCCCATGGACAGTTCTCGCCAGTTTGCCTGGGGGTAATGACCCGCCAGGAAATCCCGCAAGCACCTCAATTTCCGGAAGAAGGGTCGTGCTTGTTCAGGGTCAGCATAAAATGGCGGTACGGTCATCAAACCTCGGACCTCCAGATGCTCACATCCTAAAACCTGTTCAACCTCCGGCAACAGATCTGGCCATCTCCCCTCTTCCCACGCCGGCCAACCCCACTTGGTTGCCTCCCCGCTCACATTGAACTCCAGCAACACGGGTAAACAACGCTTTCTTTCAACCGCCATACGTTCCAAGCGGTTTGCCAACTTTACGCTATCCAGCGAATGCAGAAAGGCAAAATAGTCGCACACCAAACGAGCTTTCCGGCTTTGCACATGGCCGATCATGTGCCATTCCACTTCTTCACGGATGGCATGTATCTTCGTCAATGCCTCTTCGGGGTAATTCTCCCCCAACACCCGTACTCCGATTCTAACCGCTGCCTGTGCGACCGCCAGGGGCTGGCCTTTAGTTACTACCACCAGGCACACCGAGTCGGGTTCCCTGCCTGCGGCACGTGCTGCGTAGGCTATTTTATCCAACACCCTTGCATAGTTTTGCCGAATAAGACGGTCTAATTCCTCCGACATGACCTGAGCAACTTCGTCCTAGTCCACATAAATCAAGGCCCCAAAGCGACCTGTCCTCCCCTTCTCTGCGCGGTGGGAAAACCAATCCTCCACATGGCAAGCCGTGCAGATGTTCGAAAGCTCTATCTGCCGCACACCGGCCTGTTCCAAGAGCCAGAGGTTGGCTGCCCACAAATCAAAGCATGTCCTGCCATTTTTCACCGGGAGCAAAGCCTCCGATGCATCTCCAAAGGTTTCACGCACCTGCCTGACCACAGCGGCCCCAACGGGGTAATGGTCATGTCCAATCGAAGGTCCAATGCCCACTACCAGATCCTCCGGTTGGCAACCATACCGGGTCTGTAAAGCCTGAACAGCAGAAGCTGACGCTTGCCTCACCGTCCCCTGCCACCCCGCATGCACCAGACCAGTTACCTTTTTCTCTGGATCGTACATCAGGATGGGGACACAATCTGCGTAACGTAATATCAAGGTGACCTCAGGGCGATTGGTCAACACCACGTCAGCCTGTTGTGGGGGCCTGGGAGCAGGGTAGGGAGCCTCTGCACACACCACCGTATTACTGTGTACCTGCCACACATCGTAACGACTTTCTGGAAAGCGCTCCAGAGCCGTGAAAGTCCGTTGCAGGTTTTCTCGCACCCGCTCTGGTTCATCGCCCACCGACCCTCCCACGTTAAGGGATTCCCAAGGAGAGGGACTTACCCCTCCATGACGGGTGAAGACACCATGCCTGACACCCAGAGCCTCCAGAGACTCAAAAATAAAATAGCGCAGACCGTTTACTGTTCGGAAGGGCACGTGACCATCCTCAACCTTTGACCCCCAGGTCCAATCGCAAACGCTGGAACTTGGCAGCCATAAAACGTCTGGTGTCTGCCATCGCCTCCTCAATCATTGGGTAGCCTAACCAGGCGTTGAAGAACCCGAACGAAAGCCCGGTGAACGTACGCAGCAGAGGCATACTTTCCCGGTAGGGTAACAGATTTATCGGGGGTTGGCTCATCACCTGTGTCAATCCGTCAATCCCAATAGGAAGGATGCCCAATAAAAACCACAGACTCCAATGTAGGGAGGGCAGCCTCCGCTTGCTCAAAGCAAAGATCAACCCAAAGAGTAAGATGCCCGCATAGATAGCCACGTCCCTCTGGCAAAGTGCAACCTTATAACCTAGCAGTTCGTTTCCGATAAATTTCGCCGCTGTCACCACATCGAACTCACTCAACCCTGTCGCCTCTCCATAGGGAATTACACCCACCACTCCAGCCGCAGCACGGGGGTAAAACGGTTGCTCTCCAAACAAGAACCAGGAACGGAATGCCAATTGATGACACAACATACCGTAGATAAAATAGATCACCCGTGCTGGCCTACTGGCGCCCACCTTCATCAGTACAGGAGCTGCAAAAGGTAAACCCACATAGACGATGACTAACAGGTTGAACACCAACAAGTAATGTCGGGAAAACCAGTACGCCAGCCGGTCGAGGCGCGATATGCTTTGTCCCCGTTTGCGCTGTTCAGCAAATTGCTTGTCTTCCAGCTTTTCAAACTGCGACACCCGGTCGCGAGCCGCTCTCAATGTCATCAACAAGTCCTGGCGGGTAAAGGGAAAACGCACGCTGTATGGCCCAACCTCTACAACCGGGATATCCGAACCATATGCTGCTGTCAGATCGCCGTCTCTTTCAATATCAATCTCTACCAGTTCATGCGGAACTTCGGTTTGCAATTCCCCCAACATCTCCCTGACATAATCACATAAATGACAGCCTTCTCGACCAAACAAAGTAACCGTTATCATATGATCTGATTCCATATAACGACTTCCCAGCCGGAATTTTGCCTGCCAGCCAGACCGGACAAGATACTCATCTTCAACAGGTTCATGTTCCTTCCGTTTCCAAACATGGTCATGAAATTAGAGGCCAAAATCCACAAAATATCCAAAACGGGCTAGCTGCTCCAGCGTACCAGTAAACAACATGATGCCGATGATGATTAACAACACACCCATGGCAATCTCGACAACCTGCAAAACCTTACCAAATCGTCGGATGGCAGTCGTCACCCAGCCAAGCCCAAGGGCTGCCAGCAGAAAGGGTATGGCCAATCCTGCAGAATAAGCCGTCAATAATTGGGCACCTCGAAAGGTGGAACCCTCATTGAACGCCAGTGTCAGGATGGCACCCAATACCGGTCCCACGCATGGGGACCAACCCGCTGAGAAGAACACCCCCATCAGCACGGAGGAGAGATATCCCCGTCTGCGCTCTGGCAGGCTCTTTGGGCGCAGGTCGTAGTCCAGATACTTGATGCGTAATACACGCATCATGTGCAAACCAAAGATTACCACCACCACCCCGCCGACCTTCGATACCCAGTTGCGCAGAACATACAACAGACCCCCGAAGGACGAAGCCACAATGCCAAATGCGATGAACACCAGGCTGAACCCAGCCACGAAAGCGATGCCATGGGTAAGCGTTGCCCACCGGCCTGCCTCGGTATTTTCATCCACCTCAGCCAACGACCTCCCACCCAGGTAACCGATATAGGCTGGTACCAGGGTGAACACGCATGGTGATAGGAACGAGGCCAAACCGGCTAAAAATGCCAATCCGAGGGTTACATCCAATACATTCATCCGAATTCCTGTCGGTCAAGCTCACGTTGTGTCAGGGGAGCATGTTGCCTGCAGTAAAAGCCTTTCTGTCCCGCTAATATCCCTGCCGATACGCGTGTTACCCTTCCACCACCTCTACGGTTGTCCCCCCGGGCATCGTCACAGTGATATCCCCTGGATCGTACTCCACGTGGGGAAGTGTCCACCGCCACACCCACTTGGCATCCTCCGGTGGGATGTTCACACAACCATGCGATCGGGGGACTCCAAAATCGTTGTGCCAGTATGTGGAATGAAGGGCAATGCCACTGCCCACGAAAAGCGCTGTCCACCCAATGCCAGGCAAGTCGTATCCACCGCCAGTGGTCCCTCCGCTCATATGTAAAGAGATCAGCTTACGCCAGATCGGATGTCGTCCTGTTGGCGTAGACCATTTATCCACCGGGTTGCCTTCAGCGTCAAACTTAGCCCCGGTGGATATCCGACAAAAATACACCTCGCGATCATCTTCGTAACATGAAAGTGTCTGGTAATTGACGTCAACGACCACCCGTTTGTTTTCCGCCTGCGGGTTGAGAGGGGCGATTTCATCAACGTTTATCGGTCGAAAACCCTCCGCGGCTGCCCAAAAGATATCTCCATAGCTGCCATAGCGTTCGTTGATCCGATACCACACCTGACCAACCGAATCGGTCTTGACCTGATCTACCCACAAAACCTGGCTGTAGTACAAACGAGGGCGGTCGGTGGCTTTCAACCAGGGAGAGAGCGGTTCGGGATTTGCTAGTATCAGGTCCACGTATGGGACGGTGACCTCCGTCCACATACCGGCACCCAGGCTGGTTTCCGGCAGGGTTTCTCGGGGGATGTTGGGGAGGTTCCGAACAGGCTGAACCAGGGGCAACCAGATATATCCTTCAGAAGTCTCCACCCAGCGTTGGTTGGTATAGGGATGATAGCCCACGGCCTCACGATACCACGGAACAATAGCATCCTCATAGAGCACATTTACCGCAACGCTGTCATAATCCGGGCGGGATCGTACGTTCACTTTTCCTAACACCCGCCCTAAACGTTCCTCCGGGAGGAAATCCGGCAAACGGAAAAGTTGATCCAAGGGGCGCAGTGCTAAACTACCCAAGCCTAAAGCTGTTAACTTTAGAAAGTCTCGTCTTGAGATCATCGGAACGGTATCTTACCTCACGTTTCGCTCCCTGACCATGTGGAAAACGTGGGAAACAGGACATCCTGAGGAATTATAGAATTTCCCGCTGATAAGAGTTCCAGGTGCTGGGCAACTCTTCCTCTGGAGTGGCTTGAACCAGAGCTAAACTTAGCTCATGGCGCCGCGTATCGCAGAGCGCAGCAGAGCATCCCTGCGGGGTACCCTCTGGTTTAGAGGGGCTATATTCTATCCCGCAATGGCTGCTGAAACTTGTTCCAACAATATAATTGGAATTGATTCCGAATGTGTTGGTGTATATGTAGATAAAGCCAATATGTCTGTTACGGGAGGGCTTTGTAATATTTCTAATACCAGCTCTCGCAACTCTTCAGATAATTGGTCAAGGCCTGTAAGCGGAAAGCTGCGCGGTCCATAATCGGCCCTTTGCGCCAATAGAGAATAATCAAAAAAAGAAATTCCTATTACCTTACGCTTATCTTTATCAATGCGTAATAGGATATTATTATTCAGCTCGATACCTGTTGCTTTTGCCCCAGGCTCAAATGACACATATAAAGTATCGCTCAGTTCGTCGTAATTGAAAGTGGGTTTATTCATTTTGCTTATCTTATCTCTTTCTGATAGGCAATCACAATATGGTTGTTGGGAACGACTTCCCCGGCTTGCTCTCTAAACCTAAAAAGAACGATCGCGATAATGTGGGTGTTATGTTTGGCTAGGTTATCAAATGCCATGCTGTAACAATATTTCTGAGGGTTTAATGGGTCCTGTATTCGTTTGCCTGACCGAATTGTTTCTTTCAATTCTTCTCCGTTGTCAACCATTTCAGGATGATTGGTTGGCTCAGTGATATGTTCCCGTCGTTCTTGTGTAATATAAATGCTGTTACCGTGCTTATCACGTACTGTCCAACGTATGCCTGATTGCATTGTTTTTTTCTCACCGTGATGATCTTTTCATTGATTTTATCACACGAGAAAATCCTCTTCAAAATGCAACCGCGCTGCCCAACCCAGGTTCGCGGGAAACGTTCATGTGTTGGGGGTCAGTAAATTCGACCCAGGCGATACCTTCGCAAACGCAGGCTGTTGGTCACCACGAACACACTGCTAAAGCCCATGGCTCCAGCAGCTAAAATCGGGTGTAAAAACCCAACCGCTGCAGCGGGGATGAGGATAACGTTGTAGAAAAAAGCCCAGAAGAGGTTCTGTTTGATGGTACGCAAAGTACGGTGGGAGAGAGCTATGGCTCGGGGTACACCCCGCAGGTCACCGCTGATCAGGACAACGGGCGCAGCAGCCATGGCGACATCTGTGCCAGTTCCGATAGCAATCCCCACCTCTGCTTGAGCCAGCGCGGGTGCATCGTTGATCCCGTCCCCTACCATGGCAACCACCTCTCCGCTTTCCTGCAACTTCTTCACCTCGGCGGCTTTTTCACCAGGCAGTACCTCCGCCATTACCTGATCTACATTCACATGACGGGCAATGGCCTCCGCAGTACGCTGATTGTCGCCGGTGATCATGGCCACGCGCAGGCCCAGTTTATGCAGCCCACGGATGGCCTCCACAGAACCTTCCTTTACCGTATCAGCCACCGCGATCACGCCACGCACCTCTCCACCTATAGCCACCAGCATGGCGGTTTTACCCTCGGCCTGCAAGCGTTCCACTTCTGTCTCCAGACCATCCAGTGGGAGGTTGTTTTTTTCCATCATGCTGAGGTTACCAACCAACACCCTTTGACCATTCACCTCAGCAGTTACACCCTGACCAGCCTGCACCTGGAAGCCCTGAGGCGGGCTCAATTTCAGGTCCCGGTTTCCAGCCTCTGCCCAGATGGCTTCACCCAGGGGGTGCTCACTTCCCTGCTCTACAGAGGCGGCTAACCGCAACAGCTCGTCCTCCCCTTGTGGGAATTGGTGGACGATGATGTCCGTCACTGCGGGTTGCCCACGCGTGATCGTGCCAGTTTTGTCCAACACTACTACTCTAATCTTGCCTGCGCTCTCGAGGGCTTGGCTGGATTTGAACAGGATACCCGCTTCCGCGCCTTTTCCGGTACCCACCATTACCGCGGTGGGTGTCGCCAGACCCATGGCGCACGGGCAGGCGATGACCAACACAGCCACAGTGTTGATCAGCGCGCGGGTAAAAGCGTTCACTTCTGCCCCAACGGGCGGTGGTGGTATCAGAGCGACCCAGACCACAAAGGTCAAAGCAGCAATGCCGATCACTGCGGGTACAAACACCGCTGAAACTTTATCCACTAGTTTTTGAATAGGCGCCTTTGACCCCTGCGCTTCCTCCACCAGGCGGATGATCTGTGCCAGGGTCGTCTCCTTACCCACCTTTGTGGCTTCGAATTTCAGCATGCCCAATTTGTTGAGCGTGGCACCAACCACTGCATCACCAGGACCTTTCTCTATGGGCAGCGACTCACCGGTGAGCATCGATTCGTCCACCGAGGAACGCCCCTCTACCACCACACCATCCACGGGAATCTTCTCCCCCGGACGGACAATAACCATGTCTCCCACCAACACCTCATCGGCGGGCACCTCCACCTCTTGCTCCCCCCTCACTATTCTGGCCACCTTCGCCCGCAGGCTCATCAGCTTCTTAATGGCCTCACTCGTGCGACCTTTCGCCCGCGCTTCCAGATACTTACCCAGTTTTATCAGGGTGATGATGACCGCGGAGGTCTCAAAGTATACATGACCGGGTAACAAACCCAGGAGTACAGCTACAGAGTAGAAGTATGCCGCTGAAGATCCCATGGCGACCAGTACGTCCATGTTGGCTGAACGGTTGCGCAGTGACTTAAACCCACCCACATAGTACTGCCAGCCAACATAGAACTGCACCGGAGTTGCCAGGACGAAAAACAGCCAGTTTAGCCAGGACGTATGGATGAGGGCAGAAGGAAGCAGGTTGAAATCCCGCGCCATGGATAACAAAAACAAAGGGAGGGAAAAAACCACACCGGTGATCAACAGGCGCCGTTGTTGGGTAATTTCTGCCTGACGAGCTTGGGCTTCCACGTCCTCGGCTTGACCTCCGATCTCAAGCGCCTCTAACCCCGCAGAGGAGATAGCACGACGGATTTCGGCCTGGCTCACAATAGTGGGTATGTAGCGTACTTTGGCATGTTCGGTGGCAAAGCTGACCTGAGCATCTAGCACACCATCCAGCTTTTTCAAGTCCCTTTCAAGGCGGCGGGCATCATTGTCATCGCTCATCCTCCGGATGGTCAAATCCGCCTCACCGGTGGCAACCCCATAGCCGGCGCGCTCAACTCGCTCGATCAAGTCCTCCAACCCTGCTGCGGAGGGATCATACTCCACCGTGGCGCGCTCTGAGGACAGGTTGACGATGGCGGTCATCACGCCATCCACCTTCTTCAGATTGCGTTCTACTGTGGCCACACAGTTCGCACAGGTCATTCCGGTTACGGGTAAAATGGTCTGCTTACTTTCTGGCATTATCAACTCCAGGTCCTATTAGCCATAGGAACCGAATTATTTATGCTGCAGGATAGTTTATTTCAGCCAGCCGGCGTTTGATCCCTTCCTCTGTAGCTGGAGCTTCGAAAGAAACTGTGACCTGTTTGGTCGAAGGGTTTCCCTCTACAGAGCGAACGCCCTGTAATTCACCTAGTTCCATTTTTATGGTGTGCACACAGTGCCCACAAGAAATGTTTGGGATAGTATAGGTTATGGTAGTCATGGTTTGTACCTCTCATTTGTGATAGGTTATCTCTGAAATGGGTAATCTCTGAACGCTATACCCTCGTCGCCGTCTCAAAGACACTGACGATTTCTTCCAACACCCGTTCGCGTTCATCGGGCTCCTCTCCGCGCACAGCCGTGATCACACAGGAGTTTAGATGTTCTTCAAGGATCATGGTACTTACTTTGTTCAGAGCTGCTTGAACTGCGTGTATCTGGCGGATTACATCAATGCAGTAAGCTCCACTTTCGACCATGCGAGCAACGCCGCGAATGTGTCCCTCGATGTTTACTAACCGTTTGAAAGCTTCTTCATGTTTCATCTTGACACTCAGCCCTTCTCTTGTATCTACCCCACCCCCGTGGGGGGGGGGTAGCAAGATTTTACACCCTGTGCAGTGTCCTGTCAATAAAAAAACCTCCTAAATAAGGAGGTTTAGGAATAACCAAGAAGACAACAACTAGATATATGCTAACCACGCAACATGATCAATAGCATCTTCAAACGTTGTACTGCTTTTACCGCGTGAGGTTGGGATGGTGGAAGGAAGATGACCTCCCCAGACAGGAGAATGTGTTGCTTTTCTTGGATGATGACCTCTGCCTTCCCCTCCAGGAGGTAGAGTAAAGCCTCATATGGTGTTGTGTGTTCACTCAATTCTTCCCCGGCATCAAAAGCAAAGAGGGTAACTGTGCCAGTATCCTTTTTTAAGAATCGTACGACTTACCACAGCACCATCCTGGTAATTGACCATGTCATCCAGGGACATGATGCCTTGCACTTCATTTGATGATTCTTGATGTTGGGATCCCATAAGTAACGCTCCTGAAAAATTGTAGGGACTTTTTTCGTTGAAGTAACCAGTAGGTCAGATGTTTACCTTGCGGTGAGTATACCAAAGATGAGGCAGCACTATCCGTGGAGTCGAGGGCACGCCTTTGGCTACGAGCCCGAGATGGCTCACAAAGGATGAGTTCAATTTTGTCCGGCGGTACTTCCAGAATTGGGGATATCCAAAATAAAATGGATTAATTCACCAGTCAGGCGAATATTACGTTCGACAATTTCATTATTCACTTCAACAAATCTAAAAACTCGTCTCGTTCCAATTCACAATCACGCAAGATTTTTAGCATAAGCCCTGGCCCAATAATTTCACCCCGATGAACTGGAACTACTGTGCATCTGCCATTGGGATGAGTTAGGAAATGATGACCGCCTCTAATACGCAGCACTTCAAAACCGCCCCTCTTCAATACGGCAATGACCTGTTGCCCCGTAAGCCGCGGAAACTTTGCCATCATACTTCAACAGCAATACGCTGGACGCCAATAAATTGATTCTTGGGCAGATCTTGTTCAACTTCCAAACAAAGTTCAATCGCTTCCCGAACACGCTCCATCAACGTATCCAACGATTTGGCCTGTGTATGACAACCCTGTAATTCAGGTACATTGGCCACGTAATAGCCTTCTTCGTCGCGTTCGATAATGACATTAAATTCTCTGGTCATAGTTAAATCCTTTCACGCACTGCATCAATTATGCACGATTTAGTTCCATGCAGCAAGCAGAAAAAAAGCGGGCTTTCTTCCTGGAAAGCCCGTTGCCCAGATTCAATCTTCCGCCCAAACATGAATCACAATGCTACACTTCGTACGGAACCTCAATTGCAGGGTTGTGTGATCACCCGCCATCCATTACCCAAGCTGTTCCCGAAGAAATTTGATCGTTCGATCCCAGGCTAACAGAGACGCCTCTGCGTTATATTCAGGGCGGTCCGCTTCAGCAAACCAGTGGACCGTGTTTGGATATGTGTAAAACGTTACCTCTTGTTCGGCAGCTAGAATACGTCTTTCAAGAGCTTTTACCTTCTTCTGGTCTGCTCCCCATTGATCGTTCTCCGCAAAGTGACCCAGAAAAGCTGCTTTGCTTTTATCGAATTTACCACCCCCTGTACCGTAGAACAACACTACTGCTTTGACAATCCCAGATTTACTGCGTGAGGACTCAATGGCAAAGCTGCAGCCCAATGAAAAACCGATAGCGCCAATATGGGGACGATCTGTGCCTTGCCGAGAGCAAAGATAATCAGTGGCGATGGCCCCGATCTTGTTGGCCGCTTTTCGATCAAGACTTTGTCTGAGCTGCTTTGCTTCATCAATCGTCTTGGCCAAGGCACCGTTATATAGGTCAGGAGCTAAGGCCACGAATCCTTGTCGGGCTAATTCATCACAGGTTTGCATAATAAATGGGTTAAGCCCCCACCAGGCATGATACAGGATAACTCCCATACCTTCACCTGAACCTGGCGTGGTCAGGTAACCACTAAAAGAATTTCCTTCTATATCAAGATTTTGCATAAGGGACACTCCTCTCATAAGTCACATAGGGGTGTTTATCACCGCATATAATTTTATCCCCATGTCCTATTGCTCAGGGCGTTGGCTAGTTCAGAAGTTCCATGCGACGTGGACGCCGCATGGAACCGGGGGGACTGATTGGAGAGTCATGACGGTGAGGGAGGGTGATTTGGGTGGGGGTCAGGTTGGGTTTGGTAGTGTGAGTCAGATACTGGGGTTGGTTTACCCTGTGGTGGGTTGGATCAATCCGCGCGGAGCCAGCGTTTCCCCGTCGCTCTTCAGCAGCCCAAGGCCCTCTTTCTCCGCCGTTTCCTGAGCGCCCAGGTCCGCACGAATGCAGTAGGCATAAACCAGATATGGCCCCTTGACCCCCACCTCGTTCAGCCGCTTGTGCCAATCCGCTGAGCGCATGCGTTGAGACCAACGGCGCACATTGCTCTGGCTGAGGCGCGCCTTGGCCTCCACGACAGCCCACACCTGCTTCCCGGAGGGGTCTTCCAAGGGCAGCACCACATCGATCTCGCCATCCAGGGCAAGCGAATAAGCCGGCTGCAGGATGCGGTAGCCCTTGCGGCGCAGGACCACTTCGATCACGCTGGCGGCTTCTTCTTCTACGGTAGCCCCAAAAGCGCGCTGCAGTTCACCCACTGCAGAACCAAGTCGGACCTGGGCTTTGGCCAACTCTTCAACCCGCTGCTCGGTGCGTCGTTGGGCTTCGGCCAACTCTTCCACCCGCTGCTCGGTGCGCCGTTGGGCTTCGGCCAACTCACGCTGGGCTTCGGCCAACTCTTCAACCCGCTGCTCGGTGCGCCGTTGAGCTTCGGCCAACTCTTCCACACGCTGCTCAGTACGCCGTTGAGCCTCGGCCAACTCACGCTGGGCTTCGGCAATCTCGCGAACAACGTTGGGTAATTCGAGCAGTTCTTCCGTGAGCACCATCCGGCGGAGTTCTTCGCGCCACTCCGGGTGCTTGTATAGGATGTTGATCCATTCGCGGAAATCTGCGGCGGTAAACGTCATGGCACACCTCATGGCTTTCATTATACTCTAAATGCCATCAAAACGTTTGGGTAGTCCATTTTCCAACAGCTTCCACTCCTTGGTACGCCTCCCCAGCTCACCGCTCCCCCCGGGTCCTCCTCCAGCAAACGCTTAAAATAGCCATAGCCCGTCTGCAGCCCCTGATAACTGGTTTGGGCCTGCCAGTCATCTGCCGAAGAGCTGATATTGGCTGAGCTAAAACCTCCCAAATCCAAACCCCCGCTGTAGGACACCAGCCCTGCCTCGCCGGTAATAAGATAAGGGTCACAGGCCGGCTCAACACAGCTTGAAGGAATCTTGCTGCTGACATTGCCCAGGTTGGCATGCACACTCCCTCCGTCTGAAACCAAGCCTCCCGCTGGTTGGTGACAAAAAAATCAAGCCCGCTCTTGGGGGCCAGCACCCCGCCGTAACTGCAGCCTGAAGGACAACTGCACACCCACTGGCTCGGGTCGCCGATCGTCAAACTCACCGTCTGGCCGGTGCCGCTGGACACCCCGGCCACGCTATAACTCCCGTCTGCTCCCACCGGCCCGCTCCCCTCGCCCGCTACCGTCACCGTTGATCCCGCCCCGGGCTCAATCCCCGGCGCAAGAACAGTGGCGTCCACCGTCCCGGTACAGTCAACCTGGGCCTGGCCGACCAAATAAACATCGCCGCTAATTTCCGTGGTTTCATTCGCCCCGCTTTTTCTCAGAGCGGTGACCTCGGTGCTATAGACATAGGTCAAATCACTGGTCGGGTCAAGCGCAACCGTATCCGTCGTCGTCGAAAAATCAACCTTGCTGATCTCGGCCGAAGAATAAATCATCTCGGTCAGGTAACTTTTTTGGCCGACTTCAAGGGTGATAGATGCGGGGGAAAGGGCGCAGGAAGAAAGGCTCTTGGTGATTGAGGCCGGCTGACAAGTATTATCTTTGAAGTTAACTATCCGCCAGTAATAGAGAGTTCCCGGGGTTAAGACATTGCCGGTGGTATAGGTATTGGTCGAGGTTGCCAGCCCCTCTTCCTTAACCGCACAGGCCGGTGAGGCCAGTCCGGGACAGCCGGCTTCGACTTCGGCCTTGTTCGCCCCAACATAGAGCCTTTGTTCAACTCCCCCGCCGCCCGGGGTCCAGTCGATCCTGCCTTGGTTGGGAGAAATCCGGCTGACAACCAGATTGGTCGGCGCCGTGGCATTACAGGCGGCCACCCTGACACATTTACAGCCGGCCGGCTCGTCTTTTTTGCACTCCCGGTTGCCCGAACAGGTTCCTAAACTGCACTGGGGATACAAACTATCAGTGCAGCCTGAAACGGGGGCAGGGGTGGGGGTAGGGCCAGTTTCAATCAGTGAACAACTGCCCTCTGCATACCGGAAAATCGCCCCTTCATATGTGGCATTGCAGGTCGCCCCGCAGGTGCCGACCAAACCCTCATTACCGCCATAATTAGCGCACGGCGCCTGCGCATCTATCCAGCCACTGAAACATATTTTGTATTTTATGTCATACTGGGAACAATACCAGCAAGTGACCCTGCCGCCGCAAGTTGCCGCTCTAACCGGATAGTTTTTTACTAAAAACCACAGCCCCGCAAAATTCACCAATACAACCACTAAAAACACCCAAAACCGTCTCACCATACGGTTTCAGCATAGCTTTTTTGGGAATGAAAGAAAAGAAGCGTTTACTGGTTATTAATAAAATCTCCGGCAAACCAATTACCTTCATCTGCAGTAATTTCCACCACTGGAACTGAAATTAAATCAGGATTGCTAAAATAAGTAACAACCGCTTGTATTTCTGGAACAGTATCATAGTCGTGTA
>JBFLVL010000023.1:0-50746 GCA_040758495.1 Chloroflexota bacterium
AGTGGGCGTATTGGGTCGTAGGGCTGCTCGTATTGATCCAGCACATCTTCCATGCAGGCCACATACTCCGCGCTGGTTTCTGGAATGCACCACATTTGCTCCTGCCAGGGCTTCAGGTCATTTTTTTGAGCGTCAGGCGCACCGTCTCGTGGGAAATGCTTTCCACCACGCCCAGTTCCACCGTCGGACGACTGACATTGATAGCCGCCATGATTTGCGCGTCCGTCAAGCCTTCATCCGCTTTGAGCAGGATCATGGCTCGTTTGAATTTGCGGGCTTTGATTTTGCCCTTGCGGGTAAGACCTAAGAGTGCATGGCGCTCTTCAGAGCTGAGATTGATAAGGTACTTTTTTCTAGGCATCTCCAGGGTCTCCCTTCACCCTGAAGGTTGTCATATAAAGTTTAAAAGAGGACTCTTTAAAGCTGAAAAGAGGGCTCTATCCAGTTGAAAAGTGGACTCCTGAGTCGATCTCAATAGACCCTTTAGTGGTAAATTCATCCGATCATCTAAGGAGGAGTTTACCATGGGCCACATCCACAAACGTTTCACCGACGAACAAGTCAAAATACTGTTTCAGGGTTATTGTCAGGGGCAGCTTAATCGGGAACATGTGCAAGAGTTGTTGGATATTAGCCGGTCACGCTTTTTTGTCCTATTAAAGAAATATCGCCAGGATCCGGATCGCTTCAGCGTTGTTTATCATCGCTCGACAGCTGCCAGGCTCACCGCAGAAGCGGAGACAGAGATCAAGAAAGCCCTGTTGCGAGAGAAGGAAATCCTTGAAGATCCAGAACTACCTATTTCGGGGTACAACTATACGGCGTTGCGGGATCGGCTACGAGAGAAAGGTATTCAGGTATCCGTGACCACCATCATTGACCGAGCCCAAAAACTGAAATGCCACAAACCACGCCCTAAGAGAAAAACCCATGATCGGGAAGTGTTGACCGCTTCCCCTGGCGCATTGATCCAACACGATGCTTCCACGCATAAGTGGTCTCCCTTTGCATAAGAGAAATGGGCGCTGATCACTTCCATCGATGACTACAGTCGTAAGCTATTGTTTGCCGACTTCTTCCCCAGCGAGACCACTTGGGCACATATCCAGGCTACTCAGGCTGTAATGCAGAGCTACGGCCTGCCTCTACGCTATTATGTGGATTCTTTACGCGTGTTTCGCTTTGTGCAGGGCCGGGACAGTTTCTGGCGTAAGCATGTCCTGGAAACCGATGACGTGGACACCCAGTGGCGTAAAATGATGCGCCTGCTGGGTGTCCACGTGACCTATGCCCTTTCTCCGCAGGCCAAAGGCAAGATCGAAAGACCCTACCGCTGGCTTCAAGACCGCATTGTGCGCACATGCGTCTATGAACACCTGGCTACCCTAGAAGAGGTTCGCAGTGCTCTGAAAGCCGAAGTCCACCGCTACAACAACCATCAGGTGCACTCCACCACCGGAGAAATTCCCAATATCCGTTTCAGGCACGCTAGTCAAAACGGAAACAGCTTATTCCGGAAATTCACCCTGCCCAAACCCTACACATCGCATCAGGATGTATTCTGCTTGCGGGAAAAGCGCATCGTCAACGCATATCGGCGGATTTCATTGTTCAAGCACACTATTGAAGTGCCCAATGTCCCATTGCGGGAGGAGGTCGATGTCCATCTGGTGCCGGATGATGCCAAACAGCTGATGCACATCCGCATCTGGTGGAATGACAAGATGGTGTGCTCTGTCGTCTTGCCATTACAAGGATTCAGAGTCCACTTTTGAAGTTTATGGGAGTCCAGTTTTCAACTTTTCCTAACATTCACCCTGAAGGTTGCAAGATTTAGTCTATCGTGATCACATGGTCAATTTATTAACATTCCGGTGAATTTTGAAGTACGGGTACCCATCAAAACCACCCTTCCCGTTAACACCACTGTTACCGTGCCTGTTGATGTGCCTCTTGTCGGGCGGACCAACATCAGAATCCCCATCTCTGCCAGCGTTCCGATAAGCATGACGGTAAATGTACCCATTCAGGAAACGATCCCTGTAGACACTACTGTGCCGGTGGAATTGGAAATTCCCGTGAGTATCAAGATCGCTGACATTTCTCTAGAACAAGATCTGAGTGATATGCAATTAATGCTTGACAGGTTGGGCACTGGTACAAGGGGGTTGTTAGACAGGTTATCTTACAATTTGGGTGAGTTGATTGGAAATTTGGTTACCAATTTGAGCCAGTTGGAATTTAAACTGACACCGTAAGATTTGTTAGGACACATTCCTGCGTTTACTTTGGAGAGAGGATGGTATTATCTTCCCTGTAGGGCTCTGTTTGCATTCAGGGGGTAACACCTAGATACTCCAGAGCGTACCTGGCATCCTGATAGAAACGGTTTGCCTCCAAAGCTGCCCGAAAATCAGCAATTGCCCCATTAGTGTCTCCCTTTCGGTATCTTCCCCAACCGCGCCAGAGTAAGGCTTCTTCGGAGTTGGGGGTAATTTGTAAGGCGTACTCTGTTAGGACGAGTAAATCATCTGTCCGCCCTGAATGAAAGTAGGCGATGAAAGGTCCGAATTGATAGCGTAACATACGTTGAGGCAAGCCGACGGAACGGGCGGTGTCGTACGCCTGAGCGGCTTCAGTGTAGCGATTGAAGTACACCAGGTTGGTGCCCAGGTTGAACCAGGCCACCGCATCCAAAGGGTTAACCTCAATCTCCTCCCTGGCTGTCTCCAAGGCTCGTTGACGGTTGAGGTTCACATCCCAGTCCGAATCCAGGATGCGTTGAACCGTTGCTTTCTGGGAGGGTAGAAAAAGCAAGATGAAAACGCGGTTGAAGATTTTCCAGTTTGCGTCCAGGTCTGTGTACTGGATAAGCTTATCCGGACCGGTAAACGAATCTTGAGCTGTAAATGATTGTGTGTTGTCGTTGTAACCTGTCAAAAGGAGGTAGTGCCCTGCCCACAGGTCGTCGTTAGGCCAATACGCCTGCTCTAAAAAGAAACCCTCTTCGATCATCACGGGTAATCCTTCCGCAATGAAGGTCTTGAGCAGTTGTATGCTGCCGCCCACGCGATACTCGGCGAACAACCAGCCGGCATAATTGCGTACATAGTAGACCAGTTCCTCAATGTTCACGTTGCGGTCAGGACGCTCAGGTTTGATAACATCGGAAATGTCAAACTGGTCGCCTCGCCACCCAAAGGTACGCATGTAAAGAGCCAGGGTGACGGGACCACAATTGTTCCAGTCCTGTTCCTCCCAGCGGGGAGAAGGAAGTGAGACAGAAACAGGGAGAGGGGTGGGAGAAGGTGTGGGGGGTGGTTTGACCGCTTCAGCAACGGATTGGGTTGTTGTCGTTGGTGAGGCGATGGGTAACGTTGGGGTAATCGTGGACAAAGTAGTGACAGGCAGAGAAGTGGGGACATCCCCGATTGGCTGGAGGATACCGCGCAAGTAAGCCCAAGCCGCTTCCATCCGCCACGCCAGACGGGAACTTACCGACGGGATGGAAAATAAGAGGATAGAAGCGATTACACCTCCCATCAGAAGGACCATTAAATAAAGCTTGTATCGAGCAAACATTTGGGAGATTGTATCACTCTCCCCAAGGGGGCACGCTTTGATATAATTTCCTCGATGATGAAGTACTATCTATGGACATCCGGTTGTCAGATGAATGTGGCTGACTCGCAGCGGGTGGCTTCTTCTCTAGAGCGGCTTGGTTACCTGGTGACCTCGCGCGTAGAAGAAGCAGATGTCATCGTCCTCAACACCTGCGTTGTGCGCCAGAGTGCGGAAGACAGAGCCTATGGACGGTTATTTTCTCTTCGTCCCATCAAAGAGAGGCGGCCGGAGGTGGTCATCAACCTGATGGGGTGCCTAGTGGGCATTAAAGGGCATGATCGGTTGAAGAAAAAATTGCCTTTCGTGGATGTGTTCTCCCCACCATCAGACCCTGGCCCCTTGATCGCTTATTTGACACAAAACGAAGGTCGGAGGCTCGAAGAAGCAGAAACACTGCACCGTTTTACCTTGCAAGACGGTAACCTGAGGTTACCTCATCACGAACAGGGGAAGTTGGTCAGCGCTTTTATCCCCGTTATTTACGGCTGCTCGCACGCGTGCACGTATTGCATCGTCCCCTATCAGCGGGGTTCTGAACGCAGCCGCGATCCCCAGGAAATCCTCAGTGAGGTGAAATCTCTCGTCTCCCAAGGGGTCAAAGAAGTTACCTTGCTTGGTCAAATAGTAGATCGATACGGGAAAGATGACCCCAATGTACCTGACCTGGCTGATTTGTTGCACATCGTTCATCAGCTAGATGGGCTTGAGCGCATCCGCTTTTTGACCTCTCATCCGAAATGGATGACAGACAAACTGCTCAACACGATCGTAGAGTTGCCCAAAGTTATGCCCCACATTGAGGTACCTGTTCAAGCCGGGGACGATGATATCCTGGAAAAGATGAAACGCGGCTATACTATACAGGAGTTCGAGCGATTGGTAGTGCACGCCCGCGACCTTATTCCGGGTGTATCCATCGCCACGGATGTAATCGTGGGTTTTCCTAGCGAGAGTGCCTCCCAATTCCAACGGACAGCGGATTTGTTAGCCAGGCTGAAGTTTGATGTGGTTCATATTGCACGCTATTCTCCCAGGACAGGCACGCTTGCTGAACGACGTTTAACTGACGACGTGAGTGAGGATGAGAAATGGCGCCGCTTTCGTCTGCTTGAGGAACTTCAAGAGGAAATTGCGGAGGGAATCAACGGTCTCTATTCAGATAAGACGGTAGAGGTATTATTTGAGGAAAATGTCAGGGGACGTTGGAAAGGCCGAACGCCGACGAACAAACTGGTGTTCGTGCAGTCGGATGAGAACTTGCGCGGCAGGTTGCTCGATGTGCAGATTATCTGGACTGGCCCATGGTCAATGCAAGGCAGATTGCCTCTCCACCAACCGACCTCGTATAGTACTGAACCAGCGTATGCCGAAGCAGGAAGATAATTTTAGTAATGGGCACAGAATACCACTCAAGATACGGAGATGTTGAAAACCTCTTTTATTCGTTGCATGAATATTGAAAAGGAGAGAGACATGCGTTTCAAATATATAAAGCTCATCAATCTGTTTATTCTTTTGGGATTGGTTGTTACTGCCTGTAACCTGCCCGGTTACAGCAGAACCCCAACTCCGGGACCAAATCTGGCACAGACCATTGCGGCCCAGACAGTAGAGGCCAGATTGACAGAGATCGCTGCTTCTTCGGGAGGGCCACCACCACCAACTACACAGGCTCCACAAGTGCCACCCACGAACACGTTGCCTCCCATGTTGCCCACATTCACCAACTCACCTATGCCTACTAACACACCGACGATAACATCTACTCCCATTTGTGATCGGGTGGCATTCGTTGCGGATATTACCATACCCGATGACACCGAGATGTCTCCAGGACAGGCCTTTACGAAAACATGGCGGCTCAGGAACACCGGCGAATGTACCTGGAATTCGGCTTACCGGGTTGTATTTTCCGGGGGTGAAGCCATGGGAGCTCCTGCCTCTGTACAATTGACATCAGGCACGATCGGTCCTGGTCAGACCGTGGATGTGTCTGTAGATATGGTTGCACCAAATGCGCCAGGTACCTATCAGGGTTTTTGGAAGCTGCGCAACCCGGCGGGAATGGTATTTGGGCTTGGGGCTTCGGGAGAGGTCGCCTTTTGGGTGAAGATAAAAGTGAAAGCTGGACCCAGCTTTGACATGTCTTATCATAATACCCACTTATGTGGTGGTTTGACGTATGCTACTTTCCGCATCGTGGATAATGGATCTGAGTATTTTGAGTCGGCGGAGATATATATAAAAGATCTGAACGACAATACAGACATATATGGTCCCTTATTCAACAATACCCCCTTTCTTACCTCTCCAAATGATTGTCCTCCTGCGAACAGTGATACGGAACCCAGGAATGTTCCTTACTATATAGCAGTAAGTATTGCCGGATCAACTAGCGGGCATACTGCGAGATGTAGAATTAAGCTCTGTACAGAGGACGCTCTTGGGGGCGACTGTGTGACCAAAAGTGTAGATTTCACAATCCCATAACATTGGCGTGTGGTCTCTGCGATGACATTGACGCAGAGAGTCAAGGAAGAAGCGCGGCGGTTGGGTTTTCAATTGGTGGGAGTCACTACCCCCGACCCACCGCCGCGCTTCGCGGTTTATGAGCACTGGCTCTCGCAAGGCTATCATGGGGGAATGGGATATTTGGCCCGCGAGCGAGCTCGATCTCTTCGCGCTGACCCCAAGCGGATCCTACCTGATTGCCAGAGCGTAATTGTGCTTGGGGCGTGTTACCCTGGTCTGAATCTCGTCCCTGAAATCCCGAAAGGGGCTTTACATGGACTGGTGGCTTCCTATGCTTGTTCAGAGGATTACCATACTGTACTTCCCACACGTTTACATACTCTCGTGGAGTTCATCGAGCAGCAAGTGGCGCACCCTTTCTCCTACCGTTATTACACCGACACAGGTGCCATACTGGAACGCGACTTCGCTCAGCGTGCCGGGTTGGGCTGGATCGGGAAAAACAGCAATCTGATCAATCCCAGGTTAGGTTCTTATATCTTTCTCGCTGAAATCTTGTTAGGGATAGAACTGCGACCCGATGAACCTCACGTTGAAGATCGTTGCGGCACGTGCACTCGTTGTATAGATGCCTGTCCAACCGGCTGTATCCTGCCAGGTCGTATGATAGATGCCCGGAAGTGCATTTCCTATCTTACGATCGAACATAGAGGGCCAATACCTGTCTGCCTTCGCCCCATGCTGGGAAAGTGGGTTTTCGGTTGTGATGTCTGCCAGCAGGTTTGCCCCTGGAATCAGAGGTTTGCACCTCGAAGGGAGGATAGCCTTTTTCAGCTCAGTTTGGATATCGCTTACCCGGATTTGATAGAGGAGCTCTCCCTGACCTCTCAAGATTTCAACCGTAAATTCAAACTTTGCCCTGTCCAACGAACCAAACACCGTGGCTACCTGCGGAATGTGGCCGTAGCGCTTGGCAATGCTAGAGACCCTCGATCCACCCAACCTCTTGCTCTGGCTCTCCGAAACTCGGAACCTCTCGTTCGCAGGCATGCAGCTTGGGCGTTAAATCAAATGGGGGGTTATGCGGCTTATCAGGCTCTCCAGAAGGCCAGGGAAACTGAAAAAGATCCAGATGTTCTGGAAGAGATTGGGTTGGGGTAGTTTGGTAGGCGTATTGTACGTATGCCCTAGCTTCTATTTGTGGAATTAGGGAAAAGCTGTGGTGAAGCAATAACAGGCTGGGGAAGTTCAGCACTTCAAGAGGCCGTTCTGTGCTTGAGCATGCCTTGAGTTTTCTTTACAATCCAAGAGAGCACGAAAAACACTGTGGTTGTAAGCACAATTGCCGCCCCAGAAGATATGTTCCAATAATAGGATAGATACAACCCAATAACACCAGAGATGGAAGCGAACATTGCTGCCAGTAGCATAATAACTGGCAGACGGTGGGTATGCAGAGACGAAGTTGCAGCCGGGGTGACCAGCATGGCAAGCAATAGGGTTATTCCTACTGTCTGTAACGAAATAACGATGGTCACTGCGATCATTATCAGCAACAGGTAGTCTAATACCTTTGCCGGTAGACGCAGGGTGGCAGCCAGGATGGGGTCAAATGACAACACCAGGAATTCCTTATAGAAGGCAAATACAATGAGGACGATGACCAGGCTAAAGATGGCGATCAGGCGTAAATCTGCACTGCTTACTCCTAACACGTTCCCAAAGAGAAAATGGGTTAGATCCACCGTGTAACTGCGAACTGTTGAGATCAAGGCGACTCCCAAAGCAAACATGCTGGCAAAAATAATCCCGATAGCAGTATCTGACTTGATTTTTGTACTCCTGCTGATGGCTCCAATAGTAAGTGAGGAGACGATAGCTGTTCCCATTGCCCACCAAAACAGCGGCTCACGTGCCCCACCCCCCATCAGGTAACCGATAGCCACCCCAGGCAGTATGGCATGAGCCAGCGCATCGCCGAAGAATGCCATACCGCGCAACACAACGTAAGTGCCTATAATGCCACACACACTCCCTACGATAACAACCGCAACGAGCCCGCGGAGAATAAAGTCATATTGGAGAGGCTCAAGGATCAGTTCTATCATGGATGCCTTTCCATGTCGTTGCAGCAAGTATCGCTAACAGCCAGCACTTCTTCACCATCTGAGACAAAATGTATGTGTCCCCCAAATGCTCCCACTAGTTTTTCTGGGGTAAACACCTCGGCAGGTTTTCCTACCCCAAATAGATGATGGTTGAGCAGCATAACCCGATCGAAGTGCCTGGAAGCCAGATTTAAATCATGCAGGGCAACCATCACCGTGACATTACGTTGTTGAAGTTCATCTAAGATGCTGAAAATCTCGTCTTGTGAGGTTACATCCAGACCGCTGAGCGGCTCGTCCATGAGCATTAGTTCTGCTTCTTGTGCCAATGCGCGGGCAATGAACATCTTCTGCTGCTGACCGCCGGAGAGCTCGCCAATCTGGCGTTTGGAAAATTCTGACAACCCCACTACCTCCAACGCCTTCTGGACGATGTTCCAATCTTTGATTTGGGGATGACGAAACAAGCGTAATTTCCCGATACGCCCCATCATCACCACATCGGCAACGTTGACCGGAAAATCCCAATCTACCTGACTGCGCTGGGGCAGGTAAGCGATACAGATGTGTCCACCCGGTTCGAGACCATAGATGTGAACTTGACCCTCGGTGGGTATCAGCACGCCAGCGATGATTTTAAATAACGTGCTTTTCCCTGCTCCGTTGGGGCCAACGACTGCCATGCGTTCTCCTACTTTGAGCTCAAAGGAGATCTCTTTTAGCGCCAGGGCGTTCTCATAGTACATGCTCAGCTCAGAAGCTTGCAAGACGAGCGTATCAGCCTGGTGAGGGCGACGGTGCCAGATGAGATGTCTGGTTCTGCGGATTTCATCGAGGAGGGTCATTTCTCGTTGGGGAAGTTCTTCCTTAGTGATATTCAGGCTAATGAATAGAACTGCGAGACACGCAGGTGGTTATGGAAAAACCATTTCACTTCAAAGCAGTGACCATAGCATTGACATTATACTGGAGGTACTTAATGTAGGTGTCCGCTTCACCCCCTTCTGGAGACAAAGACCCAGTATAGATAAAAACCAATTGTGTGCCGGTATCTTTTGCGACCTGTTCTGCCAGGGAAGGGTTGACTGTATTACCGATAAACAGGGCACTAACCTGGAGTTCAAGGATAGCGTCCTCCAGCTTGGCCAGATCCTGGGCAGATGGTTCCGCAAGGGTGCTGTATCCGGGAATAATAGCACCCACCTGAGTGAGACCATATTGTGTGGTGAAGTAGCCAAAAATCAGGTGATCGGTGACGATCTTTCGCTTCTCTTCAGGAATCTGGGATATTTCTGCACGGATCCAGGCATCTAATTCTATAAGCCGGTCCTGGTAAGCCTGGGAATTATCTTTGTATGTCTCAGCGTTGCTGGGGTCCAGTGCGCTGAGAGCAAGCTCGATGTTTTGTGTCCAAATGATGACATTGTTGGGATCCATCCACACGTGGGGGTCGCTGTCTAAATGTTTATGGTTGTTGTCTGTTAACTTCCCTGGGTCAGAGAGACGGAGCAACTCAATGCCTTGAGACACGAACACCACCCTTTCCTCTGCACTGGTACTCTCCAGTAAGGGATCGAGAAGGGCTTCTAAACCCAATCCAACCGCGAATATGATGTCCGCTTCAGCCAGCATAACAATGTCTCGGGGTGCGGGTTCGAATGTGTGGGGGTCTACACCAACGGGTAAGAGGACATGTAATTCGATGAGCTCACCACCAACTTGAGCGACAACATCTCCCAAGATCGAGGTGGTAGCTACGATGTTTGGCTTGCTTCTGTCTCCCCTAAGAGGTTGAGGCGTCCTCTGGAACCCCCCGCATGACACCAACATGGTAATCAAAAGAAGAAATGATAGGGTTGCTACCGTTTTCTCAGTGTATCCGTTCATCATAATTGAAAGGATAAACAGGAAGGATATTTAAAAAAACCATAGAATTCCTTGAGGATAGGGGATCAAAGCCTGTTTATATTTAGTAAAGAAGGGTAGGTCTGGAAAACCTGTTTATAAACGTTTCCGGTTTCCTGAAACCGGGACTTGTGGTCATTTCCCGTCAATCATGAACGGTTTTTGGTATTGCACCTTATGGGGTTGGTGAGGGTGTGTTAGTTGCCGTTGGTACTGGCGTGACGATGTTCACAGGGATAATCAGAATCTGACCAACATATATCTCGTTCGGGTCGTCCAGGTCTTCATTGAGTTTAAGGATGGCATCCACAGTGCTGTTAAAACGGATGGCTATTGCCTCCAACATGTCCCCTGGTTCGACGCGGTATTGAATCTGCGCTCCTGGTGAGAGGATCTCTGGGAGGGGGGTCTTTGTCGGAATTTCTGCATCGGGTGGGGGTATTATAACGATGTCTCCCACATACAATATTGTTTGGTCAGTAAAGTTGTTGTAGACCATCAAGACAAACGGGGTGACGTCGAATTTTGCTGCTATGCTATAGACATTATCTCCCTCTTCAACTTTGTACTCGATCGGACCGGAAAGAGTAGGTGTCAGTGTTTCCGTAGGGGTGGACGTGGGTGGTGGAGTGATAGTATTGGTTGCCGTCGGTCTTGGAGAGGGAGTGAGGGTAGGAGTGCTCGAGGGAGTAGGGGAACTTTGACCCCAAAATGGCAGCACAGGTTTATCCGGTCCGGTTAACCAAATTGCCAGTGCCAGTGCTCCAGTGATTAACAAAACAACCGCAATACTGCCCAGAATTAATGGGCCCCATTGTTGTCTTTTGCGATAGGAGCCAATCACTTCTTCGACTTTTTCTTTTTCGGGCATACGAGACCCCTTTTCTTGGCGTGGCAAATGATGAAAGAAACACCAAGTTACTGGATTATAGCCGATATCATAAATGTGTTCCTGAATTTAGGCAAGGTAGAGCAACTTGATATTGGAAGCGTTTGTGTGACCAAAAAACCTGATTATGGTTAATTAGTGAGGCTTTGTCTCTGATATCCTCATCAATGGATATTGTGGTTTCGTCTTTGTTTATTTCTCCCCTGGTATAATGATAATTTAGCAAGGATTATACCCATCCCCCCTTGAAGGTTCAGTTTTCGATGGCTACAGACATTATACGAGTAGTGGGCGCGCGTGTCCACAACCTAAAAAACTTGACTGTAGAAATCCCGCGAAACAAGTTCGTGGTCATCACTGGTTTGTCCGGTTCAGGTAAATCCTCTCTGGCTTTCGATACGATTTTTGCGGAGGGACAGCGCCGTTATGTTGAGTCGCTCTCGGCATATGCCAGGCAATTCCTGGGTCAAATGGACAAGCCAGATGTAGATTACATCGAAGGCCTGTCTCCGGCTGTCTCGATAGATCAAAGAGGCACCACACATAACCCGCGTTCTACAGTTGGAACGATCACTGAAATTTTTGATTACCTGCGTTTGTTGTTTGCCCGCATTGGGGTGCCCCATTGCCCAATATGTAACCGGGGAGTAGAGCGTCAATCCTCTCAACAAATCGTTGACACCATTGAAGGCTTTCCGGAAGGCAGCCGATTACTGGTCCTTTCCCCGCTGGTGCGCGGGCGGAAGGGCACTCACCAGGGGGTATTGGAGGAGATCCGAAAATCTGGTTTTGTTCGTGCTCGTGTGGATGGTGTGGTGTACAACCTGGATGAAGAGATCGAGTTGGATCGGTACAAGATACATACCATTGAAGCAGTTGTGGATCGCTTAGTTATCCATCGTTTAGAGGATGCTGAAGAGTCCCGCGAATTTCGCTCTCGTTTGACAGATTCCGTCGAGACCGCTCTGAAATTTGGGGATGGGTACTTAACCATTCACCATTTACCTGACCCTGAACATGAAGAAGGGAAGGATATCTTCTTTTCTGAGCATCTTGCCTGTCCAGAACATGGGGTTAGCCTGCCAGAAATTGAGCCGCGTACATTTTCATTCAATACCCCCCATGGAGCCTGTCCTGAATGCCAGGGATTAGGACATAAACTGGAGATAGACCCGGATTACCTCATCCCAGATAAAACGCTTTCTATAACCGAGGGTGCAGTACGAATCTCGGAATGGAGTGGACCCAAAGAGGAGGGAGGGTACTATTGGCAAATACTGGAAGGTGTGTCAGAACATTATCAAATTGACCTGGATGCTCCCATAAACACCATCCCAGAAGATAGGATGGACATCATTTTATATGGAAACCGGGGTGAGGAAATCCCAGTGCGTTATCGTCGCAAGCGAGATGGAAAAGAGTTGGTTTTTTATGCTACTTTTGAGGGCATTATTCATAATCTGGAACGCCGATATAACGAAACCCATTCGGATTATATACGTGCAAAAATTGGGGAGTTCATGAGTAACCGACCCTGCCCTGAATGCAAAGGGTTGCGTCTGCGGAAGGAAGCTCTGGCTGTAACCGTAGCTGGGGTGAACATAGCCGAGGTCACATCCTGGCCTGTTTCACGTACTTTGGGGTGGGTGAGAAACCTGGCAGCGCCTCAAACACCATTGAACAACCTTCAGCAGACAATTGCTGTCCGCGTACTCAGGGAACTGGAAGAGCGTCTGAACTTTATGGTAGATGTTGGCCTGGATTACCTTACACTTAGTCGTTCTGCTGCTACCCTGGCGGGGGGTGAAGCGCAGCGTATTCGCCTTGCCACCCAGATTGGCTCGCGTTTGACCGGTGTGCTTTATGTGCTAGACGAGCCCTCTATTGGTTTACATCCACGAGACACCGCGCGTCTGTTGAACACACTGAAGGGTATACGCGATCTGGGCAACACGGTTTTGGTTGTCGAACACGACGAGGAAACCATATACACAGCTGATTGGATAATTGACCTTGGCCCTGGTGCTGGGGAACAGGGAGGGCAGGTTGTCGCTCAAGGCCCAGTCGAGACTATTCTCCAACACCCCACTTCTATCACTGGAGCCTACCTGACCAGGCGTATGCAGATACCTGTGCCCATAAAGCGGCGTAAGGGTAATGGAAAGTACGTTACCCTTATTGGGGCACGGGAGCACAACCTGAAGAACATCGATGTTCGCATCCCCTTAGGATGTTTTACCTGCATTACCGGGGTGTCAGGTTCGGGAAAATCCACATTGATGGTGGAGGTTTTTTATAAAGCTTTGGCTCGAAAGTTGCATAACGCACGCTCCTTACCCGGGGCTTACACGGAAATAAGAGGGTTAGAACACCTGGACAAAGTGATCAATATTGATCAATCTCCTATTGGTCGGACACCCCGTTCCAATCCTGCTACCTATACAGGACTTTTTGATCATATCCGAGCGTTGTTCACTGAATTACCGGAAAGTAAAATCCGGGGTTATAAGCCGGGTCGTTTCTCCTTCAACGTACGTGGGGGGCGGTGTGAAGCCTGTAAAGGTCAGGGTGAACTATGTATCGAGATGCAGTTCATGCCGGATGTGTATGTCTCCTGCGATGTGTGTAAGGGGACACGCTACAATCGTGAGACACTCCAGGTACGCTTCAAGGACTACAACATTGCTGAGGTTTTGAACTTAACTGTGGATCAAGCCATTGAGATTTTTGCTGCCATTCCACAGATTATCAATAAGCTAAAGACTCTGCAAGATGTGGGTATGGGATACGTCCGAATTGGTCAGCCCGCTCCTACGCTTTCAGGGGGCGAAGCACAGCGGATAAAGCTGGCTCGGGAGCTCTCTAAACGAGCGACCGGACGCACACTGTATGTGTTGGATGAACCCTCTGTTGGTTTGCATGCCGCCGATGTACACAAATTAATTGACGTGCTCCATTATCTGGTGGACGCAGGGAACACGGTATTAGTAATTGAGCACAATCTGGATTTCATCAAGGTTGCGGACTACATTATTGACCTTGGCCCCGAGGGAGGTGATGAAGGTGGTGAGATTATTGCCACCGGCACTCCAGAGGAAATTTCCAGGAACACGAAGTCTTACACCGGCCAATTCCTACGTAAACGTCTATTATAAACATCTCGCTTTGTGGAGCATGGTTAAAAACAAAAACAGCCCCGCAAGAAATTCCGTGGGGCTGTTTCGTTTTCTTGCTCTAGCGAGTTATATAGAAAGTGTTTCCATTTTGCGGATGACCATGATTACTTTGCCCTGTATCTCTACTTGTTCGGGGTCATCAATGAAAATGGGGTCCATCTTCGGGTTCGCGGGCTGCAGACGAACTTTTCCATTCTCTAAAAAGAAGTACTTCAACGTGGTCTCATCTTTATCCCTTCGCCAGATAGCAACCATCTCACCATTGTCAACCTTCTGAGCTGGTTCCATGATGACGATATCACCATCGTTGACCATGGCATCAATCATCGAGTCGCCCTGTACTTCCAGTGCAAATAAATTGCCAGCTTTACCTCCTTTGGGCAAGAGGCTGGTTGCTACCTCTACCATGCTCTCGGGATCATAGTTAGAAAATCCAGAGGGAGGTACATAGATAGGCTCACCGGCGACAATCCTTCCAACAATAGGGATGCGTAACAGCTCATCAATGGCTTTCTCGACCTGCTGAGCTGCGTTTGCCACTATATCGGTAGCGGGAATTGTCAGTCGGATTCCGCGGGAAACCTTCCGATCGCGTTCGATGTAATTCATTTCTTCTAGCTGGTCAAGGTAGTAATTGATTAACGATGTGGAGCTTATCCCGGTTTGTCTCCCCATTTCACGAATTGAGGGAGGATATCCGTGCTGGGATAAAAAACGCTCCAGGACCTCTAATAACTTCTTCTGGCGCTCACTTAATCCTTTATGTTTACGGGCCATCATCATATTGCACTCTCCCGCAAGAAAAAATTAGGTCATTTGTGCTATAAATATACCCGAACATACGTTCTGTGTCAAGCGATTTATTTTTTTAGTTGCATACCCTCCAGCCACGTGATAGAATTGCAAAGAATTTAGCCATAGCCAGATCACCACATCGTTTTCCCACGCCGTCAGAGGCACATATGTCAAAAATGGTTGAGGTGGTTATAGATAGTATCCGCGTTAGCTTGATGTCTCAGCAGCGCATCGTCATCCTACGGGAGGTTGGCGCGGAACGCTATCTGCCAATTTGGATAGGACAATACGAAGCCGAGGCCATCACTATTGCGCTACAAAACGTAGAGGTAGCGCGACCGATGACACACGACCTGCTTAAAAACGCTCTCCAAAACCTGGACACGCGAGTGGTACGGGTTGAAGTGGTCTCTTTGCATGATGATGTGTATTATGGAAAAATCATCATAGAACGAGATGGAAAAACGATCAACCTGGATTCAAGACCCTCCGATGCCCTTGCTTTGGCGGTAAGAGTACATGTGCCAATCATGGTTTCACAAGAGGTTATGGATGTCGCTGGTATTATCCCAGAAGAAGATATTGAACATGAACCAGCTCCTGAATTGGAGGAGGAAGATCAACTATCGGACGCGGAGAGCGCAAGGCGGTTATCTGTTTTCGAGGATTTCTTAGATAAGTTAGAATTAGACAAAGAAGAAGGCGAAGAGGACGAAGAAGCTTAAACTCGCTGAGTGGCTGATCTAACCGGGGTGCGCAGGGCTGGGCGCTCAGCGCCCCCGGTTTTTCATAGCTTTTTTATAAACCAATATTTACAGCATGAACGAGATATCACCCCCCGAGGTCAGCAGTATATCCTCACCTCAGATCGTACCCCATAGTCGGGAGGCTGAGGAAGCGGTTATTGGCTCCATTCTTATTAATCCTGAGACCTACTATGACGTTGCCCAATTCTTACAAGCGGATGATTTCTACCTGTTCCCACACCGATGGATCTGGCAAGCCTTCATTCGGTTGAGAGAAAAACGGGCTCCTATAGATTTCCTGACTGTTACCGAAGAATTAGAGCATATGGGATATTTGAGTGAGGTAGGTGGGCCTGCTTACCTCACTGCGTTGATCAATAATGTGCCTACTTCGTTACACGCGGTGACCTATGGACGGATGGTAGAAGAGACAGCTATCCGCCGACGGATGATTGAGGCTGCTAATAGCATCGTTAAGCTTGCCTACCAGGAGGGTATCAGCGTTGAGACCGCCATGGACGAATCGGAGAAATCCATATTCGGTGTAAGCGAACGAAGGTTGACACGAGATTTACAGCCTATTCAACAGGTTCTCAGTGAGTACTACGACCATGTCGAGAAGATATCCGGGCGTGATATAGAAACCTTTGGTGTGCCTACAGGTTTTATTGACCTGGACAGGTTATTAGCAGGTATGCAACCATCCGACCTTTTGATCATCGCCGGACGACCGGGTCAGGGGAAAACAGCCTTTGCCCTGTCTGTCGCCAGGAACGCGGCTCAATTGCACAAAAAGCGGGTGGCAATCTTTTCATTAGAAATGTCCAATGAGCAGGTAGCTCAACGGTTGATTGCCCATGAAACAGGCATTGATTCCCAACGTCTGCGTACAGGTCAATTAAACGATGATGAGTGGGCATTGTTCACCCACGCAATCGAAGTACTCAGCAATACAACCATGTTCCTGGATGACACCCCTGCCATTACCCCTTTGCAACTTCGCACGAAGTGCCGGCGATTACACAGTGAGTATGGATTGGACCTGGTCATTGTAGATTATTTACAGCTCATGGCCAGTGAAACCCGAAGTGAAAACCGTGTCCAGGAGGTATCCTACATCTCAAGAAATTTAAAGGTTTTAGCTCGGGAGTTAAACGTTCCTGTACTGGCCGCTGCTCAGTTATCCCGTGCGGTTGAACAACGCTCAGATAAACGCCCAATTCTCTCTGATTTGCGCGAATCTGGTTCTCTTGAGCAAGATTCGGATATTGTCATGTTTATTTATCGTCCTGACCAATACGAAGACAATATACTCAAGAAGAGCATTGCGGAGATTGTGTTGGCAAAGCACCGCAACGGCCCCACAGGCAAGGTGGAGTTGGTTTTTCGCAGTAATTTGGCTAAGTTTGAAAACGCAGCCACCCGTCAGGTTGACTTATCTGAAGTGTCCTGATGTCTGCATTTAACGGCTTTCCCTCTGGCAAAGTGCGACTTACTCCTATACCAGGACCATTTTTTTGGGAGTTATTACCTCAAATAGACGACTTGTTCGAATTAAAGGTGACTTTGTACGTGTTTTGGTGCCTGGATCGCATGGAGGGAACCTTTCGTTATCTTGAATATTCAGATTTTGCTGAGGACATCTTGTTCATGCAGGGGTTAGGGGGAACACCAGAAGAGGCGAAAGCCAACCTGGAAGGGGCATTGCGAAAAGTTGTGGAACGAGGCACATTGCTAATGGTAGAGGCCGCTTTTGAGGATGGTCCAAAACAGCTATATTTTTTAAACTCCCCCCGAGGACGAGCCGCGGTTGAGGGTATAAAGCTCGGGAGGTGGTCCCCATCTGAGGTGCCCGAGCACGCGGTAATGCTGGAAGATGAACGTCCAAACATTTTCGCATTGTACGAAACCCATATCGGGCCTCTCACCCCCATGATCGCAGAGAAATTACGCGACGCTGAGGATATGTATCCCTCAGATTGGATTGAGGATGCTTTCCGCATAGCGGTAGAGAACAACGTGCGCCGTTGGCGTTATATAGAGGCTATTTTACGTTCCTGGCATGAAGAGGGAAGAGATGAGCGAAGACATCAAGGAAATACTGAAAAGGATCGCCGCCGTTACGTCGAAGGAAAGTTCTCCGAATTCATCGAGCACTGAGCCATCTGAGAACGATGATATGTTAGGGCAAGCAAATTGCTCCCATTGTGGTGGTTTGGGTTATATCCGTATTGAGGCCCCCGTCGGTCACCCTGACTTCGGTAAGTTACAGTTGTGTATGTGTCGCCAGGAAGAGGTAAGCCAGACCATGCGACGCAAGTTGTTTGCCATGAGTCAGTTGCGAGAGTTGAAACACCTCAACTTCGACACCTTCCAACCCCGAGGACGCATTGGTTTAGGACCTCTTCAAGCCGATTCGTTAGAACGGGCTTATAACCATGCCCGTCAGTTTGCTTCCTCGTTAAAAGGCTGGCTGTTGATTCTGGGAGGATACGGTTGTGGGAAAACACACTTGGCGGCAGCAATTGCCAACCAGGCAGTGAGTCTGGGTGTGCCTACATTGTTCATTACCGTGCCAGACTTGTTAGACACCTTGCGTTTTGCTTACCAGGACCCGGATGAGACCTTCGAATCCCGGTTCGATGAAATCCGCAATGTGCCACTGCTCATCATGGATGACTTTGGCACCCAAAATGCCACCTCTTGGGCGCAAGAAAAACTCTTCCAAATTTTTAACTATCGTTATATCAACCAGTTACCGCTGGTCGTGACGACGAACGTTTCGCTGAACCAGATTGAGGGACGTATCCGTTCCCGATTGGAAGACCCCGAGATCGTGACCCGTGTACATATCTTGGCCCCGGACTACCGCCGTCCCATTGACGATACAGGTCATCCGGAACTCTCCTCATTAGCTTTACTCGCGGATAAAACCTTTGGGAATCTTAGTTTGCGCAAGGATGAGGGTTTACCTGCCTCAGAAGTTCGGAGCCTGGAAAAAGCCTTTAAAGCAGCACAGAATTATGCCGAGCGACCCGAAGGTTGGCTGGTGTTTTCCGGACCCTATGGTTGCGGTAAGACACACCTAGCAGCAGCGATTGCTAATTTCCATGCCGGATTGGGGCACCCACCGTTGTTCGTCATGGTGCCAGATTTGCTTGATCACCTGCGCGCCACTTTCAGCCCTACCAGTACGGTGAGCTATGACCAGCGTTTTGAGGAGGTGCGCGTTGCTCCTCTTCTCATCCTCGATGACTTGGGCACGCAATCTATGACCCCCTGGGTGCGTGAAAAATTGTATCAACTGTTCAACCATCGCTATAACGCGGAGTTACCAACGGTCATCACTACGGCAGACACCTTGGACGAAATTGACCCGCGCTTACGTAGCCGAATGCTAGATACACGCCTGTGTACAATATATGCCATCACTGTTCCGGCGTATCGAGGAACTTCGCGCAAAAGGCGCGGTAGAGGGTGACATTTTCGCTGAACAACAAAATGGGGGGCATTAACTTGACATGCATCTGGTTTCATCTATAATTGTTGCGGTTCTAATATTGTAATTTTTACACTATAGGCGGGTGAACCCCGCGTTTTATTTTGCACAAGCTTGGTGTAAAACAAACACCAACCAAAAGGAGAAATCTATGCCCTCTCATGAACTTCCCTTGCCCCCCTTTTTCGAAACAGATAAGGTCGGTGAGGTCTGGCGTGTTCCCTATGCAGATCGTGCAAATGAAGCCATTCGGTGGGCAAATGAACACCATATTCAGCCAGCCGCTACCGATACAAAGAGAGTGTGTCTTCTTTTAGTGGACGTGCAAAACACCTTTTGTATCCCAGGATTTGAATTATTTGTTGGAGGGCGTTCCGGGATGGGAGCTGTAGAGGATAACCGCAGATTATGTGAGTTTATCTACCATAATTTGGGGGTGATTACTGAAATTACACCAACCATGGATACCCACCAGCCCATCCAGATTTTTCATTCCATTTTTCTGGTTGATGAGGAGGGCAAGCACCCTGACCCCCATTCGTTGATCACTGTCGAAGATATTGAAGCAGGCAGGTGGAAATTCAATCCATTGGTGGCTCAGAGTCTGCACATTGATGCAGTGTATGGGCAACAACATCTTTTGCATTATACGCGTCAGCTCAAAACGTACGGCAAGTACGAGCTTACCATCTGGCCTTACCATGCGATGTTGGGGGGCATTGGACATGCGTTGGTATCGTCCATAGAAGAAGCTATTTTCTTCCACAGTGTTGCCCGTTATTGTCAGCCAGATTTTTTGGTCAAGGGCAACAACCCTCTGACCGAGCATTATTCTGCTGTAGGACCCGAGGTGCTGGAGGGGCCTGATGGCAGGGCTATTGCTCAGAAAAATGGAAAGTTTATGGAAAAATTGAAATATTTCGATGCGGTGGTCATTGCCGGTCAGGCACAAAGCCACTGCGTTGCCTGGACAATCAACGACCTGTTAGAAGACATTCGCATGGAAGATGAAGACCTGGTTAGAAAAGTGTACTTATTAGAGGACTGTACTTCGCCAGTGGTGGTACCCGGAGTAGTGGATTACACCGAGCAAGCCGAAGCTGCTTTTAACCGCTTCGTTCAGGCAGGTATGCACATTGTACGTTCCACTGAACCCATCACTGGCTGGCAGGCTGTTAAGGATGGGTAACGACCGCCATTTCACCGATCAAAAGTACCGAAGGCGCCAAATCAGGAGACAACCATGAGCATTTTCAATGGCAAACGCTTGGACAACAGGACATTTAAACTGGATATTGAACGTATGCGTCAGGGATGGTACTCGGATAAGTATTTCGAAAACATCGAGCTGATGTTAGGAACTTTGGCGAATCAGAAGTATGTCTACCGCGGCTATGCTCCCCGACTCCCAGCGAGTGTATCTTCCCATGAAGTTATGGTTGGCGAAATGGAAGTAGAGATGCAGTGGTTTACACGCCGTTTGGGCACCACTGTGGTAGTGGGTGTGGATAAAGCCCTCACCATGTTACGTCACTGCACAGGTTATTGGGAGGGGGATAAGTTCGTGGAAACCTGGGAGAAGCTGAAAGTGTGGGCTTTGCAGGATGGATCACGGGTACATTATCACGGTAATCCAACCAAGGTGCAACCGGTACTTATCGTCCAAGGGCGATACCGTGACTTCGCCCGATTGGAGACACCCACTCTAGGAATTCTCACGCGTGCAAGTCGGGTGGCAACCAATGTGTATGAGACCTTGATCGCTGCAGGTGGCAAACCGGTGCTCTTCTTCCCAGCTCGCTTTGACCTCCATGAAGTTCAGGCTGCTGATGGGTATGCTTATGACATTGCTGTGGAACGCTTTAACCAGGATTACGCCCAAAAGCTGAGGCCTTTTGTCTCGACAGATGCCCAAGGGGACTGGTGGGGCGGCGCTGGCGGTGGTACGGTACCTCACGCTGCCATTGCTTGTTTTCTTGGAGACACAGCGGAGGCCATGATTGGTTTTGCCAGTATTTTGCCTCCTCATATCCCACGAATTGCGCTGGTGGATTTCAATAATGATTCGCTTACGGATACTCTCTCAACGCTCGATGCGATGTTCTCCCGTTACCGGGAACAGACAGAAGCGGGAAACGATTCTGAAGCGCAGAAATATATTCTCTATGGCGTGCGCCTGGATACCAGCGCAAGCATTCGAGATGTATGCGTACCTCCGTTGGGTGACCCGGAATTGGACCTGGGTGTGAACCCGCGCCTGGTCTTCATCGTTCGACAGGAGATAGATAAAGCTTGGGAGCGATGGAACCTCCCTTCAGGGTGGGCGGATGAGGCCAAGAAATATTGTCGCCAGGTGAAGATTGTGGTTTCGGGAGGTTTCAATCCGGATAAGATACGACGCTTTGAAAAGCTGAATGTCCCCGCAGATGTATACGGTGTGGGGTCCTCACTGTTTGATAACCATGGGCGGACAGTGACCGACTTCACCGCGGATGTTGTGCGCGTGAAGGTACATGGACAGTGGATAGACATGGCTAAGGTTGGCCGTGCTCTCGGGGAAAATTCCGAATTGGAGTGCATTCAGTGACATTCGGGCAGTTAGAGAAATCGGATGAGGGTCCAGATGATTATCAGGAGTGTGAACGGGATGCCCAGGCCTACAGCAAGGTTTAACCGATGGTTCTCACCATGCGTCAGTGCTGCACCGGCACGTTCAAATTGGGCAGCACTGGATAATATGCCACCTATCACTGCACCCCAAATCACCACGGTGAAGTAGTCCCAGGAAGGCACTAGCCAGGCCAAGACCATACCCACACCAGCCCCTAACATCAGCCCGGCTACCTGGCGACGATATCTTTCCCCACGTTTACCCTCGGGTAATTTGTTGCTATTTTTGGGTTGCTTGGTCATTTTTCTCTCCTTGCCTTCTTCTCATTTATTCCCCATGAAAAACCCTAAAAGAAGACCTGAGCGTGTGGAATCTATGCAAGAGTATAATCCAACCTGGAGATAATGAAAGTGTAAAGTATAGGTAAAGAAAACCAGATAGCAGTCCTGGTCTGCAATATCTATTCGCTGTCTGGAGCTTCAGGTGTTAAGCCCGGCGGTACTTCGGCGAGGTAACGGCAGAGGATGTGGCCGGTTCTAGGGTGACTTAAAGGGTAAAATATATCTACTGAGTTTCTGGAAAGTTTGCCTTTACAAACAACCATACTTGAGTGTCATGAACGAAATTCTCGTAGGAAGAATTTTTGATACCGGTCAGAGGTTACAAATCGTACACGGGGATATAACCCAAGAACCGGTTGACGCCATCGTAAACGCTGCCAATGCGCACTTACAGCACGGCGGAGGTGTTGCTGCGGTTATTGTCCGCCGGGGTGGGTCGGAGATCCAACGCCAATCCAACGCCTGGGTGAGAGAACACGGTCGGGTTACCCATGAACAGCCCGCGGTCACCACAGCAGGCAATCTCCCTTGCCGATACGTAATCCACGCTGTGGGACCGGTTTGGGGTGAAGGGGATGAGGATGCCAAATTATCCGCTGCGGTGGACGGTTCACTGCGCATTGCGGATGAGCTCCAATTAACCTCGCTGGCTTTTCCCGCAATCTCCACAGGTATTTTTGGATTCCCAAAGGCACGCGCCGCGGGAATCATCTTCAGCGCTGTCCAGAAGCACTTTGAACACAATCCCCTATCCGGAGTGAACCTGGTTCGGTTGGTCTTGTATGATCAACCCACCATAGACGAATTCCTGGCCGTCTGGAACAGGATGCAAAGCGACGACCAGTAGGTCATGTCTGCACGGATGATTACTTCTCCCCAAAACCCTCTGATTCAGCGCATCCGTCGTTTACAGGATAAGCCTCGTGCCCGTCGCGAGGCCGGGCTTTTTATCGTAGAGGGAGTACGCTTGTGTGAAGAAGCGTTAAGTGCAGGATGGATACCGCATCTGGCGCTCTATACGGAAGATCTCTCTGCCCGCGGGCAGGTGATTGTTCAGCAAGCTGAAAAGATGGGAGGCGAAACGCACATTGTCTCAGGATCTGCTTTTCGAGCTGCCAGTGATACAGAAAGCCCTCAGGGGATTTTGCTGGCACTTCCTATCCGGAATTTGAGCCTGCCTGCCGACTTGGATTTTATCCTCATCCCTGACATGGTTCGCGATCCGGGAAACCTAGGCACGATACTGCGTACCGCGGTGGCTGCGGGGGTACAGGCTGTACTGCTTCCCCCCAAGACTGCTGACCCCTATGCACCCAAGGTGGTACGTAGCGCCATGGGTGGACATTTTCACCTACCTATACATCCACTCTCCTGGAAAGCCATTTCCAAACGTCTCCAAGATAAGCAGGTTTATATGGCTCAAGCCCGTAGTGGAATACCATATACCCAAGCGGATTTCCGCTCCCCGCTGGCATTGATTGTGGGCGGCGAAGCACGAGGCGCCAGTGAGCAGGCTCAGAATTTAAACCCCATTCGCGTCCACATCCCTATGAAAGGGATGAGCGAGTCGCTCAATGTAGCCATTTCCGCGGCCGTGTTGATGTTTGAGGTCGCTCGTCAGCGTGACTGGTAAGTTATAGCCTGCCGTATAGCAGCGATACTCATCCCTTAGAGGTTGCCGGTTTCTTCTTCTTCATCCCCCCAGAAGACAAACAAACTGCCGATAGACTGACGCAGGTAATTTCTGCGAATGGCTTCACCAAAGATAGGGGCTACGGAGAGGACATGAAGCTTAGGATGCCGTTTTTCGGGTGGAAAGTAGACAGTATCGGTGGTCACGATTTCGGTGATTTGGGGGATGGCCGTTAGTTTAGCCAGGGCATCACCAACAAAAACTCCATGCGTGCAGATCACGACCATCCTCTCGATGCCACTGCGGATCAAGATTTTGCTCAGTTCAATGACTGAGCTGCCTGTGGCAATCTCGTCATCGAAGATCAACGCTTGTTTGAACCCCTTCACCTGGCGACCAACCAGGCCACTGATGTGTACTTTGGTATCTGAAACGCGCTCCTTATAGCCAGCCGCTACGGGCAAGTTGAAGTATTTGGCCAATCGAGCGGCAGATTTGGCGTGTCCGATGTCTGGGGCGATCATAACCGTATGGCTCAGGTCACGTTCTTTAAAAAAATGGTGAAAAATCGGTCGTGCAGTGAGAGGGTCAGTAGGAAGGCTGAAAAAGCCGTGTACTTGTGGCGAATGCAATGTCATGGTCATGATGTGGGTCGCACCCGCGGTTTCGAGCAAATCAGCAACCAATCGAGCGGTGATGGATATGCGCGGAGCGTCTTTCTTATCCGAGCGAGAAAAGGAAAAATAGGGAATGATGGCGTGAATTTCTTTAGCTGCTGCTCCCTTGGCAATATCCAACATCATTAGCAGCTCCATCAAGTGATCATTGACGGGTGGGGATAATGATTGGACAACGTACACAATGCGCGATCGGACACTTGCTCCCAGTTGGATGTAAAGGTTATCGTTGCTAAAGCGGGTGATGTGGGTCTTTTCTAGGGGAATGTCTAAATACGCGGCAATATCACTGGCTAATTGGGGGTTTGAGCTGCCGCTGAAAAATCGCACTTCGGAAGCATTGAGCTTGTCGGAAGCCATTTTCAACTCCTTATAAAGAAGGGATATTACTCGCTAACCCTCTGGTAATCCTTACCTCCAACTTTGCGCACCATTAATTTGTTACCCACCAGCTCACGTCGGAGGGTGGCTGTATCATCGTGAAAGCGGGAGAGGATGGTGTTGACCTGCTTCTCGCTGTAGATTTTATCGGGCTCGAATTGGCGCACGATGTGGTTGAGTACAGCCAATAGTTTTTTATGTTGGGCAGGGATCGTTTTTAGACGACCATCCGGTAAGGAGTAATCGGAGACAACCTTTCGTTCAAAAGCGGATACGTCTACGTTATCCGCGAAGGCAGGTAACATATCCTCAGCGAGTAGTCGTCGTGACATGGTCTCAAGAGTGCTCTTTTCTAGCTGGTAAATGTTGTAGTAACCCTCTGCACGAGCGCTGACCAAACCCACTTCAGCCAACTTGGAGAGGTGATGGGAAACTGTGGAGGGGCGGAGGTCTAACATGGCTGCTAACTGCTCGACGGTGTAACGTTCCTGCGAAAGCAGGCCGATAATTTTCAAGCGGTTAGCGTCAGCCAATGCTTTAAAGAAAGCCAGCAGTTCAGCATTCAAATCCGTGAACATCTAGAAACTTCTGATACTAATTAGATAATCATCGAAATAATTATACTCGTAAAGAACAGGTTGTCAAGGGATGGAGAAACTGTCCACAACTACTCCGTCAACAGTGATAAATGAAAAGAGAAGCATCTCTGACGTAGCTTCGACCAACAAGGCGCCGTGGGAATCGTTATGGCGTACCTGGCTGCCAGGTATGGGTGAGAGAAAATAATAGCGGTAGGGACTGCCTCCCAGACCATTGACAATGTATGGGAATCCATCCACGATGATGCGTTCGTACACATGATCATGCCCTGCCAGCACTACGCTTGCTCCCCATTCCGCATAGGGCCATTGCATCCACCCGGTTGAACCATGAGCGGCTGATGAGTAGGGAGGGTAGTGCATATACACAATTTTCCAGGTAGTGGTTGAAGTTGCCAACCTGCCCTCTAACCAATCCGCCTGGGTGGAAGACTTCCCAACCCCATCTGGCTCGCGGGAATCACTATCCAGTGCAAACAGGTGTACGGGTCCCCAAACGAAGTCATAGTACCGTTCGTTACCAGGCAGGGTGAAGTATTCCAGGTATGGAAGTGCAGCTTGCGTACCCCAATCGTGGTTGCCAAGCGAGGGAAAGAAACGGTTGAGTTCAGCTCCTTCACCGTAGGCACCCAAATAGGGGTAAATGTACTCGTGGTAGTATTGCCCTATGTTCTCATCAATAGTGTCGGCGGAGCCGTGCGGGTAATTGTTGTCACCAGTGGTGATAATGAAATCCGGCTGCCAGCTTTTAACCAATTCAGCAACTTGTGCTTCGGCTTTACCTGCCTGTCCGAAGTCACCGATGACCGCGAAGCGAACCACGCTATAGTTTACTGGTTCTACGCTAGGAATTGGGGTTACAGTTGGGGAGGCTGTTTGTGTGGGCGATAATGTGAAGGTTGGCGAGGGAGGAGAGAAGGGCGTAAAGGTTGAAGATGGGAGGGAGGCGAAGGTAGGGGATGAGGAGATATACGGTTCTGGTAATGGGCTTGTGCAACCTGCCATCAAGATGAACAGACTAAGGGGTATGAGGAAACCTACGCCTTGCTGCCGGGATGGAGGTTGAGGTTCAAGGGTCATCATCTTTGCTCACCACACTCGTCGTTTTGTGGTTTTTTCGCTAAATCAGCAAATAAGACTTTCGAGCTCAAGCGTTACCGAAGCTCAAGCTGGTGTCCTCCTCGCTCGAACCGACTTTGCCTTGCTCAAGCCGACGTCCCCGTCGGCAGTGAAGTACGTTGTGGCCATTTCGGTTGAGCGAGGCGCTACCCAGATTCAGAAGGCTGTCTTACCGTGATCCAGACCAGTATCCTCTCAACCATGTCATCACGGTTTTGGTAGGTGACTGACCACAATTCAACGTCTTCCCGTTGTTTCACCTGATTGACGAACCCCCCTGCCCGTTGATGGATGGTGGCGACAACCGTGAGTCCTGAGTCTAAGAGCCTGGTCATGGCAACCATAAAGCTCTTCGAGAAGCATTCCATCTTGCCAATTTCGTCAATAACATAAAGTTGAATGTCGTCTTTTAACTGCAAGGAGGTATCCACGATCCTATCCAAGGACTGGATATCAACGCCATATTTCCCCACGCGGAATTTCGACTGGATGTCCGTGTGCGCCAGGATGGCGCTGTGCCCATCGAAAGTGTTCAGACGGAAACCCTGACGACAACCTGCGACCCTGATTTCGTCAGTCAGAAAGCCTTGGATTTTCCACCCGCTCAAGGCTTTCACAACTTTTCTCATCAGGGTGGTCTTGCCAACCCCGGGCATACCCGTAAGGAGTAAGGTGTTTACACGATGCAGTTTGAATGACATATCCACATTCGGGTTCCTATTCTGTGAGGATAAAGTGCCCATTGCCACAGTGGATCCAGTGCAGCTACCTTCTGTCACCACCGATCAGTGCGTTTCTGGGTATCTTTGTCAAGGAGGTAGTAGTTGCTCATTCTCAGGGGATCGCAGGCGGACAATCACATCGGCCTGAAGCTGAGTGCTGTCCCCAAAAACGAAAGTGCCAAACACAGCTACCTGGTCACGCTTTTTTAGGTCCTGGAGGGTAATGGATGACCCATCCGCTTCCTGGTAACTGGTGTCCGAGGTTAGTTGTACCAATCGTAGCCCGTCACTTGTGGCCAGTTCAAGGACGTTGGGGCTTATTTGAAGGATACGCCCGATGACCTGAGGACGTCCGGGAGGGAGACCTGGTAGCAAATCCTGAATTTGGTTGCCCGCCCCTGATGGAGGGAGTACGGGCTTTATATTTGGTTGCTGAACCTGGGCTGGAGGGCCAACATCGGCCTGGGCTTGCCCCCCCCCTTGCGTCCAGCCGCGTTCCCCCACATACACACCTATGGCAAACGCACCGATGACCAGCATACAGATCAAGACCAGTAATCCAATCGGAATGAGTACTCGGTTTAGTGTCATAGTATTTCTCCGTAAGCTTCAACCTCAAGCCTACCGTTTTATCGGGTAAGAGGCGCCAGTTTTAGCCAGTGCTCGAAAGTCCCTGCTTCGTTTAACACCTGTAAGCTGCCAAGTTCCAGGCCTTGATCGCTTTCGCCCTCCAAACCCACTACTCCCAGAGTGAGCACGTGTTCTCCAGGCGGTATTGTGGAGGGGATGACCAAATAGTAGCGTTCAGCGATAACCTCTCCCATTTTTAAGCCGACTTCTTGGGCATAACGATTCAGGAGACCAAAACCGAGTTCGTGCTGTTCGAGGGATTGTCCGCTGAGCGAGGTCTCTAACCGCAGACGTTGAGGGGCCTGCAGTTGCCAGTATAGCACCAGCCCTATCATGCCACCACTCTCCACCTCGGTGGGAGTGATATCTATGCCCAGAAGTTTTGCTGCCCCAAAATCTGCATTCAGTCGGATTTGGGGTTGGGGGTTGGTGATTTTCAGCTCTGGTGGAGAGGTGGAAAGGTAGTACAGGAACAGTGGCTGGCGCCGCCCGGTTTGAGCCCCTGGCTGCTCTCCGATGAGGACGGGGATTTGCCACCAATCTGGTTGCACCAGATTCTGGGGAAGCGCGCCAGGACCGAGGTTCCCCTGTATGGCTTGGGTCGTAGCGTACAGCTTGCGTCCGGTGATGTCCTTTGGTGAAGGGTTGGGGCCGGGCAGGGTGGGGAGAAGAACATCGGGACGTATGTCGTACACCAGTTGCCAGTAGAAGGCATCGTAACCAAACACACCACCGGGGGTGAGCAGAGCTGCATTGGCGGGAAGCAGTTCCCAAACATTCGTGTAAAAATCGTTAATCGCTGTATCCAGAGAAAGATCGTTCGATTTCCAGTTCAGGTTTAACGGGATCAAGCTGAAGGAGAGTAATCCGACCGAGAACAGCACGCAGGTGAAACTTCCGCTTACATTTCGGTTGGGGATCAGTTTCTTTTTGAGGGCGCGAATCCCTTCAAAGCATCCCCAAATCCCAAAGGCGATGAAAATTGCCCACAAAAAGTGCGCTGGGATGAAGAACACTTCTATGTCAAAGGCGCGATATTGGATGAAGAACCAGATATTTACCAGGTACATGCCTACCAGGAGGAAGTAGTGCCGCGGTCGTCGGAAGAGAAGTACAAAGAGGCCGATGATTCCCAGGATAATTCCCGGAATGCCGAACTGCTCGCGCAGCAGGTTTATGTAGACCACCAGACGGTCCGGCAAAGCTGTAAGGGGAAAGGCGAATTTGAAGTTGGGGAAGGCTCCCAGCGTGTAGTTATAGATGCCCTCCCATGAGGTAGGGGCACTGCGCAGCATGAGGCGGTCATTTAGAGTGCTGGCTTTGAGGGGCAGCCAGACGAATTGAGCGATGCCGAGCAGAAAACCGAGAGCGCCTGCTATCGTGCTGCCGACAAGGTATAGGGTTTTTGAGGTTAGATTGGTTGATGTGGAGCGGGATATGTTGGATGGGGGTTTCGGGAAAGCGATGATGGTCAACAGGGTGAAGAGGGCCAGGGCGGGGGCAAACCCCAGGTTGGAGATATGCGTGCCCATGGAGAGGCCGAAGAGGAGGGCAAAAAGAAAGAAGGCACCTAGATGGTGAGTACGCTCCCAGAGGAAAAGAGCGAGTAGGGTAAGAGCAATCAGAGCGATGTTGGGTGCGTATACCTCCGCGATACCTGTTTGAGACCAGAAGTCCTTGGAGAATGCAAAGAGCAACGCACACAGGACAGCTATTGACCGATCTAGCCATAAAGAGCCATTGCGGGTGAATTTGCTTTTTCTGTTTTCCTGGCATTCTCGTTCTTTTTGCTGGGGGTTTGCCTTACGGGTAGGGAGCAGTTGTCTAGTGATGAGGTACAGGATGCCAACGCCCATTGCACCCAGAACAGCGCTCATCAGGTTGATGCGGTGAGCAACGTCGCCAAAAGGTAACAGATGACTGAACAAAAAACCCATCCAGGTGTAGAGAGGGTAACCGGGGGAGTGTGCCAGGCCCAACACATGAGGCACGGTGGCCAGCTCGCTTCCATCCGGGCTGAGGTACGAGAGGCTGGGGGTGAGGGTAATAGCATAAACAACTAAGGCGGCGAGAAATACACCCGAGGCGATGAGCAACTCGTTTATGTTTATGGAAGTAAGAGAAAGCGCTTGGTGGTCGTGGTGGTTGGAGGGTTGATCGGTGAAATTGGATGTCATATTGGTGACCATTTTGGGGATGAGATATCGGGTTGTTGCTGTATACTATACCTCAGTTAAGTTAGGAGTTGACGAGGTAATTGTAAAGGGATTGTAAATCATGGTGTAAGCAAGTTTCAGCTTTGCAAGAAGTGAAGCGTTTAGCTGGTCATTAATGCGAGCGAGTTATTGTACAATAAAGGCATTAGGTAACTCTGTATCCATCGTGCTCCGTGCCAGGAGATGAAACTCAAGTTAAGGCAACGGAAATCGCCTCCAGATAAAACGCAAGTTTTACCCGCTGGAGCAGATTCTGGAAAGTTGATAATCAGTTACCCAATGCTCACCAAACGAATAAACTTCAATAAGTTCTAAATCTCACCCCACCAGGAGGAAAGCCATGAAATCCTTCCGTAGATATCAATGGTTTGTGGTTGTCATTTTCTTCTTCTTCATGATGCTGCACCAATCCGATAAGCTACTCATTGGACCATTAACCTCCTCCATTATGGAGACCTATGGCATTGACGAGGTGCAGATGGGGGCCGTCTTTACTGGCGCACTAATAGTGAGCGCTGCTCTCTACCCGATTTGGGGTTACTTGTATGATCGCTACGCGCGCTCCAAGCTGTTAGCCCTGGCTTCTTTTATCTGGGGTTCCACAACCTGGCTTAGCGCTATAGCACCCACGTATCCCACCTTCCTCGCCTCCAGAGCATCTACAGGCATTGACGATTCGAGCTATCCAGGCCTCTACAGTTTGATCGCCGATTATTTTGGCCCCCACATCCGCGGTAAGGTGTATGGGCTGTTACAGTTATCTCAGCCTCTTGGTTACATGCTGGGGTTGTTAGTGGCCACATTTTTAGGTGGTTTGTTGGGTTGGCGGGGTATATTTTATATAACTGGGTCTCTGGGGTTGCTTGTAGCTCTGGTGATCTTTTTGGGTGTAAAAGAAGCCCCGCGTGGGCGCAGCGAACCTGAGCTGGCTGACCTGGATAAGATAGGCATTTACCGTTTTGATAAAAAGATAGCCTTGGGCTTGTTCCGTAAGCGCAGCTTGTTACTGCTGTTCGCTCAAGGGTTTGTAGGCGTTTTTCCCTGGAACGTGATTACCTACTGGTTTTTCCGTTATTTGGAGACCGAGCGAAATTACACTGCAGATGGTGTGTTTATGACTATGGCTCCGGCCGTGTTAGTCCTGGCTTCGGGGTATTTCATCGGTGGTTGGATAGGCGATTACTTCTTCAAGCGAACGCCTCGCGGGCGCATGCTGGTATCAACGGTTGGAGTGCTTACCGGAGCCATTTTGTTAACCCTGACGATGAACGTACCGGTTGGCAACCAGACGCTGTTCTTGATCTTGCTCGTTGCTACAGCGTTGTTCATCCCCTTTGCCTCTCCCAATGTTATCTCAACGGTCTACGATATCACCCTGCCTGAGGTCCGTAGTACTGCCTTGGCAATCCAATATTTCATCGAGAATGGAGGCGCGGCTCTTGCTCCTCTGCTGGCGGGGATCATCGCTAAAGGTTCTTCGCTCCATAACGCTATTCTCATCATCTGCGTTTCTGCATGGATGCTTGGAGCCATATTATTGGGGTTAACTGCCTATCTGGTACCTGAAGATATCAAAACCCTGCGAGGCCAAATGCGAGAGCGTGCTGAGCTGGAACGAGCCCGTCAGGCCTGATAAGTTAACCAGGTTGGTGTCTGTATGATTACACCAATCTGACGTCCCTGTACATGCTCTGTTAGGTTTGGTGATGACAGCCTTTCTATGAGGTTGTCAGCGTTTTTAAACCACGCTTTGTGGTTAGTTGAGATATTGGTAGCCTTGAGATGTGCAAAAGGATATTCCTGAGCTTTGCGCTTTTTCTACCGGTTGTCCTCCTCACCGGTTGCATGGGTTCTAACGAGCAATTTATCCAAGGAACCTGGATGTACGATGACCCGCATTTACGAATAACTACAGGCGAATCCGAAAACATTACAGAGTGGACGTTTGACCGTGACACCTTTGAATACAAGTCCTGCTGTTTCAACAACAACCAGCACTTGGTTGGCAGGTATGAAGTAATCGAAAGTCAGGGGGAGATACTAACCCTCCATCTCTCTCACATACGGGGGGATGCAGTCTTTGGGAGGATCGAGATCCAAGTTGTGGTAAATTTCGAAGAGGATACACTGAATATTCAGGGTACAGGACCCTACGTACGAATCATTACCGTACCATAGCCTCCCGACCCCAAAATGCTTATCCCACGAATGGCATCAGTTGCATTTCGATTACTTTTCTCCATAATGGGTAAGTCTTCTTCCTGTTTTGAACTTTGTTACACAAATGGTTGAGCAGTGTTAAAATCGTAGCTCCTGAGAGCAAGTGGGCCCAGAAGAGCCAGGGAGCAACACCTTCTGCTTCTCAGCCCATTGAAAAAAAAGATACATGGTCAAAGGACACCTTTTGTGAGCAAGCACCAGCCAACGAGAGAAAGTACCGCGATACAGACAAGCCCACCAATACCAGATTCGACCTCCCTGGTTGAGTCCCCCTCAAGATGGCCCTGGATTGGTTTTTTATATCTATCTATTGTCTACTTGGTTTGGGGAGCAACCTACCTGGCGATTCGCGTCGCCGTGCAGGAAGGCTCAGGTTTCCCTCCTTTTACCATGGGAGCCATGCGCATGATGGCCGCCAGTGGCATACTGTTTTTATGGTCGGGTCTGGCTGGCAAACGGATAAAACCATCGTGGCAAGAACTGCTTATCTTGTCCGGCTCTGGTCTGGCGATGTGGTTGGGGGGCAACGGTCTGGTCATCTGGGCAGAACAGCGAGCGGATTCTAATCTGGCAGCGTTAATCATCGCCGCAACACCTATCTGGGTGGCGATGATGGAAGCTATCATTGATCGTAAGCCGCCCTCGATATATCTAATAGGTGCTCTCATTATCGGATTTGCTGGTATTGTCGTGTTGAGCCTGCCCGTTCTCACCTCAGGATTACGCGCCGATCTGGGGTCTGTGATTGCGTTACTGCTGGCGGCATTAAGCTGGGGATTGGGTCTAGTCCTTCAAAGCCGTAAGAAGGTGGCCCTCTCTCCCATTGCCAGCTCAGCAATCCAGCACCTGGCAGGAGGTCTGGGGTTTTTTGTAGTAATGTGGTTAATGGGCGAGCCTCTGCCCACTCCCATCCCTCAAGCCTGGGCAGCTTGGGGTTTCTTAGTTGTGTTTGGCTCTGTCTTTGCTTTCACCTCTCTTGTGCGGGTACTGCAAATATTACCGACCAACATTGTCATGACATACAGCTATGTCAACCCGGTGATTGCTGTTTTTCTGGGTTGGCTGATTCTCGACGAAAAAATAACCCTCTGGACGATTGGTGGAGCTGCGCTTGTGTTGATTGGCGTGGCGGGTGTATTCCGGGAAAGATATGGACACGAACAGGGAGGGTAAATGTATTTTAGGAAGGAATTCATGGAGGTTACTTTTCCCCAACCGGATTGCGTCTTGGTGATAGTTGCCCACCCTGACGACCCGGAATTTGGCATGGGTGGCACGATCGCGCGTTGGACCCGCTCCGGAGCAAAGGTCACCTACCTCATTACCACCGACGGTAGCAGGGGCAGCAGTGATGCCAATATGACTAGGGAAAATCTGGCCGAAATCCGGCAGGCGGAACAGCGCGCTGCTGCCAGGGTGTTGGGGGTATCGGAGGTGGTTTTCCTGGGCTATCCGGATGGGGCAACGAAGAACACGCCAGAGTTACAGAGGGATCTGGTTCGACATATCCGCTCGGTTCACCCAGATATCGTAATGACCCACGACCCTACCGCACGCATCTTCGATAACTCATGGCTAAACCACCCTGATCACCGAGCAGTCGGCGACGCGGCTCTCGACGCGATCTACCCCTTCGCCAGAGACCGGTTGAGTTTCCCCGAACTGGAATGTGAAGGATTGTCACCGCACAAAGTTCTGGACATATATCTAACCCCAACCAATGAGTCTAATGAAATTGTGGATATCAGTGACACGATTGACCAAAAGATTAAAGCTCTGCAAGAACACCGCAGCCAGATTGGGGACCCGGACGCTTTAGCTGAGCGTATACGTGAGTGGGGACGCAGAAGGGCTGAAGGAACTCCTTTTACCTACGCTGAACGGTTTCGTAGGATCAATCTAAGGGGATAGTAAAAAAAGAGCCTCTGAAATTCCAGATATCAGAGGCCAACAGGATGTTATTTGATGGATGGGTCCCGGAATTCCCCCTCAACGACGTCATTGATTTCATCGGCTTGGATATCGCGCCATTTACTTGCGACCACATTGCCTTTGAGTTCATCCAGATGTTCTTCCACCACATGTTGTGGGCATAGTTCGATAAATAAATAAGCACCCAACCATATGATCATGGCGTCATCTATAGGGCCTATGGCCAGATCGGGGACAAATAAGTACACCAATGATCCGATAGGTAATAGCTTTAACCAGAAGGGTACTCGTGGATCAGCCATTAAACGTAGAATAAGCTTTATCCTGATGCTCAGGTCTTGGAAGACCCCTGAACTGGGTATGACTTTACGCGATTTTTCGTCCGGCATACCAACCTCCACGGCGACCATTATACTATATGGTCGAGGTAAGAGACGCACTGGTTATAGATCCCGACCAGTCAACCGCAGAACTTTCCATACCTTCACCGAAAAAGGCTATAATAGCCCTGTCAAATTTTGATATCCAAAGGAGATATTCGATGAGCGACCCCCGAATTGACAAACTTGCCAAAGTGCTTGTCAACTACTCTGTGGAAATAAAAGCAGGTGACTGGGTCAGGGTAGGTGCCCATGTGCTGGCTTTACCCGCGGTTACCGCTGTGGTTCGTGAGGTCATCCACGCTGGTGGTCACGTTACCGTGCAATTATCTAGCGATGAACTGGAAGAAACCATCTTACGTGAGGCCAGCGAAGATCAATTGAAATGGGTCTCACCCCTAGACAAGTTGTTATACGAGAGAGTTGATGTCCTCATTAGCATTGGAGCAACCAACAATACTCGTGGTCTGACCAGTCTAGATCCAAAAAGACAGCAAATAACACAAATTGCACGTAAGGAATTAACTGAGACTTATCTTCGCCGTTCTGCAGAGGGAAGCCTGCGATGGGTTGGTACTCAATTTCCGTGCTCGGCACTTGCGCAGGATGCAGAAATGAGCTTGCGAGAGTATGAGGATTTTGTGTATGCCGCCACGTTCGTTGATCAACCCGATCCTATCGCTAAATGGCAGGAAATCCACAACGAACAACAACGATTGGTAGAGTGGTTGAAAGGTAAGAAAACTGTTGAGGCGCAGGGTCCCAACGTGGATCTGAAACTATCTATCCAGGGACACACCTTCATTAACGCCGATGGCAAGAAGAATATGCCCAGCGGTGAAATATTTACCGGTCCAGTTGAGGACTCTGTAAATGGGTGGATAAGGTTCACATACCCGGCTATCCGAGCAGGTCGTGAGGTAGAGGGAGTCACTTTCAAATTCAAAGATGGCAAGGTTGCGGAAGCTACCGCTGAAAAGAATGAAGCCTACCTGATCAGTCAGCTCGACAGCGACCCTGGCGCACGTTACCTGGGCGAATTCGCTATTGGGACGAATTTCGGGATAACCCGTTTTACAAAAAGTATCCTTTTTGATGAAAAAATAGGTGGCACTATGCATTTAGCTGTGGGGGCAGGGTACCCTGAAACTGGGAGTGAGAACAAGTCCAGTATCCATTGGGACTTTATCTGTGATATGCGTAAGGATAGTGAAATCCGGGTGGATGGTGACCTGTTCTATAAAAATGGCAAGTTTTGTGTCTAACCCAAATTAGAGGGTGAACATTCTTCATGAGTCTTCCGCCGAATAAAAATCGTCTTTTTTCTCTTAAAGTAACCCTGTTGTTTCTCTGGAGACGTTTTGTGCCTCCGATATCCCGTGAACGTCGTGGAGAAGTACAGGTGTTGTTGAGGGCAGCTTCCCATCCAGACTTCGACTATTTTTTATTGGTAGTGCTTTCATGTGTCATTGCCACTCTGGGTTTGTTGGTGAACTCAGCCGCCACCATCATCGGGGCCATGCTGGTGGCTCCTCTAATGTCTCCGATTGTTGGCTTGGGGCTGGCATCCATTACAGCGGATGGATATTTATTGAAGAATGCGACCTCCGCGGTTGCGCGCGGAGCTGTTATGGTCATCCTGGTTTCATGCGTGCTGACCTGGATAAACCGTTTTCTCCCTTTTGTAACCCCTCATGAGTTACCTGTGGAAGTGCTCGCTCGCACTCACCCAAGCCCTATTGATTTGGGCGTTGCTCTGGCCGGTTTAGCAGCAGCTTTTGCTTTGACCCAACCTCATCTCTCTGCTGCTCTACCAGGTGTGGCAATTGCTACAGCTTTGATGCCCCCATTGTGTACGGTGGGTATCGGTGCCGCCTTAGGGAATTGGAAGGTGGCCGGGGGAGCTTTGCTTTTGTTCATTACTAACGCGGTGACCATTGCCTTTGCTTCCATGCTGGTGTTTTACATGTTGGGGTTTCCTTTACGGCCAACCAGAGGCGAAAAGGGTTTACCTCGCGGTTTGTTGGTAACTGCTCTTTTGACTGCCACGTTGTTAGGACCTCTTACTTATTATGGTGCCAGTTTTGTCAAGCAGGCAAACGAAGCACGTCGGATAAATACGATTGTGTCAGAGGAAGTTAACCAGTTCTATGATGCCAGGCTTGCTGAGCTCTCTTTCTCCTCAGATGGCGATAGGTTGACGATGGACATAACCATTCAGACGATTACTCCTTTAAGTTATAAAGATGTTTCTATGCTTCAGCAACATATCGCTACGGCGTTAGAAAAAACCGTAACGATCAAAGTCAACCAAATCTTTACTGCTCAGCTTGACCCGCTGGTGCCTCCAACCAAGACACCCACACTGACACCTACTCATACTTTTACCCCCGGACCAAGCTCTACACCAACACCAATAACCCCTACAATCACACCAACTTTTACACCCACCTTTACACCAACCTCCACACCCACTTACACTCCCACTCATACCCCTACACCTACACCAACTCCATCCAGGGGTCAAATTACCAACACACAAGGACGCGGTGTGCGTTTGCGACAATCTCCAGAGGGACCAACCATAGGCTTCTTACAGGATGGAGACTCCATCACAATATTGTATGGGTATGAGATACTTAATGGCTTGGTGTGGATTGAGGCAATGGATGCAGAAGGACGGATAGGGTGGTTGCCACAAATGTACACCATTGTCATTTTCCCTACTCCTACGACCAGCTCGACCCCAACCCTCGCAGAAACATCTCTAGGAACCTCAAGCCCAACAAATACACCTTAATCTGCAGAGTAAGTTTGCCCTGCCGCACTTATTTTCTTGCAATACAACTCATACATATTTCTAACACCCGATTGATGTATAGCAGCGCATTGGATGATATAATTTTTTGAGCATATATTTGCGTGTTAATGAAGGATATCTCTTATGATGCGATTTGATCGTTTCACTGAACGAGCCCAGGAAGCTGCTCAGAGAGCTGCTGAAATCATCCAACGTTTTGGACATAACCAGATTGACACAGAGCACATCTTGTTAGCACTGATAGAGCAACCTCAGGGAGTGGTTTCTCAGATACTCGAGTTGCTGAATGTGGACATTGAGGCTTTACGTGAACACCTGGATGCCACACTACGCGCCAGCCCTAAAGCGAATATATTTGGGGGAGGGGCAGGTCAAATTTTCATTACACCACGCGTAAAGCGGATCATTGATCAGGCTAACGAAGAGGCCAATCGGCTGAAGGATGAGTACATCTCCACAGAGCATATCTTCCTCGCCATTCTGAATGAGAAGACCACCTCGGCGGCCAGGTTATTAAGGGCTGCAGGAGTAACGCGAGAGCGTGTCTATGAAGCAATCAACAATGTACGTGGAGGTCAGCGCGTTACGGATCGTCAGGCAGAATCCCGATATCGAATTTTAGAGAAGTATTCCCGCGATCTTACCCAACTGGCCCGTGAAGGGAAACTTGATCCGGTCATTGGTAGAGAAGATGAAATCATGCGGGTGGTTCAGATCCTTTCACGAAGGACAAAAAACAACCCTGTATTGATCGGTGAGGCTGGGGTAGGAAAGACGGCTATTGTTGAGGGGTTAGCACAGAAGATTGCTTCAAACGATGTGCCTGAGATATTGACCGGGAAACGAGTGGTTGCTCTGGATCTGGGTGGTATGATTGCTGGTTCCCGTTTTCGCGGTGAGTTCGAGGAGAGGCTGAAAGCTGCCATTGAAGAAGTTCAAAAGGCCGAGGGCGAAATCATTTTATTAATTGACGAACTGCACACTGTTGTGGGAGCGGGCGCAGCACAGGGAGCTATGGATGCATCCAACATGCTCAAGCCAGCTCTGGCTCGAGGGGAATTACAATGCATAGGTGCCACCACGCTGGATGAGTATCATAAGTACATCGAGAAAGACGCTGCATTGGAACGTCGCTTTGCCCCTGTTTATGTTGAGGAACCAAGCATCGAAGAAACGATTGATATGTTGCGTGGGCTGAGGGATAGATACGAGGCTCATCATAACGTGCATATCACCGACGAGGCTCTGGTTGCTGCAAGCCGATTATCGGCGCGGTATGTCTCTGATCGCCATTTACCGGATAAAGCCATTGATTTAATCGATGAAGGGGCAGCGAAAGTGCGCCTGGCCCTCTTTTCGTTGCCCCCCGATCTCAAGGCTCAAAAAGCAGAGCTTGATAGGTTATTGGTTGAAGAGGAACAGGCGGGGCTTGAGCGCGACTATGAGCGAGCCGCCAAGAAGAAATCGGAACGCATCCGCTTAGAGGAAAAATTTGAGGAGAGACGTCAGCAATGGGAGTCTGAACATGAACTGGATGAGGTGGTTGATGAGAACGACATTGCTGAGATTGTACATCAGTGGACTGGCATTCCAGTAAGTCAGTTGATGGAGACAGAAGCGGAAAAATTGCTTCAGATGGAGGAACGCCTCCATGAACGCATTATCGGACAAGATGAAGCCATTACCGCCATATCAGATGCCATTCGGCGTGCTCGCTCCGGTTTGAAGGACCCTCGCCGTCCTATTGGTTCTTTTATCTTCATAGGTCCGTCTGGTGTGGGTAAAACCGAGTTGGCCAAAGCCTTGGCTGAATTTTTGTTTGATGACCCGGATACGCTTGTGCGTTTGGACATGAGTGAATATCGGGAGCAACACACAGTATCCCGTTTGTTCGGCGCACCTCCTGGATATGTTGGATACGAAGAGGGGGGTCAATTGACCGAGGCAGTACGCCGTCGTCCCTATCGAGTGGTTTTGTTTGATGAAATAGAAAAGGCTCATCCAGAAGTCTGGAACGCTTTACTGCAAATATTGGATGATGGGCGTTTGACAGATGGGCAGGGACGTACTGTGGATTTTAGAAACACAGTGCTTATTATGACGAGTAACCTGGGGACAGAATTTGTACGTAGATCAGGAGCCTTAGGGTTTCTCCAGACCTCTGAAAATGAAGAGGAACGTAAAGATCAGGAGAAGATTGAGAAAGCGCTTAAAAGCACTTTCCGTCCCGAGTTCTTAAACCGAATTGACGAGATTATCACCTTTTCTCCACTCAGCTTGGATCAGATGGGTCGAATTGTAGACCTGCAAATGTGGGAAGTACAAGAGAGGTTGCGCGAAAGTGGTCTCAATGTTGGGCTTACTCCAGCCGCTCGTGATTGGCTTGCAAATGCTGGTTATGATCCAACCTTTGGAGCTCGCCCCCTCCAACGTGCCTTACAAAAATACATCGAAAGCCCCATGTCTAAGAGATTGCTAAGAGGTGAGTTTGTGGCAGGTGATACGATTGTTGTAGACACAACCAAAGATGGAGAACATCTGGTCTTTTATAAAGAACCGGCAAAGGTAAAGGTTGCTGAGGAAAAAGAAGTCGATGCGGCATTGGATTAGGTCCTGAACGCCTAATGACGGTTTTGCCTGACGACCTCATTCTTTTTCTAAAGATGTTTTCCATCCTAAAGTAAAGCGGGGTGCCTATGTCTCTGTTAAGTGTCTCAGGAGAATCCGATGGATGTTACATCTATAAATGACGCACCTGTAGAAGTTCGACTGCGTGATTTACTTGAAAAGATTAGCGCATACGTGGAGCACTATCATGGTGGCTCAGTAGAGATGGTTAGTTATGAAGGGGAATTGCTCAAAGTAAGGCTTGGTGGTGCTTGTGTCGGTTGCCCTCTTTCACCAACTACTCTGAAAGGGTGGGTGGAAGGCACTGTGCGTCAATTTTTCCCCCAAATAAAACGTGTTGAAGCGGTTGAATAAATGCATCTTTTTATAAGGGGGAAGCGATAAACCAACTACCACATTGTGCTCAGGTATTATTGATATTCCATCTCCTCCCGTACGGCTCGATACAGGTTTTCAGCTTTTAATTCATTCAAAGTATAGCAGGGGGCCTTCAGGTGGTCTGCTAACGACTGAGCAAGACCCTGGTCGAAGGTCTCGTGTTCCATATTTACTACAATGCTCCGGATGTGATCTGCGGCCATTTTCTCTGCCAAATGATGGGTTTCTTCTTGGGGAGACATGGAACCCATTGAGACGTTACCAGCTCCGTCTGTCAACAAAATCATTAGTGGTAACACATCTGGGTGCACCAACCTGTCTTTGCGGATTACATGGTGTGCTAAATATAGACCTGCGGAGAGGGGGGTTTTCCCTCCAACGGGGATATCTTTTAGCGCTTTTTTAGCCAGTTCTACGGAGTTTGTAGGTGGCAGTATCAGCGTAGCTCGATCTTTTTGAAATACGATTAACCCCACACGATCTCTACGTTGATAGGCATCTGTCAAGAGGGAAAAGATGGCACCTTTAGTGGCAGACATGCGCTCGGCCACGGCCATAGACCAGGAGGCGTCCACGACAAATAAAACCAGGTTGGCTGCTTTTTTGACCCGAACTTTACGGTGAATATCGTTTGAGCGAATAGCGAATGCCACATCCTTGCGCTGTTTTTTACGCCTTCTCTGGAAGGGGGCCGCAGCCCGAATCGTGGCATCAAAGGCCACATCGTCGGTTTTTCCATTGGCTGGGCGTGCGAGAATGTAACGGCCGCGTTTGCGGTCAGTGCGGGTTCGTGAACGCCGACCTCCTTGTTTGCGAGTAAGTTTGTCTAAGGGTGTCTCAATTGGACGGGGTGAAAAGTCATCCCCAACCACAACCTTTTCTCCCCCCTTCCACCACTCGGGGGTTGTGGTTTCAAATACGTTCTGTGGAATAGGTTTGGTTACCTTATTGTTCTGTACCTCTTTGATTACTTCAGGAGTTGCGTTTTTTTTTCCTGAGTATTGTTTTTCTTCCACAGGTTGGGTGGTGGTCTCTCTTTCGCTTTGGGCCTGATTTCTAGCTTGCTCGATCCTCTCCTGTAATTCCTCTTTAGTTATACTGGTTTGCTCAAATGGACCACGCTTCATACGGTGAGGTAATGCCAGTTCTGCGGCTAAAGCAATGTCAATATCAGATATAGATGTTCGACCATCAAATGCTGCCTGTGCGCGAGCAGCTTTAAGGATAACTAAGTCGGCCCGATGGCCATCCACATTTAGTGAGGCCGTGAGAGCTGCGATAGAGAGCAGGTCCCTTCGGGAATATTTCACTTGTTCAACGAGTGTGCGGGCATGTTCGATTTGTTCAGAAAGACTTTGCTCATGTGATTGCCACTTTTGACGGAACTCTTCTGGGTTAGTTTCAAATTCAAGGTTGCGTTCCATGATCAATACCCGCTCGCGTTTATCCCGGATGCCACGTATGTCTACAGAGAGTGCAAAACGGTCTAAAAGCTGAGGTCTTAGATCCCCCTCCTCTGGGTTCATGGTTCCTACTAAGATGAAGCGAGAAGGATGGGAAAAAGAAATTCCCTCGCGCTCGACAATGTTCATACCCATTGCGGCTGAATCGAGCAATACATCTACGACGTGGTCATCCAAGAGATTCACTTCATCGATATAGAGCAGCCCACGGTTAGCTGAAGCGAGTATTCCAGGTTCGAAGTGTCTTTCTCCTTTTTGAATGGCTTTTTCGATATCCAATGTTCCCACCACGCGGTCTTCTGTTGCAGATACGGGCAGATTGATAAAAGGTGTGGGAATTAGGGAAACGGGTAGAGCCTCGCCATCTTCAGCGCGTCCTCGACAATCCGTGCACCATGTTGTTGGACGATCAGGATCGCATCCGAAACGGCAATCTTTAACTATGCATACCTGTGGTAACAACGCAGCAAGTGCTCTCGCAGCCGTGGATTTTGCGGTTCCCCGCTCACCGCGGATTAATACTCCACCGATACCAGGGGACACGGCATTTAATATCAAGGCCCGTTTCATTCGGTCTTGACCTACAATCGCTGTGAAGGGGAAAACAATTGGCATTACCTCTCTCCAAAAACCGCTAATGTGTATTCATTGGGAAAGAACTCTTCTTTACGAGGAAAGCAAAACCGGTTAGTATTTACATTATACCTAATAATGTTTTTATCTCGCTAAAAGGTTTTTTGGAAATCCATACACTTTCGTTCCAGCCGACGAAAATGTCGCTTCGAGATCCCCAGTAGTTCTGAGGCTACTTGAGCATGAACTTTCCCGGCTTGGTAGTCGATTACCATCTTCAACTTGTGCTGGTCATCATCAATGTCACCTGTGTGTTCATGGGGTGACATTTTCGCTCAGCACTCTTTGAGTGTGAACACTCAGGGGGTGTCAAATTCGCTGAACAACAACAGAACTAAAACGGAGGGCGTTGATAAAACGGTGATTGATCGTATTCAACATCGCCCCCCCCTTTTTTTTTGAAAAATAATAGGTGATTCAGCCTATTTTCATTGTTGAATTGATATGTGCTTCTTGACCGTTTTTTAATTGATTGTTATAATATAAGTTCGTTTATCGGATTATTACCTACCAGAGGGGTAGGGCTATCTACAGTATAAAAAATTTTTCCAGTTCTCATTAACATTTTAAAGTAGCTGAAGTTATTTGAATCGATTAGGAGAATTCGAATGGCAAATAATTTGCCTCGCAAATCTTATGCGCGTATACCTACTACACTGACGCTTCCAAAGCTGATTGAAATTCAATTGGATTCGTTTGAACGTCTAAAGCTGGAAGGTTTGGCTAATTTATTTCACGAATTGTCACCAATAGAATCCTACAATAAGGGGATGAAGCTTTACTTTCCCAGTAGCACTCCCGAAGCAGAAGAGTGGGGTTTGAAGTATTGGTTTGAAGAGCCTAACTACCCAGTGGATGAGTGTGTAGAGCGAGACCTAACCTATGCCTGCCCTTTATATGTTTCAGTGTTGTTAGCAGGTCCCGATGTGCCTGAACCCATAAAACAAGATATCTTCCTGGGAGACTTCCCCCAGATGACGGAAAAGGGCACTTTCATAATCAACGGTACTGAGAGGGTAGTAGTTTCCCAACTGATTCGCTCCCCTGGCGTGTATTTCGAAGCAGTAGTGGATAGGTCAACTGGTCGCCCATTGGCTACCTCCAAACTTATCCCCGATCGTGGTGCCTGGATGGAGTTTGAAACTCGAAAAAGCGATTACATTACCCTGCGTTTCAACCGCAGACGCACCATGCCCATTACTATATTATTACGTGCTTTGTCCGCAGTTGATGATGGGATAGGTAATTCTCCACTTGAGTCTGGAACTGATGAAGAAATTATGTCCTTGTTTGAGGAGGTAGATAATAATCCGGATCGTATGTTGATTGCCTCAACAATCCGTCAAGAGCCTGAGTGGGATTTAGACGAAGGTGTGCCGATCGGAGAAATGGCACTCATTGAGTTCTTCAAGCGGATGCGTCCGGGTGATCCAGCCACCCTGGAGAACGCACGTGAGTATCTGGAACAACAACTGTTTGACCAACGCCGTTATGATTTGGAGCTCGTAGGTCGCTACAAATTGAACCAGAAACTGGATCTTCAAGGTATTGTTCCTCCTGACCACCGAACGTTATCAAAATGGGATGTGGTGAAGTTAGTACAACGGATGGTCATGATCAACAACGGTGTTGAAAGTCCTGATGATATTGACCACCTGGGTAATAGGCGTGTAAAGACTGCGGGTGAGTTAATTCAGAACAAGCTGCGAATCGGCTTGCGGCGGATGGAGCGCGTGATTAAAGAGAGAATGTCGATCCGCGATCAGGAACAAATATCACCAGTTACTTTGATAAATATTCGTCCCGTAGTGGCTTCCTTGCGAGAATTTTTCGGTTCCAGCCAATTATCCCAATTTATGGACCAGACCAATCCTCTCGCCGAGTTGCGTCACAAACGGACATTGTCGGCGTTGGGTCCCGGAGGGTTGCGCCGGGAGCGAGCCGGTTTCGATGTTCGTGATGTACATCGTTCTCACTATGGGCGTATCTGTCCTATTGAAACTCCTGAAGGACCTAATATTGGATTAATTGGGCGTCTGGCTACATTTGCTAAAGTGAACGAATATGGGTTCGTCGAGACGCCATATCGTAAAGTAGTGAGAAAGTTGAAGCCCAAGGACAAGGCTTTGATAGGACGAACTTTGAGAGACGATGTCAAACATCCGGAAAGTGGCAAGATCATAGGAAAGAGCGGTGAGACGATAAACGGAAAATTGGCTGCTGGTATTGCCAAATTAGATATTCCTGAAGTACCCCTCATGCCTTTTGTGTCGGATGAAGTAGTGTATCTCTCCGCGGACACAGAAGATAAATATACTATCGCTCATGCCAGTTCTCTTTTAAATGAGCAGGATGAGTTTGTAAATGAGCGTGTCTCCTGCCGCTATCAAGGAGGATTCCGCTTTGCTCGCAGAGAGAACATTGATTTTATGGATGTGGCTCCTCATCAGGTAGTGGGTATCAGCGCATCGTTAATTCCTTTCCTTGAGCATGATGATGCTAACCGCGCACTGATGGGGTCCAATATGCAAGCTCAGGCTGTGCCGTTACTTCAACCTGAGGTTCCAATTGTTTCAACTGGAATGGAATTCCATGCGGCAAGGGACTCTGGACAGGTCGTACTATCTGAGGAAGACGGTGAAGTTATCTCTGTTACCGGTAATCGTGTAGTTGTAAGAGAGGTGGATGGAAACGAGCATGTTTATCCATTACGAAAATACAACCGTTCAAATCAAAGTACGTGTATAGACCAACGTCCTGCAGTGGTAAAAGGACAACTTGTACGCAAAGGTGATGTAATTGCAGATTCTTCTTCTACAGATGGAGGAGTTCTTGCATTAGGACAGAATGTAGTAGTGGCTTTCATTGCCTGGGAAGGAGGCAATTTTGAAGATGCCATTCTGATCTCCGAGCATTTGGTGCGGGAGGACCAATTTACTTCTATTCATATCGAGAAGTATGAAGTGGAAGCACGAGATACCAAGCTGGGACCAGAAGAAATCACGCGTGATATCCCAAATGTGGGTGAGGAGGCTATAAAAGATTTAGATGAATATGGCATCATCCATATAGGGGCGGAGGTGGGACCAAATGATATTCTGGTGGGCAAGATTACACCTAAGGGTGAGAAGGAGTTGACACCAGAAGAGAGGCTCTTGCGGGCTATCTTCGGAGAGAAGTCTAGAGATGTGAAAGATACCTCACTGCGTATGCCGCATGGAGAGCGTGGAAAAGTTGTTGAAGTGAAAGTTTTTTCTCGAGATGAAAACGATGACCTCTCTGCTGGTGTGGAGAAGATGGTACGGGTTTCTGTAGCGCAACGGAGAAAGATAACAGCAGGCGATAAAATGGCCGGACGCCATGGTAATAAGGGTGTGATTTCAAGAGTTGTTCCTATCGAGGATATGCCATTCTTAGAGAACGGTATACCGATAGACATTATCCTCAATCCCTTAGGTGTCCCAGGGCGTATGAACATTGGCCAGATATTAGAAACCCACCTTGGATGGGCTGCTAAACAATTTGGTTTTTTGGCTGTTTCTCCTGTTTTTGATGGTGCAGATGAGAAGGAAATTGAGGCTGAACTTGCTCGGGCCTGGATGATTAATCAAGCCTGGAAAGAGATGACGGAGCGCGCCTGGGAATGGTTGGATGACCAAGAGTACGAACCGGAAATGCTTGAGGATGACGATGAGGTGCGCCGTCTCTATTTAGAGGCCTGGTTGGGAGACAGTAAGTATGATATTTATTTACTATTATCGGATCGAAATTATGCTAGAAGGGTCGTACTGCAAGAGTGGTTGCGGGAAAATGGATTGAATCCTGAAGAAATTGTATTTTCTGAAGACAAACAGGTTTCTAGGTCACAAGCCATGGAATTAGATCAGCACGCAATCTATGCTTGTCTTCGATTATGGTTAGAAAGGATGGGGACAAAGACTGGCAGATATGCAGATGAGACTGTAGTACAAAAAGCTAGCGAGGTGATGCTCAAGACAGGCGTACCAATTCCCACGCTCGGTAAGCAGTTAGTGCGAGATGGTAAATCTGGTGAAGTCTATGACCAACCCGTTACTGTGGGAGTGATGAGCATGATGAAATTGCACCACTTAGTAGAAGACAAGGTTCATGCTCGCTCAACTGGTCCTTATAGTTTAGTGACCCAACAACCACTGGGTGGGAAAGCGCAGTTTGGAGGTCAACGCTTTGGCGAAATGGAAGTGTGGGCTTTAGAAGCATACGGTGCAGCCTATACATTACAAGAGATGCTGACGGTCAAATCTGATGATGTCAAAGGACGTGTCAAGACATATGAAGCTATTGTCAAGAACGAACCAATTGAAGAACCTGGTATACCAGCTTCGTTTCGGGTATTAGTGAAGGAACTTCAAAGTTTAGGATTGGCTGTCGAGGCAATAACAGATGACGGCGAAGTAGTCCAATTTGGTAAGCAAGACGAGCGTACAGCCCCCCCGAGATTGAAAACCGCATTGTTTGGTTTAGGTGAAGATTATTGAGATATACTTTTGTGAAAAAGGATGTGCGTGGATAAGGACTATAAGAGCAGGGTAGTAGTCTTGAAAACGGATGACGATGACGACGGTTGCCTGTAAAAGGAGCAGTGTACCCAAACTTGACGCTCTAGATTGTGCATGGTAGAATTTTCGATCGTTGTTTAGGTCAAGGGTGTTTTCACCCGATTGAAGAGATCGCTTGAGAGGTTGAGGCCATCATGCACGTTCGATGGCCTCTTTAATGATACAAAAATGTTGCCAGGCAATAATGTTTTTTGGATGTTTAATTCCGATTGTTACCAACCCGACTGGAGGAGTTAGTGCCTACTATTAATCAACTGGTACGAAAGGGACGTAAATCAAAAAAGTCTAAGAGCAAAGCTCCGGCGCTGCAGTATACACACAACTCATTGAAACAGCGTCGCATCCGTCAGCCTAAAGGAGCACCGCAGAAGCGTGGGGTGTGCACAATCGTGCGTACGATGACCCCCAAGAAACCGAATTCAGCATTACGGAAAATTGCTCGTGTACGTCTCACCAACGGGATAGAAGTCACCGCTTATATTCCCGGTGAAGGGCACGGTCTTCAAGAACACTCCGTTGTGTTGGTACGTGGAGGACGTGTTAAGGACTTGCCGGGTGTACGTTATCATATTGTCCGTGGTGCACTAGATTCAACAGGAGTTGAAGACCGTAAGCAGGGTCGCTCTAAGTATGGTTCGAAACAACCTAAGTAACATGAGATGGTGCAGATCAAAGATTTTAGGATTTATAGTTACATGGAGTTATTGAATGCCACGAAGATATCGTCCAGAAAGACGTAAGGTATCACCAGACAGTCGCTACAATAGCGTAAGAGTGCAATCTTTCATCAATCGTGTGATGAGACGAGGTAAGAAGAGTTTGGCGGCAGGTGTCGTTTATGACACTTTCGATTTAATAGGAGAGCGTACAAAACGTAGCCCCATGGAAGTTTTTGAGGAAGCGCTGCAAAACGTGTCTCCGGTGATGGAAGTCAGGCCGCGACGAGTAGGTGGTGCTACCTATCAGGTTCCGATGGAAGTACCATCTCATCGTCAGTTTGCCTTGGCTTGTCGTTGGATCTTGCAGTCAGCACACCAAAGGTCAGGAAAATCCTTTCCGGAAAAGCTTGCTGCTGAGCTGATAGATGCGGCCAATAATACGGGTACTTCCGTAAAGAAGCGCGAAGAAACGCACAGGATGGCAGAAGCGAACCGTGCATTCTCTCATTTCCGTATCTGATATTGGTAGGATTGTTTTAGGTGTGGAATGTCCCGTCTCGTTCCATTGGATTTTGTCCGGAATATTGGCATTATTGCCCACATTGATGCCGGTAAAACTACTACGACTGAGCGTATTCTGTTCTATACAGGAAAGACGCATCGGATTGGCTCTGTAGATGACGGCACCACAGTAACTGACTGGATGGACCAGGAGCGTGAACGAGGCATTACTATTGTTTCCGCAGCAGTGACAGCCGAGTGGTTGGGGTATCAAATTAATATCATTGACACCCCTGGACATATAGATTTCACTGCAGAAGTACAGAGGTCTTTACGAGTATTGGATGGTGGTATCGTGGTTTTTGATGCGGTACAAGGTGTGGAGCCGCAGAGTGAAACCGTCTGGCGCCAGGCTGACCGCTATAAAGTACCCAGGATTTGCTTTGTGAATAAGATGGATCGATTAGATGCTTCCTACACGAGAACAATAGACATGATAAGTGAACGCTTGGGAACAAATCCGATAGCGATACAGTTTCCAATTGGAAGAGAAGATTCTTTTAGTGGTGTTATTGATCTCATAGGGCAAAAAGCAATCATATGGGATGATGATCTGGGTAGAGATCCGAAGAGGGTCGAGGTTCCTGCAGACCTGCGCGGAGACGCTAAAGAGATGCGTGATCACATGGTTGAGAAGATTGCTGAAACAGACGAAGAGCTTACTTTGAAATACCTGGATGGTAAAGAGATTACAGCCAAAGAGCTAAAAGCGGCTCTTCGGCGTGCAGTCTTAGCAGGTAAAGCAACTCCGGTCTTGTGTGGAAGTGCTCTGCGAAATAAAGGTATTCAACCCTTATTAGATAGCGTGGTTGATTATTTACCCTCACCTTTAGATATCCCACCTGTGAGAGGGATTCATCCAGTTAGAGGGGAGGAAATTACACGACCCGCGGCTGATAATGCACCTTTGAGTGCCTTGGTCTTTAAAATTGTTACCGACCCGTATGTTGGGAGGTTGGCTTATTTCCGTGTTTACTCTGGTAAATTAACTCAGGGTACTAAGGTATACAACTCAACCAAGGGTAAAACAGAGCGTGTTGGACGTTTATTGAGAATGTATGCAGACCGGCGTGAAGATGTCGAGCAGGTGGAGGCCGGGGACATAGGAGCAATTCTTGGGTTGAAGGGTACGTTTACCGGCGACACACTGTGTGACCAGGCCAATTCTATTCTGCTGGAAAACATAAAATTCCCTGAGCCTGTGATTTCGGTAGCTATTGAGCCTAAAACAAAGGCAGATCAGGATAAATTATCTGATGTGTTGAACAAGCTATCGGAGGAAGACCCAACTTTCCGTGTACGCACGGATGAAAATACGGGGCAGACGATTATTTCTGGCATGGGAGAGTTGCATCTTCAGGTGTTAGTCCATCGCATGCTTCGTGAGTTTAAAGTTCAGGGTAATGTAGGAAAACCGCGTGTGGCTTATCGCGAGTCGATAACGAAAGCTGTACCTCATGCTGAGGGGCGTTTCATCAAACAGACAGGCGGTAGAGGCCAGTACGGCCATGTTGTTTTTGAAGTTTATCCAGGTGAATTAGGTGGGGGGATTACGTTTGAGGAGGACATTGTTAGCGGTGCTATCCCTCGTGAATATTTCTCAGCCATAGAGAAGGGAGTACGCGAGGCTGCCGAAGCTGGTGTAATCGCAGGATATCCCGTTACGGACGTCCATGTGAGGCTTTATGATGGGTCTTATCACGAGGTTGACTCCAACGAGATAGCGTTTAGAATAGCAGCTTCTATTGGGTTTAAGAATGCAGTGCGTCAAGCGGACCCTGTATTATTAGAGCCGATCATGAAAGTGGAAATCATCGTACCCAAGGAGTATCTGGGCGAGGTGATAGGCCAGATAAACGCACGACGTGGAGAAATTCTTGCTACTGAGATGCGTCCTGGCGATGCGCAAGCCATTCGTTGCATGGTACCATTGGCAGAGATGTTTGGTTATGCCACGGAACTTCGATCAGCAACCCAAGGTCGCGGTATTTTCACGATGGAATACGATCACTATGCTCAAGTGAGCGAGCAAGTTGCAGAAAAAATTGGTTTTTAAAATTACCCTAAGAAATTATCAGGAGCACTATTATGGCTAAGGAGAAATTTGAGCGGAGGAAGCCGCACTTGAATGTAGGGACGATGGGGCACATCGATCATGGGAAGACGACGTTGACGGCGGCGATCACGAAGTACTGTTCGTTTTTGGGGATGGGGGAGTACCGGCCGTTTGAGAGCATAGACAATGCGCCGGAGGAGAAGGAGCGGGGGATCACGATCAACATCGCGCATGTGGAGTACGAGACGGAGAAGCGGCACTATGCGCACGTGGA
>JBFLVL010000024.1:0-50528 GCA_040758495.1 Chloroflexota bacterium
TGGCCTCGCAAGAACCGCTGGCTGGGTCATTGAGCGAAGGACAAACGTTACCCAATTTCATACCCTTATTTATTGCCGTAGCTCAGGATGGCGATGGGTATCCCAGCGATCAATTACTGTCCGGCCTGACCGCGCTGCCAAATCCGATGGCAATTGGAGCTACCTGGCAGCCTGATCTGGCAGAACGGGTTGGTCTGATTTTAGGGAAGGAACTTAGCGCTTTGGGATTTAACCTGCTATTAGGCCCCTCGCTAGACCTGTTGGAGCTCCCGAAACCGGAAAGCCCGGGTGATCTGGGTACCCGAACATTTGGAGGCGACCCGTTTTGGGTCGGAGAAATGGGGCGTGCCTTTATACGGGGTGTGCATCTTGGTAGCCAAAACCGGCTCGCGGTGGTAGCCAAACACTTCCCCGGACAGGGGGGTTCCGACCGTTTACCGGAGGAGGAGGTCGCTACCGTACGGGAGTCTCTTGAGCAACTAAAACAGATGGAATTGGCACCATTTTTTGCGGTTACAGGCGGAGCCACCAATCCCGAATCAACAACCGATGCCTTGCTCAACTCGCATATCCGTTACCAGGGTTTTCAGGGAAATATCCGTGCCACAACTCGTCCCATTAGCTTTGATCCACAAGCTTTTGCCCAACTGATGAGCCTGACGCCGTTTGCTACCTGGCGTCAGGATGGCGGGGTTGTGGTTACCGATGACCTGGGCAGTCGCGCAGTTAGACGGTTTTATGACCCCAGTGGAATTTCCTTTAATGCCCGTTTGATCGCCCGCGATGCCTTTCTTGTAGGGAATGACTTGCTCTACCTGGGGGATTTTATTGAACCTGGGGACCCAGACGCGTACACGACCATCTCCCGAACATTGAGCTTTTTCGCCCAAAAATATCGCGAAGACCCGGCTTTTGCCCAGCGTGTGGATGAATCCGTGCTTCGTTTGCTCACCCTGAAGTTTAAGTTATACGGCACGTTCACTTTGGATGCAGTGCTACCTCCAGAAGAAGGGTTGAATGTGTTGGGGCAGGGCAATGAGGCCACGTTTTTAGTGGCGAGTCAGGCAGCAACGTTGATCAGTCCCCCACCTGAAGACCTCGAAAGTTCGATGCCCGCCCCTCCAGATTTACAGGATCGGATTGTATTTTTAACGGATACCTATACGGCAGTCCAATGTTCTGGATGTGTGCCCAAGCCTGTGATGGATACGGACAGCCTGCAACAAGCTGTATTACGCCTCTACGGCCCCAGAGCTGGGGGACTGGTTGTTCTCCTTAATCTCGAATCCTACACGTTCAATGATTTGTTAGTCATGCTGGAATCCGAACGGGGTACCACGCAATTGGAACGAAGCTTACAGCAGGCAGATTGGATTGTTTTTTCTATGTTGGATGTGCGCGCTGACCGTCCCGCCTCCTTGGCTTTACGGCAGTTTCTGGCTGGTCGCCCAGACCTGACTCGCAATAAACCATTGATTGTGTTTGCCTTCAACGCCCCGTATTATCTGGACGCGACTGAAATATCTCATTTGACAGCTTATTTTGGGTTGTACAGCAGGTCAAAACCGTTTGTCGAAGTGGCCGCTCGCCTTCTGTATAAAGAGCTGCTGCTGGCGCCGGGAGCGCTGCCCGTTTCGGTAAGTGGTGTAGGATATGATCTGATCTCAGCCACCGCTCCGGACCCAGACCAGGTCATCCCGCTATTCTTTGATTTTCCTGAAGTAATTTCAGAGGGGGGTACGATCACACCTGAACCGACAGCTACCCCGGCTTTCAAGGTGGGTGATCTCATCCCGGTTCGTACTGGCATTATCCTGGACCATAATGGACATCCTGTACCCGATGGGACAGTTGTAAAGTTTAGCTTGGTTGTTTCAGGGGAGGGAGTAATCTTGCGGGAGTTGGATAAAACCACTGTTGGGGGTATAGCTAGGGTTACCTTTAGCGTGGATACTGCCAAGAGGTTGGAAGTACGCGCACTAAGTGAGCCAGCAATTGCCTCGGCAACACTGGTGATAGAGGTCCCGGTTATAGAAGGAGAGGTACTCCCGACAACCACTCCAGGGTTAACCCCAGGTTCACCGGAGAGCCCCGTGGTTGAAACTGAGGTCGTATCTGTACCGATATCACTGGAGCCGATTAAAAAACAACGCACAGATCTTGCAGACTGGGGATTGGCGGTGCTGATCGCTGGTGGTTTGGGTTGGTTGACCTACCAGCAGGCTACCCGTAAGGGGCAGATACGCTGGGGGTTATACAGTGGACTGAGTGCAGTAGTGGGAGCGCTGGCAGGGTATACGTATCTGGCTTTTAATGCCCCTGGGGTACAGCCTCTCCTAGCCTTTGGGGGACGGTGGATAGTGGTTGGTTTTGTCCTGGTATGTGCAATTTCCGGATGGGGGGTGACGCTGGTTTTCCGGTTGCTACAAAGAGATCAGAAAGAGAAAGCTGAGTAACTGTCAGGGGTTAGGGGAGGCAAGGTTGTGAACGGTATGGCAATCTGTGCAGGTGGGCACATTGGAATCCCCCTTGCCGATCAGAGCTGCGCCGTGAACGCTTTGCTCATACAGCTTATAGATCTCAGAGTGGCAGCGTTCGCAGGTTTTGGCAATACGGGTGCGGACCGTCACTTCCTGGTGGGGAAAGCCGGTGATATCGATGTGGCACTGCACACAGGATTATCTCAGCCTGTCGTGAGTGGAGGTTTTATTAACCACTCTATCCACCGTCGGGTAGAGCACCTCGCCAGATGAGAGCGTGGTGAGCAGCCCCGGGATGTTGTGGCTAGCCAAACAGGTGTCGTCGGTTGTGTCTGCTCGGAGCGGGACGGGCTAGCCCGCAGCAGCCAGCGCCGGGCGGGAAATGCCTACCAGCCCGGCTATGGCAATGATGAAGGTAATGAGTATTATCCGGATGATTTTATGGTTTAAGGCATCCTCCTCAGGGTGGTGACCCAGCAGAGTGAAGAGCTGGCATCAGGATAAGTAATACCTCTCGCAGTGTAGCATATCGCGTGATTATAGGTTTGAGAAGAGTTTCCTGTTTTTTTGGTGCCTGCTGTCATAGTCCTGCAGCAGCAAAACACAAAACGGGCTGGGAGAAGAACTACCCCGCCCGCACTGGAGCCGATCGAAACTGGGTTTATGGCTGGATGTGGTAACCCACAGCTTTGTCAATCAATTCCTGGTCGCTCTTCACGGTGGCCATTCCGCCGTCAACGTGGCAGGAGCGGCAGGCGAAATCCAAGCCGATCTGGGACAGCGCGAACTTACCATCCTCGGTGAACTGGCCGATCTGGTAAGGATCAATGGCCATCAGGTGGGTGCGGACATCGCCGGTGAACTTGGCAGCGTCACCCCAGGCGCTCTTGCCGATCAGAGGCATGTGGCAGTCAATACAAGTCGCCACTTTTGGATGGATGGCAGAATCCTGGAACTTGGCCTGCTGGAAGTGGCAGTTCTCGCACTGTGTGCGAGTGGTTTGAATACCGGCCTCGCGCAGCTGGACCACGCCAGCGTGCGGGTCGTGGCAATTCACGCAGTCAATGGCGATGTGCTTACTCTGGAAGAGCTCTTCGTACTGCTCATGGTGCTCGATGAAGCCACCTTTCGCTTCCACAACCTCTATCGCGCTGCGGATATGGCATTTGCCGCACAACTCCGCGTCGCGGTCCACTTTCATCTCAACCGCCTGTGGGTTCTGAACATGCAGGCCGCCGGGGCCGTGGCATTCTTCGCATTTGATACCGGGCTCAGCCCAGGTGCCCACCAGGCCAGGCAGTCCATCCTGGTTGCCCTGCGGGCTGTAGCCGGTGGTATGGCAGGAGCCGCAGTTGTAAGGAAGCTTCTCAACGCCGGAGTTGTACTTCACCCAGCCTGCGCTCTTGCCAAGCTTATCGTTGGTGAAGTTCCACTGATTGAGATAATCGGCGTTGCCGGTTTTGCCGGGCTCGTCGGTGATGATGTAGCCTTCTTTGTTGACGAAGCGCGCTTTCCAGTTATAGCCACCGATCACATACAGAATGTCGTTCCAGGTATATCCAGCTGGCAGTTCGGTGATCTTGGTGAACGGATAGACGGGAGCCTTGCCATCCACCACCGGGTTCAGCTTGAAGTTATGGCCGGTTTTCACGAAGACTTCGGCGATCTCGGTGTGGCAACTGGCGCAGACTTGGCTGCCAACATACCCGGCGCCCGCGGTAGCCGAGGTGCCTGCCTCACCGGCGGGGCCGGGGGGGCCGGCAGGACCAGCGGGGCCTTGGGGGCCGGCGGGACCAGCAGGGCCGGCAGCGCCAGCACAAGCTGCCAGCGTCAGGGCAGCGACTAGAATCGCCCCCAGGATGAAAATTGTTTTACGAGCCATGTGATATTCTCCTATTTTAAATAAAATAGTGAAACGAAGATGGGATGAGAAATAGGGATTAGCCATGGGTCTCACCTCGGGTTTTTGAACTTTGGGTACAAATTTATTTGCTGCCAACGGGTTAGAGCACCCAAAGAGGATTGTAAAATATTTAACCATTGTTCATTTTACCCAAAATATAATTGAAGGTGTATCATTCTTTCTTACAAATTGTAACTACCCCAAAAGGTAGGTCATGGTATCCTTTCGGAAATCGCAAAATCACCGAAGGAGATAACCATGACCTGCACAGATGATTTTACCTCACCAAGTGAATTAGTCGAACAAATCGCCGAACAAGGATTTGAGTATTTGTCAGAGTTGATCCACTGGTTTCCGAATAGACTTTGACCAATTTTACAAAAAAAATGATTGCACAATCTATTAATCAAATAATGAATGGCAACTGTTTTCATTCCATTGTGATAAATGTCATATAATACATGGGCCCATTTGGCGAATCTTTGCAAACCAGGCAATTGTCACTTGCGAGGTGACGGCTACCGGGTCACAGTTTCTTGCTGAGCCCATCTGATCCAAATTCAGACCGACGTTATCCGAATTTCTGCTTTCCACCATGCTGATTTTCTTTATCTATGGCCTGGCTTTTTTCTACCTGGGGCTGGCCATGGCGCGGGAGGCGGGCCGATCGCCTTTATTAGCGAAAGCGCGCATGTTGCGCCCGCTGGCCGTTTTTGGCATCACGCATGGCCTGCATTAGCGGCTGGAAATGTTCACACTTCAGGAAGAATGGCTGCGCCAGCTGGTTCCCGGTTGGCTAGAGATCTTTCGTTTGGGGTGAGGGGGGTGAGTCAATGATTCAAGGTGGCGATAAGGCTGATTAAGAACAGAGCAATCGCAAGCAACGTCAGGGCGCGCTCGGTGGGTCGCGCCAGCAGGTCATGGGGTGTGAGTGAGGGCAAGGGGGTCGTGAAGCGAGCTTCGGGTGTCCAGGTCCCTAATAATGCCTGTCGGAAAGTCTCTACATCGGGTGGCCGATCGTCCGGGTGGATACTCATTGCCCAGAGCACGGCGCGTTCGGTGCGTGAGCTGATGTTGGGGTTCAGGCTTTGAAGGGAGGGGAGGCTTTCTGGGATCAGGAAACGTTCCCGAGCCTCGACGGGAGGGTGGTTGGTCAACAGGTGATAGAGCGTTGCGCCAAAGGAGTAAATATCGGAGCGCATGTCCGTATGACCGGTATCGCCCCCGTATTGCTCCAGGGGTGTGTAGATGGCCGTACCCCGCCCCTGTACCACGGTGATGGTCATCTCATCATGTGCAAGTAGTTTGACCAGACCGAAATCAACTAATTTGAGCAAGCCGTTAGGGGTGAGTTTAAGGTTACTGGGTTTGATGTCGCGGTGAAGTACGGTTGGTTTCTGGTTGTGCAGGTAGGTCAGAGCGGCGGCAAGTTGGCCCGCCCACCCCAGCACCTGGCGCTCGGGCAGGAAGGCGCCTTGCTGCTTGGATTTAATCATCAGGGTGCGCAAGTCTTCGCCGGGGACAAAATCCATTACCAGGTAGTCGCGTTCGTCGTCCGAAAAGAAGTCGGAGACTTTGGGAAGGTTGGGATGATCTAAGCGTGCCAGGATTGTAGCTTCGCGTTCGAATTGGGTGCGAGCTTGTTTGAGCAGTTTCTTGGGCATAGATCGGTCGTGTTCGACTTCTTTGAGGGCACAGAGGCGACCTTCGAGGCGCAGGTCCTCGGCAAGGTACACGTTACCCATGCCGCCTCGACCGATAATCCGGCGAATTTTATAGCGTTCGTAAAGTATTTCATCAGGTTTATGCGGTAGAGACATGCTGTTCGTTGGCCTCGAGTCGATTTGGAACGCCGAAAAAAGGGGACAACTTTGCAGCGTCGATCTTAAATTTTCTGGTATTATACCTTGTGGAGAGTCGAGGAGAGGTAATTATGGAGGCCAATTTTTCCGAAGTACCTGTACTCATAGCCAGGGGTGGACCATTGAAGGGAGAGCGGTGGACGTTAAAACAGACCGTAATCATCGGACGGGATTCTGAGTGCACGATTGTGATACCCGACCGTCAAATTTCTCGCGTCCATGCTCGTTTGAGAGTTTCCCCAGAAGGGGTATGGCTGGAGGATTTGGGGAGTAAGAACGGCACACACTGCAATGGTCAAAAAGTCACCGAAGAACGCCGGTTGCATGATGGTGATGTTCTGCAAATCGCCTTGTTGCAACAGTTTGTATTTTTCAGCTCGGATGCGACATTACCATTGGATAGAGAAGCGGCGTTTGAGTCTGAGGGGAAGTTGCGTCTGGATAAGCGCTCACGACGGGTTTGGGTAGGGGAAGGGGAAATCATTCCGCCACTATCCGCGGCTCAGTTTTGTTTGCTTGAGTTGTTGTATGTCAATAAGGGGCGCGTGGTGCCAAGGCAAGAGATCATGGAGACGGTTTGGGAAGCCGAGGACGCCGAGGGAGTATCAGACCAGGCGTTGGATGCGCTTGTGCGCCGATTGCGCGACCGGTTGGCTGAGTTTGATCCTGATCATCAGTATGTGGTGACGTTGAGGGGGCACGGCTTGCGTTTGGAAAATCCCCTCGTGTAGGGTAGGTTTATTCCACTGTTCTGGCAATGTCGAAACGGACGGTTTGCAGGTAGAGGGCACTGATACGTTGCACCAGCTCTTCGTTTTTGGATTGCTTGGCTTCATGTAACAGGCCAGATATCGCCGCGATGAAGTTTGGGGTCACTTTATCGCTGTGCTCTTCGAGGATTTTTCGCCGCTTACTTTCATCCACTTCCACGAGAAGTTTCTCGATCAAAGCAATTTCTGGGGGTGGTGCAGCGTATTTCTCCAATTCCTCCAGTATTTTATTGAGTGTATTTTCTCTCTCTTTTTCACCCCTTTTTTGAGCCGACTCGAGTTCACTGGAAAGTACCTGGATAAAGAAATCGTCTATCTCCGGCAAGGCGTGTCCTACGGCCTGGGGGAGATCTTCTGCTTTGAGTAGTTCGTTGAGCATTTGGTAGGCTTTTTCTGTCCGCGCCTGTACATGTTTGTCTATCTCGCTGGTGAGTTCCAGGAGGCGTCCTCTCAGTGTAGTTAGCTGTTCTTTTTTCTCGCCTTTCGCCTGGTTTATGCGTTCAGTCAGTTGTTGGAAAAAGATGTAATCCATGCCTTGCCGGGCTAAGCTGACCAAAGCGCTTAACCGGGCTTCGTTAGGAGCCTCGATGACCAATTCGAGCAATTTTTCCCGGCTCAACCCCTCACCTGCCTCTTTAAGTGACTTGATGGCCGCTTCAACTTCTTCAGCCTGCGTTTTCAGTTCCTTACCGAAGGTTGTGGTTGTAAGCAGTTGTTGGTACAGCTCATCCAACTGGCTGGATTGTTGTTCATTCCCATGGCTCTTCATGCTTTGGGTCATGTAGCTGAGCAAGGTGAAAAACTCGGCGTCTACCAGCTCGTCTTCCTGTTTGGCGATATCTGCACGTTCTTCCTGGGAGGCTTCGATTAATCGCTGGATCAGGGCGAGGCGTTTCTGCTGAGCCTCGATCATTTCTGGAGTGATGCCGTCCGACTGGAGGACGCGTTCAATTAATCCCTTATAGGTGAGTACGGCTTGGGGGTTGAGAAGATAACCTTTGCGCAGTTCCTGAGGCAGGTCGTTGACTATTTGGTTGATGATCTGCCCGGTCATGCGTTCCTGCTCTTCACGGCTGAGGGACAGCTCAGCAGGCGTAAAGGTGAGTAGCAGTTCCTTGCTCGGGTCGTGATATACGATCGGAGTTGCCACCATCCCGCGGAATCCGCAGTGTGGACATTGTACCTGGTTCGCTTGCCCGGAGAGCAACCGGCGTTTTGAACCTGGGTCTTTACCCACATCAAAAAGGCGATCAATATTGGCCAGTATAGGTTGGCGACAGTTAGGACAGTTTACAGGAGTTTTCGTCGGAGGCATGTGTACTTCTCTTTGGTTGGGATGGTTTGAGGGGTTCAGGTTTCACTTGGACGTGGGAGGGAGAAACAAACGCGGGCGCCATCTTCATAAGCAGGGTCTACCCAGATGCGCCCTCCATGTGCTTCAATGACCGCTCGAGCCAGGTATAAGCCCAGTCCGGTACCTTTGGTGGTGCGCGAGACCTCTTCTGCACGGTAAAAGCGGTCAAAGATGTGGGGAACATCACCGGGTGCAATACCGGGTCCCTCATCACTCACACAGAGGAACACGTGGTCTTTGCGTACTTCTCCTTTGATTTGGATGTTCCCACCAGGGGTATATTTTATGGCGTTAGAGAGAAGGTTGGAGATCACCTGCTCCAGGCGTTCTTCGTCTCCCATGATAATTGGAAAGTCGGGAGGGAAATCCACGACCAGGTCGTGTCGCTGCGTTTGGGTGCGAAAAACCTTCACTTGGCGTTCAACCAGTTGGGGTAATGATATGTCGGAGAGGTTGATGGAGAGCACTCCGGCTTCCAGACGGGAGGCATCTAACAGGTTATCAATCAATTCATTCAATCGGTCGGCTTCCTCTTCAATGACCTGCAAACTATCCTGGATGACCTCACGATCCCAGGTGGCGTCATCCCGGCGTAGTGTGCTGACATATCCTTTGATCAGGGCCACAGGTGTTTTCAATTCATGGCTGACGACCGAGATGAAGGTCCTTTTTAGTTCTTCGGCTTCTCGGTATCGGGAGAGATCGTGCACCGAGGCGATGATGTTGATCAGCGTACCTTCAGTAGATAATAGGGGAGCATAGGTGATATTCACTGGAAGGGGGTCGTTGATAGGGCGTTTCAGGTCGCCATCAACGACCAGTTTTGCCTGTGGGGTAAGCGGCCACCCTCCGGCCTCAGCTTGCTCCAGTTCTAAACCGTGTTCAATTTTTTCCCATTGAATGATCTCTTCGTGTCGTTTCCCTTGAATTTTGGAACGTGGTAGCCCATACAGTCGGGCGAAAGCCGTGTTTGTGCGTTCAATGATGTGGAGGGGGGTGATGATCAGGATGCCGTCCGCGGCGGTGTCCATTAAGGCGTCCATACGCTGCATCTGATGGAGTGTCTGGGTGTAAAGTTGGGCGTTATGTACTGCGATGGCTGTCTGGTCAGCAAAACTCTGGAGCAGGGCGCGGTCATTCGAGGAGAACGCGCCTGGATAGCTGCGGAATATAAAGATGACCCCTACCACACGTTGCCGGGCAATTAACGGCAAGCCAACCCCGGTCAACAACCCCAGGCTGGCGATGCGGGTTAATCGTTGTAGCAAACGGTTTATTTCGGGGAGTTCGAAACGGGCGGGGTCCTCATGATCTGGCACTTCTGCCAGCAGAGGGTCTAGATAACGCAGAAAAGCTGGGGGGATGCCGTGAGAAGCGGACACAGTCCACCCCCCCGTTTCACCGCGCAGGGCAATGAGACCTGCCTGTCCGGCCAGCATTTCGGCTGAAAATCGCAGGATACGGTCTAAGAGCTTTTCTATGTCCAGCTCTTGGGTGATATCCCGAGCGATTTCCAGGAGTATATCGCGCTGGCGGACACGAAAATCGGGGAGCATGGTCGCTAGGATTCTTTTTCTGTTTGAGTTATGGCATGTTCTAGTATGTTGAGGCCCTCGTCCATCTCATCCGTGGTGATGCACAGGGGCGGAGCCAGGCGGATGGCGCTTCTGCCACAACCCATGGTAAGCAGACCGTGTTGGAAAGCCAGGGCTTCCACCTTATCTCGGAATGATGTGGCTGGCTCCCTGGTTTCCCTATCGAGGACGAAATCTATGCCAATCATCAGTCCCTTGCCTCGCACGTCGCCAATTCTGGAATGACGGGCTTGAATTTCCGCTAAGGCATCTAAGGCGTACTGACCCACCTCCGCGGCATTCTGCATGTACTCTTTTTCTATCAATTCCAGTGTGGCAAGTGAAGCGGCACAGGCGATGGGATTGCCACCGTAGGTATTGCCATGAGCTCCCCTGGGCCAGGTCATCACACTTTTTCGGGCAATGGTTGCGCCCAAGGGTATGCCAGAGGCAATGCCTTTAGCTGCACAGATAATGTCAGGTTCCACTCCAAAGTGCTCAATGGCCCACCACTTGCCTGTGCGGCCTATGCCGGATTGTACTTCATCCACGATGAGCAGGATGCCGTAGCGATCACATAGCTCCCGTAAAGCGGGGAAAAATTCAGGTGTGGGAACGACATAGCCACCTTCGCCTTGAATAGGTTCGATGAGCACACCTGCTACTTCATCTGGTGGTACTAATCGTTTGAAAACCTCATTTTCGATGTATCGGATGATGGATAGGCCGTAGTCTTCGTTGGGTTTAGAGTTGAGGATAGGGCGGTATGGATCGGGATAGGGCACGTGGAGGACACCGTTCATCAGTGGGAAAAAGCCTCCGTGATAGATGGCTTTGCTGGCAGTAAAGCTTACCGCTCCTATGGTTCGACCATGGAACGCACCGAGAAAAGCGATGAAATGACTTCTGCCGGTGTGGTGCCGGGCTAACTTGATAGCCGCCTCTACGCTTTCGGTTCCAGAGTTGGTCATGAAGGAGACCGCAGATTCAGAAAAAGGTGCTATTTGATCTAACTTTTCACCTAATTCGACCCATATGGGGTGATAGAAATCGGAAGATATGTGGACGAATTTTTCTGCCTGGTCCTTGATGGCTTTGATAACCCTGGGGTGTGAATGGCCTGTCCCCACAACACCTATGCCGCAGACGAAATCCAGGTAACGGTTTCCGTCTACGTCCCACACTTCTACACCACGGCCGTGATCCATTACGAATTCATGGGCTCGAGGGTAAGAGGGGGAGATCACTTTTTTATCGCGAGCGATGACCTCTTTTGCTTTGGGGCCAGGGACGTTGAGACGAATCATAAAACTGTTCTCCTTAGTAATGGTGAGATGATTGGTACACAAGATGAATTAAGCGGCTACATTATATCATTCAGGTAACCTTTTTAACTGGGGGTAAGCCCAGGAGAGATTGGATTGCCCCTCAAGACGATTTGCGCATATAATTAGTAATAAGAGCAGGGAAACCGCAGTCCTGGGTCTTAATACAGCCTTTTCGAGGCCACTCGACCAGCGGACTGCGCAGGCCCTCAAGAGGTTAAAATCCACATACTCCCATGGAGGCATACACATGAAATCCGATTTTATCTGGATGGACGGTGAACTTGTTCCTTATCAGGAAGCCACCGTCCATTTTATTACTCCCACCCTGCATTATGGGCTGGGGGTATTCGAAGGCATTCGATGTTACAAGACACCCAAAGGACCGGCGGTATTCCGCTTGCGAGAGCACTTTGAGCGATTCCTGGAATCCATACATATTTTGGGGATTCGAAATTTACCCTACACTGTCGAGCAGCTTCGCCAGGCGGTACACAAGACAATACAAGTGAATGGGTTTCAGGAATGTTACATTCGACCTCTTATGTATCTGAAAGGTCCCTTGGGGCTCAATATTGATGCCTCGGAACCAAAAGTGGGGATTGCTGCTTGGGAATGGGGGGCTTATTTGGGTGAGGAAGCACTTCAGAAGGGTGTAAGGATGATGATTTCCTCGTTCACTCGTTTGCACCCGAATATCAATATGACCAAATCAAAAGTAAGTGGAAATTACGTTAATTCGATGTTGACAAAAACCCTGGCACTTCGCTCTGGTTATGATGAAGCCATCTTATTAGACCCCAACGGTTTCGTGGCCGAGTGTACCGGCGAGAATTTATTTCTGGTTCGCCGGGGTGTGTTATACACACCGCCCCTGGCAACTGTCCTGGAAGGCATCACCCGCGCCTCGCTCATTACTTTAGCCTCTGATCTGAAAATTCCGGTGATGGAGAAGATGCTCACTCGCGATCAACTCTACATTGCAGACGAGGTGTTTGTGTGTGGCACAGCCGCCGAGGTGGTCCCGGTGCGGGAGATGGATACCCGTGTGGTTGGTGAGGGAAAGAGAGGGCCAATAACCGAGGCGTTGCAGAACGCTTTCTACGCCGTCATACGTGGGAAAGGAGAGCGATCGGAGGAGTGGTTAGACTACGTGGATGTGGGTTAATGGTTCACATCCTGCCCTGTTAGTGTAATTTCCCAGCTCCGGTCCAGAAACCGGAGCTGGGTTTCGATGACCTTGTTGGTCAGAAAGGAAGGTACATGTTAGGGAAGGTGACCATCATTGGAGCCGGGATGACAGGAGCAACGACTGCCCTTTGGTTGGCTGAGCGTGAGGTGGCGGATATTGTCCTTGTTGATGTTCTTGAGGGAATACCTCAGGGGAAAGCGCTGGATTTACAGGAGGCCATGCCGGTGGTCGGTAAGGATGTTGCCATTGTAGGGACGAATGATTACCGAGAAACCGCCGGTTCGGATATTGTGGTAATTACGGCTGGTCAACCACGCACGCCCGGTATGAGCCGGGAGGATTTACTGGCAAAGAATGCTCATATCGTTCAGGATGTCACCCGGAAGGCGCTTTCGTATTCACCCCAGGCGATCTTAGTTGTACTGACCAATCCCCTGGACGCGATGGCGTATCTGGCCATGAGGGTTGGTGAGCTGCCCCCTCACCGGGTAGTAGGGCAGGCAGGAATTTTAGATTCTGCTCGTATGCGTACATTTGTGGCTCTGGAACTCGGGGTGAGCGTAGAGAACGTCCATTGTTATGTGCTGGGAGGCCACGGGGATGACATGCTTCCCCTGACGAGGCATTCCAACGTAGCGGGTATCCCTTTGTGTGACCTCCTGCCTCCAGACCGTCTGGCGGCCATCGTGGAACGTACCCGCAAGGGTGGTGGGGAGATCGTAGGATTGTTGAAAACCGGCAGTGCCTACTATGCTCCAGGAGCCGCGCTGGCCCAGATGGTTGAAGCCATCTTGAAAGGTAAACACCTGATCCTGCCTGCTTCGGCTTATATGCAGGGGGAATACAGTTTGGAGGACATTTTCTTCGGTGTACCGGTGCAGTTGGGACGTGGAGGCGTGGAAAACATCCTTGAGTACTCGCTAAACGATGAAGAGCAGGCGGCCTTGGAAAAGTCGGCAGAGTCCGTGAGACAATCCATCCGCACATTGTTGACGTTGGTTAGGATATAACCTGACGGGTGTTTCTGGCTGTAAAACCAGTTCTGTTTGCTCGGCTATTTTAAGCTCTCATCCGGGCAGTTGTTTGGCTGTGGCTGATGGTTATTATACTTATTGCTACTCACCTTTGATTAGTTATCATCGCTGGGTTTGCGCCAAAGCCCAGGACAATGCTGGCAACACCGGTTATTCTAGTGTCCAAGAGTTTAAAATAGATCCGATTAAGCCCCAGACGCCCAACATTGTTTCCCCGGGCACTGGCTCTGCCCAGACAGCTGACTTTAATGTTTCTGTTTCCGGAGACGAGGATACCGGGGACTCTCAAATTGACAAGTGTTATTACCATGTCTATGACTCTTCAGCTGGCTGGACCAAATCCTGGGCGCAAAGAACATGCAATGGCTCTTTTCAGGTGACCGTAGGTGCAAACAAAGATTGCCGCACCAACAATGGCACTTGCTCAATTTATGTCTTTTCCCAAGACAAAGCAGGAAACATCGGTGATTCCAAAGTAAGGACTTTTAACATTTCTTTGTGCCAGGGCAATATTTCTTTGACTTTGGACAAATCAGTGGCTGTTCAGGGAGAAGAAATCAAAACTAAGGTTTCCGGGCTCTCTTCTTGCCAGGACCTTTTAATTGAAATCAGGGAACAGACTGGTGGCGGGAATTTAGTTTCTTCTTGCCAAACTTCTGGATCGGGCTGCACTACTAGTTTTTCTGCTCCCAATATTTCCCCTCTTTGGGAAGCGAATTTTAAATATTATGCTCGGATTGACAAGAACTTAAACCAGAGCTTTACTGACCCAGGAGAAACAAGTTCTTTGGTTTCTCTGCAAGTGGTCAATGCTTTTGTAGCTTGCGTTGACGCTGGCGGCTGTCCGGCTTTTGTGGCTGACAGTTATGGCGCGGCTGATCCGGGCAATTGGCTGGGATTAATTGGCACCGGCGGTGCTGGCGCAGGCTCGGGTCAACTTGTCAGTTCCTGCCAAAAAGGGTCAAACTCTTGCCAGATCAATGGTTTTGGTTCTGGGAATAATGGCCAGGTTTGTTCTCTGCTGGATGCTTGCAAAGGCACCAGCCAGGTTCTCAGCCAGAAAAAGTCTGGAGTTTGGGATGTTCAAAATGGCTGCATTGTTTGCAGCGGCAAAAAACAAGGTTTGAAAATTGCTGACGCCAGCGCCAAATGTTTTAACCTTAATTGCGCGGGCAGCTCTTCTTGGTGGAGCCAGCTTCCTTGCGCTTCTGCTGACCCGGGCAATGGCAAATGCGAATCCGCTTGCGGCGCTGAAGCAGACTGCGATGAAAAAGCAGTTAATGAAATTTTCATCGGCGCAGACAACAAAGGTTATAAATGCGACGATACTTGCCAAAAAGTCGAGGTTTTGCCGCCGCTTTCAAAAATCATCAGTCCAGATCCCAATAAGTGGTATAGTCAGGATTTTAGTGTGAGCGTTCGTTATACTGATAAGAGCGGAATGGGATTAGCGAGTTGTTATTACTATATTTATAATTCTGGGGGTGGAAGTGTCGGTCCTAATTATTCGAGTAGTTGTATATCCGGGACGACACCCATAACGACCCAAACTATTAATTTCAATGTTCCTGTTGGAGCTTATAAAACCTGTAAGACGCAAGGAAAAGATACATGTTTTATTATAGTGGGTGTTTGTGATAAGGCGGGGAATTGTGTGGATCCGAAAGATGTCATAGGAGACAGAGATCCAAGAGAGAGTTCTATTCCATATGGAAATTATATTAACTATAATATTGATTATTCTGCTCCGGAGATAAAACACTAAATTTTCCAAAAACTAAAAGCCTCCCAACAATGTAGCATTAGTGCTAAGGGAGGTTTTTAGGTAGTAGTGCCTGCCAAATTTTTCCTTCGATGGATGCGTACAAAGCTCCATCGGTGGAAACGAGACCGTAAGCGATCCCGTCAATCGGGGTATTAATCTCTGTCCACTCATCCATATAAAGATATAAATGGGGAACGGATCGGAGATCATCAGGAGGAATAATACCCCGAGTGGTTACGAAGCTAATTTCCGAACTTACTTTTGCTCCATAACCTTTTGCGGTGTCTCCTAATACCTCGATTACGATGGGAAATTCGTACCATGCCCTGTCAACCACTAACTGACTTTCGTCAGCCGTGGCCGGACGGCTAGTCCACGCGTCATTTTCATAACCCCAAGTGATACAACCACTCGGGGTGTCCTCGACGGCGTACAAGACGCCATCAAGAACGAAAAGGGCATGGGCGGTTGGCGCGTCGGGCATCAGCACCCACTCCACCGTTAGGACGGGGAGCGGCTCGCGGGTCGGCGTGGGCGCGGGAGTGGAGGTGGCAGGTTGTGAAGGAACAGGGGGAACGACAACCAGCGGCTGTGGCGGAAACCGAATTGCCTGGACCAACCCAGCCAGGCTAAAAACCATGTAGGCCGCCAAGGCCAGTATTATGGTTACCATGGCGAGGGATATCTTGTTGATACGCCCGTTCATGTATTCCTCCTTCGTTATGAAACAACGCGAAGCGGAAGGCTTTATTCCTTTTCATTTATAGCACATTTGGAGGGATAAATTCAAGCCCCTCAAAAAGCAAACAGGGTGCGAGCCTGCATAAAGCGCCGACCCCCGCCCTGTTTTGTTTTCCCTCCCCCGAGGACGACGTGAGGAAATTTATATGAAGATGATCTGCGCGCCTTCAGTCATGTCAATAAAATCGCTGGCGGTGACGATGTCTTTCACACCCTCGACGAAATCATCCTTGGTCAATCCGAACATATCCACCGTCATCTTGCAAGCGTAGAGTTCAGCGCCCGCGTCGGCAAGCATCTGAAGGTATTCGCGCACCGGGGGCACGTCGAGCTTTTTCATCTTGCTGTGCAACAAAGCCGTAGCAACCGCGGTCATGCCGGGCAGCACACCCATGATCTGAGGGATGCCCAGGTTTCCAGTTGGCAGGCCCATCATGCTCATTTTCATGCCCGCAATGCCCACCGGTGGGATTTGAAGGTGATCGACGCGCTTATCGGTGATCATGTCCAGGCCCCAGAAGGTGAAAAAGATGGTCACGTCAACGCCGTTGCCCAGCGCTGCCCAACCCATGATCAGTGCGGGATAGGCCATATCCAAGTTGCCTTTGGAACAAATGAAAGCGATCTTTCGATTTTTTTCAGTCACTTCAGATTCTCCTTTGATGATTGTTGGTAATGTTTTACACACACCCTTCCGGCTTGCCCAGGCCTGCGATCTTGGCCACTTTCTTAGCAGGTCCTTTGGGGAACAGGGTAAAAAGATCTTTGGTCGAGATACCTGTGCGACTGGTGATGGTACGCAGGGTGGGAGCCTTGCCGGAGTCTTTGGCGCTCACACGGCAAAATTCGATGATCTTCCAATGCTCCGGCGTCAAGACCTCAAGGCCTTCCTGCCTGGCCAGCATCTCAGCGATCTCTTTGGTCCACTGGTTGGGGTCAGTCATGAACCCCTCTTCATTGAACGAAATATTCGATAAATCTACAGTAGTCATATAGTTTTCTCCTAATGGTAATAAACCGGATGTATTTGTATCCCGATCGTCGCGGCTCAACATCGGTTGAGAAAGAGATCAGCGTCATGCGCCCATAACTTTCAACAAGGTAAGACCGCGCATCAACCCTCGACGTACTTGTGGATCGCTCATGGCCCGAAGCAAATCGGCCAGGGAGACTTTTTCGGGTGGTTCGGTCTTGAGGGCAGCAATCAAATTTTCACCGATGTTGCGTACAGCTTGGGGATCGAATTCTTCGACCATCCGATCGGCAACGTACACACCGCTGCGAGCAAAGTCAAAGTAACCAGCACGCTCCATGTGATCCAATTTTTCCACCGCCTGGTGAAATATCCGCTTGCCCATGAGGTTGAGTTCACCGCTCAATTCGGACAGGGATTCAAGTTGGTCGAGCAGTCCAATCAGCATGTGTGTATCGCGCAGCACGCGCTTGAGCAGGAAGAACAAATCCTCCAATTGGAAGTCCGATCCGATCTCGGCCAGTTCATCAATGGAAAGCTTGATCATATGGTTGACGATCGGGATGGCATCTTGCATCAATTCTTCCATCTCCTCCTGACGGCGGTGTTGTGCCTCTACCTGAGTTGTCAGATAGTCGATTTTTTCATGGATGAGAGCCAAGTCTTTGTCCATAAGGTTCTCCTAGGACCACTTACCGGCCATAGACATCTGAGATTCAAAAGGCATTTCACCACCTTTGAGCAGGATGTTCCAGTACACCCAACGGAACATCATCTTGCCCCAGTGGTTGGTGGCGGATTCTTTGAGCAGGGAAAAAGGTCCAAAACCAGGGAGGGGGAACTTCCCAGGCAGAGGTTCTACATCGTAATTGAAATCAATGAGTATGCCTTTTTCAAAGCCGGATTCGATGAAACAGTTGGCGTGTCCATCGAATTTTTTGAGGGGTTCGAGGCCCTCCATGTGACGTAACATATTCTCGATGAGGACATCCAGCATGAAGTGAGCCACGGAACCAGCCTTGGATGTGGGGGTGTCTCCAGCATCGCCGATCACCCACACGTTCTCCCATTTTTTCGATTGGAGAGAATATTTATCAATGGGGATGAAGTTCAATTCATCACCCATTCCAGAACGTGCGATGAGGTCATCACCCATGTTCACTGGGATGGTCACCAACAGATCGTATCCAACCTCTCTTTCGTCGTAAGAGCGGATGACCTGCTTTTGGGTATCAACTTCCATGATGGTGTAATCCGGCTCCAGGAGAATGCCCTTGCGGTCCAGCATGTCCCCCAGGATGGCAGAGGCGCGTGGTCTGGTGAAGGCGCCCGGTAGGGGGGTGGCAAGGATGAGCTCCACATGGTCGCGTATTCCCCGTTCGTGAAAGAACCAATCGGCTAAAAAGAGGAACTCAAGCGGAGCTACTGGGCATTTGATGGGCATCTCTGCGATGTTGAGGACCAATCGTCCACCCTTCCAAAACTTCAGGAAGCGGCTCAGCTCGGTTGCCCCTTCGGGAGTGTAAAAATCGAAGATGTTCTTCTTCCAGGCGCCATCCAGCAAGCCGGGCGTCTCTTCCGGTTTGATTCGACTACCAGTAGAGACGACGAGGTAGTCGTAGTTAATGGGTCTTTTACGCTTGGCCAGGTGGACACGAGACTTATCCGGTTCGATGAGCTCAATATCGGAAAAAATGACCTCAACGTTGGGCGGAAGGAAGTTTCGCTTGGGTTTAACTACATCATCGAGGTTGTAGATTCCAAAAGGGATGAAGAGTAAACCGGGTTGGTAATAATGGTTTTCGTTCCGATCTACTATCACTATCCGCCATTCATCGGTATCCAACAGATGAGCCATTTTGTTGGCTACCATGGTGCCGCCGGTACCAGCACCAAGAATCAATAAAGTTTTCATTCAAATTCTCCTACGGATTGGTTATGTGGGCAGTTCGCTGGAGGCGGTTTCTGCCAGCCTGGATTGGACTTTCAGTATCTCTGCCATAACCTCGCGCAGCAGGTCCAGCGCTCTGATCACCCGTTCATCGGTCAGCGAGTAGACGACAGAGCGTCCTTCTCGGCTTGCAGTGACCAGATGGCGATCGCGCAGAACTTTCAGGTGACGTGAGGTAGTAGGTTGAGATAATTCCAGGATGTCTGCCAGTTCATTGACATGACGTGGTTTTTCTGCCAATGTGTATAACATCATGATGCGAGTGGGGTCAGCCAGCCCGGCACAGACCTGCGCGTGCAGGCGGTTAATTTCAGCGCGTAGTGATTGGTCCATAATTGTTCCCTCATTGAAGATGATAAATATAGAAATATGTATTTATGCGTATAATTGTATTATAAAAATTTGATATTGTCAATTGAGGTTTGAAGATTTTCTATCATACATCTCTGTAAAAGCATGCTATAATCTAAAACATTGGTTGATGGGATGTGCTCTGTGAAATCCATTAAGTCTTATTGCGACAATAATCAGGATAATATGAATAATCCCATCCCCCGGGTGGAGGGAAGGCGTTTTTCTATTTGATCGCAGGTGGTACGCCTACCCAACGCCCAACGCATTCAGCGAGGGGCGTTTTCGTTTCTGGAGGTATCTGCTATGTATAAGACTCATTCTTGTGGAAAGCTCACCGCAGAACATACCGGTCATACGGTTACCTTAGCTGGCTGGGTTCATCGGCGGCGCGTTCATGGAGGTTTGATCTTTGTTGACCTGCGCGACAGCACCGGTTTGGTGCAACTGGTTACCGATCCGGAGGTAGGGACGCAAGCCCATCACATTTTTGAGGACCTTCGTAACGAGTGGGTCATTCAGGTGACCGGCAGCGTCCGACGACGGCCTGAGGGCATGCAAAATCCCGCTTTAATGACCGGAGAAATCGAAGTACTGGTTCACGAAGTCCGGGTGCTCAACCCGGCAAAGACACCTCCCATCACGATCAATAAAGAGGAGGGGGTAGACGAACAGATTCGGCTTCGCTACCGATATCTAGACCTGCGTCGTGAGCGGATGCACAACAACCTGGTGATGCGCCACAGGGTGGTTAAGTTCATTCGGGACTACCTCTCGGAACGAGGGTTTATTGAAGTCGAAACCCCCATGTTGTTTAAATCCACACCCGAAGGAGCGCGTGACTACCTGGTTCCCTCGCGTGTTCACCCGGGCGAGTTTTTCGCCCTCCCTCAGTCGCCTCAGCAACTCAAGCAGTTGCTCATGGTTGCGGGAATCGAACGCTATTTCCAGATTGCCCGGTGCTTCCGTGACGAAGATCAGCGCGGTGACCGCCAACCTGAGTTTACCCAGTTAGACCTGGAGATGTCCTTTGTCGAGCGTGAAGATGTAATGCACCTGACCGAGGAGTTGTTCACCCGCCTGGTCGCCGAGGTGGTGCCCGAAAAACGTCTGCTGGCTGCACCCTGGCCGCGCCTCACCTATCACGAAGCCATGGCGCGTTTTGGTAAGGATAACCCTGATCTCCGCTTTGGAATGGAGCTGCAGGACATAACCGATCTGGTTGAAGGTTGTGGTTTTCACACCTTTGATCAGGTGGTACAAGAGGGCGGTCATGTGCGGGGCATGAATGTGCCTGGTTTGGGTAACTACAGTCGAAAGCAGATCGACGAGCTGGAAGGGTATGTTCAGGAATTAGGGGCTAAAGGACTTACTTACCTGACACTCACCTCCGATGGTCAACAGCGATCGTCCTTTGCCAAGTTCATGACCGCTGAAACTGTCCAGATGATCATAGAACGGCTACAAGCCGGGCCAGGAGACCTGTTGCTCTTCGTAGCCGATAAGCCTGCAGTTGTATTTGAAAGCCTGGGCCGTCTGCGTGAGCATCTGGGGGACCGCTTAAATCTGCGCGATCCTGATGTGCTGGCTTTTTGTTGGGTGATTGACTTTCCTTTTGTCGTGTGGGATGGGGAGCGAAAACGTTGGGATCCGAGTCATCACTTATTCACGGCACCCATGCCAGAAGACGTTCCGTTGCTCGCTAAGGACCCCGGAAGAGCACGCGGGCAACAGTACGATATGGTGCTCAATGGAAACGAAGTTGGAGGGGGTTCCATCCGAATCCACAATAGCGAGTTACAGGCTAAGGTGTTCAAGTTGATTGGCCTGGAGGAAGAAGAGGCACAGCAGCGCTTTGGACACATGCTGGAGGCGTTCCAATATGGGACCCCACCTCACGGGGGCATCGCTCCAGGCATTGATCGCATCTGCATGATTTTGGCTGGCGAGCCAAACATCCGGGAGGTGATTGCCTTTCCCAAAAACCAGGCCGCCAGGGATGTGATGGGTGGGTCACCCTCCCCGGTAGATGAAGAACAGCTCAAGGAGTTGCACATCAGGTTGGATGTATGAACGTGAGGGTATCTCTGAAACCTTAGCGTATTTGTTATCAAGGAGCAGTTATGTCCACCGAAATCCGTGTTGATCAGATTGCTGATTATGTTGGTCAAGGGGTAACCATAAAGGGTTGGGTATACAACCGAACCCACAAAGGTAAACTCGTGTTTTTATTGATACGCGATGGGTATGGATTCGTACAGTGTGTAGCCTTCGAAAAGGACCTCGATCCAGGGTTGTTTGAACAAATTGTGTATGTTCACCAGGAGTCATCCGTTATTGTGACGGGGAATGTGCGTGCAGATAAACGGGCGCCTGGGGTACCCGGGGGGTATGAGCTAAGTATTACGGATTTAAAAGTAGTACAGGAAGCCGAAGAAGGTTACCCTATAGCCCTCAAAGAACATGGGGTGGACTATGTACTTGACCATCGCCATCTTTGGATCCGTATGCCCAGCCAGTGGGCAGTGTTACGGGTCCGCGCGGCGGTTATCAGCGCCATCAGAGAGTGGTTGGACACGAACGGTTACATCAACATGGATACACCGATTTTGACTCCTGCGGCCTGTGAGGGGACTACGACTCTGTTTGAAACACCCTATTTTGACGAGGGAGTTGCCTACCTCTCTCAGAGTGGCCAATTGTATAACGAGGCCAACATCTTTGCCTTCAGAAAAGTTTATTGCTTTGGTCCCACTTTTCGTGCCGAGAAATCCAAGACACGTCGGCATCTGACGGAGTTCTGGATGGTGGAGCCCGAGATCGCTTTTTGTGACCTGGATGAGTTAATGGAAATCGCGGAGCAGTTTGTTTGTCATGTTGTGAAACGGGTATTAGAAAGATGTGGACCTGAGCTTACTTCATTGGGGCGAGACACAAAGCCATTAGAGAAAGTAGAGTCACCCTTTCCTCGTCTTTCTTACGACCAGGCCGTTGAGATGATCCAGCAAGCCCACGCCGATACGGATGACCCTGAACAGAAAGAATGGTTAAAACTTGAATGGGGCATGGATTTTGGAGCACCTCACGAGATAGCTCTAACGGAGCACTTCGAAAAGCCCGTTTTTGTGTACGGTTTTCCCAGTCAGGTCAAGGCCTTCTATATGCAGCCCTGGCCAGATCGCCCGGAGGTGAGCAAGAGCGTTGACCTTTTGGCTCCAGAAGGGTATGGGGAAATTATCGGGGGGAGTGAGCGTATTTCGTCTATGGATATATTGTTGCGCCGCATTCATGAGCACAATCTGCCGGAAGAGGCTTTCAAATGGTATATAGACTTACGTCGTTTTGGCAGTGTGCCACATGCGGGTTTTGGTTTGGGTGTAGAAAGGACCGTGAGCTGGCTTTGTGGCATACATCATATCCGTGAAACTATTCCCTTTCCTCGTACCATAAAGCGGGTGTACCCATGATTGGGATTTTCCGAAAACGAGGATGAACGACGGTTTTCAACATGAGAGGGGTGTGAGGATGGGAAATTTGATCGGTTGTATAAGAACCTTAAATTTCTAACCCGGTTTCTCTTGCCCTATTCAGGTACTCTCTTTTATGGTATAAGATAAGTGCCCTGCCATGTGCGTGTTGCAACGATAAGTTTTGAGCCAACACTAAATTATGAGGGTCTTGATCTTGCGGAGGAGACGCGATAGGCTTGAGCCAAGGCGGAACTTCCGGGGAAAGACCCACCTGCGAAGGCAGGTTCAAAACAAGGTTGCACACGGCATCGCGGGGCTCTTTGTATCAACATGTCTGATACACGCTGGTCGTTCTCCTGAAATAATCTTGCTCGAAGTACGAGCTGTTTTCGGTTGGGATGAGAGCGGCCTTTTGAAGCGGAAGTAGGTAAACCAGGTTTTTCCTAAGACGGGGGTGGTATTCACAATTGAATATTTGGGAAATTAGCGGCTGAACCCTGTTATCTGGACTTTGGATGGGTATAAAGCTCCAGGAAACTGATCCAGGCAGCAGGGTGACGAGGTGGAGGTTCCTCCCCGCGAGGGGAGTGCTAATCCTGGTGCGATCGGGAGAAAATCGGGTAGATCAGCGGATGCCTCTGAAGCCTGGCCACGGGCTTCTTTTTCCCTTCCAAAAGAAGTGCGAGTGCGGAGTGGTCATCTCCGCGGGTTCGAAAACCTCCTGGTAACGGGAGGGACAGGATCAGCACAGGGGCACGAGGTGTGGATTCCCTCGTTTGAACGCCAGGAAGGGCTGCTATTATTGAGTCTGTTGATAAAGGGCATGCCCGGCATGCCCTTTTTTACTATTCCAAGGAGGTACAACTATGGACGAGAAAGAATTAATCAGCAGGGTAAAGGAAGATGGAATCAAATTTATTTCCTTACAATTTACAGATGTCACCGGGGCAGTGAAGAGCGTTGACATCCCGTCAAGCCGTCTAGAGTACGCCATAGAGAACGGCGTCTGGTTTGACGGGTCTTCAGTAGAAGGTTTTGCCCGCATCCAAGAGAGTGATACGCGTCTGGGATTGGACATAGATACGTATGCGGTTTTGCCCTGGAGCCCAGAAGATGTCCGCAGAGCCCGGTTCTTCTGCGATATCTATCTACCTGATGGAACCCCTTTTCAAGGTGATCCGCGGGGGACCTTGAAGCGTATCATTGCCCGTTTGGATGCACGTGGTTGGACCTACAACGTGGGGCCAGAACCAGAATTTTTTCTGTTCAAACGCAATGGGCCAGATCAGATTCACCCTGTTCCGCATGATGTGGGTGGGTATTTCGACTTTTCTGCCAACGATGAGGCGGTGCGTGTGCGCACGGATTTGATGAACGCGCTCTCTTCGATTGGTCTGGATGTCGAGATGGGGCACCACGAAGTTGCCTTGGGACAGCATGAGATTGATTTTCGCTTTACAGATGTTCTGCGCACTGCGGACAATATACTCACCCTCAAATACACGGTGAAAGCCATTGCTGCTCAGCGGGGTTTGATTGCCTCCTTTATGCCCAAGCCAATTTTTGGTATCAATGGGTCGGGGATGCATTGTCACCAATCCTTGTTTGATAGGGAGGGAAACAACTTGTTCTTCGATCCTGACGACCCTTACTTTCTCTCACCGATTGCCTATGGTTTCATAGCCGGTCAGTTATCGCATGCGCGTGGGTTAACTGCGGTTGTGGCCCCAACGGTGAACTCTTACAAGAGGTTGGTTCCTGGGTATGAGGCTCCGGTTTATATCGGATGGGCGCAAATTAACCGTTCGGCTCTGATCCGTATTCCGGCGTATTCTCCGGGAAAGAAGAACTCCATTCGGGCGGAGTTGCGCTGCCCTGACCCCTCGGCAAATCCTTATTTGGCTTTGACGGTTATGTTAGCGGCTGCGTTGGATGGAATTGACAATCAGCTAACCTGCCCAGAGCCGTTGAACCACGTCAATGTGTACCGTCTGACCGAGGAGGAGCGCGCAGCTATGAATATCGCTGCCCTTCCTGGTTCTTTAGCCGAGGCGTTGAGGGAGTTGGAGGCCGATAAGGTAATTAAAGACGCTCTCGGCCCTTCGGTATGTGACGCTTTTTCGCGGGCTAAATGGGCTGAGGTCGAGGAATATCGAACGCGAGTTACCGATTGGGAGTTAGAGCGTTACCTGGAAATCACTTAGTGTTGTCGGTCATCTGGCCTTTGGGGAGGGTAACATCCTATCAGGTGCTACGTAGATAAGCGGCAGGCTTAAAAGCGTTATCCCATATTTCACCAGCAGGTTAAAGGTGAAGATTTGCCAAACGTCCACCCAGGGCAGAGCCCAGCCAAAAGCTCCGATGGCGAAGATCAGGTTATCTACGGGAACGCTGATGCTATTACTAGCGAGAACGCGTGCCCATTGGTATCGCTGGGTAATGCGGGACACAAACAGGTGATAGACCTCTGTGTCCACCAATTCGCTGAGGATCTCCGCCAGGATGGAGGCAATGACAATTCGCCAGATGGGACCGAGAATGGCGCGATATTCGTTACCCAGCCCCCAATTAGGACTGCTGGGCACGCTTGCGGTCCACATCAGGTAAGCGGCCATGAAAAGGTTTATTACCCCTGCTAAGATGATCAGCAGGCGTGTGTTCTTTCGTCCTAGAACTTTGTGTACTACATCCCGGAGAGTGAAGGTTATCGGGTAGATGAAGGTGCCCATATCCACGGCCAACCCAAACACAACGCCAATCTTCACACTGGCGATATCAGAAAGCATTTGAGCCGCGATGTAGGCCGCTACCACTACAACCCCCATTGCAGGAAAGGGGGAGGGAGGGGAGGTGAAGGTATGGTTTTCTAGCCTGTTTAGTTTCAACTGCATGTTCTTTTTGGAGATTAACCCTTTACGGTTGGAGATTTCACCTTATCCATCATACGACAAAATGCACATGTATCTGGAACCGTGGTTGGTTGCCCACATACAGGGCAGGTTTTCAACTCCAGACCGCATTTCTCAGGTGGTTGAGCGAAAAGCCCTTCTTTCTTGGCCTTTAGAAAAGCGAGAAAAAAATGTAGTTTGGCTCCCGGGCGATCAGCTTCCAGTTGATTCAGTAAACCCTTGTAGTAGATGGTCTTCGAACCGATAGAATAGGGACATTCATCATAAACATAGGTAATTCTGCTCAACACCGCGTATGCGGCTGTCTCGCGTTCGTAGAAACGGAAAAAGGGCTTCACCTTTTTAATTACCCCCGGATGTATGGACTCCAGCACAGGGTTCTGGCGGATAAGGTAACCTTTTGCCCAGCTCAACGTATTACCGAACAGTGCAGCCGCTTCGTCATCCAGGTTATGGCCGGTGGCTAAAATGTTGTAACCCGCGTCCCGGGCTACGCGGTTCATGATGTGACGTTTCACCAAACCGCACACAGAGCACGGTTTGGCTTTGCCACGCAGTGTGCGAGCAGCTATCTGGGGGACTGTCTCCCGGAATTCTTCTTCTACGTCCACAACCGTAAACCTGAGCGCGCGTTCCCGGGCGAAATCCAGTACTATTTGCCTGGACATTTCGGAATACTTGGTTTGACCATCAATCCCCAGGTTGATATAAAGACCATCGGCTACATAACCTGATTTCCAAAGTATTTCCCACAAGGTTAGGGAATCCTTCCCGCCGGAAACAGCCACAAGCACCTTATCCTTGTGGGTGAACATATTGTACTTTTGAATGAACCGTTCGGTTTGTTCCGGAAGCCACTCCAGGTAGTGCTCTTTGCACAGGGACAGCTTGTGCTGCCGCATGTTGACAACTGCTTTTTGGCTACATTTTCGACATCGCATGAGGGTTCCTTACTAGGGCACTACCGAGGGAGAGGTTGCAGGGTTGGATGCGTAAATGTCTCGTTGGTTAACTGAGGTGAGGCTGTGGGTGTCTATCCACCTGAGATTACTGCGATGAGCTTGATGACCTGGCCTTCTCGTATGACCTCATCATCGGTTAGTAACTCACCATCACGAGTGGCGAGCACGGCATGAGGTTGAATGCCAGCTTCGAGAAGTGCCTGGCGGATGGTCTGGTTGGCTTTGACCGGATATATTTTGTCTCGCAGTATCAACTGGGCGTTTTTTGCCACTAGGATTGCCTTTCGGAAGGGGTGTGAGGAATTCTACCGTTTGGCTCAATGAGCGTCAACCTGCCTGGGTCAACGGGTGGCATGCTATAATGCGCGGAAAAGGCCTGTTTTGGAGGTGGTTTTATGGCGAGTGAACATGCAACCGTCCGTTTGAGCACCCGCGGCAATGCGGATATTTTGGATATCACCAGGCACGTGTCGGAGGTAGTGTCGAAGAGCAGCTTGGAAAATGGGATAGTCACCCTGTTTTGCCCCTCTTCTACCTCGGCATTGACCACCATTGAATATGAAAGTGGTTGCATCAGCGACCTCCAGCGATTATTCGATGAGATTTTGAATCCTTCCCGTCCGTATGCTCACAACGCACGTTGGGGCGATGGGAATGGTCACAGTCACGTGCGCGCAGCCCTGCTAGGTCCTTCTTTGACTGTGCCTTTTGTCAACAAACGTCTGACCTTGGGCACCTGGCAGCAGATTATTTTTGTTGACTTCGATATCCGTTCCAGGCAGCGCGAACTGGTGGTGCAGATGGTGGGCGATTGATGCCAGAAATATTTTTTTGTCTTTTGAGGGACTAGAGAACGGTCTGCTTGGCCTCTTCTTCTCGCATGGCGTTGAACGCCGCGATGGAGACCTCCAGCATGTCTAAGCTGGGTTCACGGGTGGTTAACCGCTGAAGGGCCAGATTCGGTCTGATGAGCAGACCCACCAGGGGAGAGTTAAGATGATTGGCTGTCCAACGGATGTATTCGTAGGCTATGCCGGCTATTATGGGAATCATCAACAACCTGCTGAGCAAACGCCACTCCCATGACAGAGGACCAAGAATACTGAACACCACGACAGAGAGCAGCACGAGTGCCAGTAAAAATGCTGTGCCACAGCGGGGATGTTCCACAGGGTAGTTAGTGACATTCTGGGGGTGGAGTTCTTCACCGGCCTCAAAGGCGTTTATGGTTTTGTGTTCCGCACCATGGTAGGCAAAAACGCGCTGGATATCCGGTATGCGGCCAATGGCCCAGATGTAGCCGATCAGCAGGAGTAATCGCATGAGACCTTCAACCAGGTTACCCCAGTAGGCGTTCCAACCCAACCACCATTCGGTTGCGTGGGCGATGGCTGCCGGAATCAGGAAGAATAGCCCAATTGCCAGGAGGAGGGAGAAGATGAAGGTCAGATACATAGCCGGGCCCTCGATTTTGTCCTCCTCCTCTCCTTGCAGGTTGGCAGAAAGAGTTAACGCGCGAAAGCCAAGGTTCAGTACGTCCCACAATATAACCAGACCACGCAGAAAAGGGATCTTCGTTATTCGGCTACGGTAAATGCTGCTCAGTTTTTCTGTCTGGACGATGATCTCTTTGTTTGGAGCACGCATGGCCATCGCAACCACATGGGTTCCCCGCATCATGACTCCCTCGATGATGGCCTGACCCCCATAGGAGGGTAGAGGGTTGGTTTGTTGGTCCTTGGGAGCTTTCATGGTTGTCTAAGGTTGAAGAGGAAGTGTATCAGGGTGTCAATTCCTTTGTACCAGGTAGGAAGGTGGAGTTTCTCGTTTGGGCCGTGGAGGTGGTCATCGGGTAGGCCGAAACCAGTATTGACCGAGCTGACCCCCAAGATTTCTTGTAGCTGGGTAACTACAGGTACGCTGCCGCCTTCGCGCTTGAACAGCGGAGGCACACCCCACACCATACGTTGAGCACTGCTCAGGGCTTTGATTGCAGGTGAATTCCGGTCAGAAAGTGAAGCAGGCCCTCCGATCATGTTAATTAATTCCCAACGCACAGTAGGTGGGGCATGGTTCTCTAAATATTCACGCAGTTGTAGTTCCACCTCAGCAGGCTCCTGGTTGGGAACCAGACGGGTGGAGATTTTCGCCATAGCGAAAGCTGGCAGGACGGTTTTTGCTCCTTCCTCGATAAAGCCAGAATAGATGCCATTGACTTCCAACGTGGGGCGCGCCCCAATGCGTTCGACTGGTGTGTAACCCTTTTCCCCCCATAGTTGGGGCACACCGGTTTGTCCGAGGTAGAACCGCTCGTCCAAGGGGAGTCGAGATAACTCAACCCGCTCTTCTTCATCCAGTGGCAACACTTTGTCGTAAAAACCTGGCAGGGTGACCTGACCCTGCTCATCGTGCATACCCGCGATCAATTCACACAACACCTGAGCGGGGTTGTGCACCACTCCACCGTACAATCCGGAGTGCAGGTCCTGACTGGCACCGTACAGGTGCAACTCAAAGTAGGCCAGACCGCGCAAGGCGTAGGTGATGGTTGGCTTATCCGGGGCCAGCATGCCGGTGTCCGTGTTCAGACAAACATCACAGGCCAGTAGCTTTTGGTGCTCACGAATGAAGTCGGCCAGATGAGGTGAGCCCACCTCCTCTTCACCCTCGATCACGAACTTTACGTTGACCGGCAAGGTGCTTGTACGCATGATGGCTTCTACGGCCTTGAAGGTTGCCATGACCTGTCCCTTCATGTCGGATGCGCCCCGGGCGTACAGGTTATGGTTTCTTTCGGTAGGCTCGAAGGGAGGTGTGGTCCATTCGTCCAGCGGATCAGCGGGTTGAACATCGTAGTGCCCGTATATCAACACGGTGGGAGCCTCTGAACCTGCACCCAACCACTCGGCATATACGATTGGATGGCTTTCGGGTGGATAGACCTTTACTCCGGTCATCTGCATGCTGCCAAGATGATCGGCCACCCACTGGGAGGCTTGCTGCATGTTGTTTTTATAGGTAGGACTGGTGGAGATAGAAGGGATGGCGAGCAATTGCTTTAGCTCTTCCAGGAAGCGCCCTCGATGGGTATGTGCATAATCCAGTGCGGATTGGCGGGGGTCAGTCATGGTCAACCTCGTCGTCTTTGGTGTGTTGTAATCTAGTTCTATACATCTTCATAGTAAATGGGTCACCAGCCTTGCTTGGGGAGGGTGGTAACGCGGGGGAATTATACCTCTCTACTTCTGGCATCCGTTACTTTTCGTGCTACAATTAATCCGCCAAGATCGGTGGTCGTTGCAGGTGAGGTGAGTAACTTGTCTGCAACGGCGTCGGGGGAGACCCCCGTCGAAAAGTGCCACCATCCGTATGGTGAGCAACCTGGTAATCGCCGATCCAATGAGCTTCTATCATTCCTTCTACCAAGGCAACACGAGGTTGGGGTACGTTCTTAGATGGATGCGTAGTTGGGCATCCGATCTGTCTGGCCGGCAGTTCTGTCAGTTTTCAATAAAAGCGCGGGAGCTCTGTCGAGAAAGGCTATATACCCGAGGTGGTGTCTATGTCGGATAGCTGTATCCCCCGCTGGCTGGAGTGGGCACAGGAGATCCAGGCCCTTGCCCAGACAGGATGTCACTACTCTGAAGATGAATTCCAGCAGGAACGGTATCAGCGCTTGACCGAAATCGCCGCGGAGATTATCAGTGCTCAAACAGAGTTTGAGTTCACTGATCTCGTGACGGCGTTCAAAGCTCAGAAGGGGTATGCTACTCCCAAAGTGGATGTACGGGCTGCAGTGTTCCGGGGAGGCAAATTGCTCCTAGTGCGCGAAATTTCGGATGGAGGCTGGTGCATGCCGGGCGGTTGGGCAGACGTCGGGGATGTACCTTCAGAGGCTGTGGAGAGGGAGGTGTGGGAAGAGGCCGGTTTCCATGTAAAGGCTCGTAAGGTCATCGGCGTGTACGATGCCAACCGCTTTCCACCCTTTGAACTATTCCATGCCTTCAGAATCGTTTTTCTGTGCGACTTACTGGATGGCGAAGCCCGTGCCAGTAACGAGACCTCCGCGGTGGATTTCTTTGGGCAGGAGGAGATACCTGAACCGCTTTCCCGTTACCGTACACACAACCAGCACATCGCCCATGCTTTTGCCGCCCTGAAGGATGATAACTGGCAGACGGTTTTCGATTAGTGATGTAAGATGGAGTGGACTGAACTTCCCTTTGGATTAAAAGGTCGCCTATATCGCAGTGCGATGCCTTTTAGTTGTTATGACCCCCAGGGGGACATCTGGTGCGCAATGCGGGATAACGACATTATGGGTGTGGTGTTGTTAGTCTCCGAAGGAGAATTCAGACGGGAAATTGAGCTTGATCTGCGAAACCTTTATAAGCGTGCCGGCCTTGACGTGATTCACCTGCCCATCCCTGACTTTGGCATGCCCCCGGAAAAACGTTCGGTTGAACAGGCCATTCAAGTTGCACTGGACTCTTTAGAGAACGGGAATAACCTGGTCGTCCATTGTCTGGCAGGGGTGGGGCGCACGGGGACCTTTACTGCCTGTATGGCCAAGCGAGCGCTGCAGTTGAGTGGGGAACAGGCAGTGGAATGGACCCGCCAGTTTATACCGGGCGCGCTGGAGAATCCTACCCAGGAGCAGTTCGTCCTGGATTTCTGAAGTAAGGAGCTGCCATGTTGATAACGAACGGGAAAATCATCACCTTTGAAACCCCTAACCGCATACTGGAAGGCCAGGCTTTACGGATTGAAAATGGACGCATCACCGACATGGGCCCTCAGGCGGAGTTAATCAGCCGATATGCGCATGTTGAACGCTTAGATGCTCACGGTCAGTACATCCTGCCGGGGAATATCTGCGCGCACACACACTTTTACGGAGCGTTTGCCCGGGGTATGGCAATACCTGGTTCGCCCCCCAGATATTTTCCTGAAATTCTACAGAAACTGTGGTGGCCCCTGGACATGGCTTTGGATAAAGAAGCCGTGCGGTTGTCTGCGCAGGTGATGCTCATTGAGGCTATTAAACATGGGACCACCACGCTGATAGATCATCATGCCTCCCCCAACGCCATTACCGGTTCGCTGGATGTTATCGCAGATGCGGTGATGGAAGCCGGTGTGAGAGCCGTTTTGTGCTATGAAGTTACCGATCGGAATGGTGAGGGTGGAGCGCAGGCAGGCGTAGCTGAAAATGTACGTTTTATTGAAAGGGTACGTCAGGAGCGTCCTGGAGATGGTCGTCTGGCGGCCACTTTCGGCATGCATGCCAGTCTGACCCTCTCGGATGGCACGCTGGCTGCCTGCCGCCGGGCAGCCCCTGAGGGTGTGGGCTTTCACCTGCATGTAGCCGAACATGAGGCGGATGAATACGATAGCCTGGCGAAGAGTGGTGAGCGAGTCGTGGACAGGTTGTACCGGCATGGAATCCTCGGGCCGAAGACGATCGTTGTACATGCCGTGCATGTGGATGCACGTGAGATAGCTTTACTGGCGGAAACGCACACCTGGGTCACTCACCAGCCGCGTTCGAACATGAACAACGCGGTTGGCATGGCGGAGGTGGAATCCATGCTTCGAGCAGGTATAAAAGTGTGTATGGGTACGGATGGATTCCCTCACACCATGTGGGAGGAGTGGAAGACGGCTTACCTGGTGCACAAGCTCTGGCAGCGTGACCCCAGGCGAATGAACGGCTATGACCTCCTGCGCATGGCCACAACGAACAACGCTTCCCTGGCGGGCGTGTTCTTCCCAGAATGCCCTATCGGGGTTATCGTCCCAGGAGCTTTTGCAGACCTGATTCTGGTAGATTATCATCCCTATACACCTTTGACTCCCGATAATTTACCCTGGCATATCCTCTTTGGCTTCCATGAGAGCATGGTCACCACTACCATAGTTGCTGGTCGGGTGTTGATGTGCGATCGTCAATTGCTCACTATGGACGAAGGTGCCATTGCTGCCCGAGGGCTGGAGATTGCGCCTATGGTGTGGGAACGTTACCGCAGCTATGTTGGAGAATATGAATGAACGCAGAAGTCCGTGATGAACGAAAACCGGTAATTGCCATACTGGGCGGCACGGGTAAAGAGGGTAAGGGTCTGGCTTATCGTTGGGGCCGGGGAGGTTATCGGGTACTGATCGGGTCACGCACCCCTCCAAAGGCCCACGAAGCAGCCCAAAATGTCCGTGAGTTGATCGGTGAGGGGGCCCAGGTTGAGGGGTTGGGGAACCTGCAAGCGGCTCAGAGGGCAGATATTGTGGTCCTCACGGTTCCCTATCATGCCCATCGCGCCACGTTGGAAAGCGTCCGTGAGGGCCTGCGGGGGAAAATCCTTGTAGATGTCACTGTGCCCCTGCAACCACCCGATGTCACCAGGGTGCAGATGCCTGCAGCGGGTAGTGCAGCCCAGGAGGCGCAGGAGCTGCTGGGTGAGGAGGTGCACGTCGTGGCGGCTTTTCAGAACATTTCTTATGCCCACCTGCTGAAGGATGAACCCGTTGCCTGTGACGTGTTGGTGTGTGGGCGGGGGAAGGAAGCTCGCCGGGTGGTGTTAGAACTGGTGCAGGCGGCTGGTTTGACAGGGTGGGATGCAGGCCCGCTCGAAAATGCCATGGTGGTCGAAGGTCTGACCTCGATATTAATCGGTCTCAACCAGCAGTATCGAGGCCGCGCAGCTGGCATTCGCATTACCGGCCTTCCACGACCGGATGAAGGGTGAAAGCCGCGGATGGGAAAACCGACATGAGTCTGACCCTCACACCGCTTCCCAATATGCCCCTAATACAACCTGGTGATGACCTGCCAGGGATCATAAACCAATCGCTTCAACAGGCAGGTATCGTTTTGCAGTCCGGGGACATCCTGGTCGTGACCCAGAAGATTGTATCGAAGGCGGAGGGGAGGTTGGTGAATTTGGGCACGGTTATCCCTTCTGAAGAAGCCCAAACGCTGGCCCAAGAGACAGAAAAAGACCCCCGTTTGGTCGAGTTGATTTTGCGGGAAAGCAAAGCCATAGTCCGCTGCCGGCCAGGTTTGATCATCGTCGAGCACCGCCTGGGGTTTATCTGCGCCAACGCCGGAATTGACCACTCCAACGTCCAACCCTCGGTGACCTCCAAATCGATGGGAAATTTTGGAAGTCTGCTCCCCGAGGAATGGGTGCTGCTCTTGCCCCAGGCCCCCGACCGTTCGGCAGACAAGATTCGCCGTGGGCTGGAAACTGCCTGGGGTGTGCGCCTGGGTGTGTTGATCGTCGATTCACACGGACGCGCCTGGCGTACGGGTGCTGTGGGCGTAACCGTGGGCCTATCGGGTCTCCCTGGTCTGGTTGATCTGCGGGGAAGACCAGACCTGTTTGGATACAATTTACGCACAACCCAAGTTGCTGCCTCCGACGAGCTGGCCTCGGCGGCTTCTCTAATCATGGGACAGGCTGCCGAAGGAACGCCGGTTGTCCACGTTCGCGGCTTTCCTTATCCATTGCGTGAGGCATCCTTGGAAGAATTGATACGTCCAAAGGAGATGGATTTATTTCGCTAGTGTGTAGAGGTTTCAGGTGGTACAAAAAGGTGTATGATATATTTTAGTGATGTGGTGTCTGACTGTGTATCCATGCTGATGGAACAAGTACTCAAGAGGGAGGAGTATGCATTCTGAGAATCAGGTCATGCCTGTTTGGGCTATAGTCCCGGTGAAACCCTTGTTAAGGGGAAAATCGCGCCTGTCCGAGATGCTTTCGCTGAACGAACGTCTGCAGCTAAACCGTGAGTTGTTGATCCACACGGTTAAGACGCTCTCCTGGGTGACAAAGGTTGAGCAGATCCTGGTTGTCAGCCGTGATATGGCCGCCCTGTCCCTGGCTCGCGAGCATGGAGCGCGCACGTTGCTGGAGAAGGGGCGCCCTCATCTCAATATTGCCCTCAGCCGTGCGACGATGGTTGCTCGTTCTCATGCTGCGGTGGGTGTGCTGATCTTGCCAGCAGATTTACCCCTCTTCTCGCCAGAAGATATCTTTACCATCCTGCTGAAGGCGGGGAAGCCCCCCACAGTTGTCGCCGTTCCAGATAGGCATTGGGATGGCACCAATGCCTTGTTGATCAGTCCGCCTGGAGTGATACCTTACAGCTTTGGTCCACGCTCGTTTGAACGCCACTGCGAGCTGGCAAAGCAGGCTAACGTCCGCCTGGAAATCTGTGAGCTGTCATCTTTGGCTTTGGACGTGGATTACCCTGAAGACCTGCAAGTCATCAGCCAGAAGGTGTTCTCTGATGTTCACCATTTTTCTACCAAGATTTCGTCAGGTCTTGACAGGGTGTAGAAAACGATGGAGGAAGACGAGATGTTCGAGAGAGTTGCACTGTACCTGCAAGATGCCCATGATCTGCGTGCCGGGCTGGACGATGTGCGTTATGCTGAGGAGAGGGGCTTCGAAGCTGTATGGCAGGCGGAATCCCGGCTGGTGCGCGATGCCATTGTGCCCATGGCGGCCTATGCTGCGGTTACCGAACGGATAAAAGTCGGTTCTGGTGTGATCAACAACTGGACGCGCAACATTGGGCTCCTGGCAGCCACTTTTTTAACCCTGGATGACCTGGCGCCTGACCGTATCATCTGCGGTATGGGTGCCTGGTGGGATCCCCTGGCAAAGAACGTGGGCATCAACCGCAGCAAACCACTCACTGCCATGCGTGAAGTGGTGACCGTATTACGCAGGTTGCTCAACATGGAACGGGTTACTTTTCATGGCGAATTTATCCATGTAGATGGCATTGAGTTGGACGTTGTCCATGGTCGGCGTGAAGCCCGTAATGTCCCCATCATGATCGGAGCCACCGGACCACAGATGATGGAGCTGGCAGGTGAGATCGCCGATGGTGTGGTGCTAAACTACTGTGTCCCTGTTGAGTACAACCATGAAGCCTTGAGCCAGCTTGAGAAGGGGGCTCGCAAGGTGGGTAGAAGCCTGGGGGAGGTTGATCGTCCACAGTTGGTGGTTTGCTCTGTAGACCATGACCGGGAAAAAGCGATTGATACCACCCGGGAGTTGTTGACCCAATACCTGGCACAGCAGCCCCACATTGCCAAGGCGTCCGGCGTCTCCTCCGATGTGGTCGCCCGAATCCAATCCATTCTAGGGTGGCCTGCAACCCATGAACAGATCCAGCGCGCTAAGCATATTGTGCCTGAAGAGCTTATCCACCGCATTACTGCCTCGGGAACACCGGAGGAAGCCCGGGCAAAGGTCAGGGAGTATTGTAAGCACGGTTGTACCTGTCCGATACTGTACCCTGTAGGTGGAGATGTCAGGCTGCTGATAGATACCTTTGCCCCCAATCCTTAATTACGGATAGGCGGTCTGATCATTATGCAGGAACATATCGAAACCCTGGGCTGTAGCCTCTGCCCAGAAAGTACGCATTAAGAGAAGGAAAAAAGATGATTATTGAGTACCACCGTCCCGAGACGATGGAGGCAGCCCTTGAGCTTCTCTCCCGCAAGAAGCCTGCTACCGTACCTTTGGGAGGAGGCTCGTCCTTGAACCGTCCCTCCCCCATACCCTTGGCTGTAGTTGACCTGCAATCCCTGAAGCTGGACCGGTTGGAGGAGCGCGGTCAATGGCTGCATGTGGGGGCGACCGTTCGTCTGCAAACGCTGATGGATGCCGATGATATCCAGCAGGCCCTCAAAGATGCCATCCGACATGAGGCAACCTACAACCTGCGTCACATGGCCACGGTTGCTGGCAGGTTGGTGGCCGGTGATGGTCGCTCACCTTTTGCCACAGCCATGTTGGCTTTGGATGCCAGGCTGAAAACCGAATCGAAGGGCGCAGAGGCAAGCACGATCAGGCTGGGGGATTTGCTCCCATTGCGCGCTGAACTGCTCAAGGGCAGGCTGATTAGCGAAGTGATTTTGCCATCGAATGCCCGACTCGAGTACCGGTATGTAGCCCGTACACCGGCAGATAAACCCGTGGTTTGTGTGGCCGTGGCTCAATGGCCTTCGAAACGTACACGTGTTGTCGTGGGAGGTTGGGGTGATGCGCCTCGTCTAGCCCTGGATGGGCCCAGCCCCGATGGAGCAGACCTGGCGGCTCAAAACGCATGTTACGAAGCCCAGGATGAATGGGCGAGCGCAGCATATCGGTCGGATGTTGCTCCTATCTTGGTCAAACGATGTTTAGAAACTTTCTCTGAGGTGTAGAAAAATGAAACCAGGTTACAAAATTGCTATTGGATTGCTCGTGTGTGTCTTGATCGCCGTTGGAGCTTATTTCTGGGCGAACGCGTTGATGGATTCGGTCTATGCCTTTCGTTCTCCCTTGCAGGAGAATCCTCCACAGCCAGGGATGAATCTGGACCTTCCCCTGACCAACCGGTTGGTCTTTGTGTTGATAGATGCCCTGCGGGATGACACCTCCCATAAACCTGAGGTGATGCCTTTCTTGAATGCCTTGCGAGGGCAAGGTGCCTGGGCAACGATGCACAGCCGTCCACCTTCTTATTCGTCTCCAAGTTGGGCTGTGCTGATGATCGGTGCCTGGCCCGATCTCAGTGATGGCCCGGCTATGAACCCGGAAAGCGATGACATCCCTACCTGGACCCAGGATAACCTCTTCAGCGCAGCACATCGTTCGGGACTAAAGACAGCCGTATCGGGTTATTTCTGGTTCGAGCACTTCATTCCAGGGGGTGCAGTTGATGCGGGTTATTTCACGCAGGGTGAGGATTCCCTGGCTGACCGCCAGGTTGTGGATGCTGCTATTCCCTGGCTTCAGAGTGGGGAGTACGAATTCATCTTAATTCATCTGGATCAGGTAGATTACGCCGGCCATTACGAGGGCGGACCTCGCTCACCAAATTGGGACGCGGCGGCCACCCGTTCGGATAACTTATTGCGCGAGATCGCTTCTTATCTCGATTTTGGGCAGGATACCCTGGTGGTGTTATCAGATCATGGCCAGATTGACCAGGGTGGTCATGGCGGACAGGATCCCATCGTCCTGGTAGAACCCTTCGTGATGGTAGGGGCAGGGGTTGCTCCGGGGCAAAAAGCAGACATTCAAATGGTGGACGTTGCTCCCACGATGGCGGCCCTGCTGGGCACGAACCTCCCGGCAGCCGCTCAGGGTCGTGTATTGAGGGAGTTCCTGACCCTCTCCCCTGAACAAGAATCCATGATCCATGATACCGAAGCCGCTCAGAAAGCTCATTTGCTGTCCGTCTATCAGAGTGCGATAGGCGTTCGCGCTGATGAACAACCAGCTACTGATACGACTTCGGATATTGTCGAGGCGATGGAGGCAGCTCAAGCCAAACGCCTGAGGACCGAGCGCGTCCCGCGTTTTGCATTGGCCACTTTCATTGCATTAGTCCCTCTCGGTGTGATGGTCTGGAAGCGCGGTAAAACCCTGCTATGGCTGCTGGGCGGCGTGGTCCTTTACCTGGCTATCTTTCATACGAATTACGCTCTCATCTCCGAGCGGACATATTCGCTGAGTTCTGTGAAAGATGCCATGGATATTATCCTCTCTACCCTCGCTAACGCGGCGATATCCATAGGCATTGCTTGGCTGGTCATCTCCTTCGTCCTGGGTGTTTTTCTCAACACGCCTGGAAGAGCTGCGGGATTGACCCTGGGGTTCATTTTTGTTGTCCTGTATTTCCTTTTACTGCCCGTATTATGGAGCTATGCCTGGAACGGAGCTCTGGTGACCTGGACATTGCCAGATTTTGCCAGCATGTTTTTCGCCTTTATTTCTCTGTTGCAAATACTGGTGGTAGCCTTCCTGGGTCTATTACTGCCCGGTTTGAGCGCTTTGATATCAGTGATGGTCAACAGGCGTGGCCGGGCGAAAGTAGAGGTTTTATGAATATGTTGCTAACGGTCAATGGCCAAACTCACGGATTGGACGTGCCTGTGGGGGAAACCCTGCGAGTAACCCTGCGCCGTCTGGGTTATTACGGTGTCAAACATGGGTGTGAGACAGGTGAGTGTGGCGCTTGTACCGTTTTATTGGATGGGAAACCTGTAAATACATGTGTGTTATTGACAGCTCAAGCTGAGGGACACGTTATCCAGACAATAGAAGCAGTGGGTCAACATCCTGGTCTGGGGTGGAGAGAAACCAGGGGGTTGCACCCTATCCAGCAAGCGTTCGTCGAAAGTGGTGCTATTCAATGTGGGTTTTGCACACCAGCTATGGTACTGGCGGCCAAAGAGCTGCTGGACAGAAACTCTCATCCCAGCGAAAACCAGGTTCGTGAGGCACTATCGGGAGTGCTATGCCGATGTACGGGGTATCTCAAACCTGTTCAGGCAGTGCTGAAAGCGGCTGCTGTTATGCGGGGTGAGGCGAAATTTGGTGAGACGTCGGAGTTGGTCGAATGGTTGCCTCCCTTTACGGAGCCCCCCGTTCCCCGTGAGGATACGGTCAACAGTTTGGGGACAGGGATCATGACCAGGTTGCGCGTGCAACCCAAAGTCGTCTTGACCCCCCAGGCAGAAACCTGGAAGTGCGTGGGGAAACCCGAACCCAAAGTGGACGCGGTCAAGCTGGTGCAGGGCAAACCGGCTTTTACCGATGATGTTGAAAAACGGGGTATGTTAATTGCCAAGGTGCTGCACAGTCCTCTGGCTCATGCACGGATAAAAAACATTGACCCCACGAAAGCCCGTCAGCTTCCTGGTGTTGCTGCTGTGCTCACCTGGAAGGACATCCCCCGGGTGGTTTATTCCACTGCCGGGCAATCGGATCCGATACCAGGACCCTTGGACTGCTTCTCGTTGGATAAAAAGGTGCGCTTTGTGGGCGATCGGGTAGCCTTTGTGGCGGCGGAGACCGAGGCAATCGCCGAGCAGGCTTTGCAGCTCATCGGGGTGGAATACGAACCGTTACCAGCGGTCTTTCATCCGGCTGAAGCTCTCAAGCCAGGTGCACCCATTCTGCACGATGAAGAGGAGTACGTGAATTTTGCCGAATCGGACCCCAAGCGCAACCTGGCAGCCCACATACACATTGACATTGGCGATGTAGATAGCGGCTTTGCTCAGGCGGAGAACGTCTTTGAGGGCGAGTACGAGGTACCCAAGGTGCAGCAGGCGCACATTGAACCCCACGTTGTGGTTACTTATTGGGATGAAGATGATCGCCTGGTCATCCGTACGAGCACACAGGTGCCTTATCATGTGCGCAGGCAGTTGGCACCCGTGCTGGGGTTGCCCATCAAGCGTATTCGGGTGATCAAACCGCGTATAGGTGGTGGTTTTGGAGGCAAGCAAGAGGTCCTCATTGAGGATGTTGCTGCTCATTTGACCATTGCCACCGGGCGACCAGTGAGATATGAATACACGCGGGAGGAGGAGTTCATCGCAGCCCGTTCGCGCCATCCCATGCACATCCGTATGAAAACGGGCGTGAAGAAAGATGGCACCATCACTGCCAACGAAATGTACTGTTTGACGGATACCGGAGCGAACGGTGCTCATGCTCTTACGGTGACGGGTAACACGGGGCACAAGTCCATGGCCCTGTATGTGGGGGATGGGGAGTATCGCCAGAACCCCAACATCCGCTTCCATGCAGATATTGTTTACACGAACCATTCACCTGCTGGGGCTTATCGGGGATATGGGGTGCCCCAAGGTTTCTGGGCGGTGGAACGACACATGGAGAAGATCGCCCGTAACCTGAACTTAGATCCACTGGAGTTCCGTCTGAAGAACGCTTTGAGAGCTGGGGAGTTACATCCTTTCAGTACAGCGTGGAGTGAAGGACGCGAGCCTCGGCCCGAGATCATCCAAACCTGTGGCTTGGAAGAGTGCGTGAACCAGGGAAAAGCTGTAGTAGGCTGGGATCAGAAGGTTGACAACCCTGAATGGCGGGAGGTACCAGGCAAACCGTATTTGAAACGGGGCATTGGCGTGGCGCTAGTAATGCAAGGGACGGCCATCCCATACCTGGACATGGGTGGAGCAAGCCTAAAACTGAATGAAGATGGCTCTTTCAACCTGCTGGTAGGAGCAACAGATTTAGGTACAGGTTCGGATACTGTTCTGGCGCAGATGGCCGCGGAAGTGCTAGGTGCGCGGCTAGAAGATATCATCGTCTATTCATCTGATACTGACTTCACGCCGTTTGATAAGGGCGCCTATGCCTCCAGCACTACGTACATCTCGGGTGGAGCGGTAGTAAATGCTGCTGAACAGGTGGCTGATAAACTGCGGCAGAGGGCAGCAAAAATGCTCAACGCGCGTGGGGGAGGGGGGATAGATGTAACGTCAGACGAGATAGTGTTAGAGGCGCGCAAGGCACTTGCACCCGATGGGCGCTTTGTCACCCTGGTGGAAATTGGTCATCATGCTCTCCATCATGAGGACCAGGAACAGATCATGGCGGTAGGTTCTTATGTCTCCCCAGTTGCGCCACCGCCTTTTGCGGCTCAATTCGCTGAGGTTACTGTGGATGTTGAGACTGGTCAGGTGGGAGTAGATAATCTGGTTATGGCTGTGGATTCTGGGGTGATTGTCAACCCGCTTACTGCCTCGGGACAGATCGAGGGAGGCATGACACAGGCTTTGGGCTACGCGGTTTGTGAGGAGATGTGCTACGATACGGAGGGGCGACTGCGTGAACGGGATTTGGGTGATTACCACATCTTCCAGGCGCACGAGATGCCCAACCTGGAGACAATCTTTATACAAACCTTTGAGCCTTCCCATCCCTTCGGGGTAAAGGCGGTGGCTGAAATTTCCATGGATGGCGTTGCTCCGGCGGTAGCGAACGCCGTTTTGGATGCCTGCGGTATTCAAATAGATGCTAACCCGGTGACACCCGAGAAGGTGTGGAAAGCGCTGAGGGAAAAATAACGGTGTGGTTCAAACACCGCTGAGGGGATGATATCTGAGGCTTGAAGGAGACACTCAGGATAATGAAGAAGTGAGGATATAGCACTGCCATCGCAGGGAGAAAATCATATTACGTCTTTTCCTCATGGCAACACTCATTCAAGTCCGCAGCTTTTTCGAACGACTCTTTTCCTTCATTCATTGAAAAATAAATCAAGCCAAGTGCCCCGAGGCTGTCTATAAAGCCGAAGCCAGTGAATTGATAGATGAGACTGGCCGTCAGTAATACAACTGACATATAGATGCACACCAATGTACAATTGGCATCCGCAAGGATGGGATATGACTTAAGTGTGCGTCCAACTTTACGCTTGCCCAGCACCAATGCCCACATGACCACAATTGATATGAGTGAGATGATAAAGCCGGGCAATGTCGTTGCAGGTTTGTGGGCCGTAGAGAGATTATAGATGGCTGTAACGGCAAGTCCTGCGGCGAGCAAATAAAAGGATGCGCCTGTTATGCGCAGTGCGGTTCGCTCAAATTGTGAACGGGGTGTATCCGTATTTTGGCGTATGCGAAGCACCATAGCAAGAATGCCAATGCCTGACATGACCTCGATGAACGAGTCTATACCGAAGCCGAAGAGAGTGAGAGTCTCATCCTGAGCGCCGAAGTAGACCGAGAGGAGCCCCTCGGCAAAATTATAGAAGATGGTGAATAGCGCCAGCCCGAGGGCGTATTGCCAATATTTGTTTATGGATGCTTGGGTTATCGTAGCCATGAGTATAAAGGTTTTGTAATTGGCTGAAGGATTGGCGGACCTGTAGCCGTGATGGCAAGATGTTAAACTCTTAATAGCACAAACTCATGCAAATCGCCTCGCGTATCGCGGAAGGCTGTGGATCTTCCGAGCGACATGTGTCCCATAGGGGTAAGCGAGGTCAGGTGGGGCCGTTGTTGGGCACGCATTCATTTTAAACCATACCAGTTGCCGCCATTAAAGTCACCCAAAAATATGTTCTTGTCTTCATCGTTATGGATGGCTTGACCTCTTTCTTCAGCGAGTTGAATATACTTGAGAGCTTCGTTTCGATTCCCAGCTAAAGCGTTGGCTCTAGCGATGCCTTCATAAGCGTAAGCCCAGTCAAAGTCCTTCATCAAATCCGGGAATTCGTTGGTGAGTTCAAGGCACCGCGAGGTGTGTCGGAGGGCAGAGTCGGCCAGACTGAGTTCGGTGCAAACGTGTGCGATGAGCCACTCAGCACGTTGGTGGTGCAAACCTGTACCGGCCTCCAACCAATGGTAACCGGATGCGTACACGGCGTAAATCATTCGCTCATCTTCTGACTTTGAGCGTTCTGGTTTCTGGAGTAGACCCCATACTTTGCCGTTTAGCATTTTGGCGAAATGTTCGTGGGCTTCCTCAAGGGTGTACGTCTTAGCTTCGTTCATTGTGATGGTCTCCTTATAGATCAGTTCTACAACATTGCATTACGGTATTCCTGGGCCGATTATGTGCCAGTGCATATGAGGTGTGACGCCTGGTGCTGCTGCATTGGCTTGAACATAGAACCCCGTTTTATCCAGACCAAGCTCCCGAGCGACTTTCTGAATGGCCAGCACCATTGAGGAAAGAAGAGCACCATCCAGTGCCATGGGATCCAAAAGCGACGGCACATGATGCTTGGGAATGGCCACTACGTGAATCTCAGCCTGTGGTCGTGTATGGTGAAACGCTAATACACGGTCATCCTCCCACGCCTTTTTTATCTCGACATTACCAGAGAGAATATCCTCACAATACCAATCGCGACGTGTCATGTTCCGATTACCTTTTTCCAGATCAAGCTTTTGATTTTTAATCCTGGCTTATGGTTGCGCTCCACTTTCCGCGAGATGCTACAGAATTGGAACGCAGTATTCCATCGTGTTCTCATAGTAAATTTCATAGGTGGACCGTATATCATCAATCATAATCTGGTTTTGGGGTACATATTCTTGATAAAAGTAACCTATGGATTTGCCAATGATATCTGGGTCTTTCGGTATACTCACAACGGCATATCTTCCGCCAGGCAACTCCTTGATGTCAATATCATTCAGGCCGCTTTGCACCTGCGTAGGCACCTCAATACAACATCCGTAGCTCGATAGCTTACCATCAACCATCTTGATTACCCCGATAGTCAACTGAGTCAAGGGGTCGTAGCCATGTTCTCTGACCCAAGCCTGTACGCGCCGAAAACATTCACCTATCTTGTTATGCATGTCACCCCGCCCTTTTACATCCCCTTTTTTCCGAAAAGTAAATATCGGCAGCCAACCAAAGATTGCAGATAGCATTAGTACACCCCAACCGCAATTTATCAGAAGCACATTGCCTTCGGGATTATAGAGAAGAAAAGCCAGGATAATCTGCCCCACAGCTACAATCGTTAGTATGATTGCAGAGATTATCATCTTCTTATTGCTCATGCTCTCATCTCCTTTGTATCTACAACGAAGATACACCTTTTGCTCGATTTATTAAGTGCATTTTCTGTTGTGCAAGGGAGCGCCCAACGAGGGCTTCACCAGCCGGGCGGATTGGCTCACGACGCGGCTTTGCCCGTAACCAATCATGAAAAATCGCACCGGGTAGCCCGGAACGCAGTGTGGCCTCCCCGTAGGTGTCACTTCGCGGGTTAGAATGTACCCGCAATTCGCGCCAAAAGAGCACCAGGTATTTTCAGCAACCATGTAGCAGTAGTCTTCACCAACGATGTACCACCACTTCGCGCCAACGATGTACCAGGCGTTTTCAGCAGCGATGTACCACCCTCGGATGCAAGCAATTGGATTATCCTTTCGGCTAAACTTCAATGATTGCCGGGAGGAAAGGCTATGTCAGAAAGGGACCTCAATCTGATGGACATCCGAAAGATCTTGAAGCACATTCGGGCGAGGTCATCCAACTGCCGGGTCCAGCGGGACACCCAATTGGACCGGCACACTGTGCGCCAGAGCACTGCACCGGCACGGTCATCTTCCCGTTCCCGTCTGAGGAACAATCCCATTGGCCGGACGGCGCGGGCACGTTTATCCTTCAGCCCGGCGCCCAAACCCACTACTCCGATCCAGATTACGGTCCGCAGGAGCCCACATATCACTCAGTATCCTTTAGTGGATCTCGCGACCGCGGAAACAACAACAGTGCGCCTTTCTAATCTCCTGCTCCAGGTACAGATTTATACCCAAAAGGCTCACGCGGACTTTCGTAAGCGTGGGCCTTTTGAGTGGTTTCATGCCAATTCTGGTGAATTGTTATTGATCACCCAAGTTTAATAATTCTAAAAACACCTCCACTATGTTTGGATCAAAATGTTTCCCAGACTGTTCGCGGATGTATTCTATGACCTCCTTATTAGGCCAGGCTTTGCGGTAAGGCCGGTCAGAGTTGAGCGCATCCCACACATCGACTATCGCAAAGACGCGCGCTGGTAAAGGAATTTGTTCGCCCTTTAAACCACGCGGGTAACCGCTGCCATCCCATTTTTCATGATGACAGTAAGGGATATCCAACGCCGGGCGCAGGAAGGAGATGGCCGAGAGCATCTCATAGGCATGAACGGGATGTCGGTGCATGATCTCCCACTCTTCATCGGTGAGTGGTCCGGGTTTTAGCAAAATAGAATCGGGTACGCCCATCTTGCCGATATCATGGAGCAATATGCCGCGCCGGATGTGGGCGATTTCTTCATTGCTAATTCCCATGGCCCTGGACAGGCGCAGGGTCATCTCCACCACGCGGCGGGTATGGCCTTCGGTCTCCCGGTCTCGCAGTTCCAGGGCGCGAGCCCAGCCCTCTAGCGTGTTATCGTAAGCCAGAGCCAGTTCAACGTTGGAGTGCTGCAGATCGCTAAACAGGGTGGCGTTGTCGATGGCAACAGCAGCTTGTCCGGCCAGCGTCTCCAAGAAATCCCACCATTCCTGATCGGGATCGAAGGGTTGACGGTGGAATATTTCCAACACACCTTTGATCTGTCCCTTGGCGATCAACGGAACCCCAACGTATGTGACAAAGCCTTCGCTCTTCAGCAAGGGCGAGCGCAAGAAACCGGTTTGACTCACGTTTAGGTCGGGGATGTGGATCACCCGCCTTTCCAGGGCAACTTTTCCAGCGTGGCCTTCTCCCACGCGTAGATGGGTGTGTTGGAGTGCAGAGGTATGGAAACCACGTCCAGAACTGTATTCCAACGAATAGGTGTGAGGATTGAACAACAGCACACAGGCCGCATCCACAGCCAATTGCGCGATTGTCTGATCGAGCAACACATCCAGCGTGATAGGCAAGCTCAAGCTGCCTGCAATGGCCCGGTCGATTTCGTGCAACGCCTGCACCTGCTTTAATCGCCGTTGAGCATCCTCGAATAATCGACTCTTCCTCACCGCCAATGCCAGGCTGTTAGCGATTTGCATCAACATGGGAATCTGGTTTGGTTCATAACCAGCAGGGGAGAGCCATGCCAGATTGAGCGCCCCCAAAACCTCACCTTCAACACTCAATGGAAGATTGATTCTGGAGCGAAGCCCGGATTGATAGAGTATCCTTTCGGCTGGAAAATCCAGTTCTGCGGACAAATCGGGTGTCAGATGAGGCCTCCCCGAGAGGATATTTCCGGCAGCCGCCGTATTCGAAAGCTTGAAACTCGTCCCTTGCCCCAACGCCTGAGCAGGTTTATCAAGCGCAACTATGGTTGCTGTTTCCATGTCGCTATCAAGGAAAGCCAGGCTGACCCGCTCACAACCTGTGAGATTCTGCACTCCGGCAACCATAGCGGGGAAAGCATCGAATACATCGGGGTTGGCGTTGATGTCAATCAAGATGTCGCTAACAATCTGCAAATTGTCTACCCACTGTTTCGTCTCTTCAAACAAACGGGCGTTCTCAAGCGCGATGGCAGCCTGGGCAGCCATCGTAGTGATCAGCCGTTCATCCGCCTCCCTGAAAGCGTCGGCCTGCTCGCTTTCCACGCTGATCACCCCGATGATGCGCTGGCCGATTTTCATCGGCACATACAGGCCGGAACGTATCCCAGCGACAGTTTCCATGTAACGCGAGTCACCGGTCACATCCCCGCAACGGACCGCCTGCCCATGCTGGACAACCCAGCCGCTCAACCCGTCCCCTGGCTGGGCGATCATAGTCTTGAAGCGTTCTTTAGTGGCCAGGCGTTCTTCCTCGTCCTTCAAATCTGGATGACTAAAAGCCAGCAATTCGAGGGTTTCATCTTCTGGATGATACTGACGGATGGTGGTATGATGCCAGCCTAATATGCGCGCCAGCAGATTGAGGATATTTTGCCCAATCTCCTTGGGCGGCAACAACTGGCTGAGCAACAGACCGCTTTCATACAATAGTCCCAATTCGTTCAGACGATGGCGCATCTCCTCCTCCGCCTGTTTACGGTCGGTGATATCTTTAAGGGTGCCCTCGTAATGCACTATTGTTCCATTTTCATCCATCACGGCGCGGGTGTTGTCGAGGACGATGATCTGTTGGCCATCTTTGCACTTCAGGGTTAACTCGATATTACGCAGTTCTCCCTGCTGCTCTACCTCCTTCAACAAAACATCCCTCTCTTCCGGCATGGCGTAGAGGTCACGGGCAATATCCACCCCCAGTAACTCTGCTTTCGAAGCATAGCCGAGCATATCTACCAGTGCCGGATTGGCATCCAATATTTTTCCCTCCGGGGTAGTGCGGTAAATACCATCCAGAACGTTTTCGAACAGAGAACGGTAGTCAGCCTCGGACCGGCGAAGTCTCTCCTCCACTTGCTTGCGCTTTGTGATGTCGGTGAAGACAGCCATGGTGCCAGCAAAGCGACCGTCTTCGAAGCGGGGGCTGCCGCTGACCAGGACGGTACGCCGCGTACCATCCTTGCAGATGAGTTGAAGCTCATAACGATCAGTTTCACCACGCATACGCCGCTCATCGGCCATCTGGACGATGGAGTGCTGATCGGGGGGAATGATGACCGTCCAGTGCTGGCCCAACAGTGCCCCGGGCGCATAGCCCAGCAGGGTTGCCGCAGCCGGGTTCACGAAGGTAAAGATTCCCTCGGTATCCTCCACAGCGATGCCCTCAGCCATATTCTCGATGATGCCCTTATTGAAAGCGGCTAGCCGCTGTGTCTCCTTGTACAGCCTGGCATTTTCGATCGCCACAGCAATCTGATCAGCCAATGTCTCCATGGCGATCACATCGGCCTCATCGAAAGCGTCGTATTCGGCGCTTTGTAGATCGAGCACACCAATGACCCTTTCCTTGATCTTGATGGGGATGGCAAGCTCCGAATTGGTTATTTCATTCGCTTTGCGCACGTAATGAGGATCCTGGCTGACATCACCGCTAATCTGAACTTCACTGCGTGCAGCCGCCACTCCAATCATCCCTTCCCCGAGAGCAAGCTGGAGATCCCTGGGAAAAACGTCGCTATAACCACCAGCGATGGATTGCAGGGTCAGGTGTTCGGCTGACTCGTCAAGCAACAACAACATCACGCCGTAGTAATCAAAGGTCTCATAGATACTCGTTACGATGGTGGACAACAACTCATTCAATTCTAGCTGTCTGCTCACTCGCCGGCCTGCTTCATAGGTCAGCATAGCCTGAGCCGCTCGTCGTTGCACATCTCGCTCCGCCTGTTTGCGCTCTCGCCGTATCTTGGCATTGTCCATCTCCCTCTGCACAGCAGGGGCCAGGCGGGTCAGATCATCTTTGATCACGTAGTCGTGGGCGCCGGCCTTCAGTATGGCCACAGCAGCGTCTTCTCCGATACTGCCCGATACGACAATGAAGGGAATGTCCCGGTCGCTCTCCTGCAGGAGTTTCAGCGCCGCAGGAGCATCAAAGCGGGGCATGCTGTAGTTGGAAAGGACGACATCCCAGTCCTCACGTTCCAGGGTCGCTCTCATCTCTGCGGCCGTTTCGACCCGTTCGTAGACGGCCGAATACCCCCCACGCTCCAGATGGTGGATGATCAACCCCGTATCGCTTTCAGAATCCTCAACAATCAATACACGCAGTGTAGTATTCAAAATCTCTTCACTCCCAGGGGAGAGGCTCGTTCAGCACCAGCCAGTACATGCCCAATTGCTGAACTGTCTCTTCGAATTGTTTGAAATCGACCGGCTTGCGAATATAGCTGTTGGCTCCCGGGTCATAACTATTGCTAGATCGCGCTCATCATCGGAAGAGGTCAGGATCACGACCGGCAGATGTTTCGTGCATTCATCGGCGCGCACCCGCTTTAAGACCTCCAGTCCATCCACCCTGGGTAGCTTCAAATCGAGCAACATCACTGCCGGCAAGCGGATCCCCTCTTGGGAGGTATCTTCATCAGTACCAAAAAGGTAATCCGGTGCTCCCCGCCCATCTTGGGCAACCACCAGCTTGTTGCTGGTCCAGCTCTTCTCGAATGCCCGCTGGGTCAGCCCGACGTCACTGGGATTGTCTTCGACCAGTAGTGTGACTTTACTACGCATGAGTGCCCTCCTCTTGTTAGAATGTGGCCCCCTTTTCCACTTCCGCCTGCGCCCATATCCATCCACCGTAGCGCATTGTTCATTACGCAAGGATTCCCAGGCTGCTATTTCGGAGCTAACAATTGGCATCTCTGCCAGGCGTCGATCCAGGCACTGGCGATCCAAAACGGAGATTTTAATTTCGGCCATGCTTAACTAACTCCCATGTTTCGGGGTGTAACGGAACTCCAACTTCCGCACAATCCGCCGAGCCTCTTGCGGTTCAAAGACTTCATACAGAGACGCAGGCGAATGCGTGTTCAAGTTATCCAAGACCACCCGGATCACTTCCGCTTCTGGAAAATGGACGTCAACGAGATCCTTCATCCGTATGCAAAATCCTGCTTGGTGCGCTGCTCAGTCACTTCCACATGCCGCCAGCCGGCCAAAGGCTGAAAAAACATGAACAGGTTGCGGGTGCCATTGCGGCGATATTCGTAGTCATAGCGGACTGGCTTTACTAGCTGCAGCGGCAAGGGCAAGCAGGTCTCAGCCACCAACTGGCAAGGCAGCTCATCAAAACAGACCACCGGCTGCAGGAGGTCGAAATCCTCGGCATACAAGTCCAACAAGTCTTCCATGCACCAGACAAACTCCGTATCGATCCTGGAAATACACCATTTCTTCTTTATCCAGGGTTTGAGGCGCTTTTTTTGAGCGCTTTGCGCACCGTCTCATCGGATATACTTTCAACTACTTTCAGTTCCACCAAGCGCTTGACCAGCAACTGCATTGTCCAGCGGGTGTGCCCTTCCGGTGGCTCACTCTTGGTTAGGGTGGTTGACACCGCTTCTCCCTTGGCCCCCAACTTGCGTTGCCCACCAGGGCGAGGTCGTTCGTTCAACGCCACTTCCAACTTCTCCAGAACAAAGCGTTTGCGTACCCGTTCCACCGTGGCGAGACCCACATGCAGCCCTTCGCAGATGGTTTTATTGATCTTACCCTCATTGGTCAAGGGTAGGATTTGGGCCCTTCTCAGCTTGCGAACCGAGGTCTTTCCTCGATGGTTTAAATCCAGCATCTGTTTCTATTCATCTGCAGTCAGTTCGATAATATATTTCTTTGCCATGATCTTCTCCCTTCGTTGGGGAGAAGTTTACCCTTCTCAATCAAATTGGTAAAGTACTAGCATATAAGCCTCACATATATGCTTTGCTGATTGAAGTATATGACAGGAGAGCATAGCCTATATTCTGACGGGCTGCCCGACGTAGGCATGGGCTGCCGGCGGTTGTGCCCCTGAACAACCTTTACCCGCAACCAATCGTAAAAAACCGCGCCGCTTATCGTGGAATGCAGCGGAGCCTCCCCGCAGGGGACCCTCGGGGCAGCCCCGGTCAGACAGTAGGGTCAGGGGATGACGCCTGGATTTAGGTGTGGCAGACCCGTTGCTCTCCATTTCTTGTGAGAGTGCCTCAGTACCATCACCATGTCTGGTTTTCATCCCCTGCCACATCGAACCGGACAT
>JBFLVL010000025.1:0-49954 GCA_040758495.1 Chloroflexota bacterium
AGACGTGGCCATTCGCCTGATTTCGGTTTCTTCTTCTGTTGTCAATGTGCGTAATGCTATTCGTTTCGCCATTTCGTCCTCCTGATTTCTGTGAGGACGATTCTAATCTAATTTAGCGAGAGCACCACTTAGAACTACAAAATCAAAATGAACTATTTCCTTTGAAAGTTTGTCTGAGGTGGGTGACGTAAGAAATGTTATATTGGAGAAAGCATAGTATTCAGCCCTGGCTCTGGCGACTGAAATAAATTTATCTTCCATGTCAACACCGACTATACTTGCGTCAGGAAATAACCTGGCTAATGCCATAGTAGATGATCCACAACCACAACCGAAGTCCAGAATGGTTTTTTGAGCAAAAAAGCTTTTGTCCACATATCCACAAAGAGAGTGTTCTAATGCTCTTTGGACATAAAAGGGGTCTTCATCCCTCATGATCTCATCGCATAAATGGGTAAGACCCTTCACCTTCAATATTAGTTTGATTAAATCGATGGGATAAGATGTTTCACATGATTTGAGAGCGACGACTTCTGACTGGTCCCATGAATCCACCTGAATCCGTCTTTTATCTGTCCCAAGTTCATCAATAATAATCCTTCCATTAGGATGTGCTAAAGTGGTCGACATGAATCTTCTTTACCTTTTCTGTGAGGGGGCGTGTGGGTTATGTCTTATATTAGATGGGCGTCAGTGTGTTGGAGGAAGCCGTCGATGGTGGCGCAGCCGGAGGGAGAAGCGGGGTCGGGCCAAGTTTCTTTATGGGAGAAGACAACCAAATTCACTGTTTTCCCACCAATAGCGGCCTCCCGAAACTCTTCGGGGCGTGGATTTCGACGTGGGGGAAGCTGTTCACTTCTTTCAGGGAGCAACGATCTTATCCGCGAGCTCAGGATAAACTCTGCGGAAATCCCTTTCGTTGAGGGTCACCGCTCGATTGACATCCGCTTTGGCCGCCGAGTGTAGGATCAAGGCGTCATAAGTTGCTCCGCCAACTATCCCCAAGTCAGACAAGTGCCCGATGGCTTCCAGATAGTTGCGCTCTGATAGGACAACTACTTCGAGCCTGTCAACTATGTTGCGCATGATCAGCTGTTTTGCATCAGCAGGAGAAATCGTGGGTTGAACAGGTAATGTCGTGAGGACAGCATACAGCTCAGCGAGCGAATGGGCTGCAATAAGTCCAGTGTCCGGCCCACTGGTCACTTGTATCAACCAGGGTAGGGCTTGTTCATGGGTAAGATGGGCTTCGACCATCGCGGCTACAGAACAGATGTGTCCAGCAGAATTCTCACAAGCCTACACGCTGCAAGAGATCGAATACGCGTCTATCACGCTCACGACGGGTGATATTGGAAAGTTCGCTGATGGGGACGACTCTGGCAACCAGAATTCCGTCTTTTTCAACCAATACAGGTGGCTGCCTGAGAATGCGCAGATTAACGCCTCCTTGTTCCCCCTTTTCTACCACCAAAGACATTCCAGGGGACAGGTGGAGCCGCTGGCGCAGAGGCGCGGGAATGAAAATGCGACCAAGTTCGTCTAAGGATAGCTGGATTAGCTGGTTCATGTTTTTCGTCCGAAAGTTGTTGGAGGTAACGGAATTGCACACCAATCAGGTGGTTACGGCAATCTCCAGTGAGGTTCCCATGCAGAGCAGGGGGAACGAGGAGATGTGTTAGCCCAGAGACGCACAGAGCGGTACGCAGAGAAGCACGGAGAGTTTTTTTATCGGATTCTCTGCGAATCTCCATGCTTTCTCAGAGCTCTCCGTTTGTCCCTCTCCACCAACAACGATCGCGAATATCCAGGTGGGACGTGGATTTCGATGCAAGTGAATCCGTTGGTTTTGAGTAGGCGGTAGGGATTCAGGCTTCTTTTTCCAGTTTCTTGCGCACCAGATTCAACACCAGGTCAGCCATGCACAGGGTCTCTTCAGCAGAGTGTCGGGTGTAGACACGCGCGGGGATGTTGTCGGGCAAGCCGTTGGGATAACGAGTTGGTATGTAGTAGCTATCCAAGGGAGCGATGGACGTCCGTAATTCTTCGAAATCCGGGTCGTGTTCTGCAGCCCAGCGTGCGAGTGCCTCCACCGAATGACCAATGACCACCTCTTCACCCCGGGCGTAGAGGAAAGCCTTGAGTGCTTTTTCGGCAACTTGCTGGGCGACAAAGCACGCCAGATGATAGCTCTCTCCATCCAGCAGGAGTTTGGCGCCCTGGCGGTCGGCTTCTGCCTGTTCGAGCCAGCGCAGACCTTGAGCCAAATGGTCAGGCTTCATAGAGGGTTACTCCTTTTTCAATGGCGTTACGGATAAAGGGTCTGTGAGCCATCTTGGTGAACTCCGCCGGTGTGTAAACCAGTAAATCTACCGGCGCCCTGGGCTGCAGGCAGCGGTACAACTCCACCGTGCGGGCAAGGAAGTCCAGCGGAGTGTCCCAAATAATAAGCAGATCCAGGTCGCTCCCCAGGCCAGGGTCTCCCCAGGCGGCTGAGCCGAACAGGATGACTCGCTGTACTCCCAGTTCGGCTGCTTTTTCTGCCAAGCGTTGAATCTCCTGGTTGAGGGCGGCTTTGTGGCGCTGGCGACGAATTTTCAATCTCTGGCGGATGTTGTGTATGTGGGTTGCTTCCTTATGTGTCATAATTTCGATACACGGAGTATCACAGAGGTTACACCGAGACCTCTGGAGTTTTTAAATCAGGAGTTACGCAGTTCGCTGATCGAGTGGCCCTGTAAGGGCCGTATCGAGATCAAGAACTGCACTAAAATGGGTCTCGATACAATCCTCGCTGCACTCGGATCACTCGACCTGCCGGTTTCTTTAATCAAGTGCGTAACTCCTATAAATATTTTTTTGTGAGTCTCTGTGGTTCTCTGAGTGTCTTAGTGTTAACGATGTTTCTTCCCCACCGACAACGGGCGCGAGTAGTCCGGCGGGGTGTGGGTTTCGACGTGGGGGAAGCTGTTGGCTTCAAGGACGAATTCTGAAGTGATAAGTACATGGTGTTGAATGCAATGTTCGAGTAAGTCGCCACCTTTACCCCTGGCTATAAGGCGGCAATAAGAACATTGTCGTCAAAAACAACTCTCATGAGACGCGGTCAAACACGTCCTGGTCGGTGTAAACGCCCCGGGCCCGTGCCTTCGGGTTCAATCGTTCGCGAAGCAAGCGAAACTGGCGAATAAACAAATATTCTCGAACAGCCTGATAGATGAAATCGTCGGCTGAAATGCCCTCTTTGCGGACAAGTTTGTTGAGCGAATCTCTCACATCGGAAGGGAGGGTTATGGTTATGGTATTTTGCATTTGGTTGCATCTCTTTTGCCCGAAGGTTGTTGGGTGTAACGGGATTGTGCACTAATCAGGTGGTTACGGCAACCCAAAGGAGCGTTTCCGGGCAGGGGGAACGAGGGTGGACAAAATTCAGAGATACACATAGATATACAGTAGATATACAGGGTGATACACAGAGAAACACAGAGAACTTATTTTCAGATTCTCTGTGAAACTCTGTGTGCTCTCAGAGATCTCTGTGTACCTGATCGTTCCTCCCGACTAACAATGGTCGGCTGTAACCCGGCGGGGCGTGGATTTCGACGTGGGGGAAACCGTTGGTTTCGAGAAGGTTTTGGAGGAAAGGAATTGAAGATTTCTCAGCCTTGTTATCCTCCGCCTCGGGCCGGGTATCCACTTTGGCCTGTAGAACCATCACCGGAGCTAATTCGGCTACACGGCGAACGATGCGCGCCATGACCTCTTCGCTCAGGTAATACAGCGAGCAATAAGCTGTCACTACATCGAACTTTCCCCAATCGGCCTCCAGGATGGCGCGCATGTCACAGGTATGAATGGTAAGGGGATATCGGCGCATATCGCGCCATTCGAAGATTTCATGAACCACGTGAGCGCGTTCCACCATTTCCGGGTCCAGTTCCAGGCCCACCACCTCGCGGGCGCCATCGCGGAGCATCATTAGAGGCATCAGGCCGTTGTTGGAACCCAGGTCGAGCACTCGTTTGCCAGGGAGGAGAGGGGCAAGGACGCAGTGGTTGAGATACTCCCACCGCCCGGTGCCGCTGTCCACCGTCCAGAAACCGTCCACAGCCAGGCCACCGCCAAAATCAACTGGGGCATACCAGCCCAGGTCACTGTCCGTGATTTGAGACAGCTTATGGCGCGCTTTGCGTTCGGTCATCACGTCCCGGGCATAGATGCGGTTGAATTTCTCCCGGTCCCGGTCTCGCAGCCAGAGGAAAAAGGGATTGCTGAGTGATCTGTATGCCTCAGCTCCCTCCATGTCAATAAACCATGGATGTCCTTCTCCGTCCACCATTACGTTGCCAAAGGTCAAGCTAAAACCGGCCACACCCGCCTGGTGAATGGTATCTATTTGTTGTTCCATCTCCCGAAAGAAGCTCTCAGGGAAACACTCGGATAATCGCCCAGTGCCGCGCGCCAGGACGGCTTGCAATCGTTCAGCATTGGACATGGACACCAGCGCTGGATCGTCTCTAGTCTGAACGATGAGAATATTTGCCCCTGCTTCAACCAGAACATCCCGCACGGTCTGGCCTAAAATCATGTTTTTATATAGAAGGGTCCGGTTTTCGTCTACTCTATACATGGATGGGACATTCGCTTTGCCTGCCAACAGAGCAAGATTGTGCCACTCTCGGAGAAAGCGCGCCCGGTCGCCGTGAAAATCTTTGCGGATCAATACCAGGCCATCTCGCAGAACGACATCAAGGCTGAATCTTTCTCGAGGCACAAACTCTTCAGAATAGACTATTACCCACCCTGGCAGTGGACCAAACTTCCCTAAGAGGCGTCCATCGTTGTCCACATGTCCGAGAACGATTTCTTCATCGGGATGGGATTTCAAGCAGGAATCCACGACCCGCCGAACAGAGGAAGTGACAGGCCAACCATCCCAACGAGTAAAGGCCATCCTTTCTTGAGGTAGATTCCGTGCTCGAACCATCCTTGAAGTTTGTGTCCACTGGCGTAGTAAGCGAGGCGGGGGAAAACGTTGGAAAAGCGCGTGTAAGAACCGGGGAACGAGGTAACCAGTGAACAAGTAAATCAGATAGCGCGGCTTTCGATGGAGGAGTGTTCGGAACAATGTCATGAGAATACGGATCATTTTAGGTCTGGCAAATGGCTTTGCCTTTTTTCATTAATAAAGGCGAGCAAATTCGAGGCCAATGCCTCATAGGTGGCTTGATAACTGAATTTTTCTTCCGTTTGCCGGCGGGCTAATTTACTCTGTCGCTGCAAATCATCCTTATCCAGGAGAAGCCTCAGGGCAGTTTGCGCCATGCCAGAGGAATTCGCTTCGATGAAAAGCCCGTGGCCAGGTGTCAAATCCATCCCGTGAACAGCATCAGGGGAGGCTACCACCGGAATCCCTAACGCCATCGCTTCAATCAGACGACTGCGAAAGCCATAGGTGCCTGTCCAGGGGCATAGTAGAACAGACATGGTTTTGAGCACATCCTGGACCTGATTCACAAAACCTGTAACGATTATGCGAGAATCTTGGTTGGGTAGGGCTTTGATATCATCGGGAGGATTACTTCCCACCAGCCATAATTCTGCTTCGGGAATTTGTTCCCAAATGATTGGCATGATGTGTTGATAGCAGCTCAAAGCATCCTGCCGGTTGTGAGGGCTACCCAGGCCACCAAAGTAAACAACACGGGGAGGTGAACTGGGCTGCCAGGAATACGGCCAAAGCGATAGATCGGTCCCCATTGGCGCGTAAAAAAGGCGCACATGGTCAGCAACCTTGCTCTGCACGTAGCAATGTTCTTCCGCATTTATCGTGATTACACCATCAAAGCGATTCCATGCATCCTCTTCTTGAGTGCGATAGAGTTGTACTGACCTGTCCTTCCACCATTGAGGGATGAATTTCCTGGCTTGATATTGCCGGGACAAAGATTGCCAGAGAAGGTTATGCATGTCGAGAACACAGGGGATGTTTTTTTGTCGAAAAACGTCCACACTGGCAACACTATGCCAGTATTCGTAAAGAACAGCATCGAGGGCCATGTCTCCAACCGTTTCTTCCAAACGTGAGGGAGTAAATTCCAAATGGCCAATGATATAATTTGAAAATTTAAATCCCGTACGAATCGAATAAACAAGACCCAACCAACGGTGTAGGTAACGGGACAAAGCGTTTTGTTGATACCTAGACGTGAGAACAATCGCTTCGTTGCAAAGCTTGAGAAGCTCTCTCCGAATGGATTCCCTATGATTCAACGGCGCTGAAGTCAAAAAGATGAGGTAAAAATCTGGCTGAAGCGCCTTTAGTTTATAATAAACTCTTTGCTGCTGACCTGATGAGCGGGGAAACGGAAGCACCTGAGAAACGATTAACAGTTTTGGCTTTTTACCCAGATTATCTTTAGCTTCGTCGCGCACGTCCAATTAACATTATCCCTTTGCCGGATTTCGAGTTTCTGTCTTCCGCCAACAGACGATAACAAGTAATTAATCTTTTTACTAGACCGTACTTGTAACTACTATTGACTCTTTTCTCAAATTCCCTTTGAGCATAATCGCTGGTAAAGACAGGTGTAATCTCCAGAACCTCAAAGCCAATGTCTTGAAATAATCTGTAAAGGGCATCTTGAGAGAAGTATTGCAATACGTCGTGGTCTTTTTGATGCTTTGCTAGCAATATTGGATCAGTGAGACTTTCCAGAGAATCAACCGATGCATGAAATTCGCCCCCTGTCTTTAAGATACGAAAAACCTCCAGGAGAACTTCCTTCAAGTTGGGTATATGTTCCAATACGCAAAAACTTAATACCCGGTCAAAAGTCTCGTTTGGAAAAGAAAAATCTTCTAATCGTCCACAGAGGAATTGGACTTTATTCTTTATGGAGCTATGTCGCACAAAATTTCGGGCTATGGAGATTTGAGCCTCGGAGTTGTCAACCCCAATAACCCTGCTACATTTTCTCGCAAGTGCTAATGTCCAATGTCCCTTTCCACAACCCAAAGCCAGTATTATGTCGTCTTGCTGGATACCAGACCCCTCAATAACTTTCACGAATTCAATTATTTTTAATGGGTTACGTACCGCCCACATTATAGGCGGTAAACCCAATAATTGATACAACTTCCACAAAGAAATATCCAAATTGTGATCCTACAAGGTTGTGAATTCGAGAAGTTTTTCGGCAACCCGTCTCCCCGACTGTCCATCCAGATTACCATTCATCATCTGACTCATGAACGCCTTTCGCTTAGGGCTGTCTACTCCCGCTTTTGTCAGTCCGCGATAGATCATGGCTATCAGGTCATTAACAGAACGGGCAACCATCACCCCCCCGCTCTGGGCCACAGGTCGGTAATGTTCGTAATCTACATGCCGCGAGAAGCGCGACCAGTGGGGCAGGTTACTTCCCGGAGGTTCGAAGCCCAGGTTGATGACCGGCTTGTCGAGCATCATCAACTCAAGCGAGACAGTAGAGGCAGCATTGATACCCAAAGCGCAATGGTGCAGCAGGCTGGTGTAGATGTACAGGTCTTCGTGCAGGGGCATGACCCATTGTTTGTCCCAAAGGATGGGCGGGAAAACCACGTCAGGGATGCCCCTTTCGCCCAGGGCTTTCATCTCAGGGGTGGTGCCCTTGATGTAGGTGCGCACCACCAGTTGCGGCTTCGGTTGCAGATCGCTCTCCTGCAAAAATCGGATCACGGCCTCAACGATCTTGTGTTCATCGGGGAAGTCGGTATCCATGCCCGTTGTATAGAGCACATAAGGACGGTCTGGATCAAGGCCGAGACGTGCGCACAGTTCTGTGCGCGGCAGGTAGTACTCCGGCTTAAAATGAAAGTCGAACTGGGGCGTGCCGGTAATGTGCACCTGCTCCGGGCTGATCTCGGGATATTGTTCCAGCAGTTGAACTTTCATGCCTTCGTTCCATATCAGGTAGTAGTCATACGGGACGAAAATACGGCTGCGGGAGGTGAGGTTATCCCAGGAGAAAACAAAGACCGCGGTGGGGATGCCCATCCGCTGGGCGACGCGCAGGGGCAGGTCGGCCTGAGGCCCATGAATGTGAGAACAGTTGAAGACGAGATCCGGCTGAAGTTTCCGGAACAGGATTTCGAAATCCCGCGTTGGGCGCAGATGCCACGATAGCTGGCGGTCGAGCCAGGTCAGAGTGTGCAACGAGGGGAGGTTAGCAAAAAGACGGGCGAAGGTTTTAGCGACCACGCGCTTGAACTTCTCCGGGAGCGTTTTCGCCCTGGAGTCATGCAATCCCCAATAGAATTTAACGGCTTCACTCCACAGCCAGCGAAAATGGGCATTGTGAGCCAGAAGGCGGACATAAACCGTCAGCGGGTGTTCCCCATACTCGCGCAGAGGAACAATCTGTTCCACATGTGGACTGACCCGGTCTATAACCTCGCCATGATCCACCATGGACAGAAGTGTGATACGTGCATTCTCACACAACTCTATCAGAGTATCAGAGAACAAGAAATTCCTGACCGCCTCCCCTCTGGCAACCACCAGGACAATGTGCGGCTTATTAGTGCCTGGCATTGCGCAACTTGTTCATGATAGGGATTTCACTGGCGTATATCTGTTTGATGCCATCTCCCAGGGCGCTTTCGATGACGCGGATATCGCGCACCAGACGCAGAAAACCGCCAGGCTCTACTGAAGCTGCCTGATCGCTGCCCCACATGGCCCGGTCTAGGGTGATATGCCGTTCCACAAAGGTTGCACCCAGCACCACAGCGGCATAGGTAGTCTGCAAGCCTACCTCGTGGCCTGAATAGCCGATGGGGCTGTCGAATTCTTGCTGCAGGGTCTGGATCATGCGCAGGTTCAACTCTTCGTTCTTCGCAGGATAACTACTGGTGCTGTGGGCGATGAGCAACCGCTTGCCGTCGAGCAGTGAGGCTGCGTGGCGGATCTGTTCCATAGTGGACATGCCGGTGGAGAGGATCACCGGTTTTCCTTTAGAATTGATGTGTTCCAGCAAATCATCATCTGTCAGCGAGGCGGAGGCTATTTTGTAACATGGCGGGTTGAATTGCTCGATGAAATCCACGGAGGGCTTATCCCAGCAGGAGGCGAACCAGATGATCCCTTTTTGGCGACAATAGCGATCTATTCCTTCGTACTCCTTTTGACCAAATTCCACCCTATGCCGGTATTCCAAGTAGGTCATCAACCCCCAAGGTGTCTCGCGCATTACCTGACGTTGATCGTGGGGCACACACAATTCTGGCATGCGTTTCTGGAATTTGACCGCGTCACACCCAGCTAACAAAGCCGCGTCAATCAACTTCTTGGCAACTTCCAGGATGCCATTGTGGTTGATACCGATTTCAGCTATGATAAAGGTGGGATTTCCTTTTCCTATAGCTCTTCCTCTTATTTCTACTACTTGTGGCATTCTTTAACTCCAGCGAGAGTTTGTGATTTTCAAATTTCTCTTTATCTCAAAGTACTCTGATCTAAGGTTGTCTCTTGGCCTTTCGGTACTAATAACCAATTTTTATTTCGCCAATTCAAGCGTGAGATTTTAGCTTTCTTACTGATTGATTTGGAGTTTTCATCTATAGAATAGAACATATACATTGAGGGGAGTACTGCCATAACCTCACTACCTGCAGAGTCAGATAAAACTTCACACAGTATGATGGGTAAATAGTTAGTCAGCACCAACTTTGCACCTAGTAAAATGCTGGCTTCTGCACCTTCTGCATCGATTTTGATTATTGAAGGAATAACTGAACGTTTTTCACACCAGTTATCAAGCGATATAGTTTGTATTATGGATATATTTTCGGATTGCGTGTTGTTAGGTTTAATTATCCTGCTACCTGCACCGCTGCAAAGGAATGTTACTGTCCCATTCCGCTCGCCAACAGCGGTAGCAATTACCTCAATTCTCTTGCCTAAACAAGCATTTTTCAACTCCTGAACTGAAAAAGGGTTAGGTTCGAATGCAAATATAAGCGCCTCTTGATTAACCTTCCGTGCTGCTAAAGCGTAGACCCCTCTATATGCACCGATGTCCAATATAGCTTTACCGTAAGTAACTTTTAATGCCAAGTGCTGCCATAGGTGTAAAGACCCATCCTCATGTCGTCCAATGTATTGGCGATATAGACTATCTGGGAATATCTTTCGGAGGATGACCCGAAGCAGGTATGGATAAGGACTATGAGGTTTATCGCTCATTGGGAATCATCTAGAAATGGGGGAATTAAGGCGCCCGTTCCTCGAAGAATCAGGTCAGCGATCTCACGGATCGCGCCTTGTCCCCCAGGGTTCTTTAATACCAAACGGGCTGCGCGGCGCACATCGGGATGAGCGTCCGCGACAACCACACCGCACCCGACCGCCTGCAAGCATTCTAGGTCATTAAGATCATTTCCCACATAAACCGTTCGTGAAGGGTCAATTGATCGTTCCCGCAGCCACTCAAGTAATGCTTGCTTTTTATCCTGGACTCCTTGTAAATACTGCAGACTCAATTTGTTGCACCTTGCCTCGACAACTGGATTTGTCTCTGTGGATAGAACTAAGATGGGTATACCGCGCTGCTTCAACTGGGCCAGGCCCCAGCCGTCCCCTCGATCCGCGATCACGGCCTCGCGGCCATCCTCGAAGACGATGACTTTGTTATCCGTGAAGACGCCGTCAAAATCCAAGATCAGCGCGCCTACCGGATTCGGCAGGCTCTCGATAGCTTCTGTTTTCCCCAGCTCACGCATCAACACTTCGGCAATTAGCAGGTCCACCGGCTCGTCAATCTCAAAGCAACGTTCAGGAGGCATGATGTACATGGCCGTCTTGCCGAAGAAGCGATGGCGGGTTTTTTTAAACCCCTCAACCCGCATCACATAAACCGCTCCAGTTTCCAGGAATTGCGGTTCGCGTTGCTGGCGTAAAGGGCGGAAACTTTTATCATGGTTTATCCCTACTGCGCTGCCATTGGGTTCCGGTTTCCACAGGAAGTAATGAAAAGGGGTGACAGCCAAGGTTGTGTCCGCTTCTTGATCTATTAATGTTTGAATGCTCCCCTCGATATCCTCCGGCGTGGTCAACGGGGAAGTGCATTGCAAGAAGACCAGGATGTCAGGGCAGTAACTTTCGTTTGTTTCGAGGTGCTCCAGAGCGTGCAATAAGGCGTCCTCCGAGGAAGACAGATCCCCGCTGATTTCGGCTGGTCGCCATACGACCTCCGCGCCCAATTGTTGAGCTGCCGCGCCAATTTCAGGATCATCGGTGGAGACGACCACGCGGGTGATGAAGGGGGTGGCCAGGGCGCTCTCGATGGAGTAGGCCAGAAGGGGTTTACCGTTGAGGGGCTGGAGGTTTTTCTTGGGGATACCTTTAGAACCACCGCGAGCGGGGATGATGGCGAGGATTTCTTCGATCACAGGATTTGACCAGTCATTGAGGCAAGGACTCACCTGGCAATGAACCACATAGTTGTTGCCCAGCCAAAGGACTGAGGATTCAACGCAACTTTTTACCAGATCGAAGTTGAATAAAAGGAGCGAATTTGGTGATCCGATGTAACCAGGGGGCAACTAAGCAGGCTGGCTGTATTGAGCGTCCAGTAAAGGAGAACCGCGGTGTCAAGTACAAGCATCTAGACCTCGCCCCACTCGTCAATGGTCGGCATATTTGGATCTTCATAGAAAACGATTTTACCTCTGAATGGGGCAAATAGCTCTTCAACGCTTCGTTTACGAGGTATCCGTTGAATACGCAACACAGGACGGTTATTGTCCGTTACGATCACCTCTTCTCCCGTCAGTTCAATCTGGCGGAAAATCTGCAGCATGTGGGTCTTGAGTTTGCTTTTTGATATGGTTAACATTGAAGATCACCTCCGTGGTGTTCAAATTTCGCTCGAGGCTATAGACATGCCTACAGTCACATGTATTGTAACAGCAGGGTACGACTGCCAATCCCAGAAAAAGCCATTTTCCAGCTCGCTCTTGACAACGTAGGTTAGCAGATGTTTGCCGTTGAGGGGATGGATATTCTTTTTGGGAATGCCTTTCGAGCCGCCGCGGGCGGGGATGACGGCGAGGATGTTGATGTTTTTAACCACAGATGCTTCGGCTGTGCTCAGCACAAGTTTCACGGATTGAAACAAATGGTGTATTGGTTGTTGAAGGAATGCCTTTGGAGCTGCCGCGAGTGGGGATGAGGGTGAGAATATCTGGCATTGACCTGAGTATCTTTTTCTTTAGCTTATAAGCATTTTGCTTGAGCCAGTCTCGCCCATCTATTGGCTTTCTGCCATACTGAAGCCAATCTGTCTCGATCTCTCGGAATCTACGGATTTGTGTCTGGATCCAATCGAACGGAACAGGTCGTAGCAGGGACGGTTCACTTTTTCGGAGGAGAAAGCCTACCTGGTCAGAAGGTAGGGTGGTGTGAATGGACACGAGCTCGAACCCGATGGAGCGGAATGCAGGGATAGCAGTTTCTTGAGTTAACCAATACACATGATCAATTTTGGTGGTTGCCTGAGGTGGACCTTCACGCCGACAGATCTCGATGAAGTCCGCAATGTCACAATAAAACAAGCCTTCTGGTTTTAGCAAGTAGTGAATCTTCATTAGGGCTTTTCGCAGATCGAAAAGGTGTTCAACCGTACGACAAAGCAAAACGAAATCAAATTTCTCAGATGTTTCCCAAGTTTCAATGAAATCTACAACAGCTTCAATTCCTAACGAACGACTTGCTTCTATTTCAGTAGGAGCGGGGTCAAGCACAGTGGCCTTATAGCCGTATTGTCTGGCGAATTCACTTGCCACCAAGCCAGTACTTCCCCCCACATCAAGGAGGCGAGCGTCTTTTTGGGGATAGAGACAACCTTGCATGGCAAACAACAAACCGGCAGCATAATTAACCTGAGCAGCCCGGATACGTTGGACAGTCTGCTCTTTGTCCTTAAAGCAAGAGATCAATTGACGATAACTACCACTCTCATAAAATTCTGAGTACCCCTTAGAGGTAAAGCGATCCAAAACATAAATCAATCCGCAATTGAGGCACATAGCAGTGCGGACAGGGAAGCCATAGCGGTCCTGGTTTGAAATAAGTGCCTTTTGTTCATTACCACACAGGTTGCATTCCCCTGCAAATTCCTGCTCAAGTTTAACCATACGATTGAGAACAGATTTACACCTTGCTCGACGACGATAAAGTTCGGTAGGATGGATCTAAAACATTTCTTTTTCCATCTATTCTAAATTTGCAAATGTATCTGCGGTGTTAGCTTTCATCAAGCCACGTAACCTTTCCACTACAGACCTCATGCGCAACACTTTGAGCCACTCAATGAGATATCCATGTCTTAATACATAAGATGGCTGGTAAAGTAAAGCACGTATGAGGGCTGTAATAGAGCGTATAGTATTATCACTGTATTTTGCATATGCCGTGTAAGCTTTAGCAACTAGGAAGTTCGCGTTGTATTTCCGCTGACGGTATCCCCTTTCACCTTTCTTGCAGTAGGAACGATATAAAAGAGAGTACTCCAAGATAGCTGGAAAGCGGGCCTGATTACTGGCTGTCCCGCTTTGTTCACCCCACCGAAAACCCGAATATGTGCGCCTGGACAACATAATCTTGTGATGACGGCAGATTCGAAAGAGCAATTCGCGATCAGCATTGTAATGCAAATCCTCACGCACACATCGTCCAACATCATCTAAGGCATAACGCGTAAAAAAGGTTGCCTCCTGGTGTAATCGCCAGGATCCTGGAGGAAGCAGAGTTAAATCTAGGGGGCCTTCAACGGGAAGCCGAGAGGGGATGGCCTTGCTCGTTGGTATAGAGTTGATGTCTATAAAATAAAAACCACCTACTAATGCACCATAGCGTTCCAGCCTTGGCCAGTGGTTACCAACGTCCTCGAAAGTTCCTGGCAAATAAAAATCATCACTGCTAAAGTAGGTGATAATGTCACCAGTACACTTGGCCAGACCTTTGTTCAAAGCATGGGATTGCCCACGATCCTTTTTGCTCTCCCAATAGGCCAACCAGGGCTCGTACTTTTTGATGACATCCAACGTCCCGTCTGTGCTGGCCCCATCAATAATGATGTATTCAAGGTCTGGATAACCCTGAAGCAAGATCGAACGGATAGTCTCTTCGATAAACTCAGCGCGATTATATGAAGCAGTAACAATGCTGATGCGCGGCCATGGAATGCCACTAGGCATCCTATCTGGTAATTGGAAGGGCTCTTCCGTCCATGGCCATCCAGTTTTACCCAGCGGAGGTGCGGGAAGTTCTGCAAAGGTGGGGCAGCGCATGGGATCAATCCTTGCTCAAGCTAGCGTTGTTCCAAAGATTCATCAAGCGGGTGGCGTTGACCGGATCCTCCACACTGCGACCAATGGGGATGTAGCGGACATTGGGTTTTCCTTCCAGCTCACAGGATAGGATGCGCCAAAAATCCACTACCGTCACCTGGGTCTTTATCCCATTAAAATCAGTCGCTTTCAGTTTCTTGAATTCAGGATCGGGGGTAGTGATCATGACAATATCAGCCTGCTCAAGACAATCTTTAAGTGAGTCGAGAACCAGTACCTGATCTCCCAATTCATTATACGCCACTTCTCCTGCCAAGGAGTCGTAGGCTACTACCCGTGCACCCGCTTTGGACAGTGTCTTTGCCAGAAAAACACCTTGAGATTCTTCGATCACGTGAGAATAAGGTTTGTATGCCAGGCCCAGGACAGCAACGGTAGTACCGCGCTCAATCATTGGCCGTAGTCGCTGTACGATTTTTTCAGGGATGGCGCGATTGACACAATCAATGGTTTCAGCCAGGTCTGCTCTTGTCCCCATTGCCCGGGCGATGAATCCCAGGGCAACGTTATCACGGGGAAAACAAGGCCCACCATAACCCAAGGCGCCCTTGAGATAGCTGTGCCCAATACGGCGGTCGAAGCCAAGGGCATCCGTTACCGCGTCCACGTCACCCCCAGGGATAAGCTCGCACAGGTCAGCCAGCATATTAGCGAAAGTGATCTTTGTAGTGACATAGGTATTAAGCGCAACTTTGGCTAATTCAGCATTCTCGATGCTCATGCGCTTGCAGGGAGGGTTATTCACTAAGATCTTCGCGTAGCAGGACTCCAGCAGTCTCCCAGAACGCTCGTCGAACTCCCCGACCAGAGTGAAGTCGGGATTGAGAAAGTCATGGATCACGCTCCCCAAAGCAATAAACTCCGGGCTGTAGCATAGACCAAAATCTCGCCCGCCCACTTTGCCCGACTCCTGTTCCAGGATGGGGAGCAAGCCATAGCGGGTCGAACCAGGCAAAACCGTACTCGTCAGTACGACAAGATGATAGTCGTCTTTTTCTGCCAGGGCGCGACCGATGGCGCGAAATGCCCAGGCTGCGTACTGGAGGGAGAAGGCGCCGCGTTCGTCGCTGGGCGTGGGCACAATCACGAAGCTTATGTCCGAATTCAGGACAGCTTCCTGGTGACTGAGAGTGGCGCGGATGCGTTCTTTGTTGGCCGCGATGGTCTCTTCCAGATCGGTTTCCTGCACCGGGGCGTGCCCGGCATTGACCAGATCAACGGCGCGCTGGTTGACATCCACACCAATGACGTTATGACCACGGCTGGCAATGGCTGCGGCCATGCTGGCGCCCAATTTGCCGAGGCCGATGATGGAGTAGATATTATTCATGGTGATGTTGTCCTTCTCAGGTGTGATTGTCATGTCCTATGAAGTTCCTGTTGCTAGTCGAACAGTTTCCAATGGCTTTTTACCGTTTTCAACGCGCACTACCCTGCTGTGCGCCAGGGCATGCAGCACATCGTCCGCAGGGTGCGCATCCAGTTTTGCTCGCACTTGCTCTTCAATCCAGGCATAGGTGCGAGAAAACCCTTCCTCCAGCGAGATCTGCGGTTCCCACCCTAGAACCTTTCGTAAGAGGGAGTTGTCAGAGTTGCGACCGCGAACCCCTTGCGGTCCTGGGACGTGTTTCTTGACAATGCGAATCCCGGCGATGGCAGCGATGATGTCGGCAAGTTGATTAATCGTAACCAGGCGGTCCTGCCCCAGGTTGAGGGGGTCAGAGAAATCAGATCGCATTAGCTTATAAATCCCGGTGACGCAATCATCAATGTAGCAAAAAGAGCGGGTCTGTTCTCCGTCACCCCAAATTTCCACTTCAGGGTTACCGGTCAACTTTGCTACAGCTACTTTTCGGCAGAGGGCTGCGGGGGCTTTTTCTCGCCCGCCATTCCAGGTTCCCAGGGGGCCAAATATGTTGTGGAAACGCACAATGCGGGTTTCGAGGCCGAAATCTTGATAATAGTGAGCACAGAGTCTTTCAGAGATCAGCTTCTCCCAGCCGTAGGCGTCCTGAGGTTGGGCAGGGTAGGCATCGTCCTCTTTGAGCGGGGTAACATCTGCCTCTTCCTGCAAATATTCAGGGTAAATACAGGCCGAGGAAGTGAAAAGATATCGGCTAGCACCATTGACCCGGGCGGCATCCAGGGTGTGGATATTGATGAGGGTATTGTTGCGCAAGATTTGGGAATGGTTGTTCGATATAAACCCCATGCCCCCCATATCAGCTGCCAGTGCATAGACTTCGTCTACGCCACGTGTGGCTTGCAGGCAGTTATCCCAGCGACGCAGGTCGAGCAGCTCGAATTCGTTGGCGTCACTAGTGCTGAACTCCGGATATTTGATGTCCACCCCACGTACCCAATAACCCTGTTTTTTCAGGAAGCTAACCAGGTGCGTACCAATGAAGCCACCCGCGCCAGTGACGAGGACTCTGGGTTGATCGGTCATTGCTGTTTTTTCCTTTTCAATTTAGTGAAAGCCTTCTGGTTCGAGAGATTTCGCAACGAATAACGCGAATTACCATAGATTTTCTTGTGGCTATTCCCATGCTTTACAGGCGATGGGCATGCGCCAGCCGGTGCCAAAGGCGCGGTCGGTGACTTTGACGCCCGGGGCGGCCTGTTTGCGTTTGAACTCAGCTATTTTGACCAGATGCACCACCTGTCGCACAGTTTTGGGATCGAACCCCTGCCTAATGATTTCCTCGGCTGACTGGTGCTGTTCAATGTGTCGGGCGAGGATCTCATCGAGCAGGTCATATGGAGGTAGGGTATCCTGGTCGGTTTGATCGGGTTTCAGTTCGGCAGAGGGAGCTTTGGTCAAGACGGGAGCGGGGATCACCTCACGCTCTTGGTTTTGATTGAGCCAGCGCGCCAGGCGATAAACCATGGTCTTGGGCACGTCCGAGATTACGCCAAAGCCGCCGGACATATCGCCGTAGAGGGTGCAATAGCCAACAGCCAACTCGGATTTATTGCCGGTGGTCAAAAGCAAGGCGCTATACTTATTAGATAGCGACATAAGCAGGCTGCCACGGATGCGAGCTTGGATGTTCTCTTCGGTGACATCGCGCGGGTAATCCACAAAAGCATCGCGCAAGGTCTCTTCGAAGGCTTGCATGATGTCACGTATAGGGAGAGTGAGCGTGCGAATACCCAGATTGCGGGCCAGAGTCTGAGAATCTTTCACGCTTCCTGGGCTGGAATAGGGGGAGGGCATGAGAACCCCCAGAACGTTCTGGGGGCCAAGAGCTTCAGCAGCCACAGCCGCTGTCAGGGAGGAGTCCACCCCTCCCGACAGGCCGAGTAACACTTGGCGGAAACCGCACTTCCAGACATAGTCGCGTGTGCCAGTGACCAGTGCTCGCCAGATCTCCGACTCTGGAGAGAGATCTTCAGGGACGATACGCCCTGGCGAGGCAGCCAGGCCTACGATCAGCACATCCTCTTCAAATCCCACAGCACGGGCGATCAAATCACCTGAATGATCAAAAGCGCAACTGCGTCCATCAAAAACCAGGTCATCGTTCCCGCCTACCTGGTTAACGTACAGGATTGGCATTTGATGACGGCGTGCGGTATTGCTCAACATGGCTTCCCGCAGTTTCTGTTTGCCAACGGTGAAGGGGGAAGCAGAGAGGTTGATCACAGCCTGCGCCCCCGCCTGTGTTAGCTCTTCGACGGGGTCGGTGTGGTAGCGCCGCCGCTGCCAGAAGTCGCGGTCATTCCAGATATCTTCACAGATGCTGATACCCAATCGCCAGCCATCCAGTTCTAAGATTTGGGGGCCGCGAGCCGGTTCGAAGTAACGGTCTTCGTCGAAAACGTCGTAAGTGGGAAGCAAGGTTTTGCGAAAACATTCTTCAACACGTCCACCGCGTAATAGCGCGGCAGTGTTGAATAGTGGCCGGCCGATATCGCCGTCGTTCGGTTCCGCCAGCCCAACGAGAACGGGAGGGGCGCCAGCCAGCTCTTCTGCAAGTTTGTGTAAAACATCCCAACTGCGCTGGACGAAGTTGCCGTTGAGCAGCAGGTCGCGCGGCAGATAGCCAAGCAAGGCCAGCTCTGGGGTGACGGCCAGGTCGGCGCCCTGTGCTTGAGCCTGCCGGACCGCCGCAACGATTTTCCCGGCGTTTCCGCTCAGATCGCCCACGGTGGGGTTGAGTTGGAGGAGGGCGATTTTCATGACGATTTTCCCTGCTCCCCTGGCACCTTTGCTGTGATGCACAAATGCCATCCAAAAGTGCGTTCAAGCCAGCGGAAGAGAGGTGCTGGCAACCAATGGAAGTACCAGTTCTTGACATACATGTAGTTCAGGTAGTCTGGGATCCGGTATGGAAAGATATGATCTACCCAGATATTCGTTATCTCAAAACCCGGTAGCAGATTGTAAACCTGTTGACGTGAGTATGTGTAGGTAATTGGACAACCGGTTTGGGCTTCTGAGTGCCTAGCAATCAAATCGTCCAATTTCCAGAATGCCCCCTTCCCATAGGTAAGCAAGATCCAGAACACCTTCCAGGAATAACGATGATATAACATGATCTTAAGAGTTGAACCGTGGCTCACATAATGGTTGCGGATCTGTTCAATCACCTTTTCGGGGTGTGGTGTGTGGTGGATGACGCCAAATGAGTAAACCAGATCAAAGGGAGCAGGAGGAACAACGGTAGAAAGCTCTTCAGCATCTGCACAATAGAACTCGACTTTGTCATCCAGACCGAACACCTGGGCGCGCTGACGAGCAACCGCCAGAGATCGCTCAGAAAGATCAACGGCAACGACCTGGGCGCCAGCCCTGGCAAAATTGATGGTATCTGTACCGATTCCACAACCGATCTCCAGGACGCGTTTCCCACGCCAGCGTTCAAACTCAGCAAAGCGTGGGATGTGGGGTTCGACGAAGTATTTGCGCGCTTCTACTTCATCAAAGTATTCCCGTGTTCCCACTTCCCTGGGTGAATGCCGGATGTTGCAGGGGCGGGCATTCCAGTAGTCACGCACAGTTTCTATGGAAGTATCTGAAAACATACTCTTCTTCAGCATCCTGTGTTGAGCAGGTATGGCTCCCAAAAAGTTCTATCCCACCTGGCCCAGGCATGGCCAGCCAGTTTTCCGGGCGGAGGCGGGGGGAGTTCAGCGAGGATGGGACAGCGCATGTGCAACGTTGTTTTAGGGCTTGACTTCATCTGGTAACAGTTGCTGCACAAACGCGGCAAGCGCTTCAGCTTGCTGAAAGGCATGCCTAGCTTCCCCACTTTCAGGTTCGAGGATGTCGCCTGGGTATCGAAATTGGACAACATACGGCGTCAATTCCTGTGCAGTTCCCCTCCACATCGAAAAAGCAGTTTCCACGCTTTCAGCCATGCTGACGAGTTCGGTTAGATCATGAGTTCGGGCAAAAGGTATGTCGTGATAGGCAAGATATGCTTTCAGCACTTTCTCGGCTGCCTGCTGGCAGTGGTAAACGGCCGTATCCAGGTACGGATGCGGGCCTTTAAGTAACCGGCGAGCCGACCCCGGGTCGCTACGACTCTTGAGCAACCAATTGCGGATCTGGCGTTGTTTTTCGTCGTTCATATAGTACCCTGCCTTGCTCCTTCACCAGCCAGGCAAGGGAGGTGGTAACACTCGACTGGCGCTCAAATTCCTTCTCAGTGAGTACGATGAGATCCTTGGACACACCGACGGCACCTACACAGGCGTAGGCCTCTTGGGCGCGGCGGTGGGGCGGTTGATTGGTATCCGGCACAATCACCATCAAGTCGAGATCGCTGCTTTCGTCTGCCTGTCCATAAGCGTGGGATCCGAAGAGAATGATCTTCTGCGGGTGCATGCCTTCAACTAACCGGCGCACAATTGTATCCAGGATGTCCTTTTGTCCGATGTATCCTTCTATATTCGCTCTCGGTTTCATTGAGTTTAACTCTACCTGCTTATTTCAACTGCATGGTTGATTGTACTATAGACTCCCATGGGGATAGATAGTTTGACAATTCAACTTGATCGTCTTACAATTCAGCAAGATAGTAAGACTGCAATCGGAGGTAAAGGAAATGTTAGCCAAGCTTTCATCCAAAGGACAACTTGTAATCCCTAAGGCATTGCGTGAGGGGTTGAAGCTCCAGCCTGGGTCTGAGTTTTACATTCGGCTCTCGGAGGGGAAAATTATCCTGGAGCCGATTGAGGCCACCACGATATCCATGCTATATGGCAAATATGCCGGCGATAATTTCCTTACTGAACATGAAGCCAAGCATCGACAAGAGGTGGTAGACGATGAAACGGTTCGTTCTTGATGCATGGGCGATTCTGGCGTTGTTACAGAGAGAGGAACCGGCTGCTGAGAGGGTCAAAGGGTTGTTCGAGGAAGCTGCCCTAGGAAATGCACACCTTTTCATCTCGATTATCAATCTGGGCGAAGTGTTTTACCGAATTGGAAAAATAAAAGGGGAATCGAGTGCCACTGAAACGCTGAACCAGATTCGTCAATTTCAAATCACCGTTCTCCCTGCGTCTGGAGAGTCGGTATGGGCTGCAGCTAGAATCAAAATGCTCCATCCGATCTCTTTTGCCGATGCTTTCGCGGCAGCAGCGGCTGAGGCTGTGAACGCCATGTTGGTAACCGGCGATCCCGAACTCACACAATTGAGCCAGCATTTTCGTATCGAGAAACTTCAACGTTAACAGTACTCACGTTATCAACCTTTCTCGGGTAGAACAATTTCACCCGGTCGAAAGACCAGCCAGTACTTCGACCGACCCTTCGTGCCCCATGGAAAGGCTCAGTGCCAGTTTTCCCCGGTGGGTACGGGGGAGTTCAGTGAGGGCGGGGCAGCGCATGTTTTTTGTCACGAATTATAGCGGACTTGTTCGGGCGAACCTGCTCGCACCGAATTGACACGAATTATTTAGGGGACGCAGGGCGGGGGAAGTTCAACGAGGGCGTGGGCCGTGTGTGGCACGATTCAAAAATATAGGTTGTGACCTATGTTTCGTTCCTAAGACGCACTCTCGATTTTTATTGGGAGGGGAGATTATATATTAAAATTTCTGCAGCCCAGTTTACCACTTGTTTAGCAAGCTCTACAGCCTCCTGATATTCCTCTTGGGTGACCGGTTCTGCAAGCCCCGGATAGCGTGACTCAACTGCATAGTCTGACAGACGAGCGGCGATCCGTATCTCATTTGGAATGATCTGACCGGCTCCTTCAATTAGTGACAATAAGTTTGCCAAATCGTGTGTATATGGAAAGCGAACATTTAGCCCGATGAGAACTGCTTTCAGCGCTTTTTCAGTTGCCTGTTGAGCTTGGAAGCACAGATCCTCCAAATACACTTCAGGCCATTGGATGCCGCCTCTTGCCTGGCTCAAATTGCTTTGCGCCCGGTTGAGCCACTACCGGGGATTATCAGGAGGAAGTCGCTTCTCGTTCATAAACTACTATCCCCTCGCGCAAGGCTGGCTCCAGGACAAGCCCAGCAGCATGTCGGTAGCGCTCAATATCCTCGGGGGTCACTACAATGATGTCAACCGGATACGCAATGCCAATCATATTTTGATAAATCTTTTGAGCCAAGTGCCGTCTGTGGACGCCTGATTTCACTACCAAGAGATCAAAGTCGCTATTTGGCCCCAATTCACCCCTCGCTGCAGACCCGAATAGAATAATTCTTTCCGGCTGCGCCACTTTAATAACGCGAAGGATAACACTCGCTAATTTATCGTTGATCGTGTCCCGGCTTGCAAGATGAGCCTTTATCTGTCGTCCAGGATTGTCGGATTTTTTGTTCATGGGAAGAGAGGTAAGAGTTGAATGGTAATTTAAGGGGCCTGGATTGATTACAATGGCCTGTAGCACGCGTAGAAAGGTAGAGTCGCCACCGTACTTACGGATCGGGTGTGGTGTCCATTGTCAAGCGAGGAGCATTCGCATCGGTTGTAACTTTCGCGTGAAGGGATTCAGCACCAGCCCCAGGATCTCCAATGTGACCACCCCCAAAAGGGCCTCATCACCAGGTTCACCGAGGATTACAGGGGTATGCCCACTCCCTTCGGATAGCGTGATGTGGCATTCAGACACTTTACGCTCGATGGCCGTACCATCGGCCAGAGTGAAGGTCACAGACCGCTGAGGTGATAAACCGATCTTCTGCCAGGCCTCATACGGCAGCAGCGTGTACGTTGCACCGCTGTCCACCAGAAAACGTACTGTTGTTTGTTTGCCGTTCGAACCGGTGGCTACGCCTTCAATGTATGTAATACCCATCACAAGCTCCTTACCATTCCTCTAATTGGGTTAGGAGTTACGCACTTGACTAAAGGAACCAGCGGGTCGAGTGATCCGAGCGACCTGTGCCCCGAAGGGGTAAGCGAGGATTGTATCGCCTGTCCTTGCGGTTTGGGCAAGGGAGACCCATTTTGGCGCAGTTCTTGGTCTCGATACGACCCTTTCAGGGTCACTCGACCAGCGAACTGCGTAACTCCTGTGGGTATCAGTTACAAGAAAATTCTACCAGACCACACTTGCGTTTATGACCAGGTGACACTTCGACGGTCACGCGACTACCGCGCTGTCTGATTGGCACGAAAACAAGCCGCTCCAACGCACGAATAGTTTCCTGCCCCGACACCCGGCGCAGTTTAGACATGAACGGCTGCTTCGAAGGTTGTCAGGAACGGGCGAGCCATTGAAGGGAGAGGAAACTCCTCCAGATAGAGTTCTGTGGCTTCCCTAAGATTGGCAAGGGCTTCCTCAATCGTATAGCCCTGACTAACGGTTCCAACCTCAGGGCATTCGGCTACGTAGAGATCTTCCTCTTTATGAAGGACTGCGGTAAGGACATGTGTAATCATGCTGATTTCCTTTGATCACTGGAAGACTAGGGCGAAGTTTTGCTGGGAGAGGGTGGGGCAGCGCATGTTTTTTTGTCACGAATTATAGCGAACTTGTTCGGGCGAGCAGGTTCGCACCGAATTGAACCGACATATAACAGTACTATTATTATACCAACGTCATTAAGATAAGGAGCCACAGCCCGTCCTCGGGCGTCCCGGGGACGGGACTTGCGATCAAAAGCAGAATCAAGGGGACTTGTATTACTTACGACTTTGACCAACTACGCGTAGACTAACCGCCCCTTTGCCTCAGGGATTGGACGCCCTAATTCGCGGGCGGTTTCAAGCCACTCTTGAATGACAATTTCGGCATTGGCAAGCGCCTCTTGATACGTCGCACCGTCTGCCATACAACCCGGCAACTCGGGCACTTCCACAATAAAGGCCTGATCTTCGTCGCTCCAGTAGATGATGAGTTCATAACGGGTCATCTTTTTCTCCAGGCAATTTATACTTGAGGATTATGTTGCGCACCTGCTTCACCTGATACGGCTTAGCCTTTGCCCCTTTGGGCTGCAAGTTAAGAATTTCTTCGATGCCTTCTTTGGTAAAGATGTGATGGCTGCCGCGTATTCGTTCGTCAAATCCCAAACGGTGGAGCAGCCGGCATAATTCTGCAAAGGGAATGTTGATATCGGAAGTCCCACGAAGGATTATGTTCAGGGTTTTGTCTCGGCGCGCCATCTCATCCTACCACATATTGGTCACAATCTATAAGGCCATTTTCACTCTGCCACGCTCTCAAGATGATGCAGACGCTGGCGTAAGACTCCCGCCATGTCGTATAACGCGCTCCACTCGAAGAATTTGGCCTCATCGCCCAGTTCTCCTGCATGAAAACGCACATGGAAATCCCCGGACTGCATCCGGTGTTGTTGTTCAAACGGTCTAAGACGGGTTAGAAGGTCATCTAACTCTCGACGAGTGTGGTCGCTCTCCAGAATAACCATTAGTCGAAACGCTTTTCGAATCCGGTCAAGATTTGCCGAATTTGTACTGATGAGATGTCCGCCTGGTCAAGTTTTGAATAGATAGTCACCAGAACAACCAAAGAAGGATTTTTGACCTGGTAGATGAGCCGATAACCAGCGCTTTTCCCTTTTTGGATGTCTCTGTTTCTTACCGCACTTTGAACACCGCATATTCCGTTCGGGGTATTCGGTCGCCAGTAAATTCACCGGCTTGAAGTTGCTCAATTGCGGGTTCGACATCTGAGCGGATATGACGATACTTTTTGGAAAGCGCACGTGAGTTGCGTTTGAACTCCAGCGTGAACTCAACTCGCACTGGAAGCGACTTCCCCGGCATCAATGCCTTCCCACGGTTTGGAAACTGGATGGGTTTGTCCTGTTATGGCCTCCTGCCACCCTTGACGAAAACTTTCCACGGCTGGCTTCAAGGTGACACTTTCACGAAACAGGCGTATCAACTGAAGCAGATTTGGCCAGTACTCCTCAGATGTCGCATGAATTTCGTTCACAAGCTGCTCTTCATCAATCAAAACAGGGTTGCTCATCATCGCTTCTCCTTTGCTGTTTCTTCTGAATATGGGCAAAGCAACAAGAACACGGCATTATGACATCAACAGCCCTATTATGCTACCCGAGCAAGGGAAAAACTAAAACACGGTGTTTCAACTTGTACGGGTCAGATTCTCAACAAAAAAGGCTCCCAAAATGCCCGGTCCCACCTAGCCCAGGCATGCGCTCCAAAGGGGAGTTGGCGGTTGTTTTGCTCATAGCAGTAGCGCGGATGACCTTCGAAGGCGAAGCGCAGGGCGGCGTCAATCGGGGCGATCTTGAATTTCGGATAGAACAACTTTGCCCGGTCGGACCAGAACAGGTCTTCGTTGAGGGAGTATTGTTGGGTGTACCATCCCACGCCGCGACGAGCAGCGCGGAAGACGCGCAGTTTCTTGAGCCAGCGGTAGGGGAGTGGGAACTTGTACAGGTCGGGCAGAGAGGTAGTGAGCACGTCTTTCCAGGAGGGGATGTGAGGGGAGTTTAGCACCTTGAGGAAGCTCTCCACCCGGCGGAGGGAGAGGCCGCCGTTGCCCACGCGGGAGAAGCCTTTGGTAGGGTTGGCTTTGTCGCGGAAGAGGGGGGCGCCGATGTAGTCGTAGCCCAGGTTGCACCATCCTTCGAGTTGATCAGAGAAGACCAGGCAATCCGGCTGGTAAGTTAGGATGTACTCATACTCTAAAAAGGTCTCATAGAATTCTGGCGAGAGCATGAACTGGTCATAATCCTTGATGCTGCAGAAGTGCCAGTCAGGAAATCGCCTGACCTCGAATCCAGGCAGATCAAATTCCAGACTTTGCGGCATGACCAGAAATTTATCATACCTGTCCAGAAAGCGCTGCAGGTGCCTGATAGATATTTCTTGATCGGGTGTAAGTTCTGGGTAATGTGTCAGCAGAATAACCGCGACGGTTTTTCGTTTTGGCATCACCCCACCTTATTTGCGTTCCGTTCGATCAGGTATGCTTGCAGGGCTTCTTCCCACGGTGGCAGGATATCCAAACCAGCAGACTTCAGGGCTGCGTTTTCCAGGACAGAATAGGGGGGACGCCTGGCTCGTGCCCCGGATTCGGCTGTTGTCTGAGGCGCCAGCGATGGCTGCAACCCAATCTGGCGAAAGATTTCAGCCGCGAAAGTAAACCAGGTACATTCTCCCTGGCAGGTAGCATGGAATGTTCCATGAATTCCTGCTTTTAATAGGGGGACGACCTGCTGGGCGAGTGTGTGTGTGGAGGTTGGAGTCAGCGTCTGGTCATCCACCACTTTGATGGCTCTACCCTCACCGGCCAGGCGCAGCATGGTCTCAATAAAGTTGCCACCTTTACCGGAGGAACCTGCCAGACCGTACAACCCGCTGCTGCGGATGATCACGTGCTTTGGCCACAGGGCGCGAATCGCCATCTCTCCTGCGGCTTTGCTCAATCCATAGATGTTAATGGGATCCACGCAATCCGATTCCACGTAAGGCTTTCCCTTGCTGCCGGAAAAAACATAATCGGTGCTCATGTGAACAAGCGGGGTATCCAGTTCCCGGCAGATGAGCGCCAGGTTGTACGGGCCGATGGCGTTCACGGCGAAGGCGCGTTCAGGGTTATCCTCCACTTCATCCACCTTATGGTAGGCGGATGTGTTTATCACGATGTGAGGATCGATCGCGGTCAATGTAGCACGGGAGGCATTCAGATCGATGACCTCGATCTCAGCATGGGTCAAGCCAGCAACCAGATAGCCAACTTCTTCGAGCGTAGGAATAAGGTCGTGCGCCAACTGCCCATTGGCTCCGATGACAGCAACCCGGCTCATTTAGAACACCGACCCGGTGACCTGGATGATCTCCTGTGCTTCCTCCAGCAGGCGCATCCAGCGGATGTTGTAATACTTCGGGTTATCGAAATCGTCATAACCGTACTGCTTGATTTTTTCGACCATATCCACAACCGACTCTTCGATCGAGACTTTAGAATGGACTCCCAGTACTGTTTCGATCTTACGCGGCGAGACCCGGTAACTGCGTACGCCTTTGTACCCGTAATCGGGACGGATTTCCACTGAAACCCCCGCCTGTCGGAGAGCCTCACGGACGCGTAGGGCTAATTCGGAAACCCGGATGTTTTGGAAGGATACATTGAAAATCTCGCCGCGCACTTTTTCATCTGGCGCTTCTAACGCTGCGATGTAAGCGCGAGCCACGTCTCGTACATCTACCAGTGGACGCCACATTTCTCCACCATAATGCAGGGTCAGATAGCCTCTAGTTAAGGCATCCTTGACGAAAGTGTTCACAACCAGATCGTAACGCATGCGCGGTGAAAAGCCATAGATCGTCCCTTTGCGCAAGATGACCGGACAAAATTGATCACCAGCCATTTCGAGTAAGGAGCGTTCAGCTTCATACTTGGAACGGGAATAGACAGCCCTGGGCGCCACCTCAGAGGTCTCATCTTGCAGCACATCCTGGTGATCGTTCCCCACACCCCGGTCGTAGATCGAACATGAAGAAGCGAAGACATAACGGGAAATACCGCGTTCTTTGCAGAATTCAGCCAGTTTGCGAGTCGAGACCGTGTTCATCTCGTGGTTTGCAAGGGGATTGTATTCAGCAGTGGGGTCATTGGACAACCCACCTACGTTTATGACCGCGTCCACTCCCTCAAGCACCTCCGCCCCAGCGGAACGCATATCGCCTACAATCAGTTCTACCCGGTCATGGACCACGCGCAAGCCGTCCCGGCCGTAATACAAACGGTCAAGGATCTTAACAGCATAGCCGCGTTCAAGCAATTCCTCAGCCAGGATAGAGCCTACATAACCTGCCCCTCCAACTAGTAAAACTTTGCTCATGATTATCGTCCTTTTACTTCCCATACATCCCCGAAGGTGTCCGGAGGGATGCGAGTTTCATCAGGATTTTCGCGGTTATAAGTATGGCTGGCAGTGCTTACCATCTGGGTGTCATCCTCGAGCGACATCCAACCGTGGTATACGCCGGGGGGAACGACGATCAGGCGCGGTCGGCGGGCGCTGGCAATGATTGTCATCATCTCACCAAAAGTGGGGCTGTCCGGCCGGTCATCTTTGAGCACGAACTTGGCACTGCCATGGCTGATGTGAAACCAGTCCCACAACTCTTCGTGTTTGTGGAAGGCGCGGATAGTACCGCGCACCGGGTCGCCAACCAGATATACCTGGCCGAACTGGTGCACCACGCCGTAGGGGGCCGGATCACCGGTCTTACGGGCGATCTCGATCAGGTAGCCGCGGTCGTCCTCGTAGGTGGTCAGTTCGATCACTTTGACATCTTTGATCATCTCATCCTTCTTCCTTTGCTTTTAAGCACGCATTACTATAGGGTGATATTCCAATTGTGTTAGTACATAGCGATAATTGCGTTCAGTCCTCTTGGTTTCCATCAACCCAGAAGTTCATCCAACACCCGGCGGAGGGAGAGGCCGCCGTTGCCCACGCGGGAAAAACCTTTGGCGGGATTCGCCTTGTCGCGAAAGAGCGGCGCGCCGATGTAATCGTAGCCCGCGCCACACCACTCTTCAAGTTGGTCTGAGAAGACTAAACAGTCGAGTTGGTAGATGAGGATGTAGTTGAAGTTAATGAAGGCCGCGTAGAACTTGGGAGACAGGAGAAGCTTGCTATAAGATGCGATTGTGGAAAAATATCGATCTTCAAACCGAACGGTGTCAAAACCATTGAGATTTATCTTCAGGCTTTGGGGAGTCAATAGGTATCTCTGAAATCCAGAAAGAAAATGAGTCAAATAGTTCAAAGATGCCTCCTCGTCCTCGCTTAATATTGGCCGGTAATAAGGAATAATAACAGCAACACGGCTGGAAGACCCTGGATTCGCTCCGTTCATTGCATCAATGTGCGCTTCACAATATCTTTGATTCCCAGCTTATTTAATACGCTAACGAGAACCTCTTGAACAAATAGCCGAAGATTTCTCCGATGCATTTCGTTTGAGAAAACCAATTGAACAATATATTCTTTATCTTTCTGAAACTTTTTATCCATCTCTAATCGTGATTTCCCTGCCCTATCCTGAAAAATGCAAATTAACAAGGGAATGTACTCGAACTTAAATCGCCTATCTCCCCATAGACGCAGGTTTAGAGCATAATCAGCACAAGTGAAATACGCTAAATCATATCGGTAATAGATAAAAACCTCCCTAGGATAGAAAATGGCTTGATGGCAGATATTTTTGTTCATCAACTTATTCCATTGAAATTTACCATCATAAACCCGATTTTGATTGGGCCAATAGACATCGCCGTAATAAACCGTGTTTATTTTACGGAGACATGGCACAACCCGGTGCAGGATATTGACCAAGACATCATCTGCCCCTAAAAAGTAAAGCCAATCACCATTTGCGATTTCGACTCCTTTGTTCATGGCGTCGTAAACTCCCTCATCAGGCCGACTTATCCAAAAGTCAATCTTATCTTCATACTTGCGGATGATGTCTAGTGTACCATCTGTTGAGCCACCATCAATGATGATGTATTGAATATTCTCATAAGTCTGGGTGACCACACTCTGAATAGAGCGCTCCAGACAATGAGCGGCGTTGAAAACCGGCTGGATAACTGATATCAGGGGCTTATACTGGTTAAATTTCATCTTGGCAAAAACAAAATATTATCGTATCTGTATCGCTCTTTAAATTCGTGATGATGAAATTCTGACCCATTGTACGAAAACGCATCATATTCCTTCGACATGACATAAGAAATCAGGTTTTTGCTTGGTACACCAACATCCATTTCATCACCGACCTCCAACGAAATAATTGGTCTTATCTGACACAAGGTAGCCGTCATACCTTTCAGGATTTCCATTTCCGCTGACTCTGCATCTATTTTAATGAAGTCAGGATGAAGATCGTGTTCCTTGATAAAACCATCTATAGAGATTGCCTCAACAGTAACCTCATGATATTGTAAATTCTTGACATGGGGATGACGGGGAACTGTGAACGAGTTAAAGCCAGAATATATTTCACCGTAATCTCGCAAAACTAAAGATTGCCTCCCGGAAAATACGGCCTTTTGAATTGCATAGACGTTGGCTAAATGTTGAACATTCTGCAAAAGGATATCAAACGTCTTGGGTACTGGTTCAAAGGCATAAACGCATCCAGGGTCACCTACAAGGCGGGAAGCAAGGATTGAAAAGTATCCATAGTGTGCACCTATGTCAATGAAAATCATTCCCGGTTTCAAATATTCGATTAGAGACGAGGTGACCCCTTCTTCGAAGAAACCTTTGCGGTACAAATCGTTTGATGATTGTTCAGGAGGTGTCACAATCATTGTATCCCCCCAGAACAATGTGGCCTTATGGCGCACAGGTTGTCCGGATTCTGCTATCCTGGCTACTTCTTTGCCCCGGTCACGATGGCTAAAGGACTTCAGAGGGTGGCGTAACCACCTTGCAGGCTTGTTTGCTTTCAACCACGAAAGATGTTGGCGCCATTGTTGCTGTAGTGTATTCATCGGAGAATTGCTCACTTATAGAGAAGCTTATAACTGATAGTATTAACTCGCTTCAAAATTCGCCTCACAAAAGAACTGTGTAAAAATCTGATTTTTGAAGACTCCGGAACAGGGGAATTAGATGCACCACTACGTGAAAATTTGATTCCCATGCTTATTCCCCCGAGTTCGGAACGCAAATCCGGCACTCGATTGCCCATGTGGTGAACGAGGTATTGGGTGGTAGCCAGACGCCAGTAGCCCAGATCACGCATTTCTTTATCGAACTGGTGATCATCCCCGAGTGGGATAGTTGTGTCAGATGGAAACAAAGCCTGAACGACTCTCTTGGTCGTCGTAAACTGAAAATGAGAAGCGGTCGCATAAGCCTGCGTTACTCCTCTTGACAATAACACGTCCTTTCGATTTATTTGTCGGCGTTCATACTCCTTCTCTGGATCGCCCACTCCTGCCAGATGGGCAACCAGGTACTCTTCGGGAATTAAACAACCTGTTTGGATTAATACAGACGGGTTCTTTTGTGCTGCTTGAGTCGTCCACAGACTCGAAACGTCTCCACCAGCAATAGGTTGCGCTGTCACTATCCCTGCTTCGGGGAACTCTTCAAGAATCTCCAGCGAGGCTTCCAACCACCCAGGCAGAAAATAAACGTCACTGTCGCAATATGCAATGATCTCACCTGGCGCCGCTAAAAAGAGAATATTCCAGGCTCCAACTTTGCCCACGTTGTGCTCGGATAAAACCAGATACTGGATTTCCCCACGACGGCGTAAATCCAACAGATAATCCTGCACTTCCTCACAACTGCCATTATCGAAGACCATCAGATCGAAGGGCAGTTGGGTGTTCTGGCGCATACTACCTAGGCAGAGCTTGAGCACATCCAGGCTTTCTTTCCAGTAGCCATCCAAGAAGGGGATGTAGACAATGGTAGTGGATGTGATCCGTTCTGGGTAATGGACATCACTCACCCATTTCATGGGGTTTTGACCAATGCGAGGCATAATGATTTTAGGACTTTCGCTTACGCGGGCATGAGGGCACGAATATGTGGTTGGCGCAGCTCAGCCCGCAGGTAGTCGCTCAAGAGATCCTGTTTGGTCTGATAGATTGTCTTACCCAACTCTTTCGCCTTGACCTTGAGCGACAGCCAGGCATGATAACAACAAGCAATGTGATTGCGCTGTGAACGTCCTTTGCGACACTGGCACTTTTCAATGCCGGTCAACTGTTTCAGTCCTCGATGCAGTTCTTCGACCTGCCAGCGCACGTCGCTCGCCTCTTGAGCGGCTTGCGCACTCAAGGTCTCATCCGGGCAATTGGTGATTACCCAGTCAATGTCGCCGTCCGTGGCAACCAGCTTGAATAACCGCACTTTGAAGGGTACTTCTTTCAGTTTGACCATCACGCCATTTTGCAGACGTTCCGCCGTCCAATCAATCTCGTCGAGATGGATCCAACCGCTTTCTTTACTCAAGCTGACCATCCGGTTGCTCTTCAGTGTGGTGAAGAAGACTAAACCACGACGGTGAACCAGCTTCAGGTTCTCAGCCGAGGCGTACCAAGTATCGAAGAGAATGCGCTTGGCTCGAATCTTCTTGGTATAGACCGCATTTTTCACCATTTCAGCAAAGTGGTCGTTCTTGGTCCGGCCATCCTGGTCGGGTGCGTAAATGCGGTAATCAATCGGATAGAAGTCTTTTTCCGCACCCGCACTGTGCACCAGATTGACCACACCAATGCCCCGAACCAGCCCGTGTGCTGCACCACTGTGTTGCAGCTTCACCAGTTCGATAAACCGGGAGTAACGTTTGTCTTGCACGCTGTCGTCCACGATCAGAAAGGCTTCAGGCCTGTCATCAATCAGCCCGGCTGCGAGTTCCCACAAGAGACGTGCTGTGAGGCGTTCGCTTCTCAAGTAGTCCGTGATGGTGTCATGGCTGACGTCATCCAAATGATTGGCCAGGTTCGTGCTTGTGAAGTTGCCAATTGTACAAATCAGGTATTCAACGTATTGTTGCTTTGTGATCATGGCTTCATGCTATCACGAAGACGCTTCAAGCGAAAGTCCTGGATTTTTATGTCTCTGACCCAAGCGTAGAATATACAGATGTTGCGCAGTATTTAATTGCCAAGATGCGGAAAATCACGAAAGCGTTCATCTCTCAAGAGAATGAGGTTTTCACAGTCATGGCATTCATCCAGGGTAACGGAAGATAGGTCCCCTCCCTGATACCTGTAAAATTTATACACCAACCCACCAATCAGTGGTTTGACATCATGGGATGAATTCCCCAAAGGTTCTGACAACCTGTTACTCACTTCACAGAAGATAACGGGACGATATTCAGAGAGCAGATAGATAGCCCCTTTCAGCACAAGCATCTCAGCTCCCTCTACATCTATTTTTACAATATCGAGACGGTTTATTCCCAATGCTTTGGTATACTGATCCAACAATGTGCAAGGGACATCTATTGCTTTTTCTCCTCCGTGGAAATCCGAGAAGGATAGTTTCCTCTTTTTTCACCCTGGTGATTGAATAGTTTACGAATTGTATCGGTACCGTCTGATACAGCAATCTGATTGGCAATCACGTTGTTGAAATCATTCAGTAACAAATTCTTTTGTAGTCTCTCGGAATTATAAGGCTCCTGTTCGAAGGTAGGTACTGATCCGCTTCCCCTCACACGAGGGGCGGCTATCAGGGAATACAAACCATTGTTAGCTCCCACATCATAGACCACCATCCCTTCTCTGACAAGCAATCGGAAAAGCATTTCTTCGTTTTGGTAAACACCATGCAAGAAGATGGCCCGATATAGGGGCTCATTTATTTACAGAATAAAATGAGTTCGTCTCTCAAAGGGCGCAATGATATCGCCAACTTTCAATAGCAAACCACAATACCAGTTTCCCGCTCTAGTTTTTCCTCGTTGAATGGGGAAGTGTAGAAAATAAGCCCAGATTATGGAAAGGGCTAAAGGTTTTGTAGCAAACGAATTTTATGAGAACAAATAACCTTTGGAAATTGCTCTATACTATACATAAATACAATTTTGAGGCTACCTCAGGATGTTAACCGATGTGCGATCCAATCAACAAATAGCAACGTTTTATTAATGGTTGTAACTATTCTGTGTATTAAATAACATCCACAACGATTCAGTATCTTTCTCTCGTTACCAATAATAAAACGGACAAGTTGTGAATTCAACAATCGTACTAAATGTAATTTCTCGTGAAAATCAAAAATTCTTGATCGCAAGAATAACTTCAAAGACTCAAAATAATATTTTCCATATCCGAATTTGAATCCAGGTATCTTAAACCTGGTAAAAGATTTATTTGGACGTACTATTGCGGTGATACCTGAATGAAACTTGACTTTTGGAGTAATATGCATCTTTCCCATCAAAGCAATTTCGTTCATGAGGAATAAATCACTGTAATCGAACCCTAAGCTCTTAACGAAACGGGTAGCCTTTAAAGGAATTGTAAGAAATAACCCATAAATAAGAGTGGTAGTTGGTCGGTCTAATAAGAGACAAGAATTCTGGTAGATAGTATTCGCCTCAGTTATCTCCGGTTGGGTAGCAATATTTACTACTTTTCCCGTTGTATAATTCCTTATGTCGTACCATGAACCGACATATACCAATCCATCACCTTCTATGAAAATAGCTAATAAATCTGATATCGAATCTGGCTCTCGTAAATCATCGTGTGCTGCCCACATAAAATACTCGCCCTGCGCCAAATCCAGCACTCTCTTGAAATTCCACGCCCCAACTTTCCCCACGTTTTTTTTGAAAATATAAGATATTGTATTTGACTTTCTTGATACTGTTCGATTAAGTAATCGCGGACTTCATCACAACTACCATTGTCAAAGACTATCAGATCAAAAGGCAGTTGAGTGCTTCGTCGCATACTCTGCAGGCAAAGTTTGAGCACATCCAGGCTTTCTTGCCAGTAACCATCTAAAGCGAGAATATATACGATTGTAGTAGATGTAATACGTTCTGGGTGATGCACATCCTTAACCCATCTCATGGGGTTTTGGCCAATTCTAGTCATAACTATCCCTGCTGTGCCCCTCTACTGTGTACACAAGCCTTTCTTCTGAGACACCGATAAATTCAGCAAATCGTCGTCGATAAATATGCAATCCTAATTCGATTTCCAGAGCCTCCCTACCGGCACGGGCTGCGCGGGCATAGTATTCCTTATCGGTTGCTAATATGTACAAACATTCTATGATATTTTGCTTTTCCAGACTATGGCAACATAATCCTACCGGAAATCTCTGAAAAAAATGAACTGGAGATGAATCCCGTGGGCCGTGAAAGAAAACCGGTTTACCACAAGCTAGGTATAAAGATAATTTGGTTGGAAAAGCTAATCGCACCACCTCTTCGTAAAAACTATCCATCCAATAAGGTAAATAACATACATCCACATCACTTAACAACGTTAGGGTTTCTTCAAATGGGCGCCATCCATAAAACTCAATCCTCGCTGGTCCGTTCAATTGAAAAGCGATCTCATTGGTCATTTGTCTGATAATTACATCTCTGCCTTCCAGCTTCCACCCAATACAGTTCAATGCTTCAACGAGAGCACTCCATTCCTTTAATGCATAAAGGCTGCCTGCAAAACCGATTACAAAAGCTTCATCTCTCTGGAGACCTTGGGATGGTTCACGCCAGTGTTTTCTGTCAATCCCATGTTGCATGACTACGCAAGGCACACCATAACGTTCTTCATAGAATTGCTTCATTTCCTCAGAAACTACTGAACAACGCGTGGAAGCTCTTATATTCTCACCAAACAGTTTTAAATAGCTGTTGAGCAGAGTACCACGAAGGCCATGGCGATACAACTTGTATCTTGGAGTATCCCAAACCGTCGTCAGCAGTGGAATATCTAAAGAATTAGAGACTTTCCTACCAATTTTTATCATCACAGGTGAGTTCAATGGAATCCATACTAGCTCTGCACTACAACTCTTACCAAAATCAGTTATATGTCGGACAATTTTTGGTATAAAGCGTTGACTGATATATGCATCGATCAGCCAACGATAGGAGGTACGGAAGCAGGATGGCAGCCCATGTTCATAACCCTTTTCGGGAGGGGACTTAACCACGATATGCCGAACATGAGATAAGGAAGAAGGCCAGATCACTAATCCAGTGGGGTTCAGTAGACATATTCCTATCCGATCAGATGGATACATCGAGCAAAGAGTGTTCAGGGATACACTTCCTCCCCCTCCATTTTCATCTGGAATAATATTCGTTACTAATAGTATATTTGGAACAGTCTTCAATTGAATCTCGCCTAGGGGACTCTATATACTGACTTCATCCATTCTGTGGTCAATCGCATTCCCTCTTCCAAAGTGTATGAGTTTTTATGATCGAGATCACGAATAGATTTGGAGATGTCCACTCGTTTTACTCTTGTTGTCAGCATCTCTGAACCAGCATATTGGATGAGCGTAGGATTCGCATCGGTTACTTTTATTACGATCTCTGCTAAATCTTCTATGGTATGAAGATCATTACCGCCAATATTGTAAGTCTCGCCAGGATTAAAGTTATTCACAATGTTGGCCAGAGTGTGAACAGTGTCAGCAAGATAAGTAGAGGTACGTTCATGGCCGCGAAATACTGTAAAGGGTAAACCATGTAAAGCACAATAGAGAAAGCGGCAGTTTACAGAACGATAAGGACTGTAATACTCGCCAGGCCCATAGGTATTAAACAGACGCACTACTACACTTTCGGTGTCAAACTGCATTGCCGAATTACGAATTTGCATCTCGTTAACCCATTTGGTCATGGCATAGTCGTTGAGTTGCTTAATTTCGTAATCGTCCATCACTGTTTCGACCATCAAGTTAGGCCAATCACCATATACCTCAGAGGACGAGAAATGAATCAGACGAAATTTTAGGCGCTCTTGCAGGCGAATGATGTTTTTTGTCCCAATCACATTAGTACGCCACAAAGTCTCATAAAAGTCTTCACCATTCCAACGCCCAAATTCAGCCGCGCAGTGGTACACATAATCAAATGGGCCCATGCGTTCAAAGACACGCTCAATCTGACGGAAAGCACCTACATCACAACGAGCATAGAGAGGGAGATCAACATCTGTCCGTAAACTAAACCCAATTTCGTCCGGCTGGTGATAGAGATCGCAAGTGACGACATGATGCCCACGAGAGCGCAGTTCTGCGACCAATCCCGCGCCAACTGTGCCTAAACCACCTGTAACTAAAATATGCATTTAAACCTCATAAACTTTCGTTGTTTGGTGACATTATCTCATTGAGCTACTGAATCGACCAATATGAAATTCGGGAATTGATAATATAAAAATGTCACCGTGGCGAAGGGCTAAGTAACTCTCCAAGCGTTTAGCGTAACCATTACGGATCGAATACACCTCATAAGGTGCGATAGTTTTAGCGTATTCAATCATCTGCCACGGGAAATAACCTGCCATCCCGGATGTTTCATAGTTGGCTTCCAGTAACCATATAGGTGGATTACCAAATTTTCCACTCATTGTCTCTTTAGCTCCAGCTAGTACATTTAATTCGCTCCCCTCCACATCACATTTTATAACACTCGGAGGGGCAATGAAAGAAACTGCCATCCGATCTAGAGTTGTAACATTTACTTCCTCTTCTTCATATTTCCAATCTGCTAGAGGAAATAGAGATGAATGCAAACCACCAAGCTCGGGGAAACTTTTAAGTGTTTTTTTCCCCTCAATGTCTGATAATGCGACGTTAAAAATCTGGCATCTATTTGTTAAATTGTTTAATGAAATGGATTCTTGTAATTGAATAAACGCTTTTCTTGATGGTTCGAACGCATACACCATCTTTAGTTCTGGACACTTAGTGAGCATAGAAATTGTATGCCAGCCAATATTTGCACCTATATCTACGTATATATCCCCAGGAAGTAAGATCTTTTCCAAGAATAAATTAAGTGCAGGCTCGTATTTCATACTATAAAAAAGATTGCGTTGCCATACTTCAGAATAATCTATCACCAAAATAAACTTATCAAAAGCACACATCTTGATCCCTGAACGAAAGTTATTTTTATAATAAATGGGAAAAATCCTAGAAAAAAGGTTTTTTACCAACTTGTTTTTTTCAATAAATCGATATAGTTGTGATCTAAAACGTATTCTAGCGTTTACTGTTTGCTTCGACGTGTAATCCAAAGTATCCATACCAGCGATCAATTTTCCTTCCACCATAAATAGGGGTCTCAACAACTTCAAAAGTAAATGATTTTGGTACTAACTCAATCTTGTAAAATGCCATGTCCTTAAGGTAAATTTCTATTACGTATTTACCAGGGAGAATTGGAAGGTCAAATATTCGAAAACCCATTTGGCATACTTGCCCAACATCAATTGGCTCAATAGTTTTATGATCCTTAAAATCCAAACCTATTAACCTTTGATGGTCAGTTGATAATATTCCTATATAAAGCCCTGGATCATGTATCTTCGTTTTAGCAACAAAATGTACATCAATCGTTACTTCGTCAAATGTTTTTATAGCAAGATTGGTTTTAGATTTTATTTGCACAGAATTCACAATGAAACTATCTGTTTCAATAGTTTCGTCGTTTTCAGAATATAACAAACTCGACAAGTAATTATCCACAATGGAGTTTATTTCGCCCAGGGAACTAGCTACTCCTTTTTCCAAAATTAATCCTTTTTTACAAATGTTTCGAACAGCCGCCATATTATGGCTCACGAACAACACCGTCCGCCCCTCCCTTGCCACCTCCCCCATTTTTCCCAAGCATTTCTTCTGAAACTCAGCATCCCCCACCGCCAGCACCTCATCCACCAACAGGATCTCCGGCTCCAGGTGAGCCGCCACGGCGAAGGCCAGGCGCACGTACATGCCGCTGGAGTAGCGCTTCACCGGGGTGTCCATGAACCTCTCGATCTCGGCGAAGTCCACGATCTCGTCGAATTTGCGGTCAATCTCGGTTGTTTTCATGCCCAGGATGGCGCCGTTGAGGTAGATATTTTCGCGGCCGGTCAATTCTGGATGAAAACCAGTGCCCACTTCCAGCAGGCTGGCGATGCGGCCCTTGACTTTAACCCTGCCTTCGGTCGGCGCAGTGATGCGCGAGAGAATCTTGAGCAGGGTGCTCTTACCGGCTCCGTTGCGTCCAATGATGCCCACCACTTCGCCTTGCTCTACAGTGAAACTGACATCCCGCAAGGCCCAGATGTACTCACCCTCGCGGTTGCTGCGATCTTCCTGTCCGATCTTCAGGTAGGGGTTGGGTTTACCCCGAACCCTGGCCCACCAGCGGTTGAGGTCTTCGGTCAGGGTGCGGCCGCCTATTTGGCCAAGGCGGTATTGTTTGGAGAGGTGTTCGACGGAAATGACGGTCATAATCTATTCAGCCACGAATTAGACGAATTTTTCGAATTATTTTAGAACAAAGTCGAGTTACATGCATTCTAAGGCTCGGATTAATCGTAGGCAAACTGCTGCCTTAAATCGCGATCACATATTTTGGGTAATTCGTGAAGTTCTCAGACTTGTAATATCTTTCGTTCAATTCGTGAAATTCGTGGCTTTCTATTAATCCTTTTAGATTTCTTCTGACTCGTGGCTAAGTTCATCGCGCAATCCTCTTCTGCTGTAGAGACTCAGCCCCAAAGTTGAGAATGATCGCTAACTTTAGACCAGTCGCTGCCAGGTAATGGTGAGCCTGGGCTTCATGTGCCGGGCTTATCATGGACACCGCTTTCAATTCCAGGACGATCTGCTCTTCGATGACAAAATCGGCAATGTGGTCTCCCACAAGCCGATCCTTATAATAGACAGGCAGATGCTTTTGTTGTTCGAAATGAATACCGCGCAAAGTCAGTTCATGAGCAAGTGCGGATTCATAGACGGACTCGAGAAATCCTGATCCCAAGATGCGATGCACTTCCATAGCTGCACCGATAATGGCATATGATAACTCCTTAAACAAGATCTCCGACACGTTTTTCTTTTTCTCAAGCCTTTATTCAAAGAATGAGTGAAATTCGTGGTAGGACATCCGCAAGGGGTTTTTGAGGGAGATGACGGTGCTGGGCATCAGCATTCGTTTTGGTTCAATATTGAGGTAAAGATGTTATGTCGCTCCAGACTCGGTATGTGCAGGTGTAAGGGCTACTTCAAACTGAACTTTCTGCTGTAATATTTCTGATGCATCTAGCACCTCAATTCCCACCAATCTGCCATGCCGATCAAAGTCCGCGTGGACTCCCGGCGTCACCGTCTCGGTTCTGGCAGCCTTTTTACCCGGCGTTGCAAACCAGATGTATAACAAGTCCCGGATAGAATCATATTCCAGTTTCATCGCCTTCATCCTTTCATAAAACCTTGCCCATAACGGGCTTTCACTGTCAGAAGTACAATCTCCTTATCGATCACCTTGTAGTATACCGTAACCTCTTTCTCTGAGTAAATCTGCCCTTCCCATTCAGCAGCGTATGGAAACACCAAAACTTTCCCAAGAGTGCCCTGTTTCGCGTCTTTGGCTTGCCAGCCATGATCCAGTACTTTTTGGATTTCTTCGATGCTGACGCCGCGTTGGCTCATCCGTGCTCGCAGATGGGTGTGTATATCCGCGTTTGTGATCTGATAATTCATCATCTACTCAAATACGCTCAGTTGGCAGTCACCTTACCTTCCTGGTCAATGCCACGAATTATACAAATTTGGCGAATTGGTTTTTCTTGGTTGCCACGAATTAGTCGAATTCATCGAAATCTTTTTGCCACGAATTGGGCGAATTTATCGAATGGTTTTATGTTTTTCATCACCCTTCGAGTAATTTGTGTAATTCGTGGCCGAAGTTCGTGGCACAGGGTAGCGCACGATGCGTTTCTGTTGTAAAGACTCAGCCCCGAAGCTTGCCCTGAGTGTTCCCCTGAGCGTAAGAGACGGTTTTTATGACTTACCCAACCATTCCTCACGGGTAACACCAGCCTGCCGGAGAAGACGGGTTAAAAACCCCACACCAATATCGCTCTCATGCGGATTGGGAATGATTACAGTAACATTGCCCCGGCGCACCCGTTCGACTTCGCTCAGGGCATGTTTGCGGATGCTTTCCACCAACATAAGGTCCATCGAAGCCTAATTCCCGCATTCGTCGTACAAACTCGCGCCAAGATACAGGTTTCAAACCAGACATGAGAGATGCGCCTACACAGGCTGGGCAATCTTGCTCAAATCAATATCTGACAAAACGGGAATAGGCAATCCAAGCCGCAATCTCAAAGCAAGCCAGTCGCTTAATACCTCCCGAAGTTCGTGCCGGCAGCCTTCGAGCGTTTTGTGGCGCGCCCACACGCCTTGAAGAGCAGGGATTTCCCCCCAATATGTTCCTTCGTCTTCGATAATCTCATAGACGGCTTGTTCCATTGCTTGATCAATATAAGTGGCTAACATAAATTTCTCCTGTTCATCCGTTTTCTTCGTCTTAATCTCCATTATACCGTATCCATGAACGCTTACTGGCCTGTCGAATAGCGCTTGACAGGAGTATCGATCAATTTCTCAGCTTCTGCGGAATCCACGATGCTTCGACTGCGCTCAGCACAAGTCTCATCGAACTGGCGGTCAATCTCGCGGCGGCTCATACCCAAAATTGCGCCGTTAAGGCCCGCCCTGAGCCGCGTCGAAGGGTAGATGTTCTCACGCCCGGTCAGGCTTGTCCTGAGCTTCTCGAAGGATCGGGGTGGAAACCAGTACCCACTTCCAGCAGGCTGGCGACGCGCCCTTTGATTTTGACCTCCCCGCTGGTCGGGGCAGTGATGCGCGAGAGGATCTTGAGCAGGGTGCTCTTGCCGGCTCCGTTGCGCCCGATGCCTGCCCTGAGTGGCGAAGCCGTATCGAAGGGATGCCCACCACTTCGCCTTGCTCTACAGTGAAACTGACACCCCGCAAGGCCCGGATGTATTCGCCCTCCCGGTTGCTGTGATCTTCCTGGCCGATCTTCAGGTAGGGGTTGGGTTTACTCCGAACCCTAGCCCACCAGCGGTTGAGGTCTTCGGTCAGGGTGCGGCCGCCGATTTGGCCGAGGCGGTATTGTTTGGAGAGGTTTTCGACGGAGATAACGGTTGACATTTCTGATTTACGATTGGCGATTGTCGATTAGCGAGGAATGAATAAAGTAGATGGTAAAATTACCAGGAATGAGCAGGAGAAAAAAGAAATGAGACAGACATTTGAAGCAATCTACGAGAACGGTGTGATCACACCGCTAGAGCCGCTGGGCCTTCCCGACCGCCAGCGGCTTGAAGTCACCATTCGCGTCCAAACCTTGGAGACCCCTGACGAAACACTGCAAGCCTGGCAGGAGGTGTATAAAGACTTTACCGAAACAGAGATTGCCGAAATCGAGCGCCAGGCTCTTGGTCGGCAGAACTTCATGCGTCCCAGTCAGCCGCGATGAAAGCCGCCCTGCTGGACACGGACACACTTTCTGAAATCATGAAGAGCCGCGATCCTGGACTGCAACAAAAGGCAGTTCAGTATCTGACCGAGCATGGACATTTCACCTTCTCCATCATTACGCGGTATGAGATTTTGCGCGGTCTGATGACCAAAGGGGCTGCACGCCAGATCGCTCTCTTCGATGAGCGCTGCGCCAGGAGCGAAGTCCTGCCGTTAAGTGAGGAGATCATTGCAAATGCAGCGGGCATTTATGCTGACTTATCCAGAAGGGGACAACTGATCACGGATGCCGACATCTTGATTGCTGCCTCTGCGCTGGTGCATAGCCTGGTTCTCGTGACAGGAAACACAGAACACTTCAAACGCATTCCCGATCTGAACGTTGAGGATTGGCGTACGCCTCGCCCTACAAGGTGAAACCCGGCGCCCACCTCCAGCAGGCTGGCGACGCGGCCCTTGACTCTAACCCTGCCTTCGGTCGGGGCGGTGATGCGCGAGAGGATCTTGAGCAGGGTGCTCTTGCCGGCTCCGTTGCGCCCGATGCCTGCCCTGAGTGGCGAAGCCGTATCGAAGGGATGCCCACCACTTCGCCTTGCTCTACAGTAAAACTGACACCCCGCAAGGCCCGGATGTATTCGCCCTCCCGGTTGCTGTGATCTTCCTGTCCGATCTTCAGGTAGGGGTTGGGTTTACCCCGAACGCTGGCCCACCAGCGGTTGAGGTCTTCGGTCAGGGTGCGGCCGCCGATTTGGCCGAGGCGGTATTGTTTGGAGAGGTTTTCGACAGAGATGACAATGTTGGTCATAATCTACTTTGCCACGAATTATACAAATTTGGCGAATTGGTTTTTCTTGGTTGCCACGAATTATACGAATCTGGCGAATTGGTTTTGTTTGGTTGCCACGAATTATACGAATTCTGCAAATTGGTTTTGTAACTTCGCGCCACTTGTAGCATAAGAAATTCATTCGAATGCTTCGTGAAATTCGTGGTAGGACATCCGCAAGGGGTTTTTGAGGGAGATGACGGTGCTGGGCATCAGCATTCGTTTTGGTTCAATATTGAGGTAAAGATGTTATGTCGCTCCAGACTCGGTATGTGCAGGTGTAAGGGCTACTTCAAACTGAACTTTCTGCTGTAATATTTCTGATGCATCTAGCACCTCAATTCCCACCAATCTGCCATGCCGATCAAAGTCCGCGTGGACTCCCGGCGTCACCGTCTCGGTTCTGGCAGCCTTTTTACCCGGCGTTGCAAACCAGATGTATAACAAGTCCCGGATAGAATCATATTCCAGTTTCATCGCCTTCATCCTTTCATAAAACCTTGCCCATAACGGGCTTTCACTGTCAGAAGTACAATCTCCTTATCGATCACCTTGTAGTATACCGTAACCTCTTTCTCTGAGTAAATCTGCCCTTCCCATTCAGCAGCGTATGGAAACACCAAAACTTTCCCAAGAGTGCCCTGTTTCGCGTCTTTGGCTTGCCAGCCATGATCCAGTACTTTTTGGATTTCTTCGATGCTGACGCCGCGTTGGCTCATCCGTGCTCGCAGATGGGTGTGTATATCCGCGTTTGTGATCTGATAATTCATCATCTACTCAAATACGCTCAGTTGGCAGTCACCTTACCTTCCTGGTCAATGCCACGAATTATACAAATTTGGCGAATTGGTTTTTCTTGGTTGCCACGAATTGTACAAATTTGGCGAATTGGTTTTTCTTGGTTGTCACGAATTATACGAATCTGGCGAATTGGTTTTTCTTGGTTGCCACGAATTATACGAATCTGGCGAATTGGTTTTTCTTGGTTACCACGAATTATACAAATTTGGCGAATTGGTTTTTCTTGGTTGCCACGAATTATACGAATCTGGCGAATTGGTTTTTCTTGGTTACCACGAATTATACGAATTCTGCAAATTGGTTTTGTAACTTCGCGCCACTTGTAGCATAAGAAATTCATTCGAATGCTTCGTGAAATTCGTGGCTAAGTTCATCGTGAAATTCGTGGTAGGACATCCGCAAGGGGTTTTTGAGGGAGATGACGGTGCTGCTCATAATTTATCTAGCTACGAATGTTTAAATTTATCGAAATATGCTTATGTCAAAGGTAAACCTTGTTCTGCGCGGACTTCCAGGCAGAGTTGGATGGCTTCCCTGATGTTTTCTAGTGCTTCTTCTTTTGTAACGCCCTGGCTGACGCAACCGGGGATGGAAGGACATTCAGCGATCCAGACGCCGTCTTCGTCACGGTCAAGGCTCACGATTAATTTCATCTTGAACTCCTGCATTTTACTTGTAGCGAGTAAGGGGATAATACCATCTCCATGAACACCTGCTCGTCGCGGCTGTTGTGGTTAGTCTCGCCGGTTCCGATCTGGATCAGACGACCCGCCCTGCCTGCACTGTGCTGCCCTTATTTCACAACCCCATCAGGATACACAAGTGACCAATGGGCGCAACCGGTTCAGGAACTGGCTACAGCGATCCAGCTGCGTTTCCACGTACTGCTGATCGAAGGAGATAAAGGTTAGATAATCTCCCTCTTGCCGATCTTCAAACAACTGATCGTAAAACTTCCCCCATTCCACTTCAAGCAGTCCGCTTTTGACAAACTCGCGGTGAAAGGCTGCGCGTACTCCCGAATGCTTGACAAAAGATAGCTTCCGTTCGAGGAGCGCAGCGCTGGCCGCATAAAAAACAGCGTAATAGATGCGATTGATGGCAAAAGAATAAGCCCTCGCGTCCGTCTCCCGTCGAGCCGCTAAGAGGCTCTCCTCGGCCATATTCCACCAATAGCGGACTGCATCTTCACGGGTCTGGCTCATACGAGGATACCATCTTCCAGGATCTGATAGTGGATCGGCAACACAGAGAACAAACCGGTCTCCCAGGAAAAGCGATCGACAACCAGTGTGCTGAAATTTGTGTCATGCTCCAGATTCACATCGAAGACCAGATGGGTGATCTGGTGCCTCTCGAAACGGGATAATTCCCTGGAAGTCAAGATCAAAAGATCGATATCGGACTCTGGGTCTGCTTCGCCGCGCGCAGCCGAACCGTACAAAAAAATCGCCTCGACGGGGAACAACTCGAGTAAATTTCGTCGAATAACCTCCAGGGCCTGAATTTGGTGGGGCATCAAATTCGTTTCTTCAAACTTGCTCATAGTGATCTCATCTCTTCTCATTACACGTTTCATGTTCCTCTTCCCTGATTCTACATCCAATCCCCTTCACTAGCCCCTTGCCCTTCTGGACGGTTCGAACAGGCCACCAGGCATCAACATTGTGGGAAGACGATAATCGAGGTAATGGAACAATCCCAAGGATCCCCCAAGAGAAATTCGACCGACAAGGTAAGCCCCTTCCAAAGCCTCTAGGTATACCCGCACATAAGGGGACAAATGAGTTGGTGGTTGCGGTCGAGTGTTTTTCATTACAAAGGGTTAAACCGTATCCATAAACGTCGCTTCAACCCGGTTGAATATCAACGTACCAATCAACAAAACCAGCAGCATGAAACCAAAACTATACAACAAATTCATAGAGCTCAGGCTACCCGCACCCAGGAAGGCGAAACGAAAAGCCTCCACAATAGGTGTTAGTGGGTTGATGCGTATCAACCATTGGAACCTTTCTGGTACGGAAGAGATCGGGTAAATAACTGGCGTGGCATACATCCACAACTGCACCCCGAAAGTGACCAGAAAGCGCAAGTCGCGGTAACGGGTGGTCATCGAGGAGACGATGATGCCGAAACCCAATCCCAGCCCGGCCATTATTAGCAGCAAAACTGGAGTAAGCAATATCCAGAGGTTGGGTTGAACACTTGATCCACTCAGCCAGAAATAGAGCATGAACCCGAGGAACAACCCAAATTGAATGGCAAAACTGATTAAGTTGGAGATCAGGATGGAGAGGGGTACAGCCAGTCGCGGGAAGTACACTTTACCAAACAGACCGGCATTGGATACGAACGTCAGCGCGGTCTTGTTCAAACACTCGGCGAAATACGCCCAGATGACAGTTCCGGAGAGATAAAAGAGAAAGGAGGGCAGCCCATCGGTGGGTAGTCGGGCAATGTTCCCGAAGATGACAGTGAAAACGATGGTGGTCATCAGCGGCTGGATCAGGTACCACAATGGGCCCAGGATAGTCTGTTTGTAGACAGATACGAAGTCGCGCCGCACGAAGAGCATGACCAGGTCGCGGTACTGCCACAACTCGCCCAGGCGCAAATCTAGCCAACTGCGCTGAGGCTGTATGACCATTGTCCAGCGATCTTCTTGGTTTTTCAGTACAGGTTTCTTCTCTTCTATCGTAATAGCCATTACTGCTCAGCCTGCTTACGCTTGAGCCTGAAGCCTGAGAATAAATTCTCAGGCTGAGAACCAAAGTCGGATGAATTCCGACTGAAAAATGCACTGAGCTGTCAGTCCGTTTGAACGGACTTTGCCTGCCCCCCGTATGGGGGGCCTGCCCCCCGTATGGGGGGCCTGCCAGCCCTGGATTCTTGTCCCGAGCTAGTCGAAGGATCAGTCCGGCGAGGGATGCTGAGCAGCTACGATTTTGTTACCAAATTTTTTTCGCTAAGAGTCTTCAGAAACACACCCGTGAGAACGTAGATATGCTTCAACAATCTGGAGCACACGTTCAGCAGCTTGCTGTGCGTCTTTTGCTTGGGATTCTGAATAGCTTTCACTGGGGACAGCCGGAGTTGGTAGCCCATTGGGGTAACGGGTAGGAATGTAAAACTGATCTAACAGAGCGGCATCCCCCAAAAGGTTGGCAAACGCCACATCGAGAGATTGACATTGACGCACGAATTCCCCAGCAGCGTGTCCCAACACCACCCGTGCGCCCTGACTGTACAGCACTGCCTTTAACGCTTTTTCTGCCGCTTGTTGGCTATGAAAACAAGCTGCAGCATAATGTCCAGCGGACCGTAAAGTTTTCACTACTTCCAAGTCTGCTCGTGCCTGTTGTAACCACCTACGAGCTTCAACTCGATGGATATTCATATAAGACCACTCCTTCACGTCTTACTAACCAACCCAGGCCTGTTTCACCCATCTGGTTGAACTCCTCAGGTGTATATACTAATATTTCTGCTGGGAATTCAAATTCCATCAGGTATGGCACCATGTCACGCAACCTTTCCAAGAATGTGCGTGTGGTGCGTTTGATAATGATCAAATCATAATCGCTGTAATCATCTGCTTCCCCTCGCGCTCGTGAACCGAAGAGGATAATCCTTTCTGGGTTATAGCTTTTCAGGATACGCACGATTTTTTCGATATTTGGGTCGTGAGTTATTTCTTTAGCTGTTTTCAACGTTGATGTATCTCACACAGACGGTACTACATTCACCAATAAGTGATACTACCTTTATTTGGACAATTACCCGATCTATAAATTCTCAGTTTGATAAAAGTGATCAGGGGTACCTTATGAGTACCAGGTTAAACTGGATATAACACAATTCCACCCTCTGTCATACGTTTCACGGTTTTTTTTAATGCTTCAGCCTGCTCCTCGGTGTATAAATGGGGTTCCAACCCTCGAATTTTCAGGATGCTTTTTGCCAGACTATAAGCATCCTCTCTGGGTGGGTCTGAGTAGACAACCAAAAGATCAATATCGCTAAAGACAGTTGCTCTCCCTTTTGCCCAGGAACCAAAGAGCCAGACTCGTTTCAACGGCAGGTGTTCTGCTAATTCAAGCAACCTTTCTCGTAGTAGCCTCGTGAGCTCATCAAAACTATAGGTTGGATAGCAGACTCGCACAGAACTCGATAATTTTCTCTGCATAACCAATCAGCCTTTCCGCCTCTGTTCGGATGTAGCGACTTCTTGGGGATCCAGTGGGGTGAGCGTTTGGATAACGTGTAGATATATAGGCTTTGTCCAACTCAAGCGCCATATCTTTTAGTGACTTGTGTAGCGATTGGGTTTTACTCAACTCCTCCAAAAGATCAGCCACAGAATGGCCCCACGCTTCTGCTCCGAGCTTCTGGAATACCGCTTTAACAGCTTTTTCGCTTGCCTGCTGAGCAGAAAAGCATGCCCATTCATAAAAACCACCTTCCAGATCATTGTAAGCATGAGCCAGGTCTCCTTGAGCCTGGTTCATCCAATCTGCACTGCGTTCCATTGTCCTTTCCCTCTACCCTTGGGTCGAGTAGCGAAGCGTATCGAGACCCTCCTCCATGGCCAACTGTAAAGCCTCTTTCCATTCAGGGGGATGCAACCCGAATGTGTTGATAAACCGTTGGCAATTAAGGACAGTGTATTTGGGACGTTCTGCTGGGTTGGAAAAGTCTGCACTAACGGCAGGATATATTCTCTTCGTTCTTTTTTCTACATTACTATTGTGAGCTTGTTTGAGAATTGCCTCAGCCCACTCGTATCTACTTGCGCTACCTCTACAAGATAAGTGATAAGCACCTTTTCGCTCCTTGATCCATGAGACAATGTTTCGGTTTCCCATTGCCAGCGTCTGCGCGGTTATTTCAGCAAGCACACGGCACCAGGTAGGGGAGCTTACCTGATCTGTCACTATCCGCAGATGGTCTTGTTCCTTTGCCCAGCTAAGAACCTTAGTTACAAAACATTCCCTTCTCAGGCTGTATACCCAACTGGTTCGAAAAATGAGATAAGCCTCACAACCATCCTGGACTGCCTGTTCCCCAAGTAACTTGGTCCTGCCATACACGTTCAAAGGGTTAGGGCTATCCGTTTCTGTATACGGTTCACCTTTACTTCCATCAAAAACATAATCCGAGGAATAATGGATAAGAGCTGCCTCAAGTTTGTTAGCCTGTTCCGCTAAGCAAGCCGGACCCCTCCCATTCACCCTCATTGCGATCTCGGGTTCTTTTTCTGCCTGGTCAACTGCATTATAGGCGGTTGCATTAATTATGACTTCTGGTTGGGTGGTTTGCAGGATGTTGCGAATACTCTTGGGATCACCTACGTCAATTTCAGGAAAATCCAGGGCGATCACTTCGCCTAGGGAGGCTAATGTCCGTTGGAGTTCCCAACCTACCTGGCCATATTTACCCAGCAGCAATATTTTTGACATTATTGTCTTATGTGTGGGTTTTTCCCTTCGAGTAGGCGCAGTAAGTAACGGCCATATTGGTTGTTATTCAATTCGAGAGCCAGGCTACGTAGTTCTTGATCCTGGATATATCCCATTCGCCAGGCAATTTCTTCCGGGCAGGAGATCATCATCCCCTGCCGTTCTTCCACTGCCTGGATAAAGTTAGCGGCTTGAAGGAGCGATTCATGCGTTCCGGCATCTAGCCAGGCTACCCCTCGACCCAATTCCACAACCTGTAATTCTCCGCGTTCTAAATATTTATGGTTAAGATCGGTTATTTCTAACTCCCCTCGCTTTGAAGGTATTAGCATGGAGGTAAAGTCAACAACTTTCTGGTCGTAGAAATACAAGCCTGGAACTGCGTAACTTGAGCGAGGTTTTTCTGGCTTTTCTTCGATGCTCAAGGCGCGCCCATTTTGGTCAAATTCAATCACCCCATACCGCTGGGGGTCCTTTACGGGGTAAGCGAAAATTAGCGCTCCTTCTTTCAGTGTAGCTGCGCTCCTTAGTTTTTCAGGTAAGCCATGACCAAAAAAGATATTATCACCCAATATAAGACAGACTGGTTCGTTGTTGATGAATTCACGACCGACTAAGAAAGCATCTGCCAGACCGCGCGGTGTGTTTTGTTCCCGGTAACAGAAATGTAGACCCCATTGAGTGCCGTCTTTTAACAATCCCTGGAAATCTGCCATTGCTTCTGGAGTAGTGATGACCAGTATTTCACGGATACCCGCCAACATGAGCATGGAGAGGGGGTAATACACCATGGGTTTGTCATAGACGGGTAATAACTGCTTGCTGACTGGGATGGTGAGAGGATATAGTCTGGTTCCCCGACCTCCGGCCAGGATGATTCCTTTCAAACTAGTAGATCGTCCATCATAAAACATAAAGATGGCACGCATCTTGCTACCTGATCAACCAACAAAAAACAGTTGATCAGGAGAGCAAGGAAATGAAACCAAAGTACGTTGTTAAGCTTACCGAAACA